>CAYZPV010000057.1:27469-43118 GCA_964480585.1 uncultured Opitutus sp. | reverse complement strand
TTTTCGCGGTAGGTGGCGGCGACGAGCTCGGCGAGGCGCTGGCCGCGGAGGAAGAGGCAGTAATGGACGGCGGCGAGAATCCGGTGGGCATGGACACGGGCGAGCAGCGCGGTGAAGCGGGCATCGAGCGTGGCGGGGTCCGTGGACGGGGAGGGCGCGGGGCCGGCAGGGAGGGAGGCGAGGAGCGCGTCGGCGCTATGGCGGAGCTGGATCGCAGCGCGGTCGGGTGGCTGAGCGGCCGGGGCAGGGCCGCTCGCGAGGAGACGGCGGGCCGTGGCGGGGAACGCTTCGAAGCGCGCAGGGTCGCCGGGGGCGCGGCCGGCGTAGTCGGCCAAAGCGGGGCCGAGGGTGGGATAGGGCACGGAGTCAGCCGGGGGCGGGCCGAGAGCGGCCGCGAGCAGCGCACGCAACTCGGCGGTGCGCGCTGCGACAGCGGGAGTGGCATGGGCGCTTACGAGGGTGAAGCAGAGCGCGAGGAGGGCGGGTACAAAGCGCATGCGGAGGGGCCCGGAGCGTGGCGGACATCCCGGAGGAGCGCGAGTCTCGATGCGGCGGGGGGCGAGGTGCGAGCGCGATTTCGCGCGTGACGACGCGGGGGCTTTGGGCATCGGATGGCGGGGCATGACTATCAAAGGCTTTCTTCGGTTTACGGCGGCGGTGGGCTTGGCGGCGTGCTGCGGGATCGTGGCGCGCGGAGCGGAGGCGGCGGAACTGGGCTTCGACCCGGCGCGGCTGCAACGACTCGACGCGCTGGTGCAGGATCATGTGAATCGGAAGCAGATAGCGGGCGGAATCATGTTTATCGCGCGCGACGGCCAGACGGCGCACTTCAAGACTTACGGGCAGCAGGATATCGAGGGGGCGCGACCGATGGCGCCGGATGCGATCTTCCGCATCGCCTCGATGAGCAAGGCGATCACCTCGGTGGCGGTGATGATGCTCTACGAAGAGGGGAAGTTCCGCCTGAACGACCCGGTCTCGAAGTATATCCCGGCTTTCAAGGACTCCGTCGTGGCGGTGAAGCCGACGGAAAAGAACCCGGCGCTTCCGGGCAAGAGCTACGCGACGGAAAAGGCAAAGCGGCCGATCCGTATCCGCGATCTCCTGACGCACACGGCCGGGCTTACTTATGGCACGGGTGGACTCGCCGAGGCAGACTACAAGGAAGCCAATCTCACAGGGTGGAACTTTACGGCGAAGGACGAGACCATCGCCTCCGCGATCAACCGGCTCGCGAAGCTGCCGCTGCATGGGCAGCCGGGCGAGGTGTACCAGTACGGATACTCGACAGATGTGCTCGGGTATTTGGTGGAGGTTGTTTCGGGGATGACGCTGGACCGCTTTTTCGAAGAGCGGATCTGCAAGCCGCTGAAGATGGTCGACACCTGCTTTTACCTGCCGCCGGAGAAGTCACCTCGCCTGGCGAATGTCTACGGGCTCGAGGGCGGCAAGCTCGTGCTGAAGGAGACGGCGGAGAAGAGCCTCTACGTGCACGGGCCGCGCAAGTGCTTCTCGGGCGGCGCGGGCGTGCTCTCGACGGTGAATGACTACGCGCGCTTCCTCCAGATGCTGCTGAACGGCGGCACGCTCGATGGTGTGCGCATCCTCTCGCCGAAGGGGGTGGAGCTGATGCACCAGAATCACACGGGCACGATGTACACGGGTGACACGAAGGCCTTTGGGCTGGGTTTCTGGGTGATGAATGACCTCGGCGTGTATGGCGAACTCGGCAGCGAGGGCTCGTATGGCTGGGGCAGCGCATACTTCCCCCAGTACCTGGTCGACCCGAAGGAGCGCATGGTGGCGTTTTTCATGACGCAGCACATGCCCTCGGGCGGACTGGACCTGAACCAGAAATTCAAGGTGATGGTGTACCAGGCGCTGGTGAAGTGAGGATTGCGCGGCCATGCCCGTGAGGGCAGGGAGTGAAGCCCTCTGCACGTCCGTCCCGCCCCGCATGGGGCGG
This sequence comes from uncultured Opitutus sp., assembly GCA_964480585.1. Lineage (GTDB taxonomy): Bacteria > Verrucomicrobiota > Verrucomicrobiia > Opitutales > Opitutaceae > ER46. The sequence continues at coordinate 41,152 of CAYZPV010000057.1, read as the reverse complement.
GCTATTCAGCGTCAGGGATTTAGCACGTACACCTCGACGAGGGCGACCCCGGTGGTATTGCCGAGGCCGCTGACCTGGGCGGTGTAGCTGCCGGGGGCGAGGGTGACGAGGAGGGCGGCGTCGCGGGAATTGGCAGGGAGATTGAACGCGCCGACGGCGGAGAAGGCGGCGACCGAGGTGGCCTCCCAGTTGTCGTTGACCGCGAGGAGCGTCGAGCCGGTGTAGAGCTCGAGCCTGGGATCGACGAGCGTGCCGGGGACGCCGAAGGGCGCCAAGCCGGGGCCGATGGCGCGGATGAGCAGGGTCTTGCTCGTCTCACCGCCGACGGCGAAGCCCGCGATGAGGAGACCGGCGCCGGTGCCAACCTGGGTGCGGGCGGAAAGATTGGTGAGACGCGGGCCGGCCGCGGAGGAGGCGCCGGATGCGTCGTAGACCTCGGCGAGCGCGACGCCGCTGGAGCCTGTGGCGGGAGTGACCTGCAGGGAATAGCTGCCGGGGGCTAGGCCGGACTGGACGAGGGCGGCGTCGCGGGAGGTGGAGTCGCTGAGGGCGAAGGCACCGACCTGGGCGGCGGTGTTGATGACGGTGGCATTGCCGGACCAGTTGTCATTGCTGGCGAGCACGGTGGTATCGCGATACACGGTGAGCAGCGGATCGGCAAGCGCGCCGGCGACACCGAAGGAGGCGAGGGTGGGGCCGATGGCGCGCAGCAGCAGGGACTGCGTGCCCGAGGTCGCGCCGCCGATGGTGGCGCCGAGGATGAGCGTCTGCGCCGCGGTGCCGGCTTGGGAACGGACAGAGAGATTTACGAGTCGGCCGGGGGCAGCGGTGGCAGAGACGGTGAGCGAGGCGGTGGCGGAGAGCGCGGGGTTGTCGTTGAGAGTGACCGTGTAGCTGCCGGCTTGCGCGGCGGTGATGCGGGAGAGCGTGAGGGTGCTGCCGGTGGCGCCAGCGATGGGAGCGCCAGCGAAAGACCATCGGTAGCTAAGCGATGCGCCGGCGGCAGCGACGGAGAAAACGACGGTATCGCCGGGGGCTACGGTGTGCGAGGCGGGTGGAGTGACGATGCGCGGAGTGGCGTCGGCGAGGCGCTGAGCGAGCTGGGCGAGATAGAGAGAGTGCGGCTCGAGGCCGGGCTGATTGGTGCCCTCGATGTGGCCGGCGGGGCCGGCGAAGGGGCCGGTGCCGGTGACATTGCCGGTGCAGCCGATGCCGTAATTCTGCGCGGTGGGCGGGCGCTGAATCCAGATGCGCCCGCCGGAGCTGGCATTGCAATTCCACGCGACAGAGTGCGCGGCGGACCAGCCGTGGCCGGTGCCGTAGGTGCCGCGATTGTAGAGGCCGAGGATATCGGTGGTCTGGCGATTGGTGGCGACGAGGCCGTCGTAGAGGAGGCCGGTGGACCAGCGGCGGTGCCCCTCGGAGGAGGTGAGCGCGCGGTCGCTGATGCAGTTGAGGAAGACGATGCCGGAATCGAGGCTGGTGCCATTGCACACGTAGGCGTGGCGCGCGCGGTCGGCGAAGCAGTCGCGCACGAGGATGAGCTGCGCCTGGTACATCGAGAAATTGTAGCGGCGGCTGCCGGTGACGATGGAGTGCGGCTCGACGGCGCGGCAGCGCTCGGCGGTGCCGCGGGTGGAGCCCTCCCACTGCACGCCGGCGTGCCAGAAGTGCTTCATCGTGCAGTCGCGAATCCAGGAGTCCTCGGTGCCGGTGAAGGTAATCGCATCCTCGGCGTGCTCCTCGGTGAGCTCGCCCTTGGTGATGATGTCGACCTGGAGTTTTTCGATGCCGACGCGGCGGATGACGTGGGTGGCGTCGTACTTGAAGAGGAACGATTGCGAGAGGGAGCGATCGAGGTGATTGAAGACAGGAGCGTCGACGGTGATCGTGCTGCCGGAGATGGCGGTGATGTAGCGGTGGTAGCGGATATCAATCTCGCCGGGGCGCCAGTAATTGTTGTCGGTGACGCCGCCGCGATTGACGGCATCGAGCCAGGCTTGGGTGGAGGGATGGAAAATGATGACGGGATCGCCGACGCGGTAGAGGGAGGGCTGGTCGACCTCGAAGCTGCGAGCCCCGACCTGCACGCGCTCGGTGAGGATCTGGCTGCGGGTATTGGGAATCTCACTACGGAAGGCGTCGTTGCGATTGCCGGCCTGGATGATGGCGGCCTGGGACGTGCCGGTGCGGCGGAGGATCGTGTTGCTGGCTGGGTCGTCGCCCTGGCCCGCGCCGGCGAGCACGATGCCATCGGCGCGCAGGCGAATGGTGCCGAGGACTTCCCAGGTGCCGGCGGCGAGCTGAAGGGTGCCGCGGTAGCCATTGGGCTGGGCGGGGAGCGCAGCGACCTCGTCGAGCGCGGCCTGGATGCGGGAGGTCTGGTCGCCGGCGGCGTGGGCGAGCGTGCGGACGACGGGAATATCGGTGGGAAGCGGGACGCCGCCGCCCCGGTAGCCGGCGTGGGAGAAATCGGGGATGCGATTGCCGTTGGCGTCGGACGGGTAGGTAAGGCGGCCCTGGGCGTCGAGCTGGACCATGGAGGACGTCCAGGCGTGGGCGGCGGTGGCGGCGAGGAGGCAGACGCTGAGACAGAGAGGGAAACCGAAGAGGGAAAGACGGAGGGATGGAAAGACGGAGAGACCTAGGGGCAGACGCATCCGGGGAGGAGAGCAGGGCGGGAGGGGAGGGTTCGCGACCTTTTTTGGTTATGTCGTTATATCGAGGGGGCCGCTCAGAAGCGGACACTGTGGGTCGGGAGATGGTGGCGGGCAAAAAAAAGCAGCGCTTCCGGGTGGGGGAAGCGCTGCGAAGCGGAATGGGGTGAAGGCGGAGGGGCCTAGAATGCCTTGCCGTCGGCCTTGGTGCCGCAGAGGCAGACTTCGAGGCCCAACTCGGCGGCGAGGGCGGCCTTGGCGTACATGGCGAGGTCGGCCTCCTTGGCGCTGTGGGCGTAGGCGACGTGGATATGGTTGGCCTTGTGGCGGGCCATCATCTGATCGCGCGAGACGCCATAGGTGACGGCGTGCATGATCGGCCATTGCACGGTGGTCTCTTTCCAACGGCGCTCGGTCTCCTCGGCGGGGAGGGCGATGACCTTGGCGCGGCCGAGATCCATCTTGAGCTTGCCGTCGGCGACGAAGACGCGGCTCCACACGATCTCGCCGGGCTTGGCGATGCCGCGCACGGTGCCGCCGCCGAGGCGGAAGTACATGGGAGGCTGGCGCAGGGAGTCGGTGCCCTTGTATCCATTAATGTGATGCGCGGGCGGGGCGCTGCCGGAAATGAGGAAAACCCAGACGTACTCGTCGGTGGTGCCGGAGGCATCGTAGGCGCCCCAGCGGAGATCGTGCAGCGTATTTTCGACCGGCTGGCCCAGCGCCTCGTGGACGCGCTGGGTGAAGAGACCATCGAGGCCGGCGCACTCATCGACCTCGTTGAAGTGGGTCATGGGCTTGCCTGGGCGGATGACCTTGCCGGCGGCATTTTTCACGGGCGGGCGGTCGCCGTTATTGAGGATACCTTCGACGAGATCGGAGGCTGGCAGCAGATCCTTCAGGCCCTGTTGATACTGGATGCCGATGGTCTCGCAGCCGAACTCGTCGGCGATACGGAGGGCGGCGACGTAGGTCTTGCATTGCCAGAGCACCTGGGCCTCGGTGAGCTCGGTGGCCTCATCGGCGCCGAGGTGGAACTTCATGCCTTTTTTTACGAGCCACTGGTAAACGCCGCGCGCCTCCTCGTCGCTCACATCGCGCGCGCCGGCGTAGAGGGCGGACTGGGAGAGGCGCTCCTTGTAGACACCGGTCTGGAAGAGCAGCTCGTCGGGGATGATCGCATTGAACATGCCCATGCAGCCTTCGTCGAAGACGCCCATGATGGACTTACGCTTGCGGAGATCGTCGGCGATGCGCTTGGCAAGCGCGCGGGCCTTGGGCGGCACGGTGGACTTGGCGAGCGGCTTGACGTGGGTGGTCTGGTGCGTGACGACGCCGGTGGTGAGCCAGGACTTGAGGCCGGCGAGGAAGTACTCATCGGTGAAGTCCTCGCTCCAAAGTGTGGAGTACTTCACGCCGGCTTTGGTGAGCGAGCCATTGAGATTGAGCATGCCGACGAGGCCGGGCCAGGTGCCGCTCCAGTTGGCAACGGTGAGGATCGGGCCGCGGTGCGAGATGAGGCCGGCGAGGACGTGGTGCGAGTATTGCCAGACCGCTTCGGCGACGATGAGCGGCGCGGTGGGGTCGATATTGGCGAAGACCTCCATGCCCTCCTTTTGCGAGCCGATGAAGCCGTGTTTCACCTTGGGCTTGTAGGGGTGGGCGCGGGCGACCTTGTAGCCGAGCTTGGCGACGGCGGCGCCGAGCGCCTGCTCCATCGCGTGCTGGGCGGGCCAGCAGGTTTCGTTGGCGGATTGGCGGAGGTCGCCGCTGGCGACGAGGAGGACGGTTTTGGCTTTGGCCATGGGAAGAAGGGTGTGGGTTTGGGCAAAGGCTGGACAGAATTGTCCGGACTCGGCCACTAGAATGCACTCGATTGCCTAAGCGCGGAATGGATAAAGGTAGCTTTAAGATGGATAAAATCGACCGCCGTAAAGCCAGCGCCCTGCTATCCCAGCAGGTGACGGCGGCGCGGTATTTTTTCCTCCAGCTCGCGCCGCAGCGACGGGCAGGGGTGGCGCTGGCGATGGGAGGGCGGGAGCGGTGCAATCCGGACTATGTGGTGGCGCGGGCAGCGTATCCGTTTTTCGGCGTAGAGCTGGTGGTGGCGGGGCGCGGTATCGTAGAGCTCGACGGGCGGCGGCACGAGCTGAAGGCGGGCGTGGTGTTTGCCTACGCGCCACGCACGCGCTGCCGGATCGCGACGGATACGCGCGATACGCTGGTGAAGTATTTCGTATGTTTCAGCGGAGGCGAGGCGGCGGCGCGGCTGAAGACGAGCGGCGTGGCTCCGGGCACGGTGCGGAGGCTCGCGGCACACGCCGAGGTGACGAGCGTGCTCGAGGATCTGGTGCGAGAGGGGCAGCGCTCCGGGCCGCTGGCCGGGGAAATCTGCGCCGCGCTAGGGGAGCTGCTGCTACTGAAGATCGCGGATACCGCGGCGCTGGCGACGCACGCGCGGGAGCCGGCGCAGGAAGCCTTTCTACGCTGCAAAGCGCTGATCGACGCGGAGGCGGAGCGGCTCGGCACGCTGGCGGAGATCGCAAGTGCGGCGGGAGTGGAGGCTTCGAGCGTGTGCCGGTGGTTTCGGCGCTACCAAGGGACGAGCCCGTACAGGTATCTTCTGCGAAGAAAGATGACGCTCGCGGCCGAGCATCTGATCGAGAATGGCGGGCTCGTGAAAGAGGCGGCGCAGCGGGTGGGTTTTGCGGATCCGTATCATTTTTCACGGGCATTCAAGGCGGTGCACGGCGTGGCGCCGCGGGCTCTGCGACGGTGGCGCTAAGGGATGCGATAAGGGCGCCCGTCTGCGATGCGGGAGCGACTCTAGGAGGATTTCCGTCTCCCCCTCTCACGGGGGTGGGCTACGAGGAGAAATGCCCTACCTTCGCTTGCGGGGTGGGGTTGAAGTTGCTCTGCTGGCGCTGTGTCCACTTCCACCACCATCCGGTCGCTCACGGTAGCGCCGCTCGATATTCCTTTGTTTGTGCCTTTCGGTATCGCTGGCGGGGCGCAGCCGATGGCCAATAACGTGCTCGCGACGATCGAGCTGGCCGATGGCACCAAGGGCTACGGGGAGGCTGCACCGCTGCCGCCCTACAATGGAGAGACGCAGGCGGATGCGACGGCCGCCTTGGAGTCGGCGCGCGGCTGGATCGCAGGCAAGGATGCGCGGGAATGGAAGCAGGTGGCGGCTGAGTTTCGCGCGCGGCGCGTGGTGAAGTCGGGCTCGGCCCAATGCGCGCTCGAGATGGCGCTCGTGGACGCGGTGAACAAGCACGACAACAGGCCGATGTGGCAGTTCTTCGGGGGAAAAGGCACCGAGTTGGAAACCGACATGACGGTGACGACCGGCTCGGCGGAGCAGGCGGCCGCGGATACGCGCGACATTCTCGCGCGCCGCATCCGGATGATCAAAGTGAAGGTCGGCGGCAAAGCCGGCGCCGCGCACGATCTCGCCCGCTTGCTGGCGATCCACGAACTGGCTCCCACCGCTCCTCTCATCCTCGATGGCAATGCGGGCGTATCCCGTGTTGCGGCCCGGGAGCTGGTGCAGGGCATGAAGAAGCACGGCATCGTGCCCGCGCTGCTCGAGCAGTGGCTGGCGAAGGACGACTACGAGGGCATGCGCGCGCTCGGGGAGGAGTCGGGCTGGCCGGTGGCGGCCGACGAGGCGGTGACTTCCAAGGCGGATGCGGAAAAAGTCGTCGCGACGCGTTGCGCGCAGTTTATCAATATCAAGCTCATGAAGGACGGCCTGGCGACGGCGCTCGATATCGTGGGCGTAGCCCACGCAAACGGGCTGGGGTTGATGATCGGCGGCAATGTGGAATCGATCCTGGCGATGACGACCTCGGCGTGCTTTGCGGCAGGGGCGGGTGGCTTCACTTACGCGGATCTGGATACCCCCATGTTTCTTGCGAGCAATCCCTTCGAGGGAGGCTACGCGCTCGATGGCGGGAAGATCTCGCTAGGACACATCAGGGCGGGACACGGCGTGCGGCCGCGCTAGCCGCATCTTGACGAAAGAAAGCCCCCGCGATGAGACGCGGGGGCTTCGTTGACGGGACGCGAGTCCCGAGGCTCGCGCGAGCGATGAAGGCTCGCGGGAGAAGGCGGTTAGTTCTGCGGGGGAGGCGTGGCGGCGTTGGCCTCGGCTGACGACGTCTCGCCGTTGGCGAGCTTCAGATCCGAGGAGACTCGAGCGACGCCCTGAGTATCGAGCGAGAGCGCAATAGCGCGACCGATCGCATCGGCACTGGCGGCCGTGCCCTTGAGTGTGACTTCCCCATTGGCGGCATCCACATCGATCTTGGCGGTGGAGGTATGCATATCGGCCTGCAGCTTACCTTTTACCATCGTCTCCACCACGTCGTCATCCGAGGCGCCGGTGGGCGCGCCCACGATGTCATTTTTGCTGCGCGTGATGGTGGCTCCGCGGTCCAGGTCGGCCTGGATATCGGCGGCATTGAGCTTCCACTCGGTAAGTCGACCCGAGATGTCGCCGCTCAGGGCACTGCTGGCGACAGGCTCGGCAAAGGTGCTATCGGACGACGTCTTGGGAAGATCCGAGGGCGTGACGGTCGCAGGGATGCGATCTGACTCCGCGGTCAGCGAAGTATCCGGCGACGGCGCAGGCGGCGTCTGCGTGGCAGAGGCGGCGACATCGACGGTAGGCTGTGGAATCTCGGAAGTGGACGAGGCATCGGGCGTGCTCGTGGGCGTAGTACGCGAGGCGTCGATGCTGCTGTAGGTGGAACTCGGGAGCGTGCCGGTGGCGAAGGGCTCTGAGGAGGCGGGGGTGGTGGAAACGGAACTCTCGGTGGTGTCGACGTTGTTGGCGCTCGTCGTCGCGGACGACGATTGCAGCGAGTTATTGTACGTCGCGTCGGAGGTGCTGGGGCTCGACGTGGCGGAGCCATCGGGTGTGGCGGTGGGATTGATCACCGGCTCGGGAGCCGGTGTGACGAAGGTATTGGTCTCGGTCGCGGTGTCGGAGCGGGTGGCGGAGTTGCACCCGGCGAGGGCGAGGCCAGCGAGGAGGAGGGGGAAGAGGAGGGTGGTTTTCATGAGTGTGAGAACGAGGTTTTCGAGCGAGTGTGAGTGAGCTGTGCTGGCTCCAGCTTCCTTGACTCAGCAATGGACCCCGCTGTGAGAGCGCGGTTGCAGACGTGAAACAGAGGCGCAGGGGCATGCGCGCACGAGGGGGATGGTGGAGGCACGAAAGCAAGATAGATAGTAACTTGCAATACTGAATAGGGAGTATTCTATCATGCCGATCCGGGATAAAGCCGGGCTGAATATCGGGTGAAACCCGGTTGTGCCGTGCAGTTGGCAGGAATAGTCGTATCCAGTTATTGGATGCGAATCGGAGGGGAGAGGCGGCCGCCCCGCGGCAGGTGGAGGGGTCATGTGACGGTGGACGGCTCGACCTTAAAAAAAGCGAATCGCCGGCCCGCGCAGTGCGCCAGGCCGGCGATTGTCGCTGCCCCTCAGGGCAGCGGTAATGTGGGCTTCAGTTGGGCGACCGGGATTACTGGTCGAGCTTGATCTTGGAGGTCACCTTGGTGACGCCGTCGGTGCTGAGGGCAGAGCCGATGGCGGAGGCGACATCGCCGGTCGTCATGGCCTTGCCGGTCAGAACAACCTCGGTCTCGTTGTCGATCTCGACATCGAGGTCCTTGATCATCGAGGCATGCTGAGCGACGTTGGCCTTCACGTTGGCCTTGAGGGCGGACTTGTCGACGTTGACGACGCCCGTGGGAGCGCCGGCCGGGATCGTGCGGGTGCGGATGATCGGGCGGTCGGCGCGCAGGTCGGCGTCGAGGTCTTGGTTGGAGAGCTTCCACTCATTCCACTCGGCGCGCATCTTGTTGCCGGCGTTGCGAGCGGCGTCCGCGGTCGCGCGGCCAGCATCGGCGATGGCGTCGCCAGTGCGGTGAGCGGCGTTGTCGAGGCGCTGGCCCACAGTCGGCTCAGTGGTGGTGGCCGCAGGGACGGTGGAGGTATCGGTGGTCGAGGCGGTATCGGTGCGGGTGGACTTATTGCAGCCCACGAGCGTGAGACCGGCGGCGACGAGAATGGGGGTGATGATCAGTGTTTTTTTCATAGGGATTGAGTACGTTGCGCGCTGACTGACCCAAGTGCGTTCCGCAGGTTCGCGGGGTATTTTTCCTCGCTTCGTGCGTAACGCATGATTGAGGGTGCGGGATGGCTTCGAAAACCGCACTTGTCACAGGCGCTTCCCGCGGCATCGGCCGTGGCATCGCCATCGAACTCGCGCGCGCGGGCTGCCGCGTAGCGATCAACTATGCCGGCAACGCCGAAGCGGCGGCCGAAGCCCTCGCCTTGGTGAAGGCTGCTGGTGGAGATGGGTTTATCGTGCAGGGCGATGTCGCCGTGGCGGCGGATCGCGAGCGCCTGGTGGCGGAGACGGTCGCGCAGTTTGGCCGTATCGACCTCTTGGTGAACAATGCAGGCGTGGCCCCCAAAGTGCGCGCCGATCTGCTCGAAGCGGGGGAGGAGAGCTTCGACCGCCTGTATGCGATCAACCTGAAGGGGCCGTATTTTCTCTCGCAGTTGGTGGCGAAGCAGATGCTGAAACAAGAGCGCGACGCCGAGGGCTTTCGCGGCCGGATGGTCAACATCACCTCGATCTCGGTGTACACCGCCTCGATCAATCGCGGCGACTACTGCATGGTAAAGGCGGGGCTGGCGATGATGACCAAGCTCTTTGCCGACCGCCTCGCCAACGACGGCATCAATGTGTACGAGATCCGCCCTGGCGTGATCGCGACCGACATGACCGGCGGGGTGAAGGAGAAATACGACAAGCTCATCATCCAAGATGAGCGCGGCATCACGCCGATCCGCCGCTGGGGCAAGCCTGACGACATCGGCCGCGCCGTGCGCGCGATCGCGGAGGATCGCTTCCCATTTTCGACGGGTGCGGTCTTCGACGTCGACGGCGGGTTTCACTTGCATCGGTTGTGAGGCGCTGGAGCGCCTGGCACGGTGCCCGCCCCGAGTAGTGGCTCGGGCGGGCAAGGGGAGGGTGGAGCGGGGGCAAATAGATATGTGCAGATGTGCCGGACTGTCAGGCAGGCGCGCCCATCGCCACGGATAGGCTGGGGACATTTGTTGCGTGATTGCGACGCGGACACGCGTCCGTGGGCAGCTCACTACGGCTGCCCGGCCAGCAAACCCTCTAGAAATCCCCCATGAACCCTTCTTGTCCGGCTCGTCCGTTGACATTCCTCGCGCGCCTTTGCGCGCTCGCGCTCTTTTTGGGCGCGGCCTTGGCCGGTGTGGCCCGGGCTCAGTCGGCCACTGGCTCCGTAACCGGCCGCGTGCTCAATCAAGGCACCGGCGAATACCTGCGCAATGCCGTCGTGACGGTCGTGGGTACAAGCCTCACCACCAATGCGGAGGCGGGCGGCAACTACACGCTCAACGGCGTGCCCGCTGGCATCCAGCGCGTGCGCTTCACGTACGCCGGACTCGATACGAAGGAGGAGACGGTCAACGTCGCTGCGGGCCAGACGGCCAATCTCGATGTCTCGCTGACCAGCGCCGTCTACGACGGTGTGGTGAAGCTCAGTCAGTTTGTGGTGGCCTCTGAGCGAGAGGGTAACGCCAAAGCCATCATGGAGCAAAAGAACTCCATCGAGGCCAAGCGCGTGCTGGCGACGGATACCTTTGGCTCGATCTCCGAAGGCAATGTGGGCGAGTTTCTCAAATATCTGCCTGGCGTGATGATCGATTATACGGAGGCAGATGCGCGCTCCGTGAGCCTCGGCGGCCTCGACCCCAAGTACACCTCCGTCACGATGGACGGTGCGCCGATCGCGAGCTCCGGCATCGCGGCGGCGAGCGGTGTGGGTGGCTCGCGCGCCTTCGAGTTTGAGCAGATCTCCATCAGCAGCGTCGAGACCATCGAGGTGAGCCGCACCCCGCAGCCGGAAAATCCGGGTAGTGCGATGGCGGGCGGCGTCAATCTCCGCAGCAAGGGCGCTTTCGACCGCGCGGGCCGCCAGATCAGGCTCAACGCCGGCGTCGCCTACAATTCGATGAGCGGCAATCCCTTCGAAAAGCACCCCGGCTGGGATGATGAAGACCACTACCGCCTGCAGCCCAACTGGGGCATCGAGTACTCCGATGTATTCCTCGACCGCCGCCTGGGTATCCGTACCGGCTACAATTACTCGTACACCTTTGCCGAGCAGAAGGCCGAGACCGTCAACTACGCCTTCGACACCAATCTCACCAACAACGACACCGAGATTCCGCGCGTCACGAGCTTTGGCTTTCGCGACTCGCCCAAGCCCACGATCCGCTACAACGGCAACTTCCGCGCCGACTACAAGATCAGCCCCGAGCTGTGGGTCTCGGCCCGCGCGGAGTACAACCGGTATCACGCCAAGTTCTTCAGCCGCGATCTGAGCTTCAATTTTACCACCACGGCCAACGCGCCCGGCGGCCCCACGGTGGCGGGCACCGAGTACTCGCTCAACAGCCAGACCGCGACGGTGGGCACCGTGCAGATCAACCAAGGCGGTGGCGGCACCAACAAGTACGGCTCCACGGCCAACTTCGGCGCCGAGGCGCACTGGAAGCGGGGCAACTTCTCCGTCGACATCATGGGCGCGATGTCGCGCTCGATGACGTGGTACAAGGATCATCAATTCGGCTTTTTCTGGTCGATCAATCCCGCCGCGCTTGGCGGTCTCGGCCTGCGCTTCAACCGCAACGGGCCGGCCGATCCTGCGGTGCAGATCACCCAGACCTCCGGACCGGATTTCCGCAATCTCGCCAACTATCCCAACGGCTTCACCGGCACGCGCAACGATCGCCAAGGCGAGGACCAGCGCTGGACCTTCAAGACCGATACCAAGTACGCCACCCGCCTCGCCGGCCTGCCGCTCACGCTCAAGACCGGCCTCCACGTCACGGAGTGGGTGAACAACTCCGACCGCCCGCTAAACAACTTCCAGTCGACGCGTCGCGGCGCCGACAATCTCCCCGCCACCGCCGACGAGAACCTCGCCCTGTGGGCCGAGCCGCGCTACCGGATGAACTTCGACTTTGGCACCAATATCGACGGCATGGCCAATGTCGACCGCTGGGCTCTTTACAAGGACTTCCAGGCCAATCCTGGCTACTGGACCGCGCCGACCGCCGGACAGCTTCTCCAATATCAGCTCCAGAATGCGCGCGATGCCAAGGAGCAGATCGACGCGCTCTATCACCAGGCGGTCTTCAAGGTTGGCAAGTTCACCGTGGCTCCCGGCGTGCGCTACGAAAAGACTCGTGGCTCGGCGATGGGCCCGACCGACCTCGGCGATCGCGAGACGCGCCGCCGCCTCACGGGCAGCACCACGGGCGTCGTCGATACCACGAGCCTCGACTACGTGGGCACCCGCTTTGGCGGTGGCCGCACGGCGGCGAAGCAGGATTACGACACCTGGCTGCGCTACCTGCACACGACGTACAACTTCACGGAGAACCTCGTGTTGAAGGCTTCCTTCAACCAAGCCATCTCGCGGCCCAACATGGACTGGCTGATCGGCGGTCTCGTCGTGACCAACGACAATCCCGACGACCCGGTGCCGAATCGCGCCAACTCGGGCAATGACCAGCTCAAGCCCGAGCTCTCCAACACCGTCAATATCACGGCCGAGTACTACATGAAGGGCGTGGGCCAGTTCTCCGTCGCCGCGTATCGCCGCGATTTCCGCAATCTCATCCGCACGCGCGTCTTCACCGTGCCCGTCGGCGGATCGTGGAATGGGGAGCCCCTGCCCACGACGGTGTCGCCCAATGAGCCGTGGGAGATCACCGCCCGCGACAATATCGCGAAGGGCCACATGCGCTCGATGGAGTTCTCCTTCATGCGCACGCTCGACTTCGTGCCGAGCGCATTCCGAGGCACGCGGATCAATACCAACTACACCCACGTGTGGTATGACTCGTACGAGAATTTCTTCCGTCCGACCAACATCGCCAATGCGTCGCTGTACATCCCCTTCCGCAACAAGTTCAACCTGACGTGGAACACCAACTGGCGGCCGGGCTATCGCGTGGAGGCGTGGACGGGCTCCAGTGGCTGGGCCAATCATGTCGCGGAGAGCTTCACGCACACGATGGACTTTGGCTGGCGCATCCGCCGCAACACGACGTTCTACATCACGGCGCGCAATATCTTCAACGGCATCCAGTCGGGCGACAACTACCGCCTGCGCTCCGATATCCGCACTCGCTTCCTCCAGACGGGTGCGATCTGGACGACGGGCATCACGGCCACGTTCTGAGGTGGCAAGACCCCGTTCTGCTTAACCGGATAAACAAACCTGCCATTGCGCGACGCTGCACCACGCAGCACTCCCTTAGACATCCTTGCGCGGCGTCCTCGGGCTCCGTGCGGTGGCAGACCACAGAGACTTAAGCGCGGCGGTAGTATGCGACCGCCGTTAGCTTGGGGGCGGTGATTAGGGGTAGTCACCGCCCCCTCACTTGGCAGAGGCCCGCCGGGGGACCGGCGGGCCTCTTCTTTTTGTGTCGCCGCCCACACGGGCTCGCGCAGCGTCGCGGCAATGCTGCTCACCTGCCAGGCCGGTTTTGAAGAGGCGCTCGCGCGCGAACTCGCGCAGCTGCATGGCCAGGCGGCGATCGAGCGCGGGCCGGGCTGGGTCCGGATAGCAGGGGTACCCCACGCGGTCGTGGAGGCGCTGGCTTTTGCGCATCTGACCCTCGTCGAGCCCGTCGGAGTGAAAGGCGAGTCCGTCAACCAGCTCGCGGCAAAGATCTCGGAGTACTTTCTCACGGCGATCCGGAATGAGCGGATCGAGGGCGCGTGGCCCAGCCTGTGGCTCGGGCCGCAGGAGCTCGTGGGGCTGGGCCGCCGGATCGGCGGGGTGGAGTCAGCCTTTGGCGAGCAGCTCAAGAAGAAGCTCTCGCGCGTCGCCAAGCTCGCCACACCCGATCTGCCGCGCGGGCTGGGGCCGGCGAGCGTGCGGGGACTATTTGT
>CAYZPV010000057.1:0-27459 GCA_964480585.1 uncultured Opitutus sp. | reverse complement strand
GTCTTTTTCGTGGATTTTGGCCGCGCCTACGTGGCGCGCGAGGCGTACGCGCACGGCCAGCGCCGGATGGCCGATGACGATCTCGCGCCCTCGCGCTCGTACCTGAAGGTCGAGGAAGCCTACGCCGTGCTCGGCGCCGAGCCGCAGGCGGGCGAGACCGTGTGCGACCTCGGCGCAGCGCCCGGCGGCTGGAGCTACAGCGCGGCCAAGCGCGGGGCGCGTGTGGTCGCGATCGACAATGGCCCGCTGAAGGGCGGCGCGCTCGACAATCCGCAGATCGAGCATCGGAGGGAAGATGCGTTTCGCTTTGCGCCGCAGGCGGCAGGGCAAGAGCGCTTCGACTGGCTCTTTTGCGACATGGTGGAGGAGCCGCATCACGTGCTGCAGCATATCGTGGCGCCGTGGCTCGAGCGCGGTTGGTGCCGGCGCTTCGTGGTGAATCTGAAATTCGGCCGCGTCGATGCGGTGCGGCTACTGGAGGAACTGCGGGCGGCCAATGCGCCGCTGGCCCAACGCGCCCCCGGGCTGCGCATCCGGCACCTGTATCATGACCGCGAGGAATTCACGCTGGTAGGGGAAGTCGCAGGCCTATGAAGCACGAGGAACTCAAGCTGTGCGGCCTTGCCGCGGTGAAGGCGCGCTTCGCGCGCGATGCGGGCTCGATCCAGCGCCTGTACTTCGACTATGCCACCGGCCGCAAGATCGGCATGATGTGCAAGGCCCTGGCCTCGGCCCGCAAGATCTACCGCTGCGTGGAGGCCGCGGAGCTGGAGAAGATCGCGGGCACCGTGCACCACGGCGGCATCGTGGCGGTGGTCGTCGCGCCTGCGCTCCGCGCACCGCTCCCCGCCGATATCAAGGGCTGGGCTGCGAAGCGGATGCCGGTGTTGCTGCTCGATCGCATCGGCAACGCCCACAACCTCGGCGCGATCGCGCGCACCGCGGGATTTTTCGGAGTATCCATCATCGTGATACCCAGCGACCCGGCGGCGGCGCTGCCGGGCGAGGCGGCGTTTCGCGTCGCGGAGGGCGGGCTGGAGGCGGTGGAGATCTTCCGGGTGCCGAAGCTGGCGGAGCTTGCGAAGCAGCTGCGCGAGGCCGGGTACGACGTGGTGGGCGCGGCGACCCGCGGCGGCCGGCCCGACGCCGCGCGCGGCGCGGCGGACAAGCCTCTCGCGCTCGCGCTGGGCAACGAGGAGCACGGCCTGGCGCCCGAGCTGGCTGAGGCCTGCACGCGACTGGTGACGCTGCCCGGCAGCGGCGCAGTGGAGTCGCTCAATGTCTCGGTGGCAGCGGCCGTGCTGCTCTGGGAGCTGCACGCGCGGAGGCGTTGAGGGCGGGGCGGGATTTCCGCCCTAAGGCATTTTCCCGACGTACTGGGCATCGACGGCGAGCGTCTGGCCCGTCAACCTGCCGGCATGCACGCTCGCTTTCGGCTCGGTTTCCTCTGCGCGTTGATATCTCTGCTGGGCGGTGGCTTGGCGGCCAAGCCCAACGTCCTCCTCATCGTGAGCGACGACCAAGGCTGGCCCGATCTCGGCGTGATGAAGCTGAAGGACATCCAGACGCCCAACCTCGACAAGATCGCCAACGAGGGCGTGCGCGGCACGCAGTTTTACGTCACCTGGCCCGCCTGCACGCCGTCACGTTCCAGCGTGCTCACGGGGCGCTACCCACAGCGCAACGGGCTCTACGACATGGTGCGCAATGACCTCGTGAACTACGGCCATGTCTTTGGCGCGGAGGAGTATGCAGTATCGCCCGAGATGACGCTCGGTCTCGACCCGCGCGAAAAGACCCTTGGCGACCTGCTCAAAGGCGCGGGCTACCGCACCGGTGTCGTTGGCAAGTGGGACATGGGCCAGGCGAAGCGCTATCTGCCGCTGCAGCGGGGCTTCGACTTCTTCTACGGCCACGGCAACAACGGCATCGATTACTACACGCACGAGCGCTACGGCGTGCCCTCGCTGTTTGCGGGCAATACGCGCACCCAAGCCGACAAGGGCACCTACGCGACTTTCCTTTTCCAGCGCGAGGCGCTGCGGTTCCTCGAGGCCACGCCGAAGAATCAGCCGTGGTTCCTATATCTCTGTTTCAATGCCCCGCACTCCGCCTCGGGCTTTAGCGATGAGCCCGTCGGCAAAAACGGGAAGAAGAATTTCCTCGGCGTGCAGGTGCCCGAGAAATACGCGAAGCCGTACCGCGATAAAGGCGTGGCCGAGCGGCTGGCCAACTATCTCGGGGCCGTGACATGCATGGATGAAGCCATCGGAGCGGTGCTCCGGCAAATCGAGGCGCGCGGCGAGACGAAGGACACGCTCATCCTTTTCATCAGCGACAACGGCGGCTCGGGCAACGGCGGCAATGCGCCCCTCAAGGGCCAGAAGAGCACGATGTGGGAAGGCGGCCTGAGCGTGCCTTTTCTCGCCAAGTGGCCGGCGCGCCTGCCAGCGGGCAAGGTGACCGACGAGTTTCTGACGGCGCTCGAGTTTTTCCCGACGATCGCCGCCGCGACCGGCGCGAAAGTGCCCGAGGGCATCAAGCTCGATGGCTTCGACATGCTGCCCGTGCTGCGTGGCGAAAAACCCTCCTCCCGCACGGAGATGTTTTGGGAGCGCCGCAAGGATCACGCGATCCGCGTGGGCAACTGGAAATGGGTGCAGACAGGTGCGGCCAAGGGACTCTATGACCTGAGCAAGGATCGCGGGGAGAAGACCGATGTGTCCGCGGATAATCCGGCGGTGCTTGCCGACCTCAAGGCACGCTTTGGCAAGTGGAAGGCCGAGATGGAGGCCTCGGAGCCGCGCGGGCCGTTTCGCGATTATTGAGCCGCAGGAGAGCCGGCCCCGCAAAGGAAAGCGGAGGCCGGCGGAAGGGCAGCGTCGCGTAGAGGGGCTCCCGGTGGGTGGGAGTCTGCGAGCGGGCGGAATAACCGCCGCCCTCCGTCACTTGAGGCTCTTGATGTAGAGCACCAGCGAGTCGATCTGGCTCTGGCTGAGCACGCCCGCGTAGCTCGGCATGGCATACTCGCCCTTTTCGAAGCCCACGGCGATCTTGGCGGTGGGTTCGAGGATCGATTCGCGGAGGTAGGCGTCGTCGGCGGTGACCTCGGCTTTTTTGCCCGCGACGAAGACCGGGTGGGGTTTGCCGTAGAGGCCCTTCCACGAAGGGCCGGCTTTCACAAGGCCGGCGGTGTCGCTCGAGTGGCAGGCGACGCAGGCGAAGAGCTGCGCGACGCGCTGCCCTTCCTCGATGGAGACAGGGCCCCTGGCCTCCTGCGCGACGGCGGAGCGGGGCGTGAGATCGATCGCGATCTTGCCGAAGCCCTCGGCCTCAGGGTCGAACTTGGCGAGCTCGTAGGGCGTGGTGTAGGCGTTTTCCTCGAAGGCCTTGCCGTCCTTGGTGGCAAGGGCCCAGCCGACGCGGAGCTGCATCACGGGCTTCATACCCGGCACGGCGATGAAGACGCTGCGGCCATCCTTGGCGAGGTAGGCGCCGCTCGGGACGAGCGAATCCTGGCCGGGCTGGCCATCCTCCTTGTACTGGGCGGAGCCGTACTTGTAGGAGCGCTTGTAGCTCCACGATTGGAGCGAGTAGCTGCCGGGGTCCATGGCCTTCTTGGCATCGAGCTCGCTCTCGAAGCGGATGAGCACGCCCTTGTCCATCGGCACGATCTCGCGCGGCAGCGTGACGGGCGCGCCCGTGTAGCGCACGCGGCCGAGACCGGCGGCCACATCGATGATGTTGCCCCAGCCGAGCACCTGAAACCCGGCGATGTAGAGCTGGCCATCGCGGGGATTGACCGAGCCATTGAGCGGCGGGTATTGGAAGGCCTTGGTGATGCTCACCACGGAGGCCTGCGGGCGGGAGCCGCGCTCGTTGAGGATCACGCGGAAGACCTCGGGCTTGTTGAAGCCGATGTGGATGAGTTGGTCGTTGAGCGGGCCCATCTTGGCCCCAAAGAGCCACACCTGCGAGATGGCCGAAGCATCGACGGCATGCGGGATCCAGGTGAGCGGATCGGCGATCGGCTCGGGGTACTTGTCCTTCGGCAGGAAGGCGGCGAGGAAGCCGTAGAACTGGTTGTCGCGTACGATGTGCAGAGGCGTCGACGGGATGTACTGGCCCTGCTGGTCGCTGGAGGTGACGAGGCCGGTGCGGATATTGACGCCGATATTGGGCTGGCGGAAGCCGTGGCCGAGGAGGGTGGCTTTTTTGCCGTCGGCGGAGATGCGGAGCACGCTGCCGTTGTGCTTGCCGAGCGTGGTGTCCTGCTGGCCGCCCTTGGCGATGATAAATTCCCCGCCGGGCGCGAGGCGGATCTGTGAGGGAAATTCGCGGTTGTCGGCCGTCTGCGCAAAGGCGTTGGAGAAGAGCTCGTGGACGTCGGCCTCGTCGTTGCCGTCGGTGTCGCGGAGGCGCCAGATGCCGTTTTTATCGAAGACGAAGAGCTCCTCGTCGCGGATCGCGCAGGTCATCGGCTCATGCAGGCCGGAGGCGTAGCGTTTCCACGTGATGGTGCCGGCGGTGTTGGCGACATCGAGACCGCGCGCGAGCCACACATCGCCATCGAGCGTGGTCATGAAGGCGCGGCCATCTTTCATGAACTGGATGTCGGCGGGGCGCACGCCGCGCTTCCAGGGGTTGGTGGCGGGGAGCGGGATGTGGTCGACGACGTAGGCCTCCTGGGCGGTCGAGAGTTTGACGGTGGTCGTGATCGTCTGGGGCCAGCGGGTGGTTTTGGGGGTCACCTTGCCGAAGGCTTGGGGCGCCGCCGGGAGCGTGGTGATCGACTTGGAGTCGTGCATCACGGCAAACGTCACCGGAGCCGTGCGGGCGGGCACGCGGATGGTCGCGACGCCGCTCGGCGTGGGCGCGAGCTTGGGGAGATCATGACGGCTCTCGATCAGGGAGCCATCGAGCGGCTTGCCGAGGGCGAGCAACAGAGGCTTGTCGCCGGCGGCGACCTCGAAGGTGCGCAGGACGCCGCTCTCCTTCGGCGTCTGCGTGCCCACGGGAGTGATGCGCGAAATGTATTCGCGGACCTTGGCGCCCGCGACCGTGTACTCGATAATCACGCCACCCTCGGTCTGACGGATCGCATCGAAGCGCCCGAGTGTTTCCGCGATCGGTCCGCGGCCGATCTCCTCGGGCGAGGGCGCGGGCTCGCGCGGGTCGGTGAGCGAGAGGGTGTCGCCGGTCTGCCAGCCGGGATAGATGCCATTGGCGATCCAGAGCTCGCCGTCGGGCTCGGGGAGGTTTTTCTGGCCGCCGAGGGTCTTGCGCGTGACGTCGTGGTACGAGCCCGGGGCGAGCGCGGTGGGCGTCACGCCCTTGCCTTTCCAGATCGCGGAGATGCGGAGGAGATCGACGTCGAAGCAGGCCCAGAGGTCGTGGCCGATATTCAGGATGAGGCCGCGCGGCGTGAGGTTGTTGTCGGCGAGTTTCGCGCCGGCCTTGCGGGCATCGAGGATCGACGAGAAAAACGGAAACTCCGGCTCCACCCACTCGGCGAGCGTGCTCGCGGACCGGGCGGGGGCCTTCCTGGCCGGCGCGGCCTTCGGTGTGGTCTTGGGCGCCTTGGCGGGCGCGGCGTCCTGGGCGAGGCTGAGCGTGGCAGCCACGGGGAGGAGCGTCGCAAGCGCAAGCGGACGCAGGAATCGGGAGCGGAACAGGGGCACCGTGGTCATGGAGTAGGCAGCTAGTCGGACAACAAGGGTGAAAGGTGTCAAAGGGACTGATAGATATAAACGCGAGGGCCCCGCTGGAAAAGGCTGAGAAATTTTCGCGCGGAGAGTTGCGCACGGGGGCGGGTGGGCGTTGGCTTTTCTCTCTACCCCATGAAGCTTCGCATCCTCACCCTCGGTGTGCTCGCCTGCCTCGCCTTCTGCGCTTCGATGCGCGCGGCCGACCAGCGGCCCAATATCCTCTGGTTCGTCGTCGACGATATGTCGGCCAATCTCTCGTGCTACGGCGAGAAGCTCATCCAGACACCCCACATCGATCGGCTCGCGCGCGAAGGCACGCGCTTTGCCAAGGCCTTTACGACGGCGCCGGTGTGTTCGCCGTGCCGGTCGGCCTTCATCACCGGGATGTACCAGACCACGATTGGCGCGCATCAGCACCGGAGTGGGCGCGGCGTCGAAAAGATCCACCTGCCCGATGGCATCGTCCCGGTGCCCAAGCTCTTTCAAGATGCCGGCTACTATACCTGCATCGGCAGCGGACTGCCCAGCGTGTCGCGTGCCGGCAAGGGTAACGCGAAAAACGCCAACAAGAAGAAAGCCGCGGGCGGCGACGGCGAGGGCGGCGGTGGCGGCTTCGGCAAGACCGACTACAACTTCGAGTGGGACCGCGCGATCTACGACAGCCCCGACTGGGCGGGCCGCAGGCCCGGCCAGCCCTTCTTCATGCAGGTGCAGCTCGCGGGCGGAAAGCTTCGCGGCGGCACCGACGAGAGCGCGAAGAGGCTCCAGGAGCGCGCGGTGGCCGAGCTCGGCAGTGCGACGGATCCGGAGAAGGTGACGCTCCCGCCGTACTATCCCCGCGATCCCGTGGAGCTGCGTGACTGGGCGGCGTACCTCGATGCCGTGCGCTTCACCGATAAGCATGTCGGCGAGGTGATCGCGCGCCTGGAAAAAGAGGGCATCCTGGAAAACACCCTCGTCATCTTCGTCACCGATCACGGCATCAGCCATGCGCGCGGCAAGCAGTTCCTCTACGACGAGGGGGCGCATGTGCCTTTCATCGTGCGCGGTCCGGGGGTGGAAAAGGGCAAGGTGCGTGGGGATCTCATCGAGCTGATCGACCTCGCCGCGACCTCCCTCGCCGCCGCCAAGATCCCCGTGCCCACCTACATGCAGGCGAAGGATGTGCTCGCCAAGGGCTACGCACCCCGCGCCGCCGTCTACGCCGCGCGCGATCGCTGCGACGAGACGGTGGAGCGCATCCGCAGCGTGCGCACGGAGAAGTATCTCTACATCCGCAATTTCTACCCGCAGCGCCCGCATCTCCAGCCCAACGCCTACAAGGATGGAAAATCTATCGTGCAGGTGCTCCGCGCGCTGAACCAGGAGGGCAAGCTCGACTCACTCCAGAAAGAGCTGCTCTTCAGCCCGACGCGTCCGACCGAGGAGCTCTACCTCTGGACGACCGATCGCTATCAGGTAAAGAATCTCGCTGCCGACCCCGCGCACAAGACCGCGCTTGAAAAGCATCGCGCCGATCTCGACCGGTGGATGGTGGTCACCAAGGATCGCGGCCCCGAGGCCGACTCGATGTATGATAGCGACATGGCCGTCTATGTCGGCGGGCGAAACAAAAAGTCGACCGGCGAGACACCCACCGAGAAAAATATCGCCCAAATGAAGGCGTGGGCAAAAGAGGGTAAGTAGCAGGGCAGGAGCTTTCTCTCGCGCCACGAAACACGCAAGGGTTTGAGGCCGGGGCGACTTCGGCTTTTCGTGCGGTCAGGTCTTCACGACTACCGTGCCGGCGATGCGATCTTCCACGGTACGGCGGTTGGGCTCCCAGAGCAGGTTGAGAAAGCCGGTCATCCCCATCGCCACGCCGGCGACGTAGCCGCCGTGGCGGACGAAGGCGTCGAAGAAGGTGAAGGGCTGGCCATTGATCTTGAGCACCCGGGTGCCCACGGCGAACTTGCCCGGCGTGCGCCCGCCGAGCGCACCGGCAAACAGGGTGAAGTATACGCCCGACCAGCCAAAGGTGACGCCCAGTGCGGTCAGGAAGGAGCGTATCTGGTAGCCCCATGAGCCGCTGGCGCGCTGAAGCTCGCGGTTCTCCTTTTTTAGCTCCTCGACCTGCTGTTGCAGCTTGTCCGTGGCCTCGCGCAATTCGCCGCTCGTGGGATTTGGCGAAAGGTAAAGCGTCTCGCGCATGGCGGTGCTCGGCGGGCGCTCGGAGGTGAGCGCCTCGAGGTTGAGGCCAGAGTCGCGCAGGAACGGCGCGTGGCCGATCGCGAGGATCGAGACGAGGATGAGGCCGCCCCCCAGGCCCCGACAGAGATTGCGCACGAGCTTGAGTGCGAGCGGCGCGGCGGCGGAGTTGCCGAAGAGCACGAGCAGCATGCCTCCCGTCGCGAGGCTTAGCCATGGTCGCGAAAGCTGCGAAAGCAGTCCGATGAGGGCCAGATCGATCACGATCCCGGCGAAGCGCCGCCATGGCTCGGCCAGCGGCTGGCCGACGACCTCGGGTGCGACGGCCATCGGCCCGGCATCGACACCGCGGGGCGACACGGGCGCTGAGTTCTCTGCGGCGGACATGCGCCCAAGGAGCGGCACACCCGGGCCGGCCGCAAGCGCGGAGTGATGGAAGCGACGGTGGCGCAGGTGCTTTCGCGCAGTTGTGACTCCGGGCGACCGCTTTCCCATTGCGCGGCGGGTCGGAGAGCCTTACCCCCTCTGGCCTAACCTCCAATCGCCTCTGCCCATGTTCAAAGTCGTCCTCAAAACCATCGCGCTCCTCGCGATCCTTTTCGTGATGCTCTACGTGGGTATGAATAATCCCCACACGATCGATTTCCAGTTCCCGATCCTAGGCACTACGGCCAAGGATCCGATCCGCACCAATGCGGCCTTGATCTACTTCGCGATTTTCTCCGTCGGCCTGCTGGCGGGCACGATCCTCACCTTTGGCAGCAGCAATGGCGGCGGCAAGGGCGGCGCCGGTGGCAGCGGCAAGAAGAGCAGCTCGAAGGATCGCTAACTGATTCCCGATGCTCCGCGCCAACGAGGCTCCCGCAGCCACTCCGGATGCAAAAAGCATTCGGGCTTGGCGGGGGGCCGAGGGGTTTTTCCGCGTGGGGCTGCAGGCGGGCGGGCGCTGGACGCTGGTCGATCCGGAAGGCAGATCCTTCGTGGCCAAGGCCGTGCACGGCGTGCGCCCCCCTGCGACGGCGATCGATGGCGAGCCTGCGCCCGATAGTGTGGCGCGGCTGCGCCGCTGGGGCTTCAATGTCGTAGGCATCGGCAGCGACCCTGCGACCCGCGACGAGGGCCTCGCCTTTATCGGTAACGTGGAGTTCGTACGCACGCCGGGCGCGATCGCCGTGGGCGATGTACGGCTGCCAGATGTCTTCGACCCCGACTGGCCGCAGCGCGCTCTGGCGCGAGCCTACGAGGTCTGTGCGCCGCTCGCGCTGGAGCGGCAGGTGCTGGGCTGGGTGACGGATGACCATGCGGCCTGGGCGCAGCCCTCGACTGCTGGCCGGCCTACGCTCCTCCAGATGTGCCTGAGCCTGGAGCCCGGTTACGCGGCATATCACGCGGCTTGGGAATTCGTCCTCGCGCCGCATCGGGGGCGGATCGACGCCCTGGCGCGCGCCTGGGGCGTAGCGCTCGCCAACAAGGAAGTGCTGCGCGAACTCACGCGCGCCGAAGAGGGGCTGGCTACACGGGGCTACCTCCGCGACGAGGCGCGCTGGACGCGGGAATTTGCCCGCCGGTATTTTTCGGCAACGGCAGCGGCGATCCGCGCCGCCGCGCCCCATCACCTCGTGCTCGGTTGCCGCTTTTCCGGAGCGGTGAGCGCGCCGCTCCTTGCCGAGTGCGCATACCCCGCGGTGGACCTCGCGCTGCGCGACTGGCGCGATCTACCACCGGCCAGCGAGGCCGAGACGCCTGCGCCGGTGATCGCGAGCGAGGTGAACTGGGTGTCGCCGGAGTTCCTGAAGCTGCCTGCCGCCGCCCGCGTGCTGCGGCTCACCACGGTCGAGTGGATGCTGCGCCGTGCGCGTACTGCGCTCGATCGGATGGCGCGCCACCCGGCGGTGGTGGGCTACGCGTGGGGCCAGTGGCAGGATGAGCCGGGCGAGCAGCCCCCCTTTGCCCGCGGGCTCGTGCACGTCGACGGGGCCGAGGCGCGCGAGCATACGGAGTTGCTCACGCAATTCAATGGCCGCGCAGAATCGTTGCGTGGCGGGGCGGCGCTGTCTTTCCTGCGGCCATGAACCCCTCCAGCGTTCGTCGTGGCTTTCTGTTTTTCGCGGTTGCACTCATTGGCGCGCTGCTGGCGGGTTGCGCGCATATCGATGTCACGCCCGCAGGAAATCCCGATCGCGTGTTGCGTGGCACGGTGAATTTCCGGGGCGCGGTGCCCGGCAATGCCGAGGTGCTCGTGCGCATCCTCGAGCAGACCAGCAACGACGCGGCGCGGGCGGTCGCCAGCGATTCGCCGGCGCGGCCGCAGGGCGGGCTCGCGCAGAGCGAGCGGGTGCTGGGTGAGTTTCGCGACATGGTGCCAAGCGGCGCGATGCAGCCCGTCGCCTTTGAAATACCCTACACTGCCGACGATTCCGCGCTTCGTCGCGGGCTGAATGTCGACGTGCGAGTCTCGGTGGGCGGCAAGGTGCGGATGCGCACGATGAGCGCCCACACGGTCACCCTCATTACTGCTCCGTATCGGCAGGAGGTGTGGGTGCAGTCGATCGACTGAAGTCCGAAACACCCCCGGCCTGCGGTGAGGGGCGGTATCTGTGTTCCGCTTCCCGCAGCCACTGATCGATGGCTGCGAGGGCTTCCAGCGCATAGTAGCTCCCTGCAAAGGAGGCGACTGTGAGTGCGAGTGCTGCGGCGACGTTTGCGATCGCCCAGACCCTCAGGTATTCGAAGAACACCGTTACCACGGTGGCAAATGCTGACTTCCCACGGGGCCTTGGCAATGCGGATATCGGTACGCCTGGCCATCGATGCAGACCGGACTGCGCCGCGTGGCGACCCCTGCAAAAAGGGCGGGTCATATGACCCGCCCTCTGGGTTGAGCAGAAGAGACCTGAGGCGCGGACGCCGTCGCGCAACTCCTTTAGAACAGTCCGTTGGAGATCACGCCGAGCGCCGTGATGGGGCCGGTGTCGTCGAGGCCATCGAGCGCGCGATCGGCTTTCTTCATGATGGCTTGGGCATCGCGAAGCAGGGTGTCGTCGCTGATGAGCTTGCCCAGGGTGCCCTCGCCTTTGGCGAGCTTGTCGGAGACGGCGCGGAAGTTGGCGATGGAGGCCTTCAGGTCATTGGCGGCTTTTTCGTCGTAGACGAGCGCGCCGATGGTGCCCTTGCCCTTCTTCACCTCGTCGATGATGGCCTGGGCGTTGGCGATGAAGTTCTTCGCCTCATTGGCTCCGCCCCGAATATCGGAGAGCGCGCCTTGGAGATCGGTGTAGAGCTTGGGGTCGTTGACCAGGCGGCCGAGCGTGCCTTCGCCCTTGTTCACCTTGTCGGTGATGGAGGCGAGGTTGCTGGTGGTCTTCTGGATGTTTTCGCGATTCTCGGTCACGAGTTGGTCGACTTTTTGGATGATGCCCGGGCTCTTGCCGTCGCCGGAGAGCGCGCCGCCGATGTTTCCGAGGGCGCCTTCGAGCTTTTTGCCGAGTTCGCCGATCTGCGACATGACGGCGTTGAGGTCGGGCGAGGTCTTGGTCTTGATCTCGTCGTTGTCCTTGAGGTCGGGCGCGGCCTCGGTACCCAAGTCGATCGAGATGTAGTTGGTGCCGATCAGGCCAGCCATCACGATCGTGGCGGTGGCGTCGCTCTTGATCTTCACATCGGGAGCGATGCGGAGGAGCGCTTCGGCGCGGCGGTTGGCGAGCCGGGTCGTCTCCACTTCGCCGATCTTCACGCCCGCCATGCGGACTTCGTCGCCCGCCTTGAGCTCCTTGAGCGTCTCGAAGCCGGCGGTGACGTGATAGCCTTGGTCTTTGAATACCTTGCCGCCGCTCAGGGTCTCGAAGGTCACCCAGATGAGCGCGATGCCGAGGAGGAAGAAAAGGCCGACACGGGCCGTTTGTTGCGCGTTGTTCATGGTCTCAGGTCTCCAGTTGTTTAAAACGGGGATTCTTCAAATTGATCTTGGGATTCAGGAAGTCGTCCACGCGGGCATCCTTGGGATTCTCCAGCTCCTTGCGCGGGCCGAGAAAGGCGAGCTTGCCGCCCATGAGGATGCCGACGCGGTCGGCGATTGCCAGGGCGAGATCGCGGTCGTGCGACACGACGATGCTGGTGACGTGGTACTCATCCTTCAGCGTGGCGATGATTTCGCTGATGGTCGCCGACATCACGGGGTCGAGCTCCGAGGTCGGTTCGTCGTAGAGCATGAGCTGGGGCTCCATCACGAGCGCGCGGGCGATGGCGACGCGCTTCCTCATGCCGCCGGAGAGTTCGGAGGGGAATTTCTTTGCCGCGTTTTCGAGCGAAAGGATCTGGAGCGCGCGCATCACCTTGTCGCGGATGCCGGCCTCGTTGGCGATGCGGTGCTCGCGCGGATACAGCGCGAGGTTGTCGTAGACGCTCATCGAGTTGAAAAGCGCGCCAGCCTGGAAGACGAGGGCCATGCGGATCTTCTCACGCGTGTCCTCGTGGGAGGCGTCGAGATTATCCACCAGCACCTTTCCGCCGGTCGGCTGCTCGAGGCCGACGATATGCTTGAGCAGCACGCTCTTGCCGGAGCCGCTGGGCCCCATGAGCACGAAGATCTCGCCGGGCTCGACCTTGAAGGTCACGCCTTTGAGCACCTCGAGCTTGCCGAAGCTCTTTGAGAGATTCTCGACCGAGACGGAGACTGCGGGCGCCGCTGCCTGCGAAAAGGGATTGCGCGTGAGACTGGAAGAATCGGGCGTCGACATGGCTTACATGAGGGCCTTGGTGACGATGTAATCGAGCACCAGGATGAGGATGAGCGAGGTCACGACGGCCTTGGTGACGGCCGCGCCGATCTCGCGGGGGCCGCCCCGGGTATTGAGGCCGATATTGCAGGAAACGAGGATGATCGCGAAGCCGAAGACCTCGGCCTTGATGAGGCCGTTGATCACGTCCTTGAATTCCATGAAACGCCGCAGGGCCGCGAAGTAAGCCGGCGGATCGATGGCGATGAAGTGCGTGTACTTGGCGATGATGGCACCGCCAAACCAGCCCACGAGATTGGCGATGATGGTGAGCACCGGCATCATCACGAGCACCGCCACGAGGCGCGGCATCACCAGCATGCGTGCCGGCGGGATATTCATGGTCTCGAGGGCGTCGATCTCCTGGTAGACCTTCATCGAGGCGAGTTCCGCCGCGATGGCCGAGCCCACGCGCCCGGCGAGGAGGATGGCCACCATCACGGGGCCGAGCTCGCGCGCCATCGAGAGGCCGACGAGGGAGCCGATAAACTGCTTCGCCCCGAAATTCTGCATCGAGTAGCCGGCTTGCAAAGCGAGCACGCTGCCGATGAAGAAGCTGAGGATCGCGACGATCGGCAGGGTGGTGTAGCCGATCATGTAGCACTGCTCGATGAAGCGCCCGAATTGCCGGGGCAGCGCAGGGAGGTAGCCCAGCGAGCGGAGGAGCAGCTGGATGGCGCTGCCGAAACCCACGAGGATGTTGTTGAGTTGGCGCATGTCAGCGGGAGGCGTTGGCCGGCGCGGCGGGGGGCGCGTCGGCAGAAGTAGCTTTTTTCTCGGCGAAATCCATCCAGATGAACCGCCACGCCCGTTCGCCGGGCCGGCGCTTCAAGCCGATGAGGCCATTGCCGATCTCGATGCGCTGCGCATCTGCCTTGCGGGCGACGCTGAAGAGCGGCCCGAGATGAAATTCGCTGCGGTTCTCCGACGCCTTCTTCTCGTAGGTGATCGCATCCCAGAGGAACGACGTGCGCGTATCCCCGGGCGCACGCTGGTCGTGCTTTGCGAGGGTGAAGAGGGGCGACCACGTCTGGCGGATCTTGGGATTGCCGCCGAAAAACACGTTGAAGGGGCTGGGGAACTGCCACTGCTTGCGCCCCGCGCCATCGTCCCAGGTGCTGACCAGCGGCCAGACGTGGGTGAGCTCGGCCTTGGGCGAATTTGCCCGGCCGGCGATGCTTTGCTCTTCGTTCCAATAGAGGAAGTAGAGCAGCTGAGTCCGATCGCGGAGGATGTTGTCATCCGTCCACTCCGCCTTGCGCACCAGCGGCCACATGTACCAGCGCTTGTCCACGCCCTTGTGCGTGGAGTGCGTGTAGAAAGGCGCGAAGCGATTCACGTACTTCTGGTCGCCTCGGCCCTGGACGAGAAACGGCCAAAAGTAGCGGCGCTCACTGTATCTGGCGGGCTGCGTGCGCTCGGTGTAGCCGAAGAAGGGCCACGCGAAGTCCTTGTTGACGTAGCCCGGGCCGGTCGCGCTGGCGTAGAAGGGCAGGGCGCCCACTGCCCGGTACGGCGGCGTGCCGGCGGGCGCTTCCGGGGCGGGCTGCTTGGTGATGCTGTAGCCGAGCGGCCACAGCCAGTAGGTCGATTCCGATATGCCGGGCTTCTCCGCGTGGTCGTAGAGCGGCCAGACACCCCAGCCCTGCGTAGTGCCGCTGCGGATACGACCGATGGGCCAGAGCGCGTAGGTGGTGACGGCGCCTTTCTTTTCGTTGCGCCCGTAGAGGGGGAAGAGCGTCCAGGAAAACTTCTCGAAGAAGAGCTTGTTCTTCACCTCGCCATGGATCGGGAAGAGCCCGCGATAGCTCATCTCGGGATTGCCCGTCTGCCGGGAAAACCAAAGCGGGAAAATCTCAAACTCCCGCCCGCGATTCTCCGCCTCGAGCGGCGAGTTCGGAGGGGCGGCGCTGGCGCGCGTGCCGCTTTGGCGGATCAGCTCGAAGACGCTCCACTTGTAAGTGTTGTTGTCGACCGTGTAGCTGAAGAGAGGGTAGAGCACATGCCCCGCCCGAAACTCCCCCTCCGGAGTGTCGAACTGCACCCAAAAAGGCCTGAATCCTCGTGCGGTGCGCCCGTCGCGATCCGCCGCCGGCTTGCGGAAGAGCAGGGGGCCCGCCGCGGTCCACTCGTCGACCTTGCGCTCCACGGGGCGCTCCTGCCGCACCGTAAAGGGCCACACATTGTGCTCAAACTGCGAGACATGGATGTTCTCCGAGGCTCCCGCCGCAGGCGCAGCCGGGATCGAGCCGCGCGCGCTCTCAGCCGCTTGGGCATGGCCCAGCCCAGCGACCGCGCCTAGTGCGAGGAGGACGGAGAGGTGTTGGGCAGGCATTGGGAAGTTGAGCGGACGCAGCGGACTCCCCTGTTACACCGTAAATCGTCGGCTAGTTACGGCTGGCATGGGAGTTGAGGGTCAAACAAAGCAAACGGTGGCCACTGGTGCAAATGCTATGTTGTCGGTCTGAAACGGCCTGGACGGGTGGGTTCCGTCGTAAAGTGCCTCCCCGGCGCAATATGGGGGATGTCCCTAGAGCGCCCGCGATGGCTTTCCCGGGCTGGACGCGCCGGCTGGCGATTTCCCCATTGCGGCGAGTGGGCGGGCTGCGTGTCATGGCGGAAGCATGGCTCCTGCCTATGAACGCCAACCTCGCTTCACGGCAACTCGCGACGACCTATTTGCTTACACACTTATGGCAGCGATGGCGGAAATAATCGCCGGTGATTGGGCTGGGAGGAGGGCGATGCCGTGCGCATAAGCGGCGGCCGCGCCCGCGGCATCACCCTGCAAGTGCCCAGAGGCGACGCCGTGCGACCCGCCACCGATGGCATGCGCCAGGGAGTCTTCTCCAGCTTGGGCGCGCGAGTGGCCGACGCCCGTTTTTTGGATCTGTTTGCCGGCAGCGGCGCTTACGGTCTCGAGGCCATCAGCCGCGGCGCCGCAGGCGGCGTCTTCGTCGAACAAAACGCCAAAGCCTCGGCCTGCCTGCGGCAAAACATCGCGGCGGTCTGCAAGAGCGTCGGTCGCGATCCCCGCGGCTCCGACCGTGGGGCGATCCTTGCCCTCCAAGCTGATGCGCGCACCGTCCCCCTCGGCGGCGCTGCCGTTCCCGACCTCGTCTTCATCGACCCGCCCTACGAGATCATCGAGGAGATCGCGCCCGCGCTCTTCGCCAAGCTCGCCGAGGTCCTCGCGCCCAATCCCGAGGCCATCGTCGTCTTTGAGGCTCCTGGTGAGATCGACCTCGCCCCCGAGGGCTGGGCGCTGCTTAAGCGCCTGGGCAAGGGCGCGCGCCAGCCCACGGTCTCCTTCTTCCGCCGCGCCTGAGCGCGTCGCGCCTACATTAGCCCCAGCCTCGCGCGCACGATCGCCAGCGCGGCGATCACCGCGGTCTCGGTTCTCAACACCCGTGTGCCCAAGTGCGCGAGGGCAAACCCTCCGGCGCGCAATTGCGCCCGCTCGCCCGCCGACCACCCTCGCTCCGCGCCCAGCGCCAGCACCAGCGGCCGCTCGGCCGGCAGTGCGATCTCGCCCAGCGGCGCGGGCGACTCGTAGTTGTCGAGCGCTATCCGTGTGGCGCCTGCCGGCAGGGCTGCGACCACTTCATTTATGGGCCGCCCGTGCGTGATGTCCGGGAGCCGCGCGTCGAAGGCCTGCTCCGCTCCGGCCAGCGCCTGCCGTCGCCACTCGCCCGACGACCACAGTGAGCTCTGAGCATAGCTCGCCTCCGCTTTTTCGGTGCGCACGAAGTGGATCGCCGCCACCCCCAAGGTCGTAGCATCGCGCAGGATGTCGCGCGCCGTCTGTGGCCGCGGCAGGCCCACCACCAAGGTTACCGGCTCGGTAGGCGCACCGCTCGCCGCGGTCTCCAGCCAGTCAAACCGCAGCGTCAGCGCCGCCGCGTCCAGCCCCACCAAGGTGGCCTTGCCGCGGGGCCCATTCACGAGTGCCACGTCGCAGCTTGCACCCACCGCCAGCCGCAGCACTCGCAGCATGTGCTCCGCTCGGCGGTCTGCCCGCGGCAGCGGACGCTCCAGCTCTGAAGTTTCAAAAAGGATCAGATTCACGCGCCCGCCCAGCCTGCCCGCCCGCCTCGTCCCTGTCGCGTGCAATCGCGCGCTCCCTGCGCTGCTGCCGCGCTGCAAGCTTGACCGCTCGCACAAGCCAGCGAAGCTCCCCCCAGCGCCTCGCGAGCGTAGTTTAGTGGTAAAACTCCTGCCTTCCAAGCAGGTCTCGAGGGTTCGATTCCCTCCGCTCGCACCATTTGTCCCCTTTTCTGGCGCTGCGCCCTCGGGCAGATGTGTTGTCCACCTCGCACGGAGCCCCTTGGTAGGGCCTGGTAGGCCCGCGCTCACCCCTTATTACCCGGCTGCTGTCGGCCTGCGCGTAGGACGACCTGCCATTTCCGTGTCCGCAGGGCGTTGCCTGCCAGCCTCGGGCAAAAGCCAAAAGAAAAAGACTTGTCGTCAAGCGACTGAGTCTCAATCTTGATGAGGCCGTGTTTCATGGCTCTGTATTGCGAGTGAGACTTGTTCTCTAACTGAAATCGCCGCCCCGGCGCGTGATGGATACTCGCCGTGTTTGAGCCGGCCCGAGACGCGGTGCTTCATCACCATGCACCTGAACCCTCGCTCCTATCTCTCTTTTGCCGCGCTGCTGGCAGCGTCTGCCGTGTCCGTTTGCGGCGCGGAGGTCGTCACGCTCGATGAATTCAAGGTCTTCGACCGCCAGGACTCCGCCTACAAGGCGGCCACCGCCATCACGGGCACCAAGACAGATGTGCCCCTCCTCCAGGTGCCGCAGTCGATTCAGGTCATCACGCGCGATGTGATCGAGGATCTGGGCGCGGTCGATATCACGGATCTGTACCCGCTGATGGGGAGCATGACGGAGTTTTCCTACGGCGGCGTGAGCGCGCGCGGTTTTCGCCAGGAGCAGACCCGCTACAATGGCATCAGCGGCAGCCCGCAAAACGAGTTTGGCGTCCTCACGCTCAACAACGTGCAGCAGGTCGAGGTGCTCAAGGGCCCGGTCGGCCTCCTCTACGGCGACAATGAGCCTGGCGGCGTGATCAATATCGTCACCGCCAAGCCGCGCTCGACCTTCGGCGGCTCGGTCGCCGCGCGTGCCGGCAGCAATAATCTTCTCGGCGGCGATTTCCATGTCACCGGCCCGCTCGATGCGCAGAAGCGCTTCCTCTATCTCTTCAACGCGAGCTACAACGAGCGCGCTGGCCCGCGCGACAATTACAGCAGCGAGGCCCTCAATCTCAATGGCGCGCTCACCTGGGTGATCTCGCCCGCCTCCCGCCTCACCGGCGAGATTGAGTACATCGATAGCCAGCAGCGCGGCGCTCGACTCCGCGGCGTGCCTTTCCTCGCCACGGGTTTTGCGACATCCATCAGTTTCAACGCCGCCGAGCCCACCGACCTTCAGGACCTCGAGACCACGGTTTACAATCTCCAGTTCGACCACGCCTTTTCCAGTCATCTGCGGCTCAATTCCTACTTCCGCTACTTCGATAGCGTCGCCCCTCAGGCCTACCACGAGCCCAATACCTACAACGCCACCACCGGCATCTGGGCTCGCGAGTTCCGCCACCAGTTGCGCGAGATGTACGAGACCTCCGCCGCGACCAATCTGATCGGCGACTTCGATATCCTCCGCACCCGGCATAAGGTTCTCGCCGGCGTCGAGTACTACAAGGCCCACCGCGTCTTCCGCAGCAAGACCATCCCTCAGGCGCAGGTGCGCTCGATCAACGTGCTCAACCCCGTCTACGGCCTGAGCTCGGGCTCGATGTATGATATCTCCCTCGACGGCATCGTGCCCAATGACACCGACAAGATCCGCATCGGCTACTACCTGCAGGATCAGGTCTCCATCGGCGAGCGCGTGCACCTCCTCGGCGGTCTCCGCTACGAGTATTTCGACGATGTGCGCTTCCGTCCCACGGCCGACCAATTCGACGACGCCGTCTTCACCTACCGCGGCGGCGTGGTCTACATGCTCAAGCCCAACATCTCCGCTTTCGTCAGCTACGCGTTGGGCCTCAAGCCGCAGACGCTCGGCAGCGAAGATCAGAATGGCCCCTTCCCCCCGCAGGAGAGCTACTCATGGGAGGGCGGCTTCAAGTTCGACCTTCTCCAAAATCGCCTCGGCATCACCACCACGGTGTACGACATCACCAAGACCAATCTCCTCGAGCGCGATCCGCGCCCCGGCGTCCCCGCCGACTGGCGCCTCCCGATCGGCGAGGTCAACAGCCGCGGCTTCGAGTTCGACGTCAATGGCCAGCTCACCGCCGATTGGAATGTCTCCGCCAACTACGCCTACAACGACGCCAAAGTGAGCAACGCCGGCGCTTTCGGCACCAATGGCTTGCTCGGCTCCCGCTTTCCCAATGCCCCGCGCCATAAGGCCGGTCTGTGGTCGCGCTACAACCTGCCCAAGTATAAAGTCGGCTTCGGCGCTGGCTTCAGCCACGTCGGCCAGCGCGCCAATTTCTCCGGCGCGACCAATTTCCCCGGGCCGGCCTATACGATCTTCAACGCCGCGATCTACTACCGCTGGCATGGCACGCAATTCAGCCTCAAGTGCGAGAATATCGCCGACAAGGTGTACTCGAAGAGCGTCTTCACCACCGACGGCAATTTCCCCGGCTCGCCGCGCGCCTTCACGCTGAGCGCGATCACCCGCTTCTAAACCGGCCGTGTGTACGACGAGGAGCGTGGCGACGCGGCAATTTCTCTGAAGTCCGAGGCCCCGGGGGCGCGCCGTTGTCCTCCCGCGCCTCTCTGGCTCGTTTCAGAAAAGTTGCCGCGCCTCGGCCCACTCGTCGTAGTGCAAAGGTGAGCAAGCCCATCGCCTCTCGATGAATACCAAGACTCTCTTCCGCTGGCACCTGTGGCTCGGGCTCGTCACGGGCGCATTCTTGTTCGTCGTCGGAGGGAGCGGATCGGTCGCGGTCTTCATCGAGGAGATCGACTGGCTCGTCACGCCTGCCCTGCGCGCCAAGGTGCCCGAGGGCGCGAAACGGGTGGGCCCCGATGCGCTCGTCGCTTCCATCCGTGCGGCCTATCCCGAGGATCGTCTCACGGCCCTCAATCTCTCGGAGCGACCGTCGTTCGCGCATGTTGCCAAGGTCCAGTCCAAGTCGCGCGGCTCGCTCGATGTTTTTCTCGATCCCGTCACCGGCCGCATCCTGGGCGATCGCGAGTACAGCGGCGCTTACACCTCCACGGCGCGCAATTTCATCCGGCAGCTCCACCTGCGGCTCTTCATGGGGCTGTGGGGGCGCGTCTTCGTCGGCTTCTTCGGCGTCACGCTCGTGCTCTCGTGTATCACCGGCCTGTGGATCTATCGCGGCTGGATCAAAAATCTCTTCCGCCTGCGCTGGGGCGCCTCTGGCCCGCGCACGCGCTGGTCGGATCTGCACAAGATCGTCGGCGTGTGGTCGCTGGCGGCCAATATCCTTTTCGGTGTCACCGGCGCTGTCTACGGTTACGAAAATCTCGTTGGCCAGGTCCGCTCGCACTGGTTGCGCCCGCGCGCCACGGCCGAGAATCCGCCCGCACCGCGCCCGGCCCGCCCTGTCTCCATCGCGTCCGCCGCGCGAGTCGATCCACTCAGCCTCGATGCCGTGCTCGAGCGGGCCCGCGTCGAGTTCCCTGATCTCACGGTGCGCAATATCCTCTTCCCCGCCAATGCCGGCGGCACGCTCTCGCTGCGCGGCGATGTGCCGAGCCTCTTCGTCAATCAGAGCCACGTGCGCCGCTCCAGCGGCATTTCCTTCGATGCCACCGGCGCCGTGCGGCAAAAGACGGATGCCCGCGAGGCCACGGGGTGGTCGCGCGTGTATCTCGCCTTCGACCCGCTGCACTTCGGCTACATCGGCGGCACGCCCACCAAGATTCTGTGGTTCATCCTCGGGCTCGCGCCGGGCGTGCTCTCGCTCACCGGCGCATGGCTCTGGTGGCGGCGCACGCGCGCCCTGCCTTCGAGGCACAAGCCCGCTGCGCCCGCGCCCGCCCGCGCCAGTTTCGTCGTCCGCTGCGCGCTCGCCGCGAGCGCGCTCACGCTCCTCGGCGCGTACGTGCTGGTCGCCCGCGCGCAGAGGGATTGGTCGCTCACGGGCAAGCTCATCGAGCACGCCCTGGCCAAGCCCGTCGCGCTCGCGCTCACGGTTTTCCCGGTGACGGGCCTCCTGCTTTGGCTTGCCGCCCGCGCCGCGCCGCATCGCGGGCGCTTTGCCCTCGTGATGGGCCTCTTCGGGGCGTGGTACCTCACGCTCACCACGCTGTTCCAATAAACAAACCCGCCGCCGAGCGTTCGGCGGCGGTCGTTCGGCCCTGCCCGTGAGGACAGGGGCCGATGTGCTCAGTGCATTCGATCTGCCTTCGCAGGTCGTCCGCTCAATCCCGCGCCTTCATCATGCGCTGGATGTCCAGCGCCTGCTGCAGGTGCGATTGCAGCTTCGGCAGGTGCTTGCGGGCATAGTTCACGGTATCCACATCGTGGCCGTCGCGCGCTTGCTCGTCGAAGGCTTTCACTGCGTCCTTGTGGGTCGAGATCACGTGGTCGAGATACTCGCGGTCGAAGCTCTTGCCGTCGCGCTTCACCCAGCGCTCCGAGACCGCGTCTTTGGCGGGGAGATTCACGCCCTTGGCTGCAGCGAGTTCGCCGATATCCTCGTGGATGTCGCCATGCGCGGATGCCAGCATCTGCGCGAGGCGGCGGATTTCGGGGTTGGCGGTGCGGCTCGCGGCGACGCGCGAGATCTCGACATCCTCGTGGCTGAACTTGGCGGCCTTCTCGAGGAAGGACTTGTCGCCTGACTTCAGCTCGGTGCGGACGATGGTGCGGTTGCGCGAGCTGTCGCCATCGCGGATCACGGTGGTCTGTGCAAATGCGATGGCACCTACGCCGAGCGCGGCCGTGGTCGCAGCCAGACGCAGCCAAGCGAGAGAGTTGCGGGAGGGGAGGGTTGAGTTCATGGCCCCGATTGTGGGCCGCGCCGCGCGACTGTTCCCGGTCGGGGGATGGGGTGGAGACCCGCCGCGCTCCGTTTACGAGCGTTTTTCCAGTGTGCTTACGCACAGGTCGATCTTGGCCCGGAAACCATCCTCCACGCCGTAGTCGGAGAACTTTTTCACCGCCCAGTGAAAAGGCGGGATGACTGCACCGGTCTGCGGATCGATCAGGCTGGATTCCCAGTACGGCCAGTCGTGCTGCCAGACAAGTCGGGGCTGCTTTTGTTGGAGGACGTGAGCGAGTGCCGCTCCAAACTCGCACACCAGGATCAGGTAGTCGTTGCCGTAGTCGGCGGGGTCGGAGCGCTCGATCACGCCGGCGATGCGCTCGCGATCGTAGTAGCGATCGAAGGCGTCGATCCAGTTTTCGTCTAGAGAGCCGAAGACAGTGAGGTAGCACGGCCAGTCTTCGATGCAGGCATCCAGCATGCGCTCGAGGCGGGCGGCGACCTCGCGTTTGCCTTCGTCGTTGAGGATCGCGAGTTCGTCCGGGGTGCGGCTGAGGTACCCCTCGTGCGTCAGGATATCCGGGCGGGTATTTTCAAAAATCCTGCGCGCCCGGTCGTCCTCCGCGTACCAGGGATCGAGGAATTATTTGAAGAGCTCGTCGCAATGCGGCAGGGACACACCCGTTTATCTCGCGGGAAAACTATTTCCCCTCAAGCACCCGCTTCATCCCGCGTAGGTCGATCTCCACCATCGCGATATCCTGCGCAAAGGCCGCGTCGTCCATCCCCGCGAGCCGGAAAACGGTGAAGATGACTTCGCTCCCTTCGCCATTGGGCAGCACGCGGATGGGTACATGCACGGTCAGGGAGGGTGAGACGATCACCTCGTGATCCAGCACTCGCAGGGGATTAGTCGGCGTAAAGATCATCGTGCACTGCTCGCCCGTCTTGGTCGTCGCGATCCACTGCTCTCCGTCGCGCCGTATCGTGGTGATAAATTCGCTCCACTCGGGGATGTTGGCCGGCTGGGAGAGGTAGGCGTAGACGTCGTCGGCGGGGCGGGCGATGGAGATACTGACGGTGCGGGCTTCAGTCATGGCGACTCTGGGTTGTTTTTTTTCCGACGTTGGACCGGACTGAGTCCGACGGACGAGCAGTACGCCTGGGGTCTTCATTTTGCGATGAGCAATAAGCCGAGCTAGGGATGCGTCTCTGTTATGTCAGTGCTTTGTGGGCCGGGATTTGGCCCTTAGTAGAAAACGCAGTGCAGCGCAGACTCCTGCGAAGCGTTTATCCCGACCGAGGTAGCGCTCGAGCACATAGAAGAGATAGTAGTAAAACCGGCAAAAGGCCCACACGGTGACCCCGAGCAGCGCGGCCGTCTTGAGCGTCGGTAGTTGGATCAGGATGAGCGTCGCGGAGACGAGGCCGAGCCCGACGAAGAGCAGTCCCTTCGCATGGATGGCGCTTGGATGGGTGAGATCGCGCGAGAGTTTCATGGTGACGGTGTGGAGACGCCACGGGCTGCGGTGAGGTGGCAGGAATGGTAAAAAGCGTCCTGTCCCCGGAGAGTGGGCCCGTTTCCTCGGGTCGTGCGCTGGTGTAGGGTCTACGCGGCGGCACGCTCCACCTAGGTGTTTCTCACCGGCTTTTTACGGGGTAGAGTGGCAAAACGGGATTGCGACCCATTGGCGTCGCGGTTTGGCTTGCCGCATGGCTCTGCTCACCTCGGCTGGCTCGACCACGGCCACGGCTTCGCGCGCGACTCCGCAAAAAAAAGGCGGCGGCGTCATGGCTGCCCAAGCTCTCGCGAAACAGAAGGCCTTGGAAAAGAAGGCCAAGACCTACAAGCTGCCCCTCGGCGAGCTCGCCATTTTTACCCAGCAGCTCGCCTCGCTTCTCACCGCCGGCCTCCCGCTCGTGCAGTGCCTCGAGGCCTTGCAGGATCAGACGGAGGATCCCTGTTTCCGTATCGTGATCCGCGATGTGCGCGCCGATATCTCCCAGGGTAACTCCTTCTCGTCCTCCGTCCGCAAGTTTCCCAATTCCTTCAACACGCTCTTCGTCTCGATGGTCGAGGCGGGCGAGGCGAGCGGTGGCCTCGCGGAGATTCTTGGCAAGGTCGCAAGTTACTTCGAGTCCACCGTCAAGCTCACCAAAAAGGTGAAGTCCGCCATGACGTACCCGATCGCGGTCATCGGCCTCGCCGTCGCGCTCGTGAATGTGCTGCTGATCTTCGTCATCCCCGTGTTTGCGGAGATGTTCTCCGACTTCGGCGCCAAGCTTCCTGCGCCCACGCAGTTCCTCATCGACCTTTCGGATTTCATGAAGGCGTATTGGTGGGCGCTTGGCCTCGGCGCCTACGGTGCCTGGTGGGGCCTCGGCAAGTTCACCTCCACCCCCAATGGCCGCCGCACCAAGGATAACTTCCTCGTGAAGGCTCCCATCTTCGGCAACCTGATCCACAAGATCGCGCTCTCCCGCTTCTGCCGCACGTACGCCACGCTCATCCGCTCCGGCGTGCCCATCCTCCGGACCCTCGAGATCGTCTCCGCCGCCAGCGGCAAGGTCCAGATTGAGGATGCCTGCGAAGAAATCGCCAAGCACGTCAGCCAAGGCGGCCAGGTCTCCGAAGTGCTCGCAGCCAATGCCTTCTTCCCGCCGATGATGAAGCACATGGTCAAGGCCGGCGAGTCCACCGGCAATGTCGACGGCATGATGACCAAGGTCGCCGATTTCTACGACGTGGAGTGCGAGGCCACCGTCGCCGCGCTCACCTCGCTTATCGAGCCTATGCTCATTGTCTTCCTCGGTATCGTGGTCGGTGGCATCGTCATGGCGATGTTCCTCCCCATCTTCCAGCTCGGCGCTGTTGCCGGTGGCGTGCAGTAAGCAAGGCGGCGTAAATTCCCTACTCGGCTCCCGTTGACAACGGCAGCGCGCTACGGGAACGTCTCCCTTTCATCGCTTCATGCCTTCCGTTCTTATCGTCGACGATCTCGTCTCCATCCACGAGATGCTCGAGGCCGTTATCCAGCCGACGGGCTTTGCCACCTCGTTCGCGACTGATGGCGAGAAGGCCTTGGTGAAGTACAAGGCGGAGCGCTACGACCTCGTGCTGGCCGACATCGACATGAAGCCGATGGATGGCATCACGTTGCTGAAGCAGCTCAAGCTCTACGACCCCAACGCCGTCGTCATCATCATGACGGCGTATGCCTCCACGGAGAGCGCGGTGCAGGCGCTCAAGTACGGGGCCTTCGATTATCTCCAAAAGCCCTTCCGCGTCGACGAGCTCATCGCCACACTGCGGCGCGGCCTGGAGTTTCGGAAGTTTCAGGCCGAGCGCGCCGCCGCCGGCGGCCCTCCCGGCGCCAAGGCGGCGGATATCGAGTCTCGCCTCATCGGCAAGAGCGCCAGGATCACCCGGCTCATCGCTCAAGTGAAGAAGCTGGCCACCGTGCGCACCCCCGTGCTGCTCGTGGGCGAAAATGGCACGGGCAAGAGCGCTGTGGCGGAGATCCTCCACGCTGCCGGCGGCGGCCCGGAGTCCTCGCTGGTGCGTATCGACTGCTCCCTCAGCTCGGAAGCGGCCTTCCGTGAGGGGCTCCTCGGCCACAACGGCGAGGGCGGTGCTTGGGTGAAGCAGGCCAAAGGCGGCACCCTCTTTCTTCAGCACCTTCAGTGTCTCACGGAGTCGGTCCAAAAGGAGCTGGTCAGCGTACTCCGCAATACCGCGCACGGTTTTCGCCTGGTTTGCACCACCAGCGAAGATCTCGAAAAGCTCGTCGACGAGGGCAAGTTTCACGACGAGCTCTTCTATCGCGTCGCCTCCCTCCCGATCCAGATGCCTCCCGTCCGCGAGCGGATGGAGGATCTGCCCCTGCTCATCAAGGCCTACACGGTGCAGGCGGCCAATCCCATCCTCGATACCAATCTTATCGAGTTTACGCCCGATGCCATGGCGGTGATGATGGCGTACCACTGGCCGGGCAATCTCACCGAACTCGTGCAAGTGATCTCCAAGATCGCCGCGACTACGGAGACGCGCGTCGTCACTTCCCAACAGCTCCCCGTGCGCCTGAAGCAGGTCAAGGATTGGCCCAACCTCGCCGAGTACCTTGCTGGCCAGGAAAAGCAGTACCTCGACCTGGTCCTCCATGCCTGCCGCGGCGACAAGGCCGCCGCCGCCAAGGTATTGGGCGTGGAGATCTCCAAGCTCGGCTAGGGTAGGGCGGGTTTCAACCCGCTTGGGGCTCGCGGAGCCGCTCGAAGCCCTCAGCGCCATGCTGCCTGACGCTGAGAACTCTCCGCTGTCATTGGCTTTGGGGTCAGGGTGGGAAGCGAAACTCCCGGCACCCAGGTGACAGGAGTGCCGAAAAACGCTAGCATCCACCCTCGATGAAGGAGGATCGAGCGAATCGATTAAAAACTAGGTGGGCGGCCAGTGCGCGCGAAAAAACTGTACGCCGCAGCCTGTTCGCTCTCCGCCAGCGTTTTGCGGGTACAAAACGATCGTACAGTCAATCAGCCCACGCGGCTTTTTCAGGATGCTTCCTATCCCGGCATCCCGTGAAATGGGTCACTCGCCGCCGTCTTTCTTTCCACCCGGGCGAAAAACCGGCGCCTCTAGCGCTCCCTCGAGCGTGCGACCTCCAGGATTTTCAAACGAAATCTCTCCTCTATATTCGGGCTATTTCGCGCTAATTCGCGTTTGGCTCGCCAGAAATCGTTCCCCTCACCTGCCACCCTTGCCATCCCTCACGGAGGCCTCCCGGCGTCCCTTCGCCACAAATCCTCCTCTATTGCCGCGCTATTCCGCGGCAAATCGGCCCAAAATCACCCGCGCCCCACAGCCAGCCGCTCCTCGGGGCCCTTTACGTTTTCTGGTAAGCCGTCTTTCCCGCTTGCCGACCCTATCCGCGCGCTCAACCCTCGTTGAAATCTACGCTCATGCCTAAGCGCACTGACCTGAAGTCCATCCTCATCATCGGTGCCGGTCCTATTGTGATCGGCCAGGCTTGCGAGTTCGACTACTCCGGCACCCAGGCCTGCAAGGCACTGCGCGAGGAGGGCTACCGCGTCATCCTCGTCAACTCCAACCCGGCCACGATCATGACCGATCCGGAGTTTGCCGATGTCACGTACATCGAGCCCCTCACGGTCGAGTTCGTGGAGAAGATCATCGCCGCTGAGCGGCCCTCCGCCCTGTTGCCCACCCTTGGTGGCCAGACCGCGCTCAATCTCTCGATGGAGCTCAATAAGAAGGGTGTCCTCGAGAAGTACGGCGTCGAGATGATCGGAGCCAAGCCCGAGGCGATCACCAAGGGCGAAGACCGCGAGATCTTCAAGCAGTGCATGCTCAAGATCGGCCTCGATGTCGCAAAGTCGCGCACCGTGAAGTCGATGCAGGAAGCCCGCGAGGCCGCCGACTACCTCGCCACTTTCCCGCTCATCATCCGCCCGTCCTTCACCCTCGGCGGCTCCGGCGGCGGCATCGCCTACAATAAGGAAGAGTTCGAGCGCATCGTGGCCAATGGCCTCGATCTCTCCCCCGTGCACGAGGTCCTCGTCGAAGAGTGCCTCCTCGGCTGGAAGGAGTACGAGATGGAGGTGATGCGCGACCACAAGGATCAGTGCGTCGTCATCTGCTCCATCGAGAATTTCGACCCGATGGGCGTGCATACCGGCGATTCGATCACCGTCGCGCCGGCGATGACGCTCACCGACAAGGAGTATCAGGTCATGCGCGACGCGTCTTTCGCGGTCATCCGCGAGATCGGCGTCGAGACCGGCGGCTCCAACGTC
>CAYZPV010000056.1:0-44083 GCA_964480585.1 uncultured Opitutus sp. | reverse complement strand
CCTCTACGCCTGCCCCCACCGCCAGCCAACGGCACGTCCCATGAAGTCCCCCAGCCTGCGAAACCACCGCCGCACCACGGCCCTCGTACCCATCGCCCTCGCCGGGGCGCTTGGGCTCACCGCCCTCGCCTCCGCCCAGACTACCGTGCAGGTGCCGGCCACGCCGCCCGCCCGCGAGGCGCTGCGCGCGCCCGCTCCGCTGCGCTCCAACAACGGCGTGCTCGACCAGCGGCTCGACGCGGTCTTTGGCGTGGCCACCATCGCCACGCCCGCCGGCAAGGCCGAGATCACGGTGCGCGCCTATGCCCCGCCGCGCGCGGCCAATGCGCTGCCCACCGCCTCCATCCCCGGGCCCACCCTCACCTTTCACCCCGGCGATCTCCTGCGCATCCGCTTTGAGAATCAGCTCAATGCCACGGCCAATCCCGCGCTCAACGCCTTCGACAACAATATCCAGCAAGTTGGCGGCACCACGGGCGCCTTTGACGACATCCGCGAGCACACCTCGCACGAGATCAGCATCCCCAACGACTCCAACGTCACCAACCTCCACGTCCACGGCCTGCACGTCGACCCCAAGCAGGACAACGTGACGCTGCTCATCCTGCCCAAGGACTACAGCCCCGGCAACCTGAGCCCGGAGCTCCAGCGCTTTGTGCCCACGATCAACCGCTGGTGGACGCGCGCCTACCAGTACAAGATCCCGGCAGACCACATCCCCGGCACCTACTGGTACCACTCGCACAAGCACGGCTCGACCTCCACGCAGGTCGAAAACGGCATGGCTGGCACGCTCGTGATGCTGCCCAGGAACCCGCAGGATGACATCGTGCCCGCCATCTCCGGCACCGCGCACGACCGCGTGCTGATGGTGCAGGAGATCACCAACTTTGGCACGCCGTCCGACGGCGGCGGCGCGAGCTCGCCCGATACCGCGCTGCGCGCCGCCGGCAAGACGCCCGGCTCCGGCAAGGGCAAGGCCGCGAAGGGCAAGGGCAAGTCGGCCAAGAGCCGCCTGCTCACCAACAACGCCGTGGTGCCGCCCGCCTCCGTCACCAACGCCAACGGCGCGATCGTGACCGTCAACGGCCAATCCCAGCCCACACTCAAGCTGCCGCCCAACCAGGTCGAGCGGTGGCGCCTCATCATCGCCGGCGCCAATCACACCGCCGCCGGCTCCTTCTGGGTAGGCAAGTACGTGCTGCCCGCGGAATCGGCGCTGCCCGCCGCCTTTACCTCGACGGTGCAGGCCATGCAGACGCTCGCGCAGGCGCAGGCGTACTACACCGGCAATTCGCCCACCCCCTTCCCGGCCGGCTCCGCCGTGACGGTCACCGCCCAGGCGATGGCCGGCGATGTGAAGCTCGCCACCGTGGATGGCATCCCGATCCGCACCCCGGTCGATATCGGGCCGGCCGCGCCGACGCTCGGAGGCTCGGGCAATCGCTTCGATCTCTTTGTGCGCCCCGCCGCCACGATCGACGCCGGGCCGTATTACCTTTTCCAGAACTACCCGGTGCCGCCGCAGAGCCAGCTCGCCGCCGCCTATCCCGATCTTTTCGGGCCCGGGGTGGATGCCAAGTACGGCGTCACCGGCCTGGCCGCGGCCCGCTACGCGGCCGTCGCCACCGGCACGCTCGCCAGCGGCGTATCGCCCCTCCAGCCATTTACGGACGCCGCCGGCAACAAGCTGCCCAATAATCTCCAGAACGACACCTACGCGCTCGGCACCAACTACCAGGGCTTCACGCCCACCTGGTTTACGGTAGAGAAGGATGGCACGCCCAAAGCCGCCAACGCAAACAACCCCGTCACGCTTCCCGTCGCGCCGCTGCTCCGCGCCAAACCCCGTGCCAATGGCGCGGGCGTGGAGATCGAGGAGCCGGCCAACACGCCCGCCACCACGTTCCCCAACGGCTCGCACCAGCCCATGCCCGACGCCGGCGACGGCCTCGCGCCCACCGCTGCCGTGCTGATGGTCGTCGATACCAGCGGCCCGGCCGTCAATCCGCCCACGGACCCGATGAAGGACTTTGCCAGCCGCGTGAGCGCGCTCAGCCCCGCGGGCACCGCCACGATGCTCAAACGCGTCACCAAGGCAGGACAGCTCGTGCCGGGCATCCCCGCCTACGTCTCGCCCTTCACGGCGCCCGTCTCGAGCAACCAGGTGGCGGTCTTCGACCGCGGCCAGTTCACCTTCGACTACACCGACAAGGTCACCGGCCAGGTGCAGCAATTCCGCCAGTTCTGGATCAATGGCCGCCAGTTCGACATCGACGACTCCATCGGCAATCCCGCCGCCACGGCGCTGATCCAGAAGCCGCTCGTGAATGTCGAGCCCAGCCTCGGCGAGTACAATCCCTCGGCCGCCGCGAGCACGTGGACGCACCAGGTCGCCCCGGCGGTGGGCGCGGATGGCCAGCCGAAGATCATCGTCACCAATCCCGCGTACTACCGCCCGATCAAGCCCTACACGCTGACGAACTCCTCCGGCAAATCCGTGACGGGCTACAACTACGACTACAGCTCGTACACGCCGCCCACCTCCTCGTCGCTGAGCGGCCTGCCCAAGCCGCCCTCGATGCCCAAGTCACGCACCTCGGAGGAGTGGATCCTCGTCAACAACTCCGACCTGTACCACCCCTTCCACATCCACATCAGCCCCTTCTTCGTGGAGGAGGTGGGCCAGTTGAACTACACCCCGCCGCCGGCCAACGCGCCGCAGGGCACCGTGGGCAAGTGGAACCTGAACCGCACGGTGTGGAATGGCACCGCCGCCGTCTCCGTGCCCGCCACGGGCAAAGCGCCCAACTTCGGCTGGGTGGTGGGCGCATGGTGGGATACCATCATGATGCCGCCGCACGGCTACATCCGCTTCAAGACGTGGATCAACGTGCCCGACCAGGTGCCGACCAATCCCAACGATCCCTTCAGCGATCTCGTGGTGGTCGACGACTCCAACACCTACGGCTCGTGGGTCTTCCACTGCCATATCCTCCGCCATGAAGACCGAGGCATGATGTCGATGGTGAACACCGTGCCCAATCCTGTCGTGCTCGCGCCCACGTGGTACGACAACAAGGCGGCGGGAGCGGTGCAGTACGCGATGGTCGATGCGCACGGCGCGCTGCGGGCGACCGCCAGCACCGGCGGCGCGCCGCTGGCCGGCACCTTCAACGAAGGCCTCGGCAATCCCTTCGTGGCGCAGCCCTACGCCGGCGCGATGAAATTCGCGGCAGGCACCGCGACCTTCTGCGCGACCTCGGATGCGCAGTTGCTCGTCTTCTCCAACGGCGCCCAGTGGACGACCAACCAGGCCGCGCCCGCCTACCCCGCGCCCTCCTTCAACTACATCGACCTCTCGGGCAAATGGACCGATGACACGGAGACGGCCAACCAGGCCACCATCGCGCAGACCAAGACCGCGAGCGGCACCGCCACGCTCACCTTTACCCCGGTGACCCAGCCAAACATCCCGCCCGTCTGGTGGAGCAGCAGCACCGGCGCGTGGAATGCGGGCGTGCCCCTCCCGATCCCCAACACCAACCCGCAGCAAACCTCGACCGTCCTGAGCTTCGGCGGCAGCGCCACCTTCGTCCGCGCGCAAGCGCCCGGCGCAGGCCAGAACCAGCTCCTGAGCTTCTGCGTGACCTCCGACGGCAAGAAGATCGTCTTCAGCAACGGCGTGACCTGGACGAAGAACTAACCCCGCGAAAGCAGGTACACCGAGAGTGCGGGCCGTCGGCCCGCACTCTTTTTTTTGGCAGCCTTACCGCTTTTTAGAAAGTGACTCCGCCGAG
Source organism: uncultured Opitutus sp. (assembly GCA_964480585.1). Classification (GTDB taxonomy): domain Bacteria; phylum Verrucomicrobiota; class Verrucomicrobiia; order Opitutales; family Opitutaceae; genus ER46. The sequence goes on along the minus strand of CAYZPV010000056.1, from coordinate 40,283 downwards.
GCGGGGCGCATAGTCGCTGGCGCCGCCAGCCCGATGCGCCCCGCTATTTTATTTCGCGTCGTCATCCTCGCCTGCCTCACCGCTGCACTCGACGCGGCGGAGAGGGTAGCGGCGCCACTGCGGCTGGTGGCGGAGGCGGCAGGCGCGGCCATCGAATTGAAATCCTTCGGCGCCCTGCGCTTTCGCGGCGAAGGCCCCGACGGAGCACAGGCCGTGCCCCTCGACGCGCCCCTGCGCATCGAGGGTGACCTCGCGGCCAACGGGCGTCTCATCCAGTGGGACCCTATCTGCCACCTCGCGCGAGCCCCGCTGCGTGACAGCGTCGCCGGCCAGCCGCGCCCGTGGGTAGGCGACCTGCGGATCACGGGCGATTTCTTTGCGCAGCACTGGAAGGCGAAGCTGCCCGACCAAGCGGTGGCGGTATTTGCCTGGGTGCACCGAGGAAGGATCGTGCGCACGGCGGCGCAGAAACTGCCGGCCGACCCCCGCGGCGAGAATTTTCGGCTCCGCCAGATTTTCATGCTCACAGAGGCGGAGGCCGAGGGCTTCGGCATCGTCCTCGTGTGGTCGAAAGGCCAGTTCATCGCGCCGGCGCCCGCCTTTCGCGACGACGCCGTGGCGGCGGTATTTCACGACATGATGCTGGGGCGCGCAGACACGCTGGCGGCGGGTCTGGCCGGCGGGAGGAAATCGCCCGTCGGGCAAAAAGCCGGCGCCCTGCTCAACCATGCGGCCAACTCCGGCCTCGGCGAGGCCGTATCCCTGCTCCTGCGCCACGGCGCGCGGCCCGGCGAAGCCGCCACGCTTTTCACGCTGGAGACAGCGGCGAGGCGCGGGAGGGCCGCCATCGTGGAGCAACTGCTGGAGCGGCAAGGCAACTTCAAGCAGCCGCGTTGGCTCGAGCCTCTCCTGGCTTCGGGCCACGACGAGGTCGCGCGGCGTCTGGTAGCCCACATGCCCACGGAGGAGCGGGTGCTGCGGGCCGCAGTCGAGCAAGCCCTCGCCCACGGCTTTGCCGATCTGGCGCGCGAGCTCCTGCGGCGCAGCTCATGGGATGCCACGGACCACCGGCGCAATGCCGAGCTGCTGCTGCGGCAGATCAAGCTCGGCTATGTGGCGGCGGCACGCCTGCTCCTGGAGCTGAAGGCGGATCCCAACCAGCCAGTCGACGGCATGACCCTGCTGGGAGAGGCCGCGTACCAGGGAGAGCACGAGCTCGTCGACGCGCTGCTCCGCGCCGGAGCCAAGCCCGACACGCCGGATGCGCGGGGCTCGACGCCGCTGCTCCATGCCTGCATGCGGGGAGACCTGGCGCTGGCGCGGCGGCTGCTCGAGGCCGGCGCCGACGCCAAGTACCAGCGCCGAGACGGCATCACCGCCCTGCATTTCGCGGCGGTGCACGCGACGCCGGAGCTTGCCCGGCTGCTGCTCGCAGCGGGGGCCGATCCAGGCGCGGGGGCGACCCGCCCCAACCCGCTTGAATTTGCGCTGCTGGCCCAGGCGCCGGAGACGGCCGCCGCGATCTTCGCCGCGGGCGGGAGAGTCGATCTGGAATGGGCGCGCCATGAGCGCGTGCTCGCCGCCGCCGTGCGCCTGGACGCGCACGCGATCATCGCCGCGGCACTCGCGCGCGGCTGGAGGCCGGAGACGGCCTCCCCTGCCCCGTGGCCACTGGAGACCTACGCGACCTTGGCGGGCGCGCCCCGCGTGAGCACGCTGCTCGCGACGGAGCGCGGCGAGCGGAGGCTGCCGCCCGGCCCTGCGCTCGCATCGGTCTCGGAGCTGGATGCGCCCTTGCGGCCACTGCACGCCCCCGTGCTGCGCGATAGCCGCCAGGGCCGCGCCGCTCGCTCGCCCGCCACGGTGCAACTGAGGGTGATCGTCGACGAGCAGGGCCTGGTGCACTGCCCGCGCGTCGAGCGCAGCGACGATGGCCGACTCAGCTTTGCGGCGCTGGAGACCGTGAGCCGCTGGCAGTTGAGCCCGCCCACCAAAGGAGGCCACCCCGTCTGCGCCGAGACGGTGCTCACGGTGGCATTCGCCCCGTATGAGCAGACCCTGTTCGACCTGAGCGAGGTGGATTCGCCACCGATGCTCTTTACCGCCGTCGACGGCATCTTCAAATTCACCCTCACGCGTGCGCCGCGCCTGCACTTCACCGTCACGGCGGAAGGCCAGCCGAAGCAGGGGCAGATCCTCACGCCCCTGCCCCCGCGCGAGCAAGCCGCCGCCTGGGATGCCGTGACGAGCTGGACGTACGCACCCGCCACCCGGGAGGGCCGGCCGGTGGCGGCCACGGTGGAGCACACGCTAGCCCGGTAAGAGGCGGAGGGCGCGCACCGCTTTTCGAGTGGGGCGAGCGGGCCGGCCTGGCTTACTTGGTCCAGGCGAGAGGCACGCCCTGCTTGGTGAGGACGGCCTGGAAGCCGGTGAGGAGCGCGCGGTCGTTGCGGACCTGGCGGGGGGTGCGCTTTTGTTGCACGCAGTGCGCCACGAGCACGCCGACGGCTTCGCCGATGTTCCACTCGATGGGGTGGAGGCGGTAGCAGCCGTTGGTGAGGTGGGTGACGCCGAGATTCTTGCAGGCGGGGAGGAGATTTTCCATCCGCTGCGGGAGGAGCGAGCCGAGGGGGATCTGGAAGGGCAGCGTGTGGAAATCGATATAGTTGTCGCCGCCGCTGCTGGGATGCAGGTCGATGGAGTAGCTGCCGATGCCGACGGAGTCGGCGAAGACCTCGGAGCGGGCCTCGCTGGCCTTGGCGACGCCCTGGGCCTTCATGCGGGAGGCGGTGGCGACGTGCTGCTCCAGGACGGTGAACTCGGCGCGGATGCGGCGGCTCTCGCGGATGTAGGGGTACTTGGCGAGGCCATCCTCGGTGCCGACGATATCGGGGCGGAGGCGGAGGCCCTTCCAGCCGGTGCCGCCATCGGGGCGGGGGCACTCGGTCTGGAGCCAGTAGAGGAGCGAGAGGCTGAGCTGCTTGGCGCGAGCGACGTGGCGCGCGGCCTCCTCGGCGGGCACGTCGATGAGGTTGCCGAGCATGTAGTCGTTTTGCGGCCAATTCACGAGCGTGATATCGCCGGGGTAGGCGCCGGGGGCGAAGTTGGCGCGATTGATGATGCGGCGGTAGCGGAAGAGGCCGGTGGCCTTCACGGGGTCGAAGCCCCAGTTGAAGGGCTTGAGGGTCTTGGGCTGGGAGTAGGTTAGATCGAGCAGCTTGCCCGGCCAGGGCGGGGTGAGCGGCGGCACGTGGTCGCGCCAGAAGGCGTACTCGGCGGGCCGGTCGATGGTGTGATCTTCGCCCGCGAGGTAATCCATCGCGAAGCAGCAGGTGAAGGATTGGTGGTTGTGGGGCGCGGCGTCGGGCTTGGCGTGGGGCTCGCCGGTCTCGCGCTGCGACTCGGCGCCGACGACGTACTCCGTCTTGGTCATCGGGAGGAGGTCGCCAAGCTCGGTGGCATCGACGAAGTACGGGGCGCGAAGGACAAGATGATGGCCGGACTCCAGGCTGCGGACGCGCACAGCCTCGACGCGATCACCCGCCACGCCGGCATCGACGGGCACGTGGCGGAGCAGGATGCGGATGCGCTGGCTGGCGACGTGGGGCGCGAGGAGAGACTCCAGCACCGCGAGGCCGACGCGGGGCTCGTGGCACAGCTTGGAGACGGAGCCGTCGCCGGGATTGAGCTTGGGATTGCGCGCAGCCTCGTCGGTGAGGGGGAAGTGGCGCACGTAGTAGTCGCGCACGCCCTTGCGCAGGGCCTGGTAGCTAGCGGTGCCGCCGTGCTCCTCGATCCAGGCGTTTTCATCGAGGGGCACAGCCTGGGAGGTGAGCTGGCCGCCGATCCAGTCGGTCTCCTCCGTCAGGAGGACGCGGAGCCCATTGCGCGCGGCGGCGAGGGCGGCCGCGCAGCCGCCGAAGCCGCCGCCGATCACGACGACATCGGCGGAGAACTCCTTGGGCCGGGCGGCGGACGGGGCGGCGGGCGCCGGGGTGGCCGCCGCGAGGCGCGGGGTGGCGCCGAGGGCGAGGGGCGCGAGGAGGCTGGAGTGTTTGAGAAAGGAGCGACGATTCATGGGGTGGGTCTGGAAACGGCGCAGCGGGCCGCCGGTGGGAGGAGGCAAACGAATCGGCGGGGACGGACAAGGGTAGAGTGCAAGGGCGCGAGCAGCACTGCGCCGCTTTTTTTGAGGGGAAATGAGGCGCGGCCGGGAACGCATGGCCCCGGCGGCTCACTGTACGGGAGTGTTTGTCGATCGTCTGCGCGCCACCCTCGGCTGCCTCGCGGGGGTACCCCTCGTCATGGCCGGATGCCACGGCCCGCAATCGGCCTTGGCGCCGGCGGGGGAAGGCGCGGAGGACATCGCGGCGCTCTTCTGGTGGATGACGGGCGGGGCGGCGGCGGTGTGGCTGGGCGTGGTGGGGCTCACAGTGTACGCGCTGCGCGCGCGCCCGGTGGCGCACCACCGGCGCTGGGCGGCGGGGCTGATCATCGGCGGCGGAGTCGTGGTGCCCACGGTGGTGCTGGCGGGGCTGCTGGCCTACGGGCTGGCGATGCTGCCGCGGCTGCTGGAGCCCGCGCCCGAGGGCAGCCTGCGCATCGCGGTGACGGGGGAGCAGTGGTGGTGGCGCGTGCGCTACCAGGTCGCGGGCGAGACGGTGGAGCTGGCCAACGAAGTGCGCCTGCCGGTGGGCGAGCCGGTGCTCTTCGAGCTGGACAGCCCGGATGTGATCCACGCCTTCTGGATCCCGGCGCTGGGCGGGAAGATCGACATGATCCCCGGCCGGCGCACGCGGCTCACGCTGCGCCCGACGCGCACGGGCGTCTTTCGCGGGGTGTGCGCGGAGTACTGCGGCGTGTCGCACGCGCTGATGGCCTTTGACGTGGTGGTGATGGAGCGGGGGGACTTCGAGCGGTGGCTGGCCGGGCAGCGCGCGCCCGCGGCGGATGGGCCGGAGCACGCGCGGGGGCGGGAGCGCTTCCTGGCCAATGGCTGCGCGGCGTGCCACACGGTGCGGGGCACGGAAGCGCGCGGCGCGATCGGCCCCGATCTCACGCACGTGGGGAGCCGCCGCTCGCTGGGCGCCGGCACGCTGCCCAACGACCCGGCGGGCTTTCGCCGCTGGCTGGAGCATACCGACCAGGCCAAGCCCGGCGTGCTCATGCCGCACTACCGCATGCTGCCGCGCGAGGAGCTCGATGCCCTCGCCGCCTATCTCGACGCGCTCCAATGAAGACCCTGCCCGACGATCCCGAGCCCCCGCCCCACCCGCCCGCGCCCGAGCTGCGGCGCGCGCAGGAGGAGCGGCTGCGCGCCGCCTGGGCCACGCCCAAGGGCTGGCGCTACTGGTCGGAAGTCAACAACACGCACGTGGGCCTCTGGTACACGGCGGCGGTGTTTTTCTTCCTGCTCTTCGGCGGGGTGCTGGCGCTGCTGATCCGCATCCAGCTCGCGGTGCCGGACAACGACTTCATGTCCGCCGAGACCTACAACCAGGTCTTCACGGTGCATGGCTCGGTGATGATGTTTCTCTTCGCGATCCCGATCTTCGAGGCGATCGCGGTGATGTTTCTGCCGCAGATGCTCGGGGCGCGCGACCTGCCCTTCCCCCGGCTCTCGGCCTTTGGCTTTTGGTGTTTCCTGCTGGGCGGCATCTTCCTGTGCGGCGCGATCTTCTTCGACGCCGCGCCGCGGGGGGGCTGGTTCATGTACCCGCCGCTCACGTCGGCCTACCAGCCGGATATCGGCGCGGATATCTGGCTGCTGGGGTTTTCCTTCATCGAGATCGCGGCCATCGCGGCGGCGGTGGAGCTGATCATCGGCGTGCTCAAGTGCCGGCCGCCGGGGATGCGGATAAACCTCATCCCGCTCTATGCGTGGTACGTGCTCGTGGCGGCGGTGATGATCCTCTTCGCCTTTCCGCCGCTCATCGCGGGCAGCCTGCTCCTGGAGCTGGAGCGGGCCTTTGGCTGGCCATTCTTCAATCCCAAGGGCGGCGGCGACCCGCTGCTATGGCAGCACCTCTTCTGGCTCTTCGGGCACCCGGAGGTGTACATCATCTTCCTGCCCTCCGTGGCGCTCGTGGCGATGATGGTGCCCACCTTTGCGCGCGTGCCGATCGTGGGCTATGGCTGGATCGTGCTCTCGGCGGTGGGCACGGGCTTCCTGAGCTTTGGCCTGTGGGTGCACCATATGTTTACGACGGGGCTGCCAGGCATCTCGCTGGGGCTCTTCTCGGCGGCCTCGGAGGCGGTGGCCATCCCCACGGGAGTGCAGCTCTTCTGCTTCATCGCCACGCTGGCGGCGGGGAAGCTCACGCGCTCGGTGCCGATGCTCTTCATCTTTGGCGGGCTCGCGATCTTTGTGCTCGGCGGGCTGACGGGCGTGATGGTGGCGCTGGCGCCCTTCGATTTCCAGGCGCACGACACGTACTTCATCGTGGGGCACCTGCACTACGTGCTGATCGGCGGCGCGATCTTCCCGATCGTGGCGGCGTGCTACTACTTCTACCCGCTGCTCAAGGGCAAGCGCCTCTCGGACCGGCTGGGGAAGTGGGGGTTTTGGCTGATGTTTGCGGGCTTCAACATCGCGTTTCTCCCGATGCACCTCACGGGCCTGCGCGGCATGCCGCGGCGGGTGTTTACTTACCCGGCCGGGATGGGCTTCGACGCGCTCAATCTCGTCTCGACCGTGGGGGCCTTCATCCTGGCGGCGGGCTTTTTCGTGGTGGGCTGGGATCTCGTGCGGCCCAAGCGCCGCCAGCCGCTCTCGCCGCGCAATCCCTGGCAGGCCGGCACCCTCGAGTGGATGGGCGAGCTGCCGCCGCAGCCGTGGGGCGTGCGCTCGATCCCCGAGATCGACAGCCGCTACCCGCTCTGGGATCAGCCCAACTTCGTCCAGCACGTGGACGAGGGCCGCTTCTACCTCCCCGATGCCGATGAGCGCACGCGCGAGACGCTGGTGACCTCGGTGATCGACGCGACGCCGCAGCAGTGCCTGCGCGTCTCGGGCCCGAGCTTCGTCACGCTCCTGGCGGCGCTCACCCTGGGGGGCTTCTTCATCTTCGGCACGTTTCACTGGTGGTGGCCGGCGCTGGTGAGCGCGGTCGCCGCCACCGGCGTGATCGTGTACTGGCTGTGGACCGCCACGGGGCGCATCCCGGCAAAGGAGGAAAAGGACGTGGGGCTCGGGGTAAAGCTACCGACTTATGTGTCGGGCGCGCAGTCCGTGGGCTGGTGGGCGGTGCTGATCACGATGCTGGCGGACTTCACGGCCTTCGTCTCGCTGATCTTCGGCTACTTCTTCTACTGGACGCTGCATGAGGACTTCCCGCCGGCCAATGCCGGCCCGGGCGTGACATGGCCCTGCCTCGCGGCGGCGCTGCTGCTCGCGGCCTGGGGCGCGACGCTCGGCGCCCGCCGGGCCAATGCCCGCGATCGCGCCAGGCTCTGCTATCTCTGGCTCATCCTCGGGGCGCTGCTGGCGGTGGCCGGCAGCGCGGCCCTCGTCGCCGGCCCGCTGCGCACGGGACTGGAGCCCGCGAGCGGGGTCTATCCCGCGACCGTGTGGGTGATCGTCGCCTGGACGGTGTTTCACGTCGCCGTGGGCATCCTCATGCAACTCTACTGTCTCGCCCGCCGCGCCGCGGGGCGCATGACGGCGCGGCACAGCCTGGATATCGGCAACGTGGCGCTGTACTGGCACTTCGTGGCGCTCATGGCGGCGATCGCCGTGGGCGTGATCGCAGGCTTTCCCCTCGTACGATGACTCCGCGCGCCCCCTACTCCCGCCCGCCGCTGCCCGAGCGCCACGAGAGCCTGTGGCGGCTCGCCGCCTCGCCCCTCATCTGGGCGCTGCACTTCCTCCTCTCCTACGTCACCGCGGCGATCTGGTGCGCGAAATACGCCCCGGCCGATGGCTCGCTCCAGCCGGTGCGCTGGTTGATCGCGGGCTACACCGTGGCGGCGCTGCTCGGCATCGCGCTCAATGGCCGCAGCGGCCTCCGCCGCCACCGGCACGGCACGGAGTCGGAGGCGCACGACTACGATACGCCGGGCGACCGCCACGGCTTCCTCGGGTATGCGACGGTGCTGCTCTCGGCGCTGAGCGCGGTGGCGGTGCTCTTTGCCGCGCTGGTGATTGTTTTCTTCCAGGACTGCCGATGAGACGCGCCACCTTCATCCTCGGCCTCGTGCTGCTCGGCGCCCTGTGGCTGGGGCCGCTGCCGGCGCTCACGCGCCACTCCTTCACGGCGCACATGACGCTGCACATGGGCGTGGTCGCCGTGGCCGCTCCCCTCCTCGCGCTCGGCATCGCCGGCACGCGCTACGACCCGGTGCGGCGATGGCCGGGCTGGTTTCCGGCCGTGCCGCTCTCCATCGCGGAGCTCATCGTCGTGTGGGGCTGGCACGCGCCGGCCCTGCACCACGCCGCGCGGCACGTCGCCTGGGGCATGGCGGTGGAGCAGGCCTGCTTCTTCACCGCGGGGCTCCTCGTGTGGCTCGCCTCCGTGAGCGGGCGCGAGGAGCGCGCCGGCGCGGGCGTGGCCGCGCTGCTGCTCACCTCGATGCACATGACGCTCCTCGGCGCGCTCCTGGCGCTCACGCCCCGCGCGCTCTACGCCCACGCCGGCCACGAAGCCGCCACGCTCTCCGCGCTCGAAGACCAGCACCTCGGCGGCGCGGTGATGCTCACCGTGGGCGGCATCGCCTACCTCGCGGGCGGGCTCGCGCTCACCGCCCGCCTCGTCCGCCGCAAGCTCGCGGCCTCCCCGGCATGAGACCCGCACCCACCCAGCGCCGGCTGCGCCGCGCCGCCCTCGCCCTCGCGGCCCTGGGGCTGCTGGGCTTTGCCGTCGCCGCGAGCGGCCTCATCCCGCTCAAGGCCAGCTCCGGGCACTGGCCGATCACGGAATGGCTCCTGCGCTTTGGCATGAAGCGCTCCGTCGCCACGCACAGCCTCCCGCTCAAGGCGCCCGCCAACCTCACCTCCCCCGCCCTCATCCGCAAAGGCGCGTCGTACTACGACCTCGGCTGCCGCAGCTGCCACGGCGCGCCGGAGAGCCCGCAGCCGCCCATCGCCGCGCGCCTGCTGCCGGCCCCGCCCAAGCTCGGCGAGCGTATCCGGGAATCGGATGCGGAGAAACTCTTCTACGTGGTGAAGCACGGCATGAAATTCACCGGCATGCCGGCCTGGCCGGCCGCCGACCGCGACGACGAGGTCTGGGCCGTCGTGGCCTTCCTTCTCAAATACCCCGCCCTCGATGCCGCGGGCTATGCCGAGCTCGCCGGCCACGCGGAGCGCCGACTCGCCACCCAGGAGGGCGCGGCGATCCCGCCCGTCGTGGCCCAGGCCTGCGTCGCATGCCACGGTCGCGACGGGCTCGGCCGCGGCAGCGCGGCGATGCCCCGGCTGGCCGGCCAGCGCGCGCCGTACCTCGAGGCGGCGCTGGAGGCCTACGCCACCGGCCGGCGCCACAGCGGCATGATGGCGCAGGCGGCCGCCGCCCTGTCGCCCGAGGAGCGCCGCGAGGCAGCGCGCTACTACGCGGGCCTGCCGCCCGGCTCCGCGGCCATCGCCCCGATCGAGCCCGCGTCCGCCGCGCGCGGCCGGCCGCTCGCCCACGAGGGCCTGCCCGCCGAGCGCATCCCGGCCTGCGTGGAGTGCCACGGCGCAGCCGCGCCGCGGGGCAGGCCGGAGTATCCCTCCCTCGCCGGCCAGCCCGCCGGCTACCTGCGCCAGCAACTCGCCCTCCTCAGGGAAGACCACCGCGGCGGCGGCCCGCACGCGCACCTGATGCAGCCCATCGCCAGCCGCCTCACGCCCGAGCAGGCTCACGACCTCGCGGAGTACTTCGCCTCCCTCACGCCGGAGCGCTAGGAGCCGCCGCAGCCTCAGCCTCGCCGCCCTGCGACCCTGCGCAGGCTGGAAACGACCGTGCGCAGGTGGAATCCTCGCGCGCCGGTCTGAGATACTCCCGTGCACTCACATCCTCGATGCACGACCGTCTCACACCTCCCTTCCACGCCCCGGGCCGCCTGCTGCCCGCGGCCTTCATTCTCGCCAGCCAGGCCCTCGGCGCGCCGCTGGGTGCGGCCGAGGAGGCAGACCGCCAGGTCTACACGCTCGACCAGATGATCATCACGGCGGAGGCCCAGCAAGTCTCGCAGGCCTATACGCCGCTGAAGTCGGGCGCAGCCCTCCTCGATACGCCGGCCTCGGTGAGCATCGCGACCAAGGAGCTGCTGGCGGCGCAGGGCGCCACCTCGCTGCAGGACGCCATCCGCAACATCAGCGGCCTCATGCACGAGGGAAACAACTACGGCATCGGCGACCAGCTCGCCATCCGGGGCCAGGCGGTCTCCTACACCTACGACGGCCTCGATGCCGGCTCGGGCGGCAGCGGCGGCGGCTCGGGGGCGACGGTGCGCTCCCTCACCAATGTCGAGCGCCTCGAGGTGCTCAAGGGCCCCGCGGGCACGCTCTACGGCATCGGCGGCGCGGGCGGCATCGTCAATCTCGTCGAAAAGCGCCCGCAGGCCCGCGCGCAGAAGACATTCGAGGGCTACCTCGGCCGCTGGGATACCTCCGGCGCGCAGCTCGATCTCACCGGCCCGCTCGACGCGCGCTGGAGCTACCGCCTCATCGTCGCCACGCGCGCCAGCGAGGGGTACCGCCATTTCACCGAGGATCGCACCGAGGTGTACCCGGCGGTGCTGTTCAAGCCCGATGCTAGCCACACGCTGCTCCTCACCGCCGCCTGGATCGCCGATCGCGTGCAGGTCGACTCCAACGGCCACCCCGTCCGCATCTACGACGTGCGCAGCACCACGCCCGCCTATGTCGCCGCCGAGGCGGCCACGCTGGCCAACATCCCCAACGGCCCCGCCGGCGGCGGCCGCCTGCAACTCACCGATGCGCAGCGCCAGCAGCTCCTCGCCAGCCTCGCCCCCGGCGAGGGCAGCCGCCCCTTCGACCTCGGCGATGCGAGCCTGATCTCGCCGCTCACGCGCCCCACCGAGGGCGAGGAGTATCGCGTGAAATTCCGCCACGACTGGACGCTCTCCGAGCACACGGCATTTGCGCACTACGCGCAGTTCCGCGCCTACGCCTCCGACTATGTGCGCACCACGGGCGCCTTCAACTACGTGTACTGGAACCGCTCGGGCGCGATCAATGCGGAGCCGCGCGCTCCCCTCGTGCTCGATGGCGTGCTCTACCCGTACGCACTCCGCCGCACCGAGTACCGCAAACTCGCCTTTGCCGAGGACTCGGCGCAGTACTTCGCGGAGGCGAAGCAGCGCTTCGAGCTCGCGCGGAGCCGCCACGAGCTCCTCGCCACCACCTACTACGAGTGGCGCGACTACGCGACGCAGGGCTGGAGCCTCTACGACGCGGACGACGCGCGCTCCGCCGCCAAGCCCGTGCCATACATCCTCGACATGCGCGCCCCCGTCTGGCCCACCGGCCGCTTCGAGGACTACGCCTACGTGGCGACCTCCAACTACGCCAAGAACGTCGCCGCCTACGGCGCGGGTATCCAGGATATCATTACGCTCCCGCACGCCATCACCGCGCGCCTCGCCCTCGGGTGGAATCGCATCGAGCAGGACTACGACAATAACTTCTCCGCCGCCGGGGCCGATCCCCTCCCCGTCGCCTCGCGCGACCAGGGCATGCTGTACAACGCCGGCGCGACGTGGCGCTTCCGCCCCGATACCTCGCTCTTCGTCGCCGCCGCGCAGGGCCGCACGGCGCTGAGCGTCACCGGCCCGGTGGCGCTCACCGCGCAGCCGCCCGACAGCGAATCCGAGAACTACGAGGTCGGCCTCAAGCAGGAGTTTCTGGGCGGCCGCTTCGCGCTCTCCGCGGCGTACTTCGAGACGTCGCGCACCCATCTGCGCTACGCCAACCCTGCCTACGACGCCAACCCCGCCTCGCCCACCTACAATGTCTCCGTCGATCCCTATCGCTACGACGGCCATGAGCAGAGCAAGGGCGGCGAGCTCGATGTGAACGTGAATCTCGCGCAGCGCTGGCTCATCAACCTCAACGCGACCTACCAGGATGCGCACACGCAGCAAAATCCCGGCCAGGGCACGATCACCGGGCTGGAGAAAGGGGTGCCGCGCGTCTTTGCCTCGGCCTGGGTGCAGCATACGCTCGCCCCGCGCGTCTTTCGCGGCCGCCTCACGCTCGGCGGGGGCGTGCGCCACAACGGCCGCCGCACGATCAACGACACTTCCTTCGGCATCGCGCAGGCCTATGTGCCGCGCTACACGACGCTCGACGCGCTCCTCCGCTACGACAGCGCGAGCTTCTGGAGCGTGCAGCTCAACGCCGCCAACCTCGGCGACGAGCGCTACTACGAGCTCGCGCAGTTTCTCGGCGGCCGGCCCGGCGAGCCGCGCAATCTCACCGCGACCTTCACCGCGCGCTTCTGAGCCGCGCGGCGCTACTCCCGCTCGTGCCGCCGCCTCCGCGCAGGCTCTCGGCCCGGAAATCCAATCCCCACGCCGGCGGCCGGCACGGGCGGGAATCATCCTCCACTCGTCATTTACCCCACACGGCGGTGCGGGATCCAGCGCGAGCACGGGCCACACTCCCGACAGGAGATGGGTGGTCTACGGGGGCGGCCGGCGCGGCACCGCGGGATGGCCGTGGATACGAAGGAGGCATGCACTCGAAACGATACGCAGTCCTCGCGCTCGGCGCAGTCGTACTGACCTTGATGGCCGGCTGCCCCCGGATGCCGCAGGGCAACCCGCGCAGCAATGGCACGCGCGGCGACGCGGCAGAGACGCCCGCGCCTGCCACCGCCCCGGAATCCCGGGCCGCCGAAGCGGGCGGCACGGCCAACCGGCCCGAGAATTTCGGCGATATTACCCATCCCCGATCGCCCACGAAGGCGCCGGGCGCGGAAAAGCAGGCGCCCGGCGGCGGCCGGCCTGGAGCCGAGCCTCCCACGCCCGCACCGTAAGCGCCCGTAAGCGCCCGCATAAACGTGGAGCCGCGCCCGCTCTCCTCGCGATGAGTGAGAGCGGGCGCGGCTCGCGGCGCGGGCGCGGGAGCCTGCTCAGGACTCGTCGGCAAAGCTGAGGGCTTCCGTGGGCGCGGGGGGCCGGAGGCGCAGCGGGGTCGCCGGGCGGCGCAGAGGCAGCGTGATAGCGGCGGGCTTGGCCGGCGGGGCGGCAGGAGCCTCCTCCGGAGCGGGAGCGACACTGCTGGCGGCAGCCGCCTGAGTGCCACCGCCCACGAAGCTGCGGAGGCTGGCGACCGTCTCCTTGAGCGCGGCCGACTGGCTCTTGAGCTCCTCGGCGGCGGCGGCGGTCTCCTCGGCGGTGCCGGCATTGGACTGGGTGACCTTGTCCATCTCGCCGACGGCGGAATTGATCTGCGTGATGCCCTGGCTCTGCTCGGTGGAGGCGGTGGCGATCTCGCCGACGAGCTCGTCGACGCGGCGCGCCTTTTCGACGATGATATCGAGGGAGGCGGCGACCTTGGTGGAGACGGTGGCGCCGTGCTCGCTCTTGGCGATGGAGTCCTCGATCTTGTCGGCGGTCTCCTTGGCGGCGGTGGCGGAGCGCTGCGCGAGGGCGCGCACTTCCTCGGCGACGACGGCAAAACCCGCGCCGGCCTCGCCCGCGCGGGCGGCCTCGACGGCGGCGTTGAGGGCGAGGATATTGGTCTGGAAGGCGATCTCGTCGATGGTCTTGATGATCTTGGCGATGTCGCGGGAGGAGGTCTTGATGGCATCCATCGCCTGGCGCATGGCCTGCATGTCGTCGTTGCCGGTCTCGGCGGCGGCGCGCGTCTCGCTGGCGAGGCTCTTGGCGGAGGTGGCGCTGTCGGCATTGCGCTTGGTCATGGACGAGAGCTCCTCGATGGAGGAGCTCGTCTCCTCGAGGCTGGCGGCCTGCTCGCTGGAGCCCTTGGCGAGCACCTGGCCGCTGGCGGAGACCTGCTCGGCGGCGGAGGAGACTTGCAGGGAGGCATCGTCGAGGGTGGCGGCCATGCGGGTGAGCGGGCGCGAGAGGGAGCGCGAGAAGAAGTAGGCGAGCGCGAGGCCGCCGCCGATGAGGGAGAGGCCGCCCCACAGGGTGAGGCGCAGCAGCACCTCGCGGCTGGCGAGCGTCTCGGCATTGCGCTGCGCGAGGAGCGACTGCTCGGCGCCGATGGCGGCGGTGAAGAGCGCGCGGATGCCATCGAACATCTCCTTGCCCACGGGCTGGGCGGCAAAGGCGGAGAGTTCCTCGAGCTTGGCCTTGCCGTCGTTGATCCGGCGGCGGAGCTCGATCCCTTGGTTGGCAAAGTCGTTGCGCCACGCGTCGGCGCGGCGGCCGATCTCCTCCCAGCGGGCGACTTGCGCGGGGTTGTCGGCGGTGAGCTTCTTTAGCTCGGCGAGCTCGGCATGGTAGACCTTGTCGCCGTTTTCGAAGGGCTCGAGAAACGCATCCTTGCCGCCAACGAGGAAGCCGCGGAGGCCCGTCTCCATATCGACGAGGGCCGCGAGGGCGCGGTTGGCCTTGCCCATCACGTTGTGCGTGTGCTGCACCCACTCGCCGCGCGCGATGTTTTGGCGGGTCGTCTGGTAGACAAACCCGTTGCTCACGGCGACGGCCAGGAGGACGACGCCAAAGACGGCGAGGAGCCGCCACTGGATATGCAGGCGATGGAAGGATTTCATGCGTAGAGAGGATCGGATGAGGAAAAAGCGCAGGCACACCCGTGCGAGGGGCACGGGCGCGGCCGCCCGGCGCGCAGGGGCGCGCGAAGCGGCGGCGCTTTTGCTGGATGCGCCTGTAGGACGGCACAATTCCGGGGCCCGTTTAGGGCGGAATCCTTGGGTACTTTTACTCAACCCCCCGCCGTCGAAGGCCTTGCCGCACGCTCGCGCCTTGCGGGCGGGAGGCTCACCGACGAAAAAAAGCCCGCCCAGTGTCCAGATACGGCACGCTCATTCGTCACTTTAGCGGAGGCGGATACTCCGCCCCTCACCTCTTGTCCCTTTCTCACCATGAAAACCACGATCCCGAAAAACACCCTCTGCCTCTGGTACAACAAGGACGCCTTGGAGGCGGCGCGCTTCTACGAGCAGACCTTCCCCGATACGCGCGTGACGGCCGTGCGGCACGCGCCGAGCGACTATCCCTCGGGTAAGGCGGGCGATGTGCTCACGGTGGAATTCATCCTCTGCGGCATCCCCTGCATCGGGCTCAATGGCGGGGATGCCTTCAAGCACAGCGAGGCGTTTTCCTTCCAGATCGCCACGGATACCCAGGAGGAGACCGACCGCTATTGGAATGCCATCGTGGGCAATGGCGGGGAAGAGAGCGCCTGCGGCTGGTGCAAGGATCGCTGGGGGCTCTCGTGGCAGATCACGCCCCGCACGCTCACGGAGGCGATGGCGGCGGGAGGCGCGGAGGCACGGCGCGCCTTTGAGGCGATGATGGACATGGGCAAGATCGACGTCGCCCGCATCGACGCCGCGCGGCGCGGCTGAGAGCCCGGGGCTCAGAAGCGCACGTGGTGCCGCCAGTCGCGCGTATCGGGCGCGAGCTTGCGGACCAACACGAGATTCCCCAGCCCGAAATCGCGCCAGGGGCGCAGCAACTCCTGGGAAAACACGCGCTCCGCCGCCGGCACGCGGCGCGCGCAGGCGCGGAAGGCGCGCTTGAGCAGGGGCTCGGGGGCCGCGGGCTCCGCCGCGCTGCCCGGCGGGCGCCACACCTCGTAGGCGCGATTGGCCAGGAGGTAGCGCACGAAGGCCTGCTGCGCGGGCATCCACATATCGTGCAAGCCGATCACCCCGCCCACCTCCAGCCGCTTGTCCACCAGCACGAACTCGCACACCGTGAGGTCGAAGAGGTGGGAGGAGTCGATGAAAGCGAACTGCAGCGCCGGGAGCCCGGGCACGACCTCCTCCGCAAACGCCTCGTGGAAGGCGTAGTGCTCGGCCAGCCCCGCGCGCCGCACCATCTCGCAGCCGGCGTAGCCGTAGTCGCGCTGGAAGGGATCGATCACGTGATGGCGCCCGCGGCCATTGCGCCGCACGGCATCGAGTATCGCCAGCGTGGATACTCCCTGGGCAAAGCCGATCTCCACGCTCGCCGCCGGGCCCACCTCGCGCACGGCGGCGTGCAGCAGCGCAGTCTCCGCCGCCGAGACATTGCTGCCCAGCGCCACGCTCCGCCCCTCCCGGTCGTAGACCCGGCCGAGGGCGAAGATCTCCTGGAGGGCAGCGGACGGTGCGCCATCGTGGCGGAGGGTGGACATGCTCGCGGGACAGTGGGCGGCGAGAGGCCGCTGGCAAGCGTCCATTTCTACCGGTAGGCGGGTAAGCGCCGGGCTGCCCGGCCCGCAGCCGCTGCCCGGGGCGCAGGGCGCGGGGGCGGCGGCGAAAGCGTGGTTTCCTTTTCGGAAATTTCGCGTTTGCTGGCGGCCATGCTCGCCATCCGCATCCAGGAAAACGGCGGGGCCGACAAGCTCCGCATCGACGATATCCCCCTGCCCGCTCCCGCCCCCGGCGAGGTGCGCTTCCGCGTGGAGGCGGCGGGGCTCAACTTCATCGACATCTACAAGCGCAACGGCCTCTACGCCGTGCCGCTGCCGCACACGCTCGGGCAGGAGGCGGCGGGCGTGGTGACGGCGCTCGGCGCGGGCGTGGCCGGGCTGGCCGTGGGCGAGCGCATCGCGAGCGCGGCGGCCCAGGGCGCGTACGCCGCCGAGGCCACCGTGGCGGCGGCGCAGGCGGTGAAGATCCCCGCGGGCGTCTCCTCGCGCGAGGCGGCGGCGGTGATGCTCCAAGGCATGACGGCGCACTACCTGGCCTGCGACACCTTCCCCCTCCAGCCGGGCCACACGGCGCTGGTGCACGCGGGCGCGGGCGGCGTGGGGCTCCTCCTGATACAGATCGCCCGCCTCCGTGGGGCGCGCGTGCTGGCGACGGTGGGCACGGAGGAAAAGGCCGCCCTGGCGCGCGGGGCCGGCGCAGAGGCGGTGTGCCTCTACACGCGGGAAAACTTCACGGAGGCGGCGCGCGCCTTCACCGGCGGCCGGGGCGTGGACGTGGTGTACGACTCGATCGGCAAGGATACCTTCGAGGCCTCGCTCGCCAGCCTCCGCCCGCGCGGCATGATGGTGTCGTACGGCAACTCCAGCGGGCCGGTGCCGCCGGTGGCGCCCCTCGTCTTTTCCCAGCGGGGCTCGCTCTTCTTCACGCGCCCCACCCTCGCGCACTACACGGCCACGCCCGCCGAGCTGCACGCCCGCGCCTCCGAGCTTTTTGGCTGGATGCAGGCCGGGAAGCTCACGGTGCGCGTGGGGGCCACCTTTCCGCTGCGCGAGGCGGCCGAGGCGCACCGGGCGCTGGAGTCGCGCGCCACGACGGGCAAGGTGCTGCTGTTGCCCTGAGGGCGCGAGCGCACCCGGCCGCCCTCACGGCTTTCCCGGCTTGGCCGGCTTCACCTTGTCCTGCTTGTCGGGCTTGGACACCACGACGGCATCGGGGTCCTTGGAGCCGGGAGGCTTTTCCGTGCCGAGGCGCGCGCGCAGCTCGGGACTGAGCTTCGCGGGGTCGATCTGGGTGCCCGTGATATCGATCGTCGCGCGTATCGTGGCGAAGCCCGCCGGGAGCGTCGTGAGCGGATTGTTGCGCACATAGAGGTACAGGCCTGGGACGGAGGTGAGCGGCACGCGCCTGCCCTCCAGCTCCACCATGAGCGAGGCGATCCCCTGGAGATCGGTGAGGCCAAGTCCCGAGAGGAGCAGCGCCCGGGTGCCCTCCTTCAGGTGGCCGGGCGAGTCGTACGGGTTGGGCATCACCGCGCCTTTTTTCGCGACAAACAGCGCTGGCGGGTGAGCGCGTGCGTGCTCCGCCAGGGAGACCGCCCAGCCCGCGGCCGGCGCGCTGGCGAGCAGGAGCAGCCAGCCCAGAGCCCGAAGCCATCCGGGCACGCTGCGCGGCGAGCAGGGTGTGAGCGAGGGGCGGTCGGCTGCACGGGGGCAAGGCATAGCTGGAGGCTATGGCGGGGCTAGGCGCCGGGCCAGCTTTTCCCGGCGGGCTCGCTAGGGCCGGTCGAGCACCGCGCGGACCGTGCGCAGGAGCGTCTCGGCGGTGAAGGGCTTGGGCAGAAACTGCCCGAGGCGGGAGCCCAGCGCCTCCACGAAGCGATCGTGCGACGCGACGCCGCTCACGCCGACCACGCGCACCTGTGGCGCGAGGGCGCCGAGGGCTGCGAGGGTGGCTGCGCCATCCATCACGGGCATCGCCATATCGGTGAGCACCAGGTCGATGGGCGGCTGGCTGCCCACGAAACGCGCGATGGCCTCGGCGCCGTTGCGCGCGAGCGTCACGCGGTAGCCGTAGAACTGGAGGGTGCGGGCGAGGATGGAGGCCACGATCTCCTCGTCGTCGACGACGAGGATGTGCTCGCCCTGCCCGCGCGGAGCCGCGACGAGCGCCGCCGCCGACTCTTCCGCGGCCGAGGCGGCCTCCGCCGGGAGGTACACACGAAACTCCGTGCCATTGCCGGGCTCGCTGCGCACATCGATGAAGCCGCCGTGGGCCTTGGCGATGGATTGCGCCGTCGCCAGCCCGAGGCCCGTGCCCTGCCCCTGCTCCTTGGTGGTGAAGAAGGGCTCGAAGATCTTCTCGAATAGCTCCGGGGGGATGCCGACGCCGGTATCCGCGACGGTAAAGACGGCGTGCGGGCCGAGCCGGGCCTCCGGGCGCATGGCCACGTAGCCCACGTCGAGATAGGCCGTCTCGAGGCCGAGCGTGAGGCGGCCCCCGGAGGGCATGGCATCGCGCGCATTGACGGCGAGGTTGAGCAGCACCTGGTAGAGCTGGGTGGCATTGCCCACGATGGCGCCCGGCGCGCGGCCCTCGCGCAGCTCGAGGACGATCGTCTTGGGAAAGGTCTCCTCGGCGATGCGCTGCACCTCGCGCAGGAGGGCGATGGGCGCCACGGGGGCGCGCACGCTCTCGGAGCCGCGGGCAAAGGAGAGCACCTGGCGCACCAGGTCCGCGCCGCGCGCGGCGCTGCGCTCCATCGTCTCCAGCGTGGCGCGCGCCTCGGCATCGGGCGAGCGCAGTTGCAGGAGGCCGATGCCAAGGGTGATCGGAGCGAGGACGTTGTTGAGATCGTGCGCGATGCCGCCGGCGAGCGCGCCGATGCTCTCCAGCCGCTGGGCGCGGAGCATCTGGCCCTGCAGGCGGCGCTGCTCGGTGACATCGGAGTCGATCGAAAGGATGCTGGAGGGCTGGCCGCGCGCATCGCGCACGAGCGTCCAGCGAGACTCGATCACGAGCTCGCTGCCGCGCTTGTGGCGCTTGCGCAGCTCGCCCGTCCAGCGCCCGATGTCGGAGGTGGAGTGCGCGGCCTGGCCGTAGGGCTCGCTCTCGACGCGCAGGAGCTCCGAGGCGCGGCGGCCGATGGCCTCCTCGGCCGTCCAGCCATAGATGCGCGCCGCGCCCGCGCTCCAGCGCAGCACGTGGTCGTCGAGGCTCTTGACGATCACGGCATCGTGGGCCTGCTCCAGCAGCGCGGCGCGCTCCAGGAGGAGATTCTCCGCCGCCTGGCGATGGCTGACATCGCGGGCGATCACGGAGAAAAACGGCGTCTCGCCGCCCTCCCCCGGATGGGCGATGAGGATCTGCGCGACGGGCAGCGTGCGCCCATCGGCCGCGCGCCACGCGGCCGCGCCCTGCCAGCGGCCCTGCTCGCGGGCGCGCGGGACTTGCTCCCGCAGGAAATGCTCGCGCGCCTCCTCGGGAAACGCGGCGAGAAACGGCGCGCCCACCTGGCCCGCGGGCCCGAGGCACTCGCGCGCGGCGGCATTGAGATAGAGCGTCTGCCCCGCGGCGTCGATGAGGGCGACGAACTGCGGCAGCGTCTCGAGCACGAGCCCCAGCAGCCGCTCCAGCGAAGCGGCCCCGGCGGCGGAGGCGGATGAAGGGCCGAGATTCATGCGACGCGGAGACGGTGCGCACCCGCCCGAGCCGGGCGAACCGAAAGCGCCACCGGAGTAGAATTACGCCCTTTCCGCTAGCGTAGCGTAGCGGAAAATCCACTACACGCAGCTATTTGGCGGCAGCCCGACCGGGAAACGGGTCGGCCGGCGCGCATCGGAAGTGTGGATACACTCAGCGCAGCGCGTCGCGCGCCGGCAGCACGCACCGGTAGCCCTCGGCGGAGAGCCGCTCGAGGAGCGCGGCGAGGAGCGCGAGGCGGGCGGGGGCGTGCGCGCCGGATTCGTGGAGGAGGAGGATCGCGCCGGGCCGCAGGGCGCGTGTGAGGCGGCGGAGGGGGGCGTGGGAGGCGCCGTAGCCCTCGCGCGCACGCGCGCTCCAGCCGACGAGCACCAGCCCGCGGCGGGCGAGCGCGGGCCGGAGGAAAAAGCTCTTGATGCCCGCCGGGCCGCGAAACCACGGCGCGGGCGCGTCGCCGCCGAGGGCGCGGCGCAGCGCGGCGTCGCAGCGGGCCAGCTCGCGGGCGGTGCGCCAGGGGCCGGCCAGCCAGAAGGTGGCGAGCGGGTGCGTGTGCGTGTGGTTGCCGAGCGTGTGGCCGCGCGCGCGGATCTGGGCGACGAGCGCCGGGTGCGCCTCGGCCTTGGCGCCGATGACGAAGAAGGTGGCCTTGGCACCGTGCCGGTCGAGCAGGTCGAGCATGGGGCCGGTGGTGGCGGGCTCGGGGCCATCGTCGATCGTGAGCCAGACCTCGCGCTGCTTCGTGGCGAAGCGGGTGGCGGTGGGCACGAGGCCGGCGGCATTGGGGGCGAGCAGGCCCAGCAGGAGCCAGCAATCGGGAAGGAGGAAGAGGCCGGCCGCGAGCGGCGCGGGGACGGCGTGCGGGCCCACGGCAAAGAGCGCGGCCTTGGCCGAGAGCGCGAGGCCGAGGGCGAGGCTCTGGCGGCCGGGCCACCGGGGCGGGGCGCGGAGCGCGCGGCCCGGCGGGCGCGGATCGAGGAGCCCCGCCGCCCCGCCGAGCGCGAGGCCGGCCAGCACATCGGCGAGCACGTGCTGCCGGGTGGCGAGCGTGGAGTACACGATGGCGAGTGCCCAGAGGGCATTGGCCGCGCGCGCGGAGCGCGGCGCGGCGAGCTCGCGCAGGAGGCGCTCCAGCCAGATCGCGGTAAATACGGCGAAGGCCACGTGGAGCGAGGGCCAGGCATTGCCCGCCGAGTCCACCGCCTGGAGAAACTGAAACGAGGGATGCCGCGCCCAGTCGATCTCGGGCGGCGGCGTGGCAGTGGGCCAGAGGTAAAACGTGCCGAGCCCCGCCACCACGAGCAGCAGCAGCGCCGCGCAGTAGCAGGCGATCTCGCGCCGGCCGCGCAGCGTGCCCGAGCCGACGACGATGTAGGCCCAGAGCGAAAAGTACGGCGCCAGCGCCGCCGGCCAGAAGGGCACGAGCGCATCGAGCGCCGTGGCGGGGACGAGCGTGACGGGAAAGGCCGGGTGGCGCAGGAGGTGAAAGTACGCGACGAAGAAGCCGGCGATGACGAGCGGGGTGGCAAACGTCTTGAGCGCCCAGTGGGAGCCGTACCGCACGCCGAGTTGGCGGAGCCAGGTGGGGGCGGCGGGAGGTGGCGGCATGTGGGCGGGGGACAGGGTGTGACGCGCCTGGGCGCGCGACGCACCCAAAATCCGCTGCGCCTCCCGGCGGAGGGCCCCACCGGGAAACTCCCTACCCCGCCCCGCCGCCGCTGCGGCGCGGCCCGCCGGGGCGGGCCGCATCCGCTCCACGGATACGCTTCAGGGGATCGGGGGGCCGTCGTTTTCGATGCCGGGATCCCAGACGGCGGCAATCGCATCATTGCTGCCGTTGGGGGTGGCGGTCAGCAGCAGGTCGAAGGGGCAGATGATGCGGATGGTGCCGTTGGGATCGTAGAGCGTGTCGTTGGAGAGGGCCTGCAACGGGGAGCCCTCGGGGAAGCGAAAACCGGCCACCTCGACGGAGCTATAGCCGGGGGGCAGCGCGGTCTGGTCGATGGAGAACGTGATCTCGAGCGCGCCGCTCCCTCTCACGCTCAGGACGTGCACGGGCGGGGGCGAGTGTTTGTCGTTGATCCGGAGCGGGCCGGTGACCTTGGAAAAGGTACACGCGGCGACGTAGCCGGCGGAGGTGCGGGTGATGCTGAGGCAGGTGGCGACGACGGAGGCCTTCGCGGCGACGGATGTGGCTGTGCTCATATGCTGGATACCTAGTTTCTGGGTTGGGGGGACGGACTGGTCTGGAAAGCCGCTTCCAAAGCGGAGGCGGCGAAAGGATCGCGCGGGCGGTAGCCGGCAGCGCGCAGGCGCGCGGCGAACGGGGCGGCCTCGGCCGGGCGGCCGAGGAGCACGAGGGCCTGCACGGCGGGGTCGAGCACCTGCCAATCGCGCGAGGCGGGCAACGCGGGCCCGAGGACGGAGAGCGCCCGCTCGAAATGGGCGGCCCGGGCGGCGCCGGGGGGCTCGAGCCGGCCCGCGAGCACGCACGCGCGCGCGTACTCGCCGAGCGCGTGGTGATCGGCGCGTCGCTCGCGCACGAGGGGCTCGCCAAGCTGGAGCGCGGTGGCGGCGGCCTCGGCGGCGCCGGGAGCGCCCGTCTCCAGGCGCAGGCGGGCCTCGAGGCGCCAAGCCCGGGCGAGCGTGGCGGCGTAGACCGTGGACGAGGGCTCGGCCTGCACGAGGGCGGCGACCTCGCCGCGCACAGCCTCGAGCTCGGGCGCGGCGGCGGGAGCGGGCGCAAACTCCGCGAGGCGGAGCCGGAGCTTGGCGCGGGCGTGCCGCCACTGGCGATTCTGCGCGTCGTGGGCGACGAGCGCCTCCACGAGCGCGAGGCCGCGCGCGTGGAGCGCGGCGGCCTCCGCCCCCTGGCCGGCGGCGGCGCGATTATCGCCGAGGAGCACGAGGGCCTCGGCCAGCCGCTCGCGCCAGAAGGCCGTCTCGGGCTCCTCGCGCACGAGCTCCTCCAGCCGGGCGGCGGTATCGGCGAAAAGCTCGCGCGCGCCAGCGTAGTCGCCGGTGCGCTCGGCGACGGTGCCGAGCCAGGAGCCGGCGAGGGCGAGCCGGCCGCGGAGCGACGCGCCGGGGGGCCGGCCGGCGGCCAGCTCGGCGAGGAGCGCGCGCTCGGCATGGAACTCCGCGCGCGCCTCGGCCAGCGCATCCTGATCGAGGTGGCACACGGCGAGATTGCGGTGGCCGTAGGCGAGCTCGGAGAGGGCGCGGGGCGTGCGGCCCTCGAGGCGCACGAGCGCGAGGGCGGTGTCGCGATAGCGCCCGAGCCACTCGCGCGCGAGGGGGAGATCGCCCCGGCGGCGGGCGACATTGCCGAGCCAGTACTCGGCCTGGCCGCGCTCGAACAGCAGCTCGGCATCGCCGGGGTGGCGGGCGGCCAGCGCGGCGGCGCGCTGGTGCGCGGTGCGGAAGGCCTCGCGCGCCTCGTCGTAGCGGGCCTCGTCGAGGCGCACCTCGCCGATCTGGGTGAGCGCGCGGGCCTGGCGCGCGAGGGCGGTATCGGAGAGGCGGTGGGGATCGAGGGCGGCGAAGTAGGCGAGCGCCTGCGCGCCGATGGCATCGAGCAGGCGGAGCTGGCCGATCTTCTTCAACTCCGCCCGGAAGTCGCCGAGCATGAAGGTGAGGAGGCTCTCGGCCTGCTCGCGCTGGCGGAGGGCCTCCCGCTCGGCGCGCTGGGCCCGCAGGGCCTGCGCCGTGCTGAGGACGGTGCCCGCCACGAGCGCCGCGGCCACGGCCGCGCCCGCGGCGCAGGCCACGCGGTGGCGCCGCACGAATTTCCGGGCGAGATAGGCGAGGCTCGGCGGCCGCGCGACGACGGGCTCCTGCCGCAGGTGGCGGCGGATATCCGCCGCGAGCTCGCTGGCGCTGCCATAGCGGCGGGCGCGATCCTTCTCCATGCAGCGCATCACGATCCAGTCGAGATCGCCACGGAGCACGGAGGTGAGCCGCTCGGGCATCACGGCGCGGTGGCGCGCGACGCTGGCGCGATCGACGCCGCCCAGCGTGGAGAGGGCGGTGGAAGGGCGCGGAGGCTCGACCTCGCGGATGATGCGGCGGATCTCGTCGAGCCCGGCGTTGACGAGCGAGCGGGGATCGAAGGGCGGCTGGCCCGCGAGCAATTCATACAGCAGCACGCCGAGGGAATAGATATCGCTGCGGGTATCGATATCGAGATCGCGGCGCTCGGCCTGCTCGGGGCTCATGTACGCAGGCGTGCCGAGGAACTGCTCGAAGCCGGTGAGCAGCGTGGCATCGGTGAGCCGGGCCTGCGTGGCCTTGGCGATGCCAAAGTCGATCACCTTGGGCTGGGGCTGGCCGTCGTGGAGGGCGACGAGGATATTGGAGGGCTTAATATCGCGGTGGACGATGCCCTTCTGGTGGGCGTGCTGGAGGGCGAGGCAGACCCGCTCGAAGAGCGCGAGGCGGGCGGCGAGCGGGAGCGTGTGCTCATCGCAGAAGCGCGTGATGGGCGCGCCCTCCACGTACTCCATCGCAAAGTAGGGGCGGCCGGCGGGCGTGGCGCCCGCCTCGAAGACGCGCGCGATATCCGGGTGCTCCATCTGGGCGAGGGCCTGCCGCTCGGCCTCGAAGCGCGCGATGACCTGCCGGGAATCCATGCCGGGCTTGATGACCTTGAGGGCCACGCGGCGGCGGAGCGGGGCCTCCTGCTCGGCGAGAAAGACAAGGCCGCAGCCGCCCTCCCCCACCTTGCGCACGATCGTGTAGGGCCCGAGGCGATCGCCGGGCTGCGGCTCCGCGCCCGCGAGGGCGGCCTCGGCCGGGGAGCCCGCGAGGAAATCGCCCGCCGAGGCGTGCGCCGCGAGCAGGGCCTCCACGTTTTCCCGGAGGGCGGCATCGGCTCCGCAGGCGCGCTCGAGGTAGGCGCGGCGGGCCTCGCCGGAGAGCGCGTTCGCCGTCGCGAAGATTTCCTCTTCGGGAGTCATGGCGCGGGGCGAAAGCGCCCGGGCAGAGGGGGGCGCGAAGTGAGGGGGGCGGAGGGCACGGGTGTGGACTACATGCGAGATTTTCCGCGGTAATCTCGCAGCCGGGGCGTTTTTTCCTAAAAAAACTCAGCCGCGCTGGCGCTTGATTTCCTTGTAGAGCCACGCGCGCGCATACTCCCAATCGCGCTGCGCGGTGCTGAGGGAGATGCCGAGGAGCTCGGCCGCCTCCGCGAGGGTGAGGCCGAGGAAGAACTTGTGCTTCACGAGCTGGGCCTTGCGGGGATCGACGGCCGCCAGCGCATCGAGCGCCTCGTTGACAAGCTCGAGATCGACGGCCTCGGCGGCGGCCTGCGGGAGATCGAAGCCCGTGCGATCGAGGTCGACGCGCACGAGATCGCCGCCGTGGCGGATCGCGCGCTTGCTGCGGGCGCGGTCGATGAGGATGCGCCGCATGCACTCGGAGGCCGCGCCGAAGAAGTGGCCGCGATTGGCCCAGCGGGGCTGGCGATCGGCGCCGAGGCGCAGCCAGGCCTCGTGCACGAGCGCGGTGGGCTGCAGCGTGAGGCCCGCGGGGTCGTGCGCGAGCCGGGCCGCCGCGAGCCGCCGGAGCTCGGCGTAGATGAGAGGGATGAGATCCTCCGCGGGAGCATCGGGGGGCGTGGCTGGGGCGCTGCCGGGCGGGAGCGGATCATTCATATACGCGGGGGACAGTGGGTATATAGAGCGTGCCCCCGCGGCAAACCAAAGGCAAAGTAATACCGCCCGCTCCGTTCCCGCGGCGCACCGCAGCTCAAACCGGGGGCCAGGGCCACCCCGCCGCCTCAGGGCACCTCGTAAACCTCGACGAGCCCGAGACCGCCCGCGAAATCGGCGCCACGGGCCTCGGCGGTGTAGCTGCCGGGATAGAGCTGGAGGAGGAGCACGGCATCCTTGCTGGCGGGGCCGGCGAGGCGAAACGCGCCCACGGACTCCGTCGCCGCGGCGATGCTGGCGAGAGAGGTGCCGGTGAGCTGGCGGCCCCAGTCGTCGTTGTCGGCGAGCACGGTCTGCCGCTCATTGCGCAGGATGAGCTGGGGATCGGCCAGCGTGCCGGCGAGGTTGAAAGGCACGAGCCCGAGCGTGGGGCCGACAGCGCGGATAAGCACGGTGCAGGTGCCGCTGCCGCCGACGACAAAGCCGAGGGTGAGCGTGCGGGTGGCACCGGGCCGGAGCGTCTTCAACGTGGAGATATTCACGAGGCGGGGCGCGGCGGCGGGTGCCATGCCGGCGGGGGTGGCATCGTAGAGCTCGGCGATGACGGGGCCGGAGCCCTGGCCGCCGCTCACCTGGAGGGTATAGTTGGCCGCGGGCAGCGCGGGCTGGAGCAAGGCGGCATCGCGCGAGGTCTCGCTCATGTAGGCGAAAGCGCCGACGGCGGTGAAGACGGCGCGGAGCGCGGCGGAGCCGCCCCAGTCGTCGTTGGCGGCGAGGAGCGCGGAGCCGGCGTAGAGCGCGAGCCGGGGATCGGGCAAGGGCTCGCGCACGCCGAGGGGGGCGAGCGAGGGGCCGGCGGCGCGGAGCAGCAGCGGCCGCGTGCCGGAAGCACCGGCGAGCACGGCGCCGAGCGTCATCGTCTCGCCTGGCTCGAGGTGCGCGAGCACCGAGAGATTGACGAGGCGGGCGGGCGCGAGCGCGGTATCGGGCGCGGGCACGATCCGCACGAGCGCGGGCTCGCTGGTGGCGGAGCCGGAGGAGTTGGTGGCGACGACGGTGTAGGCGCCGGCATCGGCCTCGCGGGCATTGACGAGCGTGAGGCGGCCCGAGGTGGCCCCCGCCAGCGCGATGCCATCCTTGTACCACTGCAAAGTCGGGGCCGGCTGGCCCGAGGCCGCGACGGTGAGCGCCACCGAGTGGCCCGCCACCTGGGTGACCGACTGGGGATGCGCGACAAACGACGGCGCCGCGAGGGCGTGCACCCGCAGCGTCGCAGGCGGGCTCACGGCCGCGCCGAGCTGCGCATCGACCACGAGCACGGCATACTCGCCCGCCATGGGCTGGCTGACGGACTCGATCCAGTACTGGCTGGAGGCGCCCTGGGGGATGGCATAGCCGCGATAGAGCCACTGAAAGGTGGGCCGCTGGAGGGGCGAGCCGGAGTTCGCCTCGAAGATAGCCCGCTCGCCCACCGCCACCTCCACCGAGGCTGGCCCTGGCGCGAGCGTGGGGCCGCCCCCGGAGCGCACGAGCGCCAGGATGGGCGGCGAGGTGACGACGCCGGCCTCGTGCGTGAGCACCACGTGGTACACCCCGGAGTCGGCAAAACGGGGGGACTGCGGCCCGCGGTACGTGGGCGAGGTCTCGCCGGCGAGCGGCAGGCCGTTCTTATACCATTGGTATCGGGTCGCGGCGGAGCCGGGCTCGAGCGTGACCTGCAGCGGAAAGCCCGTGGCCGCACCCTCCTCGATGGCAAAGCCCGGCGTGAGGCTCGCGATGCGCGGTAGGGCGGCGGCCGCGGCGGAGAGGCTGAGCTCCACCGGCTGGCTGGCGGTGGCCGCGGCAGCCTGGGCAGAACGGCCGACCAGAAACCGCAGCGTACCCGCATCGGCCGGCGTGAGGCCACCGATGCGCAGGGTGTACTCGGCCGTCGCGTAGTAGTCGCCCGGATACGCCCCGGCCACGATCTGCGTCTTGCGCTCGATCATGGCGAAGCGCGCCGAGACATCGGCCTCGCCCCGCAGGACGAAGACCGTAAACTCGAAAAGCACGCCCCCATCGCCTCGCGACACATCGTGCGGCGCGCGCACCGCAAACGAAAACTCCGCTTCGCCCCCGGCCAAGGCCGCACGCGAGGCGGGCTGCCGGGTAAACACGAGGCCCGGCTGGGCCTGCAGGGAGGCCGTGAGGATGACGAGGCTGAACAAAAGGAGACGCACGCCGCCATTGCCTCATCCCCGCTTCCGCTCCGTCGAGCGCAAAACGCCCGCGCGCACCGGCTGGCGCCCTCCCCGGCCGTGCAATCGCGCGGGAGCGGCCCGCACCCCAGCGGAGGCGCGGACGGCGGGGCGGCAGCCCCTAGCCCTGCTTGGCGCGGAGATCGCTGATGACCTTGTTCCAATAGCGCACGGCCTGGATGTGTTTTTCCCGGTCGAGCGAGGTCTTGTTGGCGGGATCCTCAGGGTCGCCGCCGAGCAGGATGGGCTTGATGTCCCAAACCTCCCGATCGCGCGGGCGAGCGGAGGGCTCCGCAGCGGCGTTGTCGCCCTCCGAGTCCTCGTCGTCGTAATCCTCGTCGTCCTCATCCTCCGACTGCTCCTCCGCGATGCGCTGAAACTCCGCCAGGAGCTGCTCAAAGTTTTCGGCAAAGACCTCGGCATACTCCAGCGACAGGCCCACGAAGGGCACGGTGACGATGGGGACGGCGGGATCGCGCAGATCGAAGGCGTAGGCCTCGCCGCCCCCATTGGAGCCGAAGAGGAAAAGGCCCGGCGCGTGCTTCGTCACTTCATACGCTTCGTTATAGCGCATGAGATCGGCGGCGCGCCAGAGGATGAAATAGTGATCGCCGACGAAGCCCTCGCCCCCGTCGTTGGTGAGGAGAAACAGGTAGTAGTTATGGGGGATCTCGCGCGGATAGTCGTGAGGGATCTTTTTCCGCAGCGCAGCTACGAGCGCATTTATGTCCGCTTCGGAGGCATCGGGGGCGAACTGAAAATCGTCGGATATATCGCTCATGGGTGCAGGCGCTCGAACTGGAGTTTTTTCCAGAAAGGACTAACCTCTTGCCGGTGGAGTTGGCGGGGGATGATAACCTTGTTGGCCGGATCGGTGGGACTGCCGCCAAACTTCACGGGGAACAATCTCGTGAATGTCAACGTCGACACCGTTCAGCCCAAGCTGCTTCCGCAGCCGGCGGTTGGCCGGGGCGAAATAGCAAGAAACATCGGTCGCTTTGGGTAGACCGGGGGCGGCGGGCCGGGCACAACCGGGGGCGTGACCAGCGATGCCTACCACCATCGGATCAATCGCTCGCTCGCGCTCATCGATCGGGAGATCGCGCGCGAGCTGCCGCTGGAGCGGCTCGCGCGGGAGGCGGGGCTCTCGCCGTATCACTTTCACCGGATCTTCTCCGCGCTCACGGGCGAGAGCGTGCACGCGCTCACGACGCGCCGGCGCATGGAGCGCGCGCTAGCGCTGACGCAGCGCGGGGAGCGGCCGCAGTGGAAGGCGGTGGCGGCGGAGGTGGGGTACCGCTCGCCGGAGGTCTTTGCGCGGGCCTTCAAGCGGCACTTCGGGTGCACGCCCTCGGAGTTTGACCTGACGGAGTGGTGGCGGGAGCGGCCCGACCGGGAGGCGGCGCTCGCGCTCTCGCGCTATTTTCTGCGGCCCGCGCCGCCGGCGCCGGCGGATTTCCACGTGGAGGTGGCGCTGCGGCCGGCGGCAGACCTGATCGGCAGCCGCGCGCTCGGCGGGTATGTGGAGCCGGGGCGGCTGGTGGCCGCCTACGAGCGCGTGCGGGACGCGGCGGGCGCGCTGGGCGTGCCGCTGGGCGGGCGGCTGGCCGGGGCCTCGCAGGACGATCCGGAGCTCACGCCGCTCGAGCGGTGCCGCTACGACTTTACGCTCGAGGTGCCGCCGGGCACGCCGGCGCCCGCGGGGCTGCACGCGGCGCGCCGGGAGGCGGGCCGCTGGGCGACGACGCGCGTGACGGGCGATCTCGCGGCGGTGGATCGCGCGTGGGCGCTCCTCTTCAAGAGCTGGCTGCCCGCCTCGGGGCTGGACCTGCGGCCCGCGCCGGCCGAGGAGATCTACCACCGGACACCGGAGGAGATCGGCTGGGAGCGCTTCGAGCTCACGCTCGCCCTGCCTTTGGAGAATTAATATGAAACCTTCGATCCTCGCCGGCCTCGCGGTCGGCCTCGCCACCGGTGGGTGGATGTTTGCGGAGTATGCGCTGGGGCTGCACGCCGAGCCGGCGGGGGCCGGGCGCTGGACGGGCTTTCTGGCGCTGCTGTTTCCCGTGCTGGGCGCGCGGTGGCTGGTGGCGCGGACGCCGCTGCGCGGCTGGGGCCACGCCGGGCGCGAGGGCGCGCTCTTCGGGCTGGCGGGCGGGGTGGTGGGCGGCGCGGCGATCTATCTCTACTTCGCCGTCGTCAACCCTGGCTTTCGCGGGGCCGGCGGCCAGCCAGTCTCGGCTGGCGCGCAGGCGCTCGCGGGCGGCCTCGGCGCGCTGGCGCTGGGCACGGTGCTCACGCTGGCCTGGCACGCGCTCGGCCGCCGGCGGGGCGGAGGGCGCTGAAGGGGCGCGCTCCCCCTCCCCGGCCCCGCTCACAGCTCGGCGGGCCAGAGGCGGCCGTGCCGCATCCAGTGGGCGCGGAGCGTGGCGGCGTGGCGGTGGAGCACGAGCTGCACGATGAGCGCATCGTCGAGGAGGCCGATCTCGGGGAGCGAGTCGGGGATGTGATCCGCGCCCTGCAGGAAGTAAAGGAGCGCAAACGCGGCCTCGCAGTGGGCGGGGGTGCCGGTGCCGCCCTCGCGGGCGACCTCCTCGCAAAACGTGTGGAGGAGGCCCAACCGGCGGCGCAGGTGCACGCTCTGCTCGAGGAGCTGGAGCTTGGCGCGGAGCTCGGAGCGGAGGCCCGCGAGGGCGCGGAAGGCCTCGGCATCGACGAGCGCGCCGCCGCGCGTGATGTAGGCGGAGACGCTGCCGATATCGCGCTCCGGGCTGGCGGAGAGATAGCGGTGCAGCGCGGGAGGCAGCGCGGGGAGGCGGAGGCGGCGGGGGGCCGCGATGGGGGAAGCAGTGGCAGTCATGGAGGGAGCGGTGGGCAGTGGTTGATCTGGTTTACGGACGAGCCGGGCCGGCCGCGGGCGGCCGCGCCAGGAAGAGGGAGACGCTCATGGCGCCGGCGAGGATGGCGGCGATGATGCCGAGGGACCACGAGATGGGGAACTTGCCGCCGAAGGCGTCATTGAGCCACGCCATCTTGAGGCCGACGAAGATGAGGATGAGGCCGAGACCGTATTTCAGGTAGCGGAAGCGGTGCACCGCGCCCGCGAGGAGGAAGAACAGCGCGCGCAGGCCGAGGATCGCAAACACGTTGGACGTAAAGACGATCAGCGGCTCCTTGGTGATGGCGAAGATGGCCGGCACCGAGTCGATCGCAAACACCAGGTCGCTCACCTCGATGAAGACGAGCGCCAGCAGCAGCGGCGTGGCGTAGAGCACGCCGCGCTCGCGCACGACGAACTTATCGCCATGCAGCCGGGGCGTGACGGGCATGAAGCGCCGCAGGAGGCGGATGACGGGGTTGCGCTCCGGATCGAGGGGCTTTTCCGGGGCGAAGAGGATCTTGAGCCCCGTGAGGATGAGGAAGCCGCCGAAGACCCAGATGACCCACTCCCACTGGAGCAGCACGGAGCCGAGCGCGATGAAGATCACCCGCAGCACGAGCGCGCCGAGGATGCCGTAGAAGAGCACGCGGTGCTGGTACTTGGCCGGGATCGCAAAGAAGCCGAAGACCACGACGAAGACGAAGATATTGTCCACCGAGAGCGACTTCTCGATCACGAAGCCCGCGAGAAACTCCAGGCCCGCGCGGTCGGCGAGCGCCGCGGCCTCCGCCGCGGTGACGCCGGCAGCGAGGAGCCGCGGATCCTGCGGGAGCTTCCACTGCGCGTACTGCCAGAAGCCGAGGCCGAAGAGGAGCGCGAGCGAGATCCAGACGACGCTCCAGGTGAGCGCCTCCTTGAACTTCACCTCGTGCGCCTCGCGGTGAAAGACACCGAGATCGAGCGCGAGGAGCCCCAGCACGCCGAGCGTGAAGAGCGCGTAAAACCACCAGTACTCCGCAAACGGGAAAAGAGCAGGCATCGAAGGGCGCGGCGGCGGCGGTTACCAGGCGCGGCCGAGGCGGCTGCTGGCGGACTGCTGGAGATTGCTCCGGCGGCGCTGCTGGCGGCGGCCCGCGCGGGCGGCGAGCTGCGCCTCGAGGGACTGGAGGGCCTTGCGCACGGCGACGGCCGGCGTGTGATCGCAGCCCGTGGCATGCAGATCGGGGCCGGGCACGCGCAGGTAGATCGCGGCCTGGAAGCGCGGGCTGGCCTCGCGCTCATCGGTGAGGCGCACGATCGCCTCCTCGGCGCGCCAGCGCTCGCCGAGGGCGAGGAGGCGCTCCTCGAGGAGGCGGGCAAGGGCGGTGGGATACTCGGTGTGGCGGGATTGGAGGAGAAGGTTCACCCCGCCACCGTACCGCATCGCGCACGGTTTGAATAATACTCTGTTTGACACGGATCGTTCGTTTTAACCTAACTATGTGCGTGGAGTGGCTCAACTATCACCATCTGCGCTATTTCTGGGCGGTGGCGCGCGAGGGCAACCTGCGGCGCGCCGCGGAAAAGCTGGGCGTCTCCCCGCCGTCAGTCTCGGCGCAGATCCGCGAGCTGGAGGAGTCGCTCGGCGAAAAGCTCTTCCGCCGCAGCGGGCGGGCCAATGTGCTCACTGACGCCGGGCAGGTGGCGCTGCGCTATGCCGACGAGATCTTCAGCCTCGGGCAGGAGCTCGCCGGCGCGGTGAAGCAGCGCCCGAGCGCCAAGGCGCTGCGCCTGCACGTGGGCGTGGCGGACTCGTTTCCCAAGCTCGTGACGCAGCAGATCCTCGCGCCCGTCTTTGCGATGGCGCAGGCGGTGCACGTCATCTGCCGCGAGGGCAAGGTGGAGGACTTGCTCGCGCAGCTCGTGACGCACCGGCTCGATGTGGTGCTGGCCGACGAGCCCGCGCCGGGCTCGCTGAAGGTGCGCGTCTTCAATCACCCGCTGGGCGAGTGCGGGGTGACGTTTTGCGCCGGGCCGAGGCTGGCGGCGGCGTTGCGGCGGGGCTTTCCCCGCTCGCTGGATCGCGCGCCCGCCCTCCTGCCGGCCGAGGGCACGGGGCTGCGCCGCTCGCTCGACCGGTGGTTTCACACGCTCGGCATCGCGCCGCGCATCGTGGCAGAGTTTGAGGATGCCGCCCTCATGAAAGTGATGGCCTCCGATGGCCGGGGCTTCATCCCAGTGCCCACGCTCGTCGCGGAGGAGGCGGTGGATCGCTTTGCGCTGCGGATCGTGGGGGCCACGGAGAAGTGCCGCGATCAATTCTTCGCCATCACGGCGGAGCGCCGCATCCACCACCCCGCGGTGGCCGTGCTGACGCAGGCCGAGCGCGCCTAGCGCAGCGGGGGGCTGCGACTCCGGGCGCGGCGCGCGGCGGTTTGGCTTATGGACGACTACTCATTCCAGGAAGGGGCGCAGCTTTGTGATCGGGACTTCCAGCGAGCTCTATTTTTGCGCGCGCCGAGCGGCGCCGATCTCTCCCCTGCCCGGCCGCGCGCTACTTTTTCACCCGAGCGAGGGCATCGGCCTGGAGCGCGGGGTTTTTGATCGTGCCGGCCCAGCGGGCGGCCTCCGCGGGGTCTTGTGGGGCGAGGAGGGCCGCGTAGTTGAGAGCCAGGCGGTCGTAGTGGCGGTGGCCGGCCTGAGTGTGCAGCCACTCACCCACGGCGGGCGCGCCGGAGCGCGCGATCCAGGTCGACAACAGCACCGGGTAGCCGAGGGGAGCTTGCTGCCGGGCGAGGCGCGCATCGTTGAACGCATGCAGCCAGGCGGCGGCTCTCTCGGGCGCGGCCCACGCGTACTTTTCCACGGCGGAGACGATCAGCGCCTGGTCGACGTGCGGCTGGCCGAGCTGGGGCGTGAGCCAGGCGATGGCCTCCTCGATGGCGCCGGCGGGAGGCGGTGCTTTGCCACCCGCGACGGGAGCGGTGCTCTTTTCACGCGATGCGGGCGGCGCACCTTCGGCGCGCTGGGGAGTGCCCGACGTGGAAAGCAGCCAAACGAGACCGGCCAAGACCACGCCCGGCAGAGGCCACCGGAGGCCGTTCGACCTCGCCGCGCTCAGGCTACTTCCCCTGCGCGCTCATGCGAGTCGCGAGTTTGCGGACTTCGCCGTTGTCGTCCTTGAGTCCGGCGGCCGCGAGGTGGCGCAGGGCGGTGGTGCGGGTATCGACCGGGATGACCGCGATCACCGAGAGGATAGCGAAGCGCTCGCGCGCCTCGGCCTCACGGGAAAACTCCACGAGCATCGACTCCAGCCGGCGATTGGCCGGGTCGATTCTCGCCAGCTCCAAGGCGGCCATCAACGCGTACTGCGAGTCGAAATCCTCCAGCGCGCGCTCGAGGGCGGGCACGGCAGCGCGAGCCGCCGGGCCGAAGCTGCCGAGCGCGACCAGCACTTTGCCCCGCGCCCAGCTCGGGGGGGTGGCACCCCCAGGCCGCCAGGCGGGCACGTGCTGCACGAGCGCGGGCACGACCGTCTCCGGCTGCCGGCCGATGCGACCGAGCGCCTGGGCCACGAAGAAATTGCGATCCGTATCCCTCTCGGCCTCGAGGCGGCGGAGGAGCGCAGGGATCGCGCTCTCGGCGTGCGCACCGACGGCGCCGAGCGCGGTCGCCGCCTCGTTTCGCACGCCCGCTTCGGTGTCTTCGAGCAGCGCGATCAGCACCGGCACGAGCCGGGCTCGATATAGCTCCGGGCGCTGGCGCACGACATCGCCGAGTGCCGCCACCGCCTGGGCGCGGACGGCGGTGTGGCCGGACTTGCCCTGCGCAAAGGCCAGCAGCTCGGGCATAGCCAGCGACGCCGTCGCCTCCGCCAGCGCCGACTCCCTCAGCTCCCGCACGCGCTCGGTGGGCAGCGGCCCGGGCAACGCCAGATAGCAAAACAGATAGGTCCCCACGCCAAAGGCCGCCGCCGGCAGGAGCACCCACCGCGTCCACCGCGAGGTGCCGCGCACGATCTCGCGCAACGTCTCCCGCTCCCCTTGCCCACCCGTCGCGAGCGGCGGCTTGCGCCGAAAACAAAGCCGCAGGAGCAAGTACCAGAAGCCGCCGCTGAGAAACACCGCGGTGGCCGCGATCACGTGCAGCAGCCATTCGTGGATCAACCCCACCCATGGCCAGAAATCGAGCAGCAGGCCCGCCGGCAGCACGAACCACGGAAACGCCGCCATCGCCGTAGGGTGGAGCGTCACGGTATTAATCAGATAGAGCGCCGCGCCAACCAGGGCGTGCGCGGCCCATAACCACTCGAGAATTCGAAAGCGCCTTACTCGTTGCGACATGAATCCAGGTCTACCGCTTTTTGCTGATTCTATAGTGGTACTCTCCGTCAAACACCATGGAATATCCACTGCGATCATCCACCCACAACCCATGCTGCTCAGGTGCTTTACTACCGCTCGGCCCATGCAAGGTGCTCGCGACGGCGCGGGAGAAATTAACGAAGACCACATGTTTGCCCGCGATAAACCAAGTGCCTTCGTTGCGATACACCACAGCGTCGTGACGGCGAAACTCCTGGGTATACTTAAAGTCGCTCCGCAGTTCAAATGTCTCCACCCCACCCTGATATTCACCACGATAGCTGCCGGTCACGAGGCTCAGGGGCGGCGGGGTCGCATCCAGGCCGTGCTCAGGGAAACAACTCACTACAAACACGAGGGCGAAGACGCACAGCAGGAGTAGCGCGTAGAGCGGCCGCATCATCGACGTTTAGTTTTTATCGGCAGCGTTTCAAACCAAATGATCGCCTGTTCCTTGCTGGATCCGGGACCCTGCCCATCTAGGTTGTAAGCATTGTCTGGCAGGATGGAGCGCGGTATCAGGTCGCTCCATTCCTTGATGTCGGTGGAGGCTTGAAAGCTCATCATCTCCGTCAACGTGGGGCGCGTCGACCCATCGCTTCGTTTTTCATAGCCAAATACGGGCAGCCGGCTCGCGGACTCCAGTCCGGATCTATTGGTTATCGTGTACCGCACCACGGCGCTGTCCTCATTCACCTCCATGACCTCGGCCTTGGCGCCGTAGGAGCCAAGGAAGGCACGGGCGGGATTACTAAATAGATCCGCCGCAAAGCGTATCGGATAAGTGAGTACAGGCTCCTGGCCGGCGTTTCGCCCGAAGGAAAGCTCCCTGAAATCTCCTCGAGCAATCCTCCGCGCCATTTTCTGGCGCCCCTCGATCACCTCGGGTGACGACTGTATCTGAGCGGTCACTTTGTCGCCCTCACGAAATATGCGCTGCCGCGGCCCCTTCCCGGCCACCCACTCCCAGCCCAAGGCGAAAGCCGACGTCTCATCTGTCTCCTCAGATTGAGGCTTCCGTGTGTCACTACTGCCCTCGGTTTCACTTTCCTCTTCGCGAGTGAGCGTAGAAGGCGGCAACGGACCTCCCTCATCGGTAGCCCCCGCTGCATCGCCGGTCCCTTGCACCGGATACATGCTGGAGCCCGGGGATGGGTGAACCAACGAAGAGGAGTCCGGCGAGCTATCTTTGAAATACTCCGCAAAGGGATTCACGATCGCCTCGGGGTATTGAGCATGCTGAAAGGGGACGGCCTTGCCCGCGCCGACAAAGTGCGCCTTGTCGATATTCTCGAAGTAGTTGTCCCATACCCTGGCCTGGTCGCCGCGCATAAACTTCGTGCCGATGGCGTTGCCGATGGTCGAAAAAGGCCCGTCTCCCCGGCGAGGCACCTCATAGGCCTCGGTGCTGATCGAGATGCGCCCATCCCCGAGATCGGTCGCGTCCCACCGGCGAATGCCGCGGAGCTGATGATTGGCGAGCGTGACGGCGACCTGGGTGTCGCCGACTTTCTTCAGGCCGACGCCTACGGTCGTATCGTTTTGCGCCAACAGTGCGGACATCCCCGTCCGCACTGGCTCGAGCGTGAAGAAAGCCCGGCTGGCGTCTTTATCGACCACCGCTTCCGCAATGTTATTGTTGCCCACGGAGAATTGTTTGAACTCCTCAAAGTCCTTGCGAACCAAGCCGAGTGCCTGTTCGACGGTCATCCCCGCGGGCACATCGATGATGCGTTCGTTGCGCGAGTAGTCCCACTTCGTTTTTCCCTCCAGCGGGAAATTCGCCAGCGGGTCCACCGTGTAGCCCCGCTGGGGGATCGGCTTGCGCGCACGGATCGCCGGTGGATAGCGGAGTGGCCGTCCAGCGACAACCTGAGGCTGGCCGCGATCGTCGCCGCTCCCTGGCGAAACGATGGAGCGATGGCTTTGCCCATTCAGACCATCGCTGACCAGATGATCGTCAGCCTGAGGCCGTGCAGCGAGAACGCCAGTCTGGCGCGGGCGGACGCTGTAGTCGCCGCCGAGGTAAAAATCTGCCGGCGACGCGGAGGCGGGCACAGGTGCAGGCGTGGATGTCCGCGCGCTCAGAGTCGCCAGCCTCAAGTTGTAGACGGCCGAGGCTTGATTGCCTGGGATTCGGGAGACTTGGCGGACGGCGGGATCGTCGAGGGCGGCTGCGAGGAGGGTGCTGTTGCCGGTGGCTCGGGCGTGGTCGAAAGCGTTTTGGATGACCTGCACGGCCTCGGCTTCGAGGTAGGGATCGGCGAATTCTTCGGGGACGAAGACGGTGGCGCGGGACGCCGGGTCGAAGAGGGTGGTGATCTTGCGGCCGGGGTAGAGTTGGCGCGCGTCGGAGAGTGTGGGCGCGTAGCGACCGGCGGCAATGGCGGCGCGGAGGCTGGCCTGCTCGCGGCGCTGCACGACGGGCTCAAACTCGGCGAACTGCCGGTCGATGCGCTGCGCGATCTCGGGGTGTAAGGCGAAGCCGGCGTAGCTGCCCTGGAGCGCCGTGAGGCTCGCGCGCTGCTGCGCGGGATCGGCGATGGCGGCGATGCCCTGGAGATCGCGGGCGAGCTCGGCGGCGTCGTAGCGCTCGCGGAGGCGGCGGTGGCTGAGCTGCGTGCGCTCGGCGTCGGCGAATTGTCGACTCTGGCGGTCGAGCGCCGCGAGTTGTACCTCCTGCGGAAGCGTGCTGGTGGCGGCTTGATCTCGCAGGGCCTGCGCGCGGTCGCCGAAATCGTCGATCGGTTTGCGCGGGCGCTGCGCGCGGTCCATTAGCGAGCGGCCTTGGTCGTGCTCACGGAGTAGCGAAAGATCGAGCGGGGCGTTGTCGGTGGAGAAATCGAAGGCGGGGCCGGAGGCGGCAGCGGGCTTGGCGTGTGACATGGCGAAGGACGTACCCGCTTATATAGATTCGCTGAAGCACACACAAGGGGGCACCGGGAGTTTGTGCAGCCGGACCGTTTCCGGCAGAGCGAGAAAGGCTCGATCTCCGCTTGATCTTGCCCGTCATTGCCGCACGCTGAAACCAGCGCCGCCGTGATCTTGTTTCTGAAAAATCACGCCTCATTTGCGCGCAGGGTGGTTCGCCAGTTTCTGTCGCAACATACGGTGACCGTCGTTCCGAGCCTGGCAGCGGCGTGCGAGGCACTGGCGAGGGACGGGTTTGACGCCATCCTCGCGGACTACGATGTCGACAACGGCAAGGGAGACGCACTTGTGCGCGAATGTCGTGCCCAAAGCCCCGCCCTGCCGATCATCGCCGTCCTTCACACGAAAGCGGCAACACCGTCCTGCTGGCTGAGGGTGCCTTGGCCGTATGCGACAAGATGAACTTCGGCCGTATCGGCGACGCGCCGCTAGAGTCGGTGGAGAAGCAGGGCATCCCCGCGAGCATGGGCTGGATGCCCGGCGGCAACTGGGCGGGCATGGGGATGTTTTACGCGTTTCAGCCGCTGATCCTCAACTGGCCGGAAAAAGTGGCCGACATCCTCTACGCCGCCGCCAACCACGCCTCGCGGGTGGGCACCTGGGTGGAGGAGCAGTCGCTCGTGGGCGAGCTGCTGAAGCTCGCCGGCGACCAGCCGCATGGCTTTGCCGCGGCGATGATGGTGCATCTCCCCGCCGCGGTGCTCGCGCACGAGCGGCTCCGCACGATCCACCTCCTCGGCGCGGTGCCGCGTGAGTGGCTGAAGGCCGGCGCCGTCAACCGCCTCGACCGCCAACGCCTCGGCACCGAGATCACGCTCTCACTGACCGTCTCCGCCGACGGTCGCACGGCCACGCTCGACAGCGCGCCCATCGCGCGGGCCGATGCGCCGCCGAAGATCACGCTCCACGCCGCGCGCCTCGCGGCAGCAGGCATCGCTTCACGCGCACCTTCCACTGCGGATAAGTGGTGCGCGGCGCGCGCCGCTTCTTACTTCCTGCCCGCGGCGGCACGCAGCCGCTTTTCCTCGTTGAAGAGATTCCAGTCGGCGCGCACTTGCTGGAAAATCCGCACCTGCTGCGCCGAGAGGGTGCGGGCGAGTGCGCGGCTCACTTCGGCGTCGTAGGGCGTGAGGCCGGTCTCGGGGTCGGGGGTCTCCTCGCCTTTGCCGCGCGCGCTGTGCGGGTCGAGGCGCTGCTGGAGCTCGTGCAACTCCCACCGCTGCTCGGAGGTGAGCGGGGCGCCCTGCGCCAGCGCCTCGCCGATGAATTCCCAGCCGTACAGGCGGTCGTCGATCCGGCCAAAGCGCCCGCCCAGGTGCTCGGCGAAATAGCTTTCGCCCACCATGTCCTTGATGACGGTATCCACCCGCGCGGCCTCGGCCTTGAAGAGCCGGTCGTACTCGGGGCCACTGGCCGGCAGGCCGCTCGCGGCGGCCCTTTGGGCAAACTCGTAGGCGAGATCCAGCTTGTAGCTCAGGAGATGGAGCAGTCGGCTCATGTCCTCCGGGCGCACGGGGGCGGCGGCGAGGTGGCGCTGGAGGCGGGCGAGCGTCACGCGAGTGCGCAAGCGCTCGGCCCGCGCCTGGCGGTCGGCGGCGGTGAGAGCGGGCACGGCGTCGATCCACCGCGACGGCGCGGGGCCCTCGGCGGGGGCCGCAGCCGCGCCGATGGTGGCGGGCGGGGAGCGTGTTGCTCCCGGGGCGGCAGGCGCGGGATGCTCCGCTGGCGCGCTGGGCGCGCCCGACCGGAGAAGAAGCCAGACGAGGCCGGCCACGACCGCGCCCGCCAGAAGCCACCGGAGGCCGCTCGATTTCCGCGCGCTCATTTTTTTCCCGCGGAGCGTAGGGCATCGCGCGCGGGCGGCAATCCCTTACGCGGCAGGGCGCGGCGCGGCGTCCGTTTCTTTTCCGCGGTGTCGCCCGCGATGCGGGAGGGGTGTGTATAGTATGAGAATCAATATAAGACAGGGCCGCGCGTTTTGCCGCTATACACACAGGGGCGTTCCTGCTACGCAAGGGGGCATGTCCAGCCCCACCCCCAATCCGGGCAGCCCTTCGCCGCTGCCTGTCGTGGTACCCAACAGCCTGCTCCAGGTCTCGCAGCAATCGGGCGACCTCTTCGCGATCGTCGGCTTCGATGTCGCTCTCTCCCAGGCGGAGCTGCCGTACGTGATCGCTCCCGGTGTGCCGGTGGCCGCCTCGTCGGCGGATGTGGTGGTGTATGGCGACACGGTCACGATCACGGGC
>CAYZPV010000055.1:0-44850 GCA_964480585.1 uncultured Opitutus sp. | reverse complement strand
GCGCATCAGCCTCGGCATGAAGCAGCTCGCCACCGATCCGTGGTCGGACATCGACTCGTTCTTCAAGATCGGCGACGTCGTCAAGGGCACCGTCACCAAGATCACCTCGTTCGGCGCCTTCGTGGAGCTGAAGGATGGCATCGACGGCCTCGTGCACATCTCGCAGATCAGCGAGGAGCGCATCGACAAGGTGAAAGACGTGCTCAAGCCCGGCCAGGAAGTCACCGCGCGCGTCATCAAGATCGACCGCGAAGAGCGCCGCCTCGGCCTCTCGATCAAGGCTGCCAACTACTCGGATTCCGAGCTGGCTGCCGAGACCTCGGCCTACGAGGCGCTCAACCGCAGCGCCGGCAACGACATGATGAACCTCGGCGACATCCTCGACGAGGCCGCCAAGAAGGAGTGATCCTTCGTTAGTCGTTAGCTGCAGCTTTCGAAGCCGCCCGGAGCAATCCGGGCGGCTTTTTTATTGTCCGAAACGAGTTGAAACGCGCGGCAGTTGCCCTGCGTCGTCCTCTCTATCATGAATCGCGTCATGTGGTATGTCGCCGTGCTCGCCGTGCTCGCTGGGTTGCTGTTGTTCGTCGGCTGCACCTCCGCGATTGAGCGCTCCATGCTTTTCCACCCGACGCACCATGCCAACAGCAATGGCCTGCATGGCTGGAAGGATGAAAGCGGCGCGCCGCTCGGGTTTGTGCGGCCGGGTTCTGCGCCAAAAGCCGTCTGGCTCCTGCTGCATGGCAATGCCGGGCAGGCCGCGGATCGCGTGTATGCGCTGCCTCGCTTCGCGCCGGGCGACACGGTGTACATCATGGAGTACCCGGGCTTCGGCCTGCGGCCGGGCAAGCCCTCGCGCGCGAGTTTCGATGCGGCGGCGGAGGCGGCCTATCGCTGGCTGCGCAAGGCTCACCCTCATCTTCCGGTCTGTGTCGCGGGCGAATCGATCGGCTCGGGGCCGGCCTCGCACTTGGGTTCTCTGGCACAGCCGCCCGACAAGATCGTGCTCCTTACGCCCTTCGCTCGGCTGGCCGAAGTCGCGCGCGGGCATGTGCCGGGGCTTTTGGTGACGCTCGCGCTCAAAAGCGACTGGGACAATGTGGCCTCGCTGACGAAGTACCCCGGCCCGGTGGAAATCTACGGAGCCCAGGTCGACGTGATTGTCCCTGTGGAGCAGGCGAAGGCGCTCGCCGCATCGAAGCCAGGCGCGAAGCTCACGATCATCGAGGGCGGGCACAACGACTGGTCGCAGCATCCGAGGGTGGTGATTGCGTATCCGTGAGGGCATGACGGGGCGGGATTTCGGGCCATGTAAGTAGATTCGCCTAAACGGAGGGATTAGGGTGGCGCTGCGAAGCCGTTGGCGGAGACTGGCGCCAAGGTCTCTGTGCAAATTTTTCGGTCAACTTTGGGCAGTGCGGCGACGATCGGCGGCATCGTATTCCTGGCGGCGCTCTTCGGCATCCTTACGCGACCGCTTGGGTTTCTCGCCACGTTTTGGCCGGCCAATGCGCTGCTGCTGGGGTTGATGGTGCGCGAGCCGCGTTTCCGCACCGCGGCCGGCTGGCTGGCGGCGTTCGTCGGCTTCGTCGCTGCGGATCTGCTGGCAGGCGGGAAACTGTTGGTGACGCTTTGGCTCACGGAGGGCAACCTCGCGACAGCGGCCGTGGGCTGCTTCATGTTTCTGCGCCTCTCGGAGGAGGACAGACGGCTCGGGCGACCGCAGTCGATCCTGTACATGCTGGCGATCAGCGGGGCGGCTGCCCTTGCCTCGTCGGCGATAGGAGCGGCCGCGGGTCCGGTGTTGTTTGGCAATACCTGGTGGGAAGGGTTGGGCTTCTGGTTTGCCACCGAACTGGTCAACACGGTGCTGATCGTGCCGGTGGTGCTCGCCGCTCCCGCGCTCACGGACTTGGCCCCGAAGTTGCGGAGTGTGCAACTGCCGGTGGGCGGACTTGGGCGGCAGCTCGCCCCGATCGGAGCGCTCGTGCTGTCGATAGTGGCAAGTGTGCTGATCGGCGGGCCGGGAGCATTTGCCTTTCCCCTGCCTGCGCTCCTCTGGTGCGCGCTCGCCTACGGGCTGTTTGCCTCCTCGGTGCTCACGATGGTGCTGTGTGTCTGGATGATGTTTGCGCTCTCCGAAGGCCACGTCGACATGAAGCACTCGCACGAGGCCGTGAATCCGATGGTCTCGGTGCGGCTGGGTATCATGTTTCTCGCGCTCGGGCCGCTCATGGTGGCGAGCGTCAGCCAGGCGCGCAACCGGATGCTCGAGGACGAGCGGCGTCTTTCCGAGGAGCTGAAAAAGGCGCGCGATGCGGCGGAGGCGGCGCAGCGCGCCAAGAGCCAGTTTCTCGCGGTGGTGAGCCACGAGATCCGCACGCCGATGAACGGCATCATCGGCATGTCGCAACTGCTGGCCGAGACGCGCCTCGATCCCAACCAGCAGGAGATGGGGCGCATCATACAAGTCAGCGCGGAGAACCTGCTTACGATCATCAATGACATCCTGGATTTCTCCAAGATCGAGGCGGGGAAGATGGCCGTTTCGCCGGTCGAGTTTCAGCTCCCGCCGCTGATCGAGAGCACGCTCGCGCTCCTCGCCGCCACGGCGACGGAGAAGGGGCTCACGCTCGCGAGCGAAGTCGATCCCGAGCTGGAGGGAGTCGTGATGTGGGGCGATGACGGCCGCATCCGGCAAGTGCTGGCCAACCTGGTCGGCAATGCGATCAAGTTCACCGCCAAGGGCGGGGTGCGGGCGACCGCGCGCAAGATCGCAGGCAGCCCCGGTCGGGTGACGCTTCGTATCGCAGTGTCGGATACGGGCATCGGCATACCGCTCGAGGTGCACGGCAGACTCTTCCAGCCATTCATCCAAGCCGACGAGTCCGTGACGCGCCGCTTCGGCGGCACGGGCCTGGGGCTCTCGATCTGCGAGCAGCTCGTGAAACTGATGGGCGGCGAAATCGGGTTTAGGAGTGAGCCCGGGAAAGGCTCGGAGTTCTGGTTTATCCTGACGCTCGAGACGCGTTCCGGAGGGGCCGGCCGGGTGGCTGAGGCGGGAGCCGCCACGACGCCGCGTCGCGCGTTGCGCGTGCTGGTGGCCGACGACTATGCGATCAACCGGCAGGTCGCGCGCGGGCTGATCGGCCGGCTGGGGCATCAGGTGGATCTGGCGGCGGACGGCGTCGAGACGCTCGCACGGCTGGCCGAGAAGCAGTATGACCTCGTGCTCATGGACTGCCAGATGCCGGGCCTGGACGGCTATGAAGTCACCCGCCAGGTGCGCGCTGGCCGCGTGCCCGGGATCAATCCCGCCACCCGCATCGTGGCGCTCACCGCGGCCGTGACGCCCGGAGACCGCGAGGCGTGCAAGGCGGCGGGGATGGACGACTTCATCGGCAAGCCGATCCTCTATGAGGAACTGCGCCAGCTCCTCGAAAGAGCGGGGGCGGGGCCGCAGGAGCCGCCAGCCGTGCCAGCGGCCAAGGCGACCGCCGACAGCGTGCTCGACGAGACGACGGTCGCGCACCTCCAGCGACTGCCAGGGGTGACGGGGGCTTCCTTGTTTGCGGACGTGGTCGAGCTTTTCGTGCAATCGACGCCGGGGGATATCGCCAAGGTGGAGCATGTGGCCGGAGAACGAAACGCGCCGGAGGCGCTGCGGCTAGCGCACGCGCTGGCGGGCAGTTGCGGCTCGGTCGGCGCAAGGGAGATGCGGCGGGTGCTTCTCGAGTTCGAAGCGGCAGCGCGAGATGGCGACTGGGCGCGAGCGGAGGACCGACTCGGCCACCTGCGGCCGGAGTGGGAGCGCGCCCGAGCCGCGCTCGAGAACAGGGCCAGACTTTTACCTGCATGAAGATCCTCGCGGTCGAAGATACTCCCGTGGCCCGGCTCGCCCTGGTCGGCACACTCAAGGGCCTGGGGCACGAGGTCGTGGCCGCCGCGGACGGCGACGAGGCGTGGAAGATGCTGCAAGCCGATCGCTCGCTGCGCGTGGTGGTGTGCGACTGGAGGATGCCTGGGGTGGATGGGCTCTCGCTCTGCCAGCGAGTGCGGCAGCAGCGCGAGGACTACGTGAGCTTCATCCTTCTGACCCAGGAGCATCCTTCGGAGGCCAATCTCGACGACGCCTATGCGGCCGGGGTGGATGACTTTCTGCACAAGCCGATCGATCCGCCGCGGTTGCGGCACAGCCTGCATGTCGCGGCGCGCATCATGGACTTTACCTCCGAGATCAAGCAGCTCCGCTCGTTTATCCCGATCTGCTGCTACTGCAAAAAAGTGCGCGACGACGGCGACTACTGGCAGCAAATCGAGACGTACATCGCGGAGCGAGTGAACACCCGTTTCAGCCACGGCATTTGCCCGGATTGCTACAAGGTGGAGGTGATACCGCAGATCCAGAAGCTGACATTGGAGAAAAAGAAGTAAGGGCGGCTCGGGCTACGCGATCAGCTCCTTGATCACCTCGCCGCCGAACTGGCTGAGCTGCTTGAAGCGGCCGCCGTGGAAATAGGTGAGCTTGTTGTCATCGAGGCCGAGGAGGCGCAGAAGAGTGACGTGGAGGTCGCGGACGTGGTGGACGCAGTCGACGGCCTCGGCGCCAATCTCATCGGTGGCGCCGATGGTGTGGCCGGCTTTCACGCCGCCGCCGGCAA
The DNA here is from genome assembly GCA_964480585.1 of uncultured Opitutus sp. Classification (GTDB taxonomy): domain Bacteria; phylum Verrucomicrobiota; class Verrucomicrobiia; order Opitutales; family Opitutaceae; genus ER46. Next base: position 40,192 of record CAYZPV010000055.1, on the reverse strand, counting down.
ACCACAGGGTCATTGCCTTGGGATTGTGGTCGCGACCGTAGGCCGTGCCGCCGCGCACGCCATTGTCAGGTGAGCGGCCGAACTCACCGCACCAGACGACGAGGGTTTCATCGAGAAGGCCGCGCTGCTTGAGGTCGGCGATGAGGCCGGCGATGGGCTTGTCGACACTGCGGACAAGGCTGCCGTGGGCGCGCTCGATGTAGTCGTGGGAGTCCCACGTGCCGGCGTAGAGCTGCACGAAGCGCACGCCCTGCTCGACGAGGCGGCGGGCGAGGAGGCACTTGCGGCCGAAGGCATCGGTGGCATCGGAGCCGATGCCGTAGCTCTCCTTGAGGCGCGGGTCTTCCTTTTCGATATCGAGGAGGCCGGGGACCTGCATCTGCATGCGGAAAGCGAGTTCGTAGGCATCCATGCGCGCGCCGAGCTCGGTGTGCTGCGGGTGCAGGGCCTGGTGCTGCGCATTGAGCTGACCGAGAAGATCGAGATTGGCGCGCTGGTGATCGCGCGTGATGCCGGGGGGCGGAGTGAGATCGAGAATGGGCGAGCCCTTGGGCCGGAAAGGCGTGCCCTGAAAATTGGCAGGGAGAAAGGCGTTGCCCCAGTTGGCGGTGCCGCCCTGCGGATTGGAGACCTCGGGGAGGACGACGAAACCGGGGAGGTTCTGATTGAGCGTGCCGAGGCCGTAATTGACCCATGCGCCGATAGCCGGGTCGCCGCCGAAGCGGTTGCCGGTATTCATCTGGTACATTGCGGTGGGGTGATTGACGGAGTCGACCTGGCAGCCGCGGTAGAAACAGAGCTCGTCGACGACGCGGGCGAGGTGCTCCCAGTTTTCCGCGATGTCGGCGCCGGACTTGCCGGCCTTGCGAAATTTGAAGGGGCTTTGGACGTAGTAGCGTTTGCCGCTCTCCATCGCGGACTTCATCTTGCCCTCGCGGGTGAATTCCTGGAGGTGAAGCTCGTTGAGCTTGGGCTTGGGGTCGAAGGTATCGATGTGCGACGGGCCACCCTCCATCATGAGGAAGATGCAGTTCTTGGCCTTGGCTGGGAGGTGCTGCGGCTTGGGTGCGAGGGGATTGATCGCAGGGCCGGGAGCGGCGCGGAGATCGCGGGAGAGGAGCGAGGTGAGCGCGACGCTGCCGAGGCTGGCACCGAGGGAGTAGACGAACTCGCGGCGAGTGGGAGCGTAGAGGGCGCGGCTGCCGGCGCAGGGGAAAGGCGTGCTCATGATCTTAGTAAACGTACGCGAATTCGTTGGAGTTCAGGAGGACGAGGCAGACGTCGGCGAGGGCGCGGGTCTCGGGCGGGGCGTCGGCGGGCTTGAGGTCGGGGACGAAATCGGCGGCGACCTCGAGGGGTTCGATGAAGGTGAATTTCTCGCCGGTGTTCTCCTCGACGGCTTCGCGGAGGACCTCGCGCGGGATCACGGGCTTGGCGAAGGAGAGGGTGCGCTGGCGGGCGAGCATCGTGGCATAATGCGAGAGGAGCAGCTTGCTCTCGACTGGAGCGGGGGCGCGGCCGGTGGCGAGCTGGAAGGCGCGGACGAGCGCGGCCTCGGGAGCGGGCGCTTCGCGGCGGGCGCGGGCGGCGAGGGCGAGCGCGCGGTCGAGCGAGGCTTCGCTATTGAAGAGCGAGAAGACCTGCGGCGTGACGGTGGAGGCATCGCGAGCCTCGCAGGAGAGATCGGGGCTCGGCGAATTGAAGACCTCCATGAAGGGATCGAGCTGCCCGCGGACCTTGAGCGTGTAGATACTGCGGCGATGGCGCTGCGCGGGGAGCGGATTGGGCTGCCACGCCTCGGCGAAGGTACCCATCACCTGGCGCGGCTGCATGGCGGCCTCGGGATTGATCTCGGGGCGCGATGGGATGCCACCGACGGCGCGGGTGAGCTCGCCGGAGATCGCGAGCATGGAGTCGCGCAGCTCCTCGGCGGTGAGGCGACGCGGGCGAAAGACGGCGAAGGTGGTGCCGTGCGGATCGCGCTCACCGAGAGCCTTGGGCTCGGGATGCTGACTCGCGCGGCGGTAGGCGGCGGAGGTCATGATGACGCGGTGCATCGCCTTCACCGACCAGCCGCTTTCGACGAAGGAGGCGGCGAGCCAGTCGAGCAGCTCGGGATGGGTGGGCTTCTTACCGGTGGCGCCGAAGTTATTGGGATTGCCGGCGATCGGCTGGCCAAAATGCCAGAGCCAGAGGCGATTAACCATCACGCGGGGAGTGAGGGGATTTTGCGGCGAGGCGATCCAGTTGGCGAGGGCGAGGCGGCGGCCGCCGATCTCGGCGGGCACGGTGGAGAGCTCTGCCGATATGCCGGCGATACTCGAGGCGGCGCTGAGCACGGCAGGCGCGACGCTCGCGCCGGAGGCGAAGGGATCCCCGCCTGTGAGGATGTGGGTCTGCTCCAACTCGCCGGCGGTCATGCGCGCAGCAGGCATCTTGAGCGGAGCGAGGACATCGCGCAGCTCGGGGGTGCGACCGCTGTAGACGGAGAAGGCGAGGGGCTCGTAGCGGTCCATCTCCCAGCGGAGGCGCTGCAGGCCTTTGCGGGCCATGCGCTCGTTGCCGAAATCCTCGGGGGTAAATCCAGCGGACTTGGGCGGAAGCTTATCCTCGGGGATGCCCTTGCGCATGAGAGCGCTGCGGATGGCGTTGTAACTCACCTCGCGATTGCGCGCGGCGGCCTTCTTGGCGTTGCCGCCCGAGGCTGCGGTGGCGATGGCGGCTTCGAACTCGGCTGGGTCCAGGTTGTTCTCCTTGTACCACATGCGGGCGGCGGCAATGGACTTTTCGTCGAGCTTCTTGAGGACGGCCTTGTGGTGCTCCTCGCGCTGCTGGAGATACTTTTTCTCGTCGAAGCCTTCGGTGCGTTCTGTGGCGAGAAACGGAGCGGGGCGCTCGGCGATCTGCGTCGTGGCGAAGACGGCCTGGAAGCTGTAATAGTCCTTGGTGGGGATCGGATCGAACTTGTGGTCGTGGCAGCGGGCGCACTGGAGCGGGTGCGCGAGGAAGGTCTGGCCGACGCTGTCGGTGATGTCGTCGAGCAGCTTTTGGCGGGCGACCTTGGGCACCTCCATGCCGGTCAGCTCCCATGGGCCCATGCGAAGGAAGCCGGTGGCGATCAGCAACTCGCTCTCACCGGCCTCGCTGCCGTGGGCGAGGGTGATGGGCGCGCCGCCCTTATCTTTGCGGGCCTCGGCGATTTCGTCGCCGGCGATCTGCTCGCGGATGAACTGGTCGTAGGGCTTGTCGCTATTGAAGGCGCGGACGACGTAGTCGCGGTAGCGCCAGGCATTGCCGCGGGCGAAGTCATTGGCGAAGCCGCTGGTATCGGCGTAGCGCGCGACATCGAGCCAGTGCTGGCCCCACTTCTCGCCGTAGTGCGGGGAGGCGAGCAAGCGGTCGACAAGTTCGCGCACGGCAGCGTCGGCACTGGCGCGGTAGGCGGGCTCGAACGCGGCGACCTCCTCGGGCGAGGGTGGCAGGCCGGTGAGGTCGTAGGTGGCGCGGCGGATGAAGGTGCGGGCGTCGGCGGCGGGAGCAGGGGAGAGATCGACCTCGCGGAGCTTGGCGGCGAGGAAGGCATCGATGGGATTTAAGATTTCCGATGTACGATTGACGATTGGGACGGCGGGTTTCTTGAGGGGTTGGTAAGCCCAGAGGTCTTCGGGTTTGTATTTCCGATTGGTCCACGCGGCGTCGAGGCCGCCGCTCGTTTTTACAGCGATGCCGGTGGAGGCGGACCACTTGTCTTCCTTGGCGAGGAGTTCCTTGGTGCGCTCTTCTCCGGGCCAAGGGGCGCCGGCGGCAATCCAGTCTTTGAGGTAGGCGAGCTGCTCCTTGGAGAGCTGATCGTTGTCCTTGGGCGGCATGGCTTCCCAGTCGTCGTGGGTACGGGTGCTCGCCAGATATAGGGGGCTTTGCTCGGGTTTGCCGGAGATGAGGGCGGGTTTGAGGCTGTCTCCGCCTTCCAAGGTCGATTTTAGCGTGCGGAGGTCGAGGCCGCCCTTGATCTTGGCTTCATCCTTGCCGTGGCACGCGATGCACTTCTCCTGGAGGAGCGGCTGCACGCGCCGCACGAAGAGCTGCTCCGCTTCCAACGACGTCAGAGGCGCGGCGGCAAGCGCGAGCGGCGCGGCAAGGACGAGCGTCGACAGGAGGGGTGGGGGGTAACGCATGAGTGACACCTACTAACTGCCTCGCGGGGGCAAATTGGACACGAGGGACGGGGAATCGGGTGGGAAACGTTGTCGCACTTTTGGGGCGTTGTCCAACAAACCGAGAGGTGGCGCCGGCCGGTTTTGGAGGGACTGATTTTTCTCCCGATTTACGCCGGGCAGGGCCGAAATAGCCCGGATATAGAGGAGGCTATATGGCCAAAATTTCCCGACAACGGAGGAACCGCCAACAGACTCCGCCGAAGGCGGCATCCTTAGGTCGAGGATCCGGCTGATCGGCCGCTGCGAGGGTGTTGGGCAGCCGCCAAACGCGCCGGGCGCGATGAATCGGCTGATCGGGGGATGGGTGATGGCTTCGAGGGAGTGGCTTGGGCGCGAGTTAGCGCGAACTAGGGCGAAATAGGGCGGATATAGAGGGGGATTCTCGAAAGATTTTCGCGAGCGGCGCGCGTGGCGATGCGCGAAGGAGGCCCCCCTTGGGGTGAGGGGCGGACGGCACTTTTCGAAGATTGGGCGAAGGGTGAGGCGGGGCATCTCGGGGTTCGCGGTGGGAACGACTCATCGTAGCCGAATGAGTAGCGTTTGTCATCCCCATGCCGGGAGTTTGTGAGGATCGAAGCAGCGGCAGGGTCGCCGCTGGCCGCAGGTAACGAGCGGCCCACGCGAGTCAGCGACAGGCAGGCCGCGAAGGCTGCGGCCTTCACGCAAGACCGATGGAGGATGCTGACCGGCTTCCTGGGCGGGGCGTCATGGAGGCGGAGCGTGATTTTTCCGGTGCAGGCTGGGTGGGCGAGGCAGCGCCGCCCCCCCGAGGTGAGGCCGAGGGTGCAGAAGGAGGGCCTGATCGCAGGCGGCTTACTCAGGCTTACCCATCTCGTAGAGAGCGCGGATCTCCTCGCTCGAGAGGGCGGCGCGGTAGAGGGCGAACTCATCGAGGGAGCCGTTGAGATTGCGGATGGGGAACTTGTGATGCTGCGTCGGGAGGCCCCAGTTGCCGAGCTCGCAGGGGCCAAAGACGATGGGCCTGCCGGGAGCGTGGCGCGGGTGCACCTCACGGCTCAGCTCGCGGCCATCCAGGTACTGCACGGCCTCGCCGGTATGGCTATCGTAGGTGACGGCCACATGATGCCAGCGCCCCGCGCTGGCCGCATCGAAGGCGACAGGAGAATAGTAGATCTGATTGTGGCGCTTGTGGCGCTCGTCGAAGTAGCTGATCGAGAACATAAGCCGGCCATCCTCGAAAATCTGCCAATGCGGCTCGCCGGCCTCGTAACCGTCGGTGAGGAAAAGCGCGTTGTAGGTGCGATCCAGCCCGTCGACCTTGACCCAGCCGGCCATGGTAAGCGCCGAGACGGTATCCCTGATATGGATACGAACGCGGTCGCCCGGGCGCTTGAACTCGAGGGCGGGCTTCTCGGGCCAACGACCGGCGGCGGCGGCGACGCCGACAGCGCCGCCATCGAGGTCGCGATCGGGGGCGGCATTGCGGACGATGCGGCTCCAGGCATCGACCTCCGTGAGCGGGTAGTAAGCGATGAGGCGAGGATCAGAAGCCTGCGCCCGGGAAGCGGCGCTCCAGGCGGCGAAGCGCGAGCGGGCATGGCTTTCGCGCAGCTCGCGGAGTCCATGACCCGTGGCAAATTCATCGGGCCGGCCTGCGGCGGTACGGGAGATCAGGTCCCCGCGGCGCGCGATCCCCTCGCCCTCGCGAAGGCTCAACTCCCCGCCGGAGGCAGGGTGGGCGACGACCTCGCCGGAGAAGACGGCGACGCGCACATCCTGCGTGGCGACATCCACCTCGACGCCGAATTCGGTGCCGAGATCGACGAGCTTCATGCCCGGGGTGAGAAGGCGAAAGCCGCGCGCTGCGGGCGGCACGTGCACGCGGGCCTTGCCGTGGGACCACGCGACCTCCCACGGGGAGGCGATTTCAAACTCTGCGGGACCCTCGACGAGCAGGGTCGCCCCGCTGAAAAACTCGATCTGTACTAGGCCGCGAGCAAGGGTGAGCGCGCGGGTGGAAAGGATATCACCGGGGCGCGGGGCGGCCGGGCCCGACCAGAGGGCGCCTGCGGACTGGGTGAGGATGGCGCTGCCCTGCGCCGTTTTTTCAAGGGCGGGCAGGCTGCGCGCGGTGACGGAGGCGATCGCGGCGGTGCGGGTGCGCTGGTTCCACACGACGGAGCCGACGCCCATGAGCGCGACGGCCGCGGCGAGGCCAAGCCACGGGGCCAGTGCGCGACGACGAACGGGCGCAGGGGTACGCCCGGTATGCCAAGAGGAAAGCGTGCGGTCTCGCGCGGCCCAAGCGTGGAGAGCGCTGTCGAGATTGGCAGCGCGACGGAGGAAGCGGCGAGCCTCGGGATCGGCGGCGAGGCGGGCCTCCAACACGGCAAAATCCTCCGAAGAAAGGGTGCCGTGGAAGTATGCCTCGACTAGCCGGGGCAAATCGGGCTCGGGCCTCACGCGGGCTCCTCCTTCATATCGCGCTCGACGCAAGCGAGCAGACGGGCGCGCAGGCGCTGCAGCGTCTTATAGAAAGCCTCGATACCCCTGCCGCTCTGGGCGGCGACCTCATGCATCTTCACACCTGGCTGATAGGCCAGCTCGAGCAATTCGCGGCCGGGGCTGCCGAGCTTGCCGAGGCAGCGAGCGAGGGCAGCGCGCTCGCGGGCGAGCGCATCGGCCTCGTAGAGACCTTCCTGCGCGATCATCTCGGCGACGGCATCGGAAAAGACCAGGCGATCGCGGCTACGGGAGCGCCGGTGCTTGAGCGCTTCGAAACGAGCGATGGCAGCCGTCCAGGCGAGGAAATTGGTATCATGCTCGAACTGATCGAATTTACGCCAGGCAACGAGACTGGTCTCTTGCATGACCTCATCGACATCGTCCCAGGCGGGGAGCAGCGAGCGGAGGAAGGCGCGCAACGCCGCCTCGTGCGCGAGCAAGAGCTGGACAAAGCGCTCGTAGCGCTGGCTGTCGGCAGGGGCGGGGGAGGCGGGCGACATGGCGGGGCGGAAGAGCGGGCTCAGGTAACTCCCGAGGCAGCCCTTTCTGGACACTTTTTCCGGGCGAAGCGGGAAAAATCCGCCGCCGCACGGAAACGGTATGGACTTGGTGAGAAAGCGGCTCGTGCTAGAGGGGCGGACTTTGGAGAACCGAAGGACCGCCTTACCCCATGCATGTACCGAGAGACAGATCTCTGGCAGCGGTCGTAACGCTGCTGGCTTGCGCGCTGGCAGCGCAACTGACGAGCACGGCGCGCCCGCCGAATTTGGTGGTGATCTTTGCCGACGACCTCGGCTGGGGCGACGTGGGATTCCAAGGCTCGACGACGATCGCGACGCCGCACCTCGACCGATTGGCGCGGGAAGGCGTGAGATTTACCGACGCGTATGCGGCTGCGCCGTTTTGCAGCCCATCGCGCGCAGCGCTCCTGACGGGCCGGCTGCCGGCGCGCGCGGGAGTGCCGTATGTGCTTTTCCCGGCGGAGCACACGGGACTTGCACCCGAGGAAGTGACGCTCGCGGAGGTGCTGAGAGGGCGGGGCTACGCGACAGCGTGCATCGGTAAGTGGCACCTCGGGTGGGCTCGGGAATTTCGGCCTACGCGGCAGGGCTTCGAGGTGTTTTTCGGACTGCCGTACAGCAACGACTCCAACGAGTGGCCGGTGGGGCAGCCCTTCATCCAAGTGATGGGGCTGGAGCCGCTGCCGCTGATCGAGGGCGAGAGTGTCGTCGAGGCCCCGGTGGAGCAAGCGACGCTGACCCGAAGGTACACGGAGCGGGCGGTGGCCTTCATCCGAGAGAATCGCGAACGGCCCTTCTTCCTGTACCTGCCGCACACCATGCCGCACATCCCGCAATACGCCTCACCGGGGTTTGCAGGGAAGTCGAAGGGTGGGCTGTGGGGCGACACGATCGAGGAGATCGACTGGAGCACGGGAAAAATTCTCGAGGCCCTGCGCGAACTGGGGCTCGACGAGCAGACCGTGGTGGTCTTCACGAGCGACAACGGAGCCGCCGCCCGCGGGGGCGGGATGGCCGCGAAAGGGGGGAAAGCGGCCAACGCCAAGAAGGCGGGCGCAGAAGCGGGCCGCTTTCCGGGGCGGAGCTATGGCGGCAGCAACGGGGTGCTGCGAGGAGGCAAAGGCGGAACCTTCGAGGGCGGCGTGCGGGTGCCGCTGGCGGTGCGCTGGCCGGGAGGCATCGCGGGAGGGCGGGAGGTGACGACGCCGGTGTCGTTGATGGATTTATTTCCCACGTTTGCGAAGCTCGCGGGGGCGGCGCTGCCGGAAGGACGGATATACGACGGGCGGGATCTCCGGCCGTATTTCACGGCGGAGGGCCGGGACGAGCCGCGGACGATCTATCACTATTTCGGATATCAGGCGCAGGCGATCCGCGAGGGACGTTGGAAGCTTTTCGTGAAGGTCGACAAGCGGCCAGACCCGGTGCCGAGGAGCCTGTGGTACGAGCATCAGCCGAGAGTCTTCGAGAATCAGCACCGGCTGTTGGCGGAGCCGCTATTGTACGACTTGGAGGCGGATATCGGGGAAACGCGGGATATGGCGAAGGCACATCCCGAGATCGTGGCGCGGCTGACGGCAACCATGGCGGCCCACGAGGCGAAACTGCGCAGCACTCTGCGGCCGATGCCCTTTGTCGATGGGCCCAAGCCTCCAGCGGCGGGAACGATACGGACGGAAACGACGGATCTCGCGAAGTACCGAGGAAAGTGAGCCGGGCGGCGCGCGTGAGGTGCGAGAAGAGAAGCGAGAAAGAATCGCGCTGGGGCGGGACCACTGTTGAAGTGGACGGCCTGTACCCCATGTCGAACCCCCCTCGCACCCTATTCATCGTCGCGGCGCTGTTGTGTCATGTGCTGGCTTTTGCGGCGGCCGCACGGCCGCCGAATGTCGTCATCATCTTCACGGACGACCTGGGCTACGGAGACCTCGGGTGCTACGGGCATCCGAGTATCCGGACGCCGCAGCTGGATCGGATGGCGGCGGAGGGGGTGCGGTTTACCGACTTTTATTCCGCGGCGGAGGTGTGCACGCCGAGCCGGGCGGCGCTGCTGACGGGGAGGTATCCGATGCGCAGCGGGATGGCGGGAAATCGCCGAGTGCTTTTCGGAGACTCGAAAGGCGGACTGCCCAAGGACGAAATCACCATCGCGGAGGCGCTGAAAACGAAGGGCTATGCGACGGCGCATATCGGCAAATGGCACCTCGGCATCCACGAGGGCAGCCGCCCGCAGGATCAGGGCTTCGATCTCACGTATGGGCTGCCCTACTCGAACGACATGGATGCGCGGCCGGGGCTGCCGCGAGGATCGTCGGGCTCGGCGACGCCACCGGCGGACGGGTGGAATGTAGCCCTGATGAAGAACGGGGAAGTGATCGAGCGGCCAGCCGAGCAGACAACGCTCACCAAGCGCTATACGGAGACAGCCGTGGAGTTTATCAAGGAGAAGCGAGGACAACCCTTCTTCATCTATCTGGCGCACACGATGCCACATGTGCCGCTCTTCGCCTCGAAGGACTTCAAGGGCAGGAGCGCGCGGGGGATCTATGGCGACGTGGTCGAAGAACTCGATTGGAGCGTGGGGGAAGTGCTCGCGGCGCTACGAGCCAACGGCGTGGCGGAAAACACCCTCGTGATCTTCACGAGCGATAACGGCCCGTGGCTGACGATGGGAGCACAAGGGGGAAGCGCGGGGCTCCTGCGCGAAGGGAAAGGGAGCACCTGGGAAGGTGGCATGCGGGTGCCGGGAATCGCGTGGTGGCCTGGGAAGATCAAGCCGAGGGTGAACTCGACACCCGTGAACGCGATGGACCTCTTCCCAACCGTGCTGGGACTCGCGGGCGCGACGGCACCAAAAGATCGGCCGATCGATGGGGTGGACCTCGCGGGGCTGCTGCTGAAGGACGAGGCGCTGCCGGAGCGGGCGTTTTTCTACTACCGGGGCAGGCAGCTCTTTGCGTGCCGGCTGGGCGCGTATAAAGCACACTTTCAGACCCAGGCAGGCTATGGACAGCCGAAGGCCGAAAAGCCGGAGACCCCGCTACTCTATCATCTCGCGCACGACCCGAGCGAGCGCTTCGACATCGCGAAGCAGAACCCCGAGGTGCTGGAGCGGATCCAGGCGGCAGTCGCGGCGCACAGCGCGCAGATGACACCCGGTGCGAACCAACTGGACGATCCGAATAATCCCAACCCGGCGAAGAAGGCGAAATAGGGCGGAGGCGAGGGAGGCGGAGGTTCACGCTTTCCCTGCCGGCAGATTCCAATACGCTTTGGATTTTCCCCGATGATGACGATAACGCGTTTCACGCCGTCCCTCCTGTTTGTGCTGCTGCCGTGCTGGCTGATGCCGACAGACGCGGCGGCAGCGGACGTGTATCCCGAGGCCCAATGGGCGACGGCCAGCCCCTCCGAAGTCGGAATGGCGGAGGCGCGACTCAATGAGGCTCGGGACTATGCGCTGACGGGCGGCGGCTCTGGAATGATCACACGGCACGGGAAGGCCGTGGTGACGTGGGGCGACCCGGCGAAACTCTATGACCTGAAATCCTCCTCAAAGTCGATCGGGGTGACGCTGCTGGGGGTGGCTCTGCTCGATGAAAAAGTGAAGTTGGACGCTACCGCAGCCAGCTACCATCCGGCCTTGGGCGTGATGCCGGAGGGAGCGCAGAAGGGCAAAGCCCCCGGGATCGAGCCGAAACCTGCCGAGCAGCGAGCGTGGCTGGACAAGATAACGCTGCGCCAACTGGCGGCGCAGACCGCAGGCTTTGACAAAGCGGGCGGGTATACGGGGCTGCGGTTCGAGCCCGGCACCGAGTGGTACTACAGCGACGGCGGGCCCAACTGGCTCGCGGAGTGTCTCACGCTGGCCTACAAGCGCGACCTCAACGACGTGTTATTCGAGCGCGTGCTCACGCCGATCGGCGTGAAGCCGGCGGAACTGCGCTGGAGGACGAATGCGTTTCGCCCGGCGACGATCGAGGGGGTGGCGCGGCGGGAATTTGGCTCGGGCTTCCATGCCAACGTGGGGGCCATGGCGCGGATAGGCTATCTCTACCTGCGAGAGGGCAGATGGAAGACACACCGGCTGCTGCCGGCGGACTTTGTGCGCGAGGCCCGGGTGCCATCGCCCGCGGTGGCTGTGCTGCCCACGCGGGATGGCAATCACGGCAATGCGCCGAAGCACTACGGCCTGCTCTGGTGGAACAACGGGGATGGCACGCTGCCTGGCGTGCCGCGCGATGCGTACTGGGCGTGGGGTCTGTACGATAGCTTGATCGTGGTGATCCCGAGCCTCGACATCGTGGCGGTGCGAGCTGGCGCTGGCTGGAAGCGGACCTCGGACGAGCACTACGACGTGCTGAAGCCCTTTCTCACCGCGATCGCGGCATCGGTGAAAGACCCTGCGCGCAGCACGAAGCTGGCACCTGCTGAAGCGCCGTATCCGCCAAGCTCCGTGGTGAAGGAGGTGCGATGGGCCGCGAAGGAGGCGATCCTCCGCCTAGCGCCCGGCAGCGATAACTGGCCGATGACGTGGGCGGATGATGACGCGCTCTACGGGGCGTACGGCGACGGGCAGGGCTTCAAACCTTTCGTGGAGCGGAAACTCAGCATGGGGATCGCGAAAGTGACAGGGATGCCGCCGCAGATCCAGGGCGTGAATGTGCGCGCGAAAGGCGGCGAGTTCGTGGGCGATGGTCGCTCGGCCCCGAAGTCGAGCGGGCTGCTGATGGTCGAAGGAGTGCTGTACCTGCTGGCACGCAACGTCGGTAACGCACAGCTGGGCTGGTCGCGCGACCGCGGAGCCACCTGGACGTGGGCGAACTGGAAATTTACGACGAGCTTTGGGGCGCCGACTTTCCTCAACTTTGGCAAAAACTACGCAGGGGCGCGAGACGACTACGTCTACCTGTACTCGCAGGACGGCGACACCGCGTACGCCGGGGTGGATCACATGGTGCTGGCTCGCGTGCCCAAGGCGAAACTCACGGAGCGGGCGGCGTACGAGTTTTTCTCCGGAACGGCGGCAGCGCCCTCGTGGTCGCGGGACATCGGGGATCGGCGGCCAGTCTTTACCCACGAGGGGCAGTGCTATCGAACGGGAATTTCCTACAACGCCGGTCTGAAGCGGTACCTGTGGTGCCAGATCTTTCCCGGGAGCGAACACCCGCAAGGGCCGCGATTTCAAGGAGGCTTCGGAATATTCGACGCGCCCGAGCCCTGGGGACCTTGGACGACCGTCTTTTACACCCGAGCGTGGGATGTGGGACCGGGGGATATGAGCGTATTTCCCACCAAGTGGATGAGTGCGGACGGCCGGAAGGCGCATATGGTGTTTGCCGGGGACGACAGCTTCTCCGTCCGCGAAGCCGAACTGGTCATCCATGAAGGGCGGTAATTGCCCACAGTCAAAAGGCTAGCCAAGGGAACGGGAACCCGCTTTGGTGGTCGGCTTTCAAAGCGAGTTCATCGACCCTACATGAAGCGGACTATCCTCACCTTTCTGGCGCTGGGCGCCTCGTTCCTCACGGCCGGCTATCTGGTGGCCCAGAGCAGCAAGTCTGGCAGCGCGGCTGCCACACCTGCCCCTGCGGCAGCGCCCGCGGCCAAACCCCAGCGACTGATCAAGGTGGTGACGCTCAACGATGCCACGGCCAACCGTGAGTTTCAGCAGAATGTGCAGCTCGTCCAAGCCCAGCGCCAAGCCGTGATCGAGCTCGAGGCGGCGATCGAGAAGGAAAAGGACGCGAAGCAGAAGGCGGAATACCAGAAGAAGAAGGACGAGATCCTCGCGAAGCTGCAGCAGAACAACGACGCGATGGTGAAGAACTACGGCTTTTCGCTTACGCGCAACTACACCATGGAGGTGGAGCGCGCCTCCATCTATATGTTCGTGACAGATGAGGAGGCCACGAAGATCGAGGCGGAACAGAAAGCCAAGGAAGCCAAGGACGGAAAGAAGAAGTAGGCCCCGGCTTAGCGACCTCCGCGGAACAATTTGCGCCTCTCCCCGAAGCTGGGGAGAGGCGTTTTGTTTTTCGTGCTCGGGAAGCGCGGGAGATAATCAGGCACCCGCATCCACCTGATCGCGCGCGTGGGGACGAGGGGCAGAGGGAATAAAAAAGGCCGATCCGATGGATCGGCCTCGTGTGATGACCCGGAGCTAAAGACTCAGTTGCCGCCGAGCTTTGCGGGCTTCTTGGTCTTGCTTTCGACGAATTCCCGGATGACGGCCATGCGCTCGCGTGCGCGGTTTTCCTGATCGATCTCGTCGACGGTGCGGACGGCTTCGTTCTTGGCCATCGCCTTGCGCATCTTGGTCAGCGCGAGGTACTCGAGCTGGCGGATGCGTTCGCGAGTGACGTGGAACTTGCGGCCCACCTCCTCGAGCGTGAGCTCCTCGCGGCCTTCAAGACCGAAGCGTAGCTTGATGATCTCGGCTTCGCGCTTATCGAGCGAGTTGACCATATCGGCGAGGTCGCTGCTGAGGTTTTTCTCGCGCAGGCCGTCGTAAGGGCTGACGGCATTGTCATCGCCAACGATTTCGCCGAAGGTGGCGGAATCGCCATCTTCGCCGATGGGCGCATCGAGGGAGGCAGGGCGGACGCTGACGGACTTCAGATGCGCGACCTTGGACGTCGGAATCTGAAGCTCGGCAGCCAACTCTTCATCCGTGGGCTCACGACCGAGCGCCTCGGTCAGCTGCATGGCGGTGCGGCGCATCTTGGAGATCTTGTCGACCAGATGAACGGGGAGGCGAATCGTCTTGGACTGATTTGCCAGCGCGCGCTTGATCGACTGCTTGATCCACCAAGCGGCGTAGGTGGAGAGCTTGCCGCCCTTGCGGGGATCGAAGCGCTCCACGGCCTTGATGAGGCCGATGTTACCCTCGCTGATGAGATCGAGGAGGGGGAGGCCAAAATCCTTGTAGTCCATCGCGATCTTCACGACGAGGCGAAGGTTGGCCTGGATCATGTGGTCGCGAGCGGCTTTGTCGCCCTTGCGGATGCGGCGGGCGAGCGTGACCTCCTCATCGATGGTGAGGAGGGGAGTCTTGCCGATCTCCTGAAGGTAGAGCTGCAGGTTGCTACGCTCACCATGGGCGATCGGCTCGCTCGGCGCAGGTTCGGAGGACTTTTCGAGGAAAGAGGGCGGAGCGTCGATGGGCGCGGCGTCGAGGACGGCGACGGGGGCCTCGGCGACTTCGTCGTTTGAATTGCGGAGCGACTTGGTGGCTTTAGCAGGCATAGTATAGAACCTCGTTTGAAAGTAGAGGATTGAGACGTTTGGTTTGTTCCCAAACCGGGAGCGTAATCCGTTCCAACTAGCTATACGCACATCCACGAGGGAAGGTTGCGTTTTTCTGTGCTGTTACGCGGTCGATTTGGCGCACTGTGCTGGGTCTCGGCCTGCCAATACGGCACACTTAACCCGATGGATGTCACAGTCACACGGACCACGGACACCGTCCAAGGTTCTTAGTTGGATTCCAAAAATCCGAGGAATTTCCAAGTCTCCTGCCGTCTATTCTACCCAAGTATACCACGGCGGGCCCAGCGCGCAACTGGGTGAAGCACCCACCGGCCTGGGAGATAATGGACCGGGCTCAGGGCAAAGGCCCTTCAGAACTGCTCGGCGACGGCGACCGCCTTGAAAAGGGCGGAGGCTTTGTTGACCGTTTCTTGGTACTCGGAAGTGGGTACGGAGTCGGCGACGACACCTGCGCCGGCCTGGATGTGGATGTGGCCATCCTTGAGCAGGGCGGTGCGGAGCATGATGCAGGTATCCATATTGCCGTCGTAGCCGAAGTAGCCGAGCGCACCGGCGTAGAAACCACGCTGCGAAGGCTCGTACTGGGCGATGATCTGCATGGCGCGGATCTTGGGCGCTCCGCTCACGGTGCCGGCGGGGAAGGTGGCACGCATCAGGTCGTACGCGGACTTATCGGGCGCGATCTGCCCTTCGACCTGCGATACGATATGCATCACATGCGAGTAGCGCTCGATAACCATCATCTCCGGCACCTTGACGCTGCCGTAGCGGCAGACGCGCCCGATATCGTTGCGGGCGAGATCAACGAGCATCAAGTGCTCGGCGCGCTCCTTTTCATCGGCGAGGAGGTCTTTTTCGAGAGCAAGATCCTCGGCGTGAGTGGCACCGCGCTTGCGGGTGCCGGCGATGGGGCGGATCTCTACGAGGCCATCGGTAAGTCGGACATGCACCTCGGGCGAGGCGCCGACGATGGAGAAATCGCCCGCCTCCAGGATGAACATGTAGGGCGAAGGATTAACCGTGCGGAGCGCGCGGTAGAGATCGAGCGGGGTCTTGGCGAAGGGCTTGGTGAAGCGTTGCGACGGGACGAACTGAATGATGTCGCCCGCTCGGATGTACTCCTTGGCCTCATCGACGACCTGCTCGAATTTCGGCTGGGTGAAATTGCCGGCGGGCACCGTGATTTTGCCCGTGTCCACGAGGGGAGCGGGGGCGAGGGCGCGGGGCTGCTTGAGGAGGGCGTAGAGCTCGCGGAGCTCGGCTGCGGCGGCGTCGTAGGCGGCGCCGACATCGCCGCGGACGTGGGCATTGACGCAGAGGCGGAGGGTTTGCTTCGCGCGATCAAAGATCAGCAGCGAATCCGACAGCATGAAATAGAGGATTGGCGTCCCAAGTTCGTCTTTCGCGGGTGCGGGCACGCTGGGCTCGATGCGCGTGACGTATTCGTAAGCGATAAAGCCCACGGCGCCACCGGTGAAACGGGGGAGGCCGGGGAGGGTGACAGGCTTAAAACCCTTCAGCTCTGCCTCGATGAGAGTAAGGGGATCCTGCGGCGTAGCGATCTTTTGAACAGGCTGGCCGGGTACGCGCACCTCGGTGGTTTGCGCCCCGCAGGCGAAGATCTTGCGCGGGCGGCACCCGATGAAGCTGTAGCGGGCGAGATTCTCGCCGCCCTCGACCGACTCGAACAGGTATGATGGCCCCGCCTCCTTGAGCTTGGCGTAGGCAGAGACCGGGGTCTCGAAGTCGGCCATGAGATCGGTGTAAACAGGGATCACATTACCTTGCGCGGCGAGGCTCGCAAATACTTCGCGGGTCGGGTGGATGTTCATCGTCGGAAGGCGAGTTAATGCGCACGGCAGCGCAGCCTCGCAAGGCCAATGACTCCGACTGTGGCGGTGAAAAATGGGGTGGTCTGGGATGGTTGCTGTTACGAGGGGTGGCTGATATCCCAGCGGCGATACTGCCGGAACTCACCGACCCAAGCGATAGGCATCACCGTGTCGCAATAGGTCTTGGAATTCGCTGGCGGGGGGCCACAGTCTTGGGTTTTTCGCATGAAAATCTGCTGTATTGGTGCCGGTTACGTAGGTGGGCCGACGATGGCGATGATCGCCCTCAAGGCCCCGCACATCGAGGTGCGAGTCGTCGATATGAACGCGGCGCGCATCGCGGCATGGAATTCCGACACCCTGCCGATTTACGAGCCCGGTCTCGATGACGTGGTGAAGCAGACCCGCGGAAAAAACCTCTTTTTCTCGACCGATGTCGCAGGCGGGATTCAGGCGGCGGACATTGTCTTTGTCGCGGTGAATACCCCGACAAAAACCTATGGCGTGGGTGCCGGACGCGCGGCCGATCTGCGGTTTATCGAATCGGTGGCTCGCACCATTGCCGAGCATGCCAACGGGCCCAAGATCATCGTAGAAAAGTCGACGATTCCCGTGAAGACGGCAGAGACCATCAAGGACATCTTGGGGGCCAATTCCAAAGGGTTCAAATTCGAGGTACTGTCCAATCCTGAGTTTCTCGCCGAGGGCACGGCGGTGCCCGACCTGCTTGCGCCCGATCGCGTGCTGATCGGTGGCGAGCGCACGCCCACGGGAGAAAAGGCGATCCAGACGCTCGTCGACGTGTACGCCAACTGGGTGCCACGTGAGCGCATCATCACCACCAATCTATGGTCTTCGGAGCTCTCCAAGCTCGTGGCGAATGCCTTTCTGGCGCAGCGCATTTCCTCGATTAATTCCATCTCCGCGCTCTGCGAGGCGACCGGAGCAGACGTGGACGAGGTGGCGAATGCGATCGGCAAGGATTCGCGAATCGGCCCGAAATTTCTGAAAGCCTCGGTGGGCTTTGGAGGCTCCTGCTTCCAGAAAGACATCCTCAACCTGGTGTACCTGTGCGAACATTTCGGGCTGCCCGAGGTGGCGGCTTATTGGGAGAATGTGGTGAAGATGAACGACTGGCAGAAGCGCCGCTTCGCGGGGCGAATTGTCCGCGCGCTCTTCAACACCGTAGCTGACAAAAAAATCGCGGTGCTGGGCTTTGCCTTCAAAAAGGACACCAACGATACGCGCGAATCAGCGGCTATCGCCGTATGCAAAGACCTGCTGGCAGAGCATGCGCGCGTGGTGGTGTACGATCCCAAAGTGCCAGCGCATGAGATCCGGGATGATGTGCTCGGCAAGGGTGTAACCAACGAGCGGTTGACGGTAGCCAAGACCGCATACGAGGCGGCGCAGGGAGCGCACGCCATCGCGGTAGTGACGGAGTGGGATGAATTCAAAACGCTCGACTACCAGAAGATCTTTGCGGGCATGCACCAGCCGGCTTTCATCTTCGATGGACGTAATATCCTCGATCTTGCGAAGCTGCGCCAGATTGGCTTCCGGGCGTCGGGCATTGGCAAGTGCTGAGGAGCTTTCGCCACCCGCAAGCCCGCTTAGTTAAAAGGCCGGCCCCGTCACAGAGGGCCGGCCTCGATTTTGTTAGCGTAATGTCCCGTGCCTTTTTAAGGACGGGAAGTGGGCTGAGCGATCGCGGGCGGAGCGGAGGCTTTTCGGCGACGCCAAAAGATAATCCCAAAGGTGCCCGCGAGCAAGAGGGCTCCGTAGGTCGCGGGCTCCGGAGTAGGCGTGATCTGATGGTCGCCCGTCTGCCAGCCCGTGTTGCTGCCGCTCCAACCGGCGAAGGTGATCTGATTGAGTGGGGCGGTGCCTTGACCCATACCGGGCGTGGCGGAGGGGCCGCCAAACTGGACGAAGGTGCCGTTGACGAAAAAGTAGTCCTGTAGGTTGACCCAGTTGGTGATCGTGAGCGTCGCGCCGGGATCGATGATCAGGTGGGTGATATTGAGCGTCGACGCGGCGCTATTGCCGAAATCGAGGATGGTGTTGCCCGTGATATGGAGCGTGCCGATCGTGGCACTGATACCGGCGAGCGTGACTTCGCCGCCAGAGAGCGTGAGTTGGCCACCGAAATTAATGGAGGACGTGAACGTGAGATCGCCCGTGCCTACCTTCTGCAGCGTGCCCGTTCCCGTGAGGGTGCCTGCGAAGGTGGAATTGGCATTGGTGCCGCCGACGGCGAGGGAGCCGCCGTTGCCGATCGCGATCGTACCGGAGCCTGCAATCGTGGCGACGGCAGCGCTGTAACTGGCAAGATCTAGGGTAGCGCCGCTGGCGACCGTGAGTGCATTTGCGACCGTGAGGATATTGTTGGCACTGGCGAGAAGCGTGCCGGCATTGATGTTGACCGAGCCGGTGAAACTATTGGCGCCGAGAGTCTGTGTGCCGGTGCCGACTTTGGTCAACGTGCCGGTGCCTGTAATCGAGCCGGCGAATGACGCATTGGCACTTGAACCCAGGGTGAGGGAGCCGCCGGAGGCCATCGTGACCGAGGCGGAAGTGTTGGAGCCGGACAGCCCCGCGATGGTCTCCGTGCGACTATTCACATTGAATATGGCAGTGCCCGAGCTGCCGAATCCCACGGTCGCCGTGTCGGCGATCTGATTATTTGCATCCAGGCGGAGTGTGCCGCCGGAATTGACCGTGACGTTGCTGGCGATGGCGTTGGTGCCCGCCGTCTTGGCGAGTGCCAGTGTACCCCCGTCGATCGAGACGGCACCGGAAAGCGTGTTTGCGGCCGTGCCGCCGAGAGTGAGTGTGCCTTCGCCACTCTTGGTGAAAGCGCCTGCGCCATCGAGTATACCGTTGAGCGTGGCGGTATTGCCAGAAGTGACATCGATGGTGCCGGCACCGGTAAAGTTAAACTGCCGGCCAGCACCCGCCGTGATCGTACCGCCGATCTGGAGGCGGCCGCCGTTGTTGAAGGCGACGTTATTGTTGGCATTGCCCAGATTGGCATCGGCGGTGACGATGACGGTGCCGCCCTGGATACTGAGGGCGTTGTCGTAGGTCTGGCCGCCGTCGGCGAAGGTATTCGAGCCCGAAAGGACGAGGGTGCCATCGCCGGTTTTGATGATGCGGTTGCCCGAGATATTGGCCGAGATCGTGAGATCGGCATCGGCGAGGCCATCGGCGACGTTGATCGTGCTGGAGTAAGAGGGGAGGGCGAGGTTGCCGGAGATCGTCGCACCTACGCCCGAAGCGTTGCCGGTGATGGAGTTTGCGTTGGTGATTGTGAGCGTGCCGGCACCTGTGGCGACACTGCCGCCGGTGAACGCGAGGCTATTGATCGTATCGGAGAAACTGTTGAGATTCAGGACGCCGGAGCTGAGCAGCGCGACAGCACTGTTGTCGTTGATCTGGTTGGCGGCGCTGAAAGAGACCGTGTCGGTGCCCAGCCCGTCGCCCACGGTGAGGTTGCCGCTGATCGCATTCGTGCCGGCAGTCTTATTGAGAACGAGCGTGCCAGCATTGACGAAGGTGTTGGCGATCTGATTGGCGGCGCTGCCACTGAAGGTGGTGGTGCCGCTGCCATTCTTGGAAAATGTGCCGGCGATGACAGCGGTGCCCAGAGCGACATTGGCTGAAGTGTCGACAGTGAAATTCTGTGTGCCGGCGGTGGCTTGGGAGCCATTGAAAGCCACTGAGCCGGTGCTCGTGATCGAGATGCCGCCGGTGGTTGCGGAAACGCTGCCGGTGAACGTGGCAGCGGCGGTGCCCGTTATTTCGAGCGTGCCGACCTGCACGGTCCCACTGGCGGTGGTGGAACTGGCGCTGCCCAGAGCGAGCGTGGCGCTGCTGGCGAGCGTGTTGGAAAACGTATTGGCGCCGCTCGTGATCGAAATGCCACCGTTGGCGGTGACCGCTCCCGAGAAAGTGTTGGTGCCCGAACTCTGAATCGAGAGGGAGTTGCTGCCCAGATTGACAGCCGCGCCGAAAGATCGATCGCCGGAGCCGAGAAGTGAAAGATCGCCCCCGCTATTGAGGGCACCGGTAGAGGTGAATGCTCCGGAGCCATCGATCTCGAGTGCAAAGCCCGCGGGCGACAACCCGCCCACGGTGAGGCTGCCGGCATCGACTTGGATACGAGTAGCGCCGAGCAGGTTCAGCGTGGCGGTAAGCGTATTGGTGCCTGAAACATTACGGAGCGCGCCATTGCCCCCAGCACCGTAGCCGGACAGATCGAAAGCGCCCTCGGAGATGCTTAGGCTGCCTGCTCCGCCGGCAAGTGCGAGAGTGGCCCCTGCAGAGACGGAGTTTCCGTAGTTGGACCCGCCGAGTGCATTGTTGGATTCGATCTGAAGCGTGCCTTGGGCGACGGCCATGGGGCCTTGGAGGCTGCTATTGTTGCCAGAGAGAATCAGCGTGCCATCGCCTGTCTTTGTGGTGGTGGCGTAGTATGAATTGGAAACGGCACCGGAAATGCGGGTCGTGCCTGTATTGTCGATCTGGAGAGTGCGATTGCCCGCGCCGAGGTTGAAGGCTCCGGTAAAGGTTATGTCGCTGGCACCCCCGATGATAATCGTGCTGCTGGCTGAGACGGCGTTGGCAATTGTGCGCGAGCTACCGCTCGCCCCTATCGTACCACCGGCGAAGGTGAGGGTGCCGGTACCTGCGGCCGCATTGTGGCCCAGGAGAGTCAAACCGGAGGTAAGTGTAAGTCCTCCAGAAAAGCTGTTGTTGCCCGAAAGGAGAAGAGTACCCGCACCGGTGCGATTAATTGAGCGTGCGCCGCCGCTATTGCGGATGACGGCGGAGATGGTCAGCGTATCGGTGCCATCGATAGCGAAGGTACCGTTGGCAAGGAGGTCTAGGTTGGTGAAGCCAAGGCTGTGAGCCCCCGAGCTATCGGCAGTACGAGTGAGGTTGCCGGAGGTGAGGCTAAGGGTGCGATTACCTGTGCCGTTGGTAAAAGCGAGGGCATCGCTGGTATCGATCGTGAAGGAATTTGCCGAGCGGTTGCCGCCCAAGGAGATGGTCGACGGGAGTGTCGCGACGTACGTGTTGTCGAAGATCAGATCGTCACCAGAGCCGGGTACACCGTTGCTGTTCCAGTTATTGGCTGAGTTCCAACTGCCTGCCGTACCCCCGCTATCCCAATACTTTGTGGCTGCGCTGAGCCTTGTTACCCCCATAAGGAGGGTAACCAGCGTGAAGAGTAAAGTTAAGCGGAGCTTGGACAAGAACGGTTGAGCGAGATGGAAAAACTTCCCATAATGGGAGGTTAACCCTATTTGACATCACTGCCCGGCGCAAACGCCGGTAGCTGACAAATACGTCACGCATACCGACGCAAATAATCGGCGAAAGTTCGGTTTTGCAGCGAAATTAAGGTACGGTCGCTGCGTAGTTAAGCCTAGCTTCTCCAGCGTATTACAGCCGGTCAAACGTGGGTGGGCGATGGACCCGCGGAGTCCACGTTACGTAACTCGGCTCCTCGTGCAGATAGGCGTCGGGCTGCTCTACTTCCCGGAATAAATCAGTGAGAGTGACGAGCGGCAGGAGTTGTCCTATCGAATAGGGAATGGGCATCACGCGAGGCGGCAACGGGGTCCAGCTACGAAAGCCCTCGGGCATGGCCAACTCGCCGCTTAGAGCCGAGGTAGGCACCCGATGAAGACCGTCCCCGCGCCGGTAGGTGTGCCAAGCTTCACGTCGGGCGTCGGCGATCACAGTTACTGCCGGGTCAAGTAGCGCGTGGGAGACAAGTGCCAAACTGGTATAGGCAAACACTGGCTTGGGCTGCAGTGTCATCCATGTACGCAAGGCCATTGCGACCGTGCGAATCCCCAGGATGGAGCCCGGGCCATCGCAGAAAACGAAGGCGCCCGCCGCCCCGATATCCGCACCTAACTGCTGGATACCCTTGAACACCGCGACGCCTGATTCCTCCTCCGAGGTCACCCAGCGGCCACTTCCGTCTGCCTCGATCCATCCGACTTGTACGCGGGAGGAGGCGGCGTCGATCACGAGCAGCGGCGCGTGCGCGGCGAGGAGTTGGGCGAGGCTGGGCATCCGGCGGGACGAAAGGCGCGCGGGCCTGTGTCTGCAAGCGTGCAGAATCCGTCATTGACCGGCACTCGTGTCGGCCTACCGTGGACAATTCTTTCAACCAAACCTGTCCGCATCTCTGTCGTGAACGTCCAATTGACCAACGTGTCCCCCACCCGCAAGAGCCTCGTCGTCACGCTCGATCCGAGCGAAGTCGACGCCGAACACCAGGCTTCGGTGGGTGAAATCTCGAAGATGGTCCGCATCCCTGGCTTTCGCCCCGGCAAGGCTCCTGCGGCGATGATCGCCAAGCGCTTTGGCAAGGAGATCGCCGATGATTTCAAGCAGAAGGTGCTCGCTCGCGCCTACCGCGCGGGCCTCGAGCAGCAGAAGCTGGACGTGCTCAATGTCGTCAATGTGCAGGAAGACAAGATCGAGGCTGGGTCGCCGGCCAACGTGACGATCACGATCGACGTGCGCCCTGAGTTTGAGATGCCGGTGTACACCGAGCTTCCGACTGAGATCGTCTCGACGGATTCGACCGACGCCGAGGTGGAGAATGTCATCCAAGGTCTCCGCGCTGAGCGCGCCGACTTTAAGGCGACCGAGCGCCCCGCGCAGAAGGGTGACTACGTGAAGCTCGCGTACGAGGGCAAAGTCGATGGCCAGGCGATCACCGAGATCGCTCCGGACAAGCAACTGTACGGCAAGGTGCCGCAGACGTGGGAAGAGGTCGAAGGCGCGAATGAAGGCGTGATCCCTGGCCTGGGCAAGCAACTGGCCGGCCTCAAGCCGGGCGAGAAGAAGGACGTCACCATTTCGTTTCCTGCCGAGTTTCCGGCTGCTCCTGCTCTTGCCGGTAAGACGGCGGTGTACGCCGTGGAGATCCAAGAGATTCGCGAGCGGGTGCTGCCGGAACTCAACGAGGAGTTCTTCAAGGGCCAGCAGGTCGATGACCTCGCCGGCCTCCAAGCCAAAGTGCGCAATAATCTGAAGCTCCAGAAGGAGTATCAGAATCGCGCCAATCAGCGCCGCCAGATCACCGAGGCGCTGGCTGCGGCGGTCGATTTCCCGATCCCGGACTCGCTGGTCGAGGCTGAGACGCAGGGCGTGCTCCGCCAGTTCATCGAGGAGAACATGCGCCGTGGCGTGCCTGCCGAGCAGTTCGAGAAGGACAAGAAGGAACTCTACGAGGGCGCCAAAAAGGCAGCCGTGAACCGCGTGAAGCTCCAACTCATCCTCGCGAAGCTCGCCGAGAAAGAGAACCTCGCCGTCACCAATGATGACCTCAACGAATTCGTCTATCGCGAGGCCGCGCGCACGGGCCAGAAGATCGAAAAACTCATCAAGACGCTGACCAACGATCGCGATGCCCTGCGGGCCATCCAGCAGAACATCGTTTTCGACAAGGCGGTTGATTTTCTGGTCTCCAAGGCTAAGGTGACCACGGTCGAGCCGAAGGCTTGACCGACCAACCACCAAAAAACCACGTGAGCTACTACTACATTCCTCGAGTCGTTGAAAACACCGGTCGCGGCGAGCGCGACTGGGATGTGTTCAGCCGCCTGTTGAAGGACCGCATCATCTTCATCGGCACGCCGATCGACGATGGGGTAGCTAACGCGGTGATCGCGCAGATGCTGTACCTGCAGATGGAGGACGCGAAGAAGGACATCCACTTCTACATCAACTCCCCAGGCGGCGTCGTGACGGGTGGCATGGCCATCTACGACACGATGAACTTCCTGCAGTGCGACATCGTGACCTATTGCGTGGGCATGGCCGCCAGCATGAGCACGGTGCTCCTCGCGGCCGGCACCAAGGGCAAGCGCTTCGCGCTGCCGAACAGCCGTGTGATGATCCACCAACCCAGCGGCGGTGCGGGCGGCCAGACGGCCGACATCGCTATCGCGGCCCGGGAAATCCTCCGCTGGCGCAAGACGCTCAACGACGCGCTTGCCAGACATACTGGCAAGCCCGCGGAGCAGATCGAGAAGGACTCGGATCGCGACTACTACATGAGCGCACTGGAGGCCAAGGAGTATGGCATCGTCGATCACGTGGTAAGTTCGACGCGCGAGACTCAGGCGGCTGGGGTCAAGGCAGCCTAAAGCTCCGCTACTCCGGATACGATTTTGAAGCCGCGCCCTAGGGCGCGGCTTTTTTCGTGCGCAAGGCATAGGGCGGGGCTTGGCAAGGCGTGGAAGCCGCACCCGGACAATCGCTACTCGCGACTCGACAGCCCCCGGTATTAGGACACCTTCAACGCCATGGCTAAATCGGCGCGCATGACTCTCTGCTCGTTCTGCGGCAAGTCGCAGGCGGAGGTCAAAAAGATCATCGCAGGTCCTGGCGTTTATATCTGCGACTCGTGCGTCAATGTCTGCAAGACGATCATCGACCGCGAGGTGAAGGCTCCATCCGTGGAGTCGAAGCCCGCGTTTCGCTTGGTGAAGCCTTCGGAGATCAAAAAGACGCTGGATGATTATGTCATCGGCCAGGATCACGCGAAGAAGGTCCTCTCGGTCGCGGTCTATAATCACTACAAGCGCCTGATGTTTGACTCCGGCCAGTCCAAGGACTCGGCCGCGATCTCCCCCGAGTTCAACGACGTCGAAGTAGAGAAAAGCAATATCATGCTCGTCGGCCCGACGGGCTCGGGCAAGACACTGCTTGCGCGCACGCTCGCGAAGATCTTGGACGTGCCTTTTGCGATTTCCGATGCGACGACGCTCACCGAGGCTGGCTACGTCGGCGAGGATGTTGAAAACGTGGTGCTGCGCCTGCTGCAGTCAGCCAACTACGATGTAAAGAAGGCCGAATGTGGCATCATCTACATCGACGAAATCGACAAGATCGGCCGGAAGACGGAGAATGTCTCCATCACGCGCGATGTCTCCGGTGAAGGCGTGCAGCAGGCGCTTCTCAAAATCCTGGAGGGCACGACGTGCAACGTGCCGCCGCAGGGCGGGCGCAAGCACCCGAATCAGGAGTATATCCAGATCAACACGTCGAATATTCTCTTCATCTGCGGTGGTGCGTTTGTAGGGCTCGACGCCATCGTGCAGCGCCGCAAGGGGAGTCGGAGCCTGGGCTTTTCCTCGATCACCCAGCAGCAGGAAGAGGTGCTCAAGCCCGAGGAGATGATGAAGTCGCTCGCGCCCGAGGATCTCATCCGTTTCGGTATGATCCCCGAGTTTATCGGGCGCCTGCCGGTGGTGTCGGTGCTCGATCAGCTAGCTATCGCCGACTTGGAGAAAATACTCCTGCGCACGAAGAACGCGATGGTGAAGCAGTATTCCAAGCTCTTCGCCATGGATGGAGTGCGTCTCCGTCTCACGCCCGATGCTGTGAAGGCCATCGCGGCGAAGGCCATCGAGCTAAAGACGGGGGCGCGTGCGCTACGCTCGATCATGGAAAATCTCATGCTCGAGGTCATGTACGAGCTGCCGCAACGCGACGACGTGTCTGAGGTCGTGATCGATGCGGCGGTGGTCGCCGGCCGGCGCAAGCCCACGCTTCGGCGGGCGGGCAAGGCGGAGCCCAAGCAAGACGCGGCCTAGCCGCTCCGGGGCAGGCTGGGGGGAGAGCATCACGGCACTTCGAATACCTCGATAAGCGCTACTCCCGTGTGCCCGCCGGCACCGTTGGCGATCGCAGTGTAGTTGCCGGGAGCGAGGGTGATGAGGAGCGCGGCATCGGAGCTGCCCTCCGCGAGCGCAAAGGCGCCGGCCGCTTGCGCGGCCGCAGCGATTTCTCCGCGAGATGCCGCAGTGCCCGCGGGCGTGCCCCAGTTGTCGTTTTGGGCAATCGCAGCGGAGTTGCCAGCAGCGAAGAGACGCAAGGTGGGGTCGCTCAATGCATCGCTCACGCCGAAGCTGCCGAGGCCGGGGCCGACGGCGCGAACAAGCATGCGCTTGGGCGTGTCTCCCGCGACGGAGAAGCCGGCAACGAGCTGGCCCTCGCCCGTATCGGCAAAGCCGCGGGTGGAGAGATTGACGAGCCGCTGAGTGGCGGTGGAGGCGGTATCGTAGGCCTCGAGGAGCACGACGCCGCTGCCCGTGGCTGCAGTCGCCTGCACGGTGTACGCACCCGGCGCGAGGTTGGCGACCAAGGCCGCATCGCGGCTGCCACTGGCTAGTGAAAAGGCCCCGACCATGCTGGCGGCGGCAGCCGTGCTCGCGCCACTCCAATCATCGTTTTCCACGACTAGGCGGCCGCTCGCATCGAAAATGTGCACGCGGGGATTGGCCAGAGTCTCGCCGACGCCGAAAGCGGAAAGTCCGGGCCCCACGGCGCGTACCAAGATAGCGCGCGCGGAGGTGCCTGAGATCACAAGGCCAGCGATGGCGGTGCGATTCGCATCCCCTGCCGCGATGCGCTGGCGCGAGGACACGTTGACGAGCCGGGCTGAGCCCGGGGGCGCCGGAGACGGGGGCGTGGAGGGCTCTCCAAGCGAGAAGACCTGCACGCGGCCATTGTCGTAATCGCTCACGTAGGCGCGATTGGTCTCGCGATGGATCACAATTCCGAAGGGCAGGCGAAATTGCCCGGGTGCGCTGCCGTAGGAGCCCCATTTCCCGAGGGAGGCACCCGACGGGCTGAATTTTTCAATTCGCTGATTGGCGAGGACGCCGCCGGTATTGGGATCGCTGGTGATGCCCGCCCAGATGTCGCCCGCCGCGTCGATGTGCACCCAGGTATTGACGAGGTGCGGTTCCGAAGGGCCGCGTGTGACGATCTGGCCGAGCAGTTCGCCGTTCTGCGAAAATTTCTGAAGGCGGCTGTTGAAGCCATCGGCGACCCAGATCGCGCCCGCGGCATCGATGGCGATACCGTAGGGCGTGTTGAATTGCCCCGGGCTGCCGCCGCCGCTGCCCCAAGTGCGGAGGGTCTCGACATTCCACGCGCCGCCCGCGCCCTGCGTGATGCGGAATTTCTGCACGCGATGATTCTCGTGCTCGGTGGTGTACACGTGGCCGTCGGCGTCGAGCACGATGCCGATGGGCTGGTTGAACTGCCCCGGTGCGCTACCCGCGCCAGGCTGGCCGAAGCGGTTGGTTTCCGTGCCGGTATCGCCCCATTTCATCACAAACTCCCCGTTGCGCTTGAGCCGCGTTATCCGGTGCAGCCGGCGGTCGGCGATGTAGAGGTCGCGGGTGTTGGGCTCGATCGCGATCATGTCGGGCCAGATGAACTGCCCGTTGCCCGTGCCGGGATTGCCGATCTGCACGCGCGAGTTGTCGTTGAGGTTGATTCGGAAAACCCGCCCGCCGTCGTGGTCCGAAACGTAGAGATAAGGCACACCCTCGTAGGTCTCCAACGCGATGCCTGTCGGCCGGCCGATGTCGGTGATCGAAGAGAGATAGTTGAAAGTCTGCGCCCCGACCGAGGCCGCCGCGCAGAACCCCGTGAGGGTAGCGAGCGCGACGGAAATGAGCCGGGCAGGTGAGGCGAACAAGGCGTGCATCGCACCATGGTAGGGCGCGATGGCGGGCTGTCTCTGGGGTGGGGAACCTACATGCCAGCCTCGATGGCTAGCGCACCGAGGAAGGCCTACGGATAACTCCACGCGACGGCCAGCCCGGTCTGCTTGAAAACAATGGTCTCTTCGCCTCGTGTCATCCGGGCATTGCGCTCCTTGAGCAGCGCTTCGATCTACTCTCGAGCAGACTCGGTGGCGGCGGAAGAAAGGTAGTACGCGATGCCGACAGGTTGGTTACGCTCGGCCTCACCCTCGGTAAACTGTGAGATGGTGCGCTCCACGTAGCGGTTGGCCAGCAATTCGGCTGCCTTCCGATTCGCATGCCGAAGATGGACGCGCGAGATCCGGGTCCCTCTCGGTCATTCACTCCACGTCGCTGCTGGCACCGAAGACGAGTTGCGCTTCGGCCGGTGTTAACATCGCCGTAGACGTTTTCAGAATGATCGCTTCCTCGATGGCATACTGGCAGGTCCGCATGTCCCAGCATCTGCCTTTGACTACGGACGGTGGATGACCGGGAGGAGGAAGATCGTGAGCTCAGCGGTCGCGCAGTAGAGCGGCTCGCGATTTGCCGTGAAGGATCCCCAGATTGCTACCGCAAAAACGGTTGAGATTGTTGCGCTGAGAAACCAAGCCAGGGGATCGTTACCGTATCGACAAGACTATGAATCGCCACGGCAGAGCTATCATCGTTTGACGGCCTACCTTACGCTCCCTGCGGCACTGTCCGCAGTGCAAAGGGGATATTGGTATCGCCCTTCTCGTAGTCCGTAAGCAGCGAGAAGCGGAACGTGGTGCCTTCGCCGACTTTGCTGTCGACAGAGATGGAGCCGCCCATGAGCTCGCAGAGGCGCTTCGAAATGATGAGGCCAAGGCCGGTGCCGTTGCGGCGGCGCTCGGAGGAGCTGTCGACCTGGCTGAAGGGCTTGAAGAGCTTGGAGATCTTGTCGGCGGGGATGCCGATACCGGTGTCGGTAACCGAGAAGAAGAGGCGGAGCGCGCGGCGGGTATCGCGCATGTTGACGGGTTCGCCGCGCATACAGGAGACGTTGACGGTGATACTGCCGCGCTCGGTAAATTTGAGGGCGTTGCCGACGAGATTGGTGAGGATCTGACGGAGACGGGCCTCGTCGCTATTTACGATCTGGGGGACATCGCTGTCGATATTGGCCGTAAGGGTGAGGGCAGCGGCGCGGGCGCGCGGCTGGAAGAAGGCGATGACCTCCTCGACCGTCCTGTGAAGGCCGAAGGGCGAAGACTCGATCTCGATCTTGCCGGCCTCGATCTTGGAAAGATCGAGGATATCGGTGATGAGTTTTTCGAGAGCCTGACCGCTCGACTTGATGATGCCGACCTGTTCGCGCTGCTCCGGAGAAAGCGGGGAGTCGGCAAGGATCTGGGCAAAGCCGATGACGCCGTTGATCGGCGTGCGGATCTCGTGAGAGACGATGGCGAGAAACTCACTCTTGGCGCGGTCGGCGGCCTCGGCGGCCTCCTTGGCGTGCATGAGGGCGGCCTCGGCCTCTTTGCGTAGCGTGATATCGTGGCCGACGGACTGGTATTCGAGGACGTTGCCGCCGTCGTCGCGGATGGCGCGCTGCGTCCACATCACCCAGCGGCGGCGGCCATCGGGGAAATCGAGCTCACGCTCATAGGTGTAGGTTTCGTCTCCGATGGCAGCACCGGGGGTGAAAAACGGGAAGGGCTGGCCGATGAGTTCGTTGCGTTTGCGCGAGAAGGCCTGGGCGTAAGCGCTGTTCACGAAGCTCAGGGTACCGTCGAGCCGGTAGCGGCAGATCAGGTCGACCTGATCCTCCACGATGCCGCGGTAGCTGGCCTCGGTCTTCTGGAGGGCTTGGGCCATGCGCTCGATATTGCGGGCAAGGCCGATAATTTCGTCGTGATCGTGCTCGCCGGGCGCGGTATCGCCGACCGCAGACACTGGGACGGCGGTGCGGAGCGTCTTGAGTCGTTGGATGAGGGTGCGATCCCAGACATAACCTGCGAGCACGAGGAGCACGCAACCGATGATCGCGAGCGTGAGAACGTAGTAGTCGGTGCCCAGGCGCTCGCGGAGATCGTCGTCGCGGACGACTTTTACCACGACCGCGACGAGCGCGGCCACCAGGCTGGCCGATAGCGCGAGGATGAAGAACGTCTTACGTTTGGAGGTCTCGGCCATTCCTGAGCAAGGTAATGGCTCCCGGCCCGACGAAGTCTAACGAAAAACGAAGGCGAGAAATACCGGGCTATTCTTCTGGTCTGAGGGTATGAAGAGATGGGAGTTGCCTTAGGCCAGGTACGGCGCGAGCGATCGCCAAGGCCGCGAAAATCGTGCCGACCCCTCCCCAGACCACTGCGCCCACCGGGCCGATAAGGGCACCCATGAGGCCGGCACGGAGGGCGCCGATCTCATTGGAGGAGCCGATGAAGATCTGGTTTACCGCCGTCACCCGGCCGCGCAGGGAGTCGGGCGTGAGGAGCTGCACCAGCGATTGTCGCACCACGACGCTGACATTATCGAAGACGCCGCTAAGAAACAAAGCGATCAGGGAAAGCCAGAACGAGTGGGAGAGGCCGAAGGCCACGATCGAGACGCCAAAGCCCACGACCGACCACAGCAACGCTGCACCCGGCCGCTCGAGCGGTGGCCGGTGCGCGAGCCACATCGCCATGGCAAAAGCCCCCAGCGATGGCGCGGCACGCAGCCAGCCAAAGCCTATGGGGCCGACGTGCAGAACTTGGTCGGCATAGATGGGCAGGAGTGCGGTCGCACCGCCGAGCAGGACGGCGAAGAGATCGAGGCTGCTGGCGCCGAGGATGACCTTCTTCCGCCAGATAAACTCTGCGCCCGCCAGCATATCGCGCCATGAGCGCTTACCCGTAGCCTGCTGGGGTGCATTAAGATACCTTACTCGGCCGAGGGCGACGACGAAGAGGCCATCGAGCAGCACTCCCAGCGCGTAGACGGGCGGAATGTCGACGTAAGCGATCAGCACCCCGCCTAGCGCCGGCCCGGCCACCGTGGCGATCTCAAAGGCGCTCGTGCTCCACGTGATGACATTACCGAGGATCGGGGTGGGCACGAGCAGCGGTGCAATACTGGCGCGCGCCGGCCAGATGAGGATGCGCACGCAGGCCTGAGCCAGCAGCAGCAGGTAGACTAGCGGCAGCGCAGGCTCGTCGAAACGAAGTGCGAACTCCGCCGAATCGCGCTCGAAAAGATGGGCGAGCCACTCGAGCCCACGATTGGCCCAGCCGAGGAGAGAGGCATGCGGGATGGCATCGTGCCAGAGGGCCAGGGCGGCGAGCGCAGCATTGAGCACGGCGATGATGGCCGTGCCGCCTGCGACCAGGCGACGCCGATCATAGCGGTCGGCGATGGCACCTGCGGGTAGCGACAGAGCAAGAAGCGGCAGTACGTTGACGAGGCCCACGAGGCCAAGTGCCGTGGCGGAGTGGGTCCACTGGTAGACTTGCCAAGTGGCGGCCGCCACGACGGCTTGCCGGCCGAGCGTCGACATGAAACTGCCGCCGAGATAATTGCGGAACGCGCGAAGGCGCAGCGCCGCATACGGATCGTGCGGAAAGCTGGCGGGTGGCGCGGACATCGGGCGCGGAAAGATTCAGAAAACCGCCCCCGATGCGAGCGCCGGATGGATCGGGAAATGTCTGCAGCCAGCTTTACCCCAGCGGGGGCATGGGGCAATCCAAGGCTGCGGCGACGGCGCGGAGGAGTTCCGCCTCGGTGATCAGGATGCGACCGTCGGCCCCCACCACCTGGGCTGCGGCCAGGAGTGTGCGCTGCTTGATGGGCAGGCTGGAGGCGGCGAGCTTATCGAGCGCCTTATCGAGCTTGGCAAAGCTGGCGGCTTCGCGCGGGAGGAACTGCAGCTTGGCTTCGGCAAGTTTGAGGTGCGAAGCGCCGGCGGCGAATGCCTGCGGGGCAAAGGCGGCATCGGAGGTCGCGGCATGAGCGAGCGCGGAGAGAACGATGGAGAGCTCAGCGCCGACGGCATTGAAGGAGTGGTACTGCGTAATCGCTCGGCCCGGCTCGCGGCGAAGCTCGAGCGTATGGATGACGAGTTTCTGCAGCGCGAATTCGAACGTCGACATCTGACCATCGGCGTGGACGAGCTCATCGAGCGTCTCGATGAACGCATCAAGCGCGCCCGGCGTGAGCTGGCGCAGGGAGGGGAGCGCGAGCTGAAGCAGCGGGAGGCGCTGCTCGGGCGTAATCGCAGCGAGGGCGGGCTCCAACTGAGCGAGGAGCGTGCTGGCATCGGCCCCGCCGCGGTTGAGCACGATCTGGCGGCCGGTGGCGCGCAGGGCAGGCTCGGCGGCAAGGAGCAGGCCGTAGAGGACGACGGGCGCGGCAGTGGGGTCGTGCGCCGCGTCGCGGAGCTCGGCGGGCACACTTTCGAGAAGCGTGTGAGCATTGGCGAGCTGCGTGGGCGTGAGTGTGCCGATGGCGGCCACCGCTGCAGTCGCGAGGGCGGGCGGGAGGGCGGCGGTCTGGCCTCTTGTGCCGACGCTGCCCGAGCCCTGGGGCTTGGCAAAGCCGGCGGTGATGAAGGACTCGAGTGCCACATCGACGACCTGCGGAGGCTCAAAATACTTGCCGTCGAAGGTGGCATCGACTGCGCGGATACGCTCATCGAGCGGCGGATGCGTGGCCCAAAGACCGCCGAACATCGAGCGGAAGCCCTGCGCGAAAAAGAAGTGGCCGATCTCGGCGCTCTTCGCCGACTGGAGCGATGAGCCGAGTGCGTAGCCACCGATCTTCTTGAGCGCGCCGGCGATGCCGGCTGGATTGCGGGTAAACTGCACCGCCGAGGCATCGGCCAAAAACTCGCGCTGGCGCGAGACGGCGGCTTGGATGAGCCGGCCAAAGAAGTAGCCGACATACCCGAGCACAAGCAGGGTGAAGCCCACGGCGACGACGAAGATCATCACGCCGCCACCATTCTTTTCGTTGCGCGAGCGCGGCACCCGGGTGTGGCGGAGGCTGGAGAGTACGATGCGGCCAAGTAGGCCGAGGACGAGGATGCCAAAGACCAGCGCGCTCAGCCGCATGTTGAGCCGCATGTCGCCATTGAGGATGTGGCTGAACTCGTGGCCGACCACGCCCTGCAGTTCGTCGCGGTTGAGCTTTTCGAGCGTGCCTCGCGTGACGGCGACGACGGCGTCGCTGGTCGTGAGGCCGGCGGCAAAGGCGTTGATGCCGGCCTCGTCGTCCATGACGTAGACCGCAGGCACTGGAGTGCCGGAGGCGATCGCCATTTCCTCGACGACATTGAGCAGGCGTTTTTCGTTGAGATCGGTGGTGCGGGGGTCCACGCGACGCCCCCCGAGATTTTCCGCCACCGCGCTGCCGCCGGCGGAATACTGCTGCCACTTGAAAAGCGAGGCGCAGCCGACGACGAGCAGCGTGCCGCCCGTGATGCCGAGAAAGAGCCGTGGGTGCCAGAGCCCGTCGCCCACCATGCGGCCATAGTCCTCGCCCATGTAGCGGATCAGGAAGAGCCCGGCCACGTAGGCGGCCACGATCGTGCCGAGCACGGCGAGCGCGAAGAGCGCGACGAGCCGCCCGGAGCGTTTCTTGGCGCGGGCTTGGGCCTCGAAGAAATCCATCGCCTAGGATTTGGCGGGCACTTTGCTCAGGACAACGATCAAAAAGGTGGCGATGGGGCCAAGAAAAAGGCTGATAAGAAACCAGAGCAGGCCACTGCGGTTCTTACTTTGGGCAAGGCCGGCGTTGATGAGAGCCAAGGTGCCGAGGCCGACAAAAAACTCCGGGCTGGTTCTCATGCGAAGCTCACCTTGGGCGCGTTGCGCTCGGTGGGATCTTCGATCTTGAAGAGTTCTGCGGGCTGGAAGCCCATGGCGCCGGCGAGCACGACCGCAGGGAAGACCTCGCGGGCGTTGTTGTAGGCCATGACGCTGTCGTTGTAGGCCTGCCGGGCGAAGGCGATCTTGTTCTCCGTGGAGGTGAGCTCCTCGGTGAGCTGCATCATGTTCTGGTTGGCCTTGAGATCCGGGTATTGCTCGGAGACGACCATCAGGCGCGACAGCGCGCCGCCCAAGCCGACCTCAGCCGCGGCGAGATTCCGCATGGCATTGGCATCGGCGGGATTGGCGGCGGCCGACTGCGAGGCGGCGAGCGCGATGTTGCGGGCCTTGATGACGGCCTCGAGCGTCTCGCGCTCGTGCTTGAGATAGCCCTTGGCCGTCTCGACGAGATTCGGGATCAGGTCGTAGCGGCGCTTGAGCTGGACGTCGATCTGCGAGAATGCGTTCTTGAACTTGTTGCGCAGGCCGACGAGGCCGTTGTAGATGCCGACCGCCCAGAGGGCGAAGACGATGGCGATCAGCAGCAATACACCGAGGACGATAAGGACGGCGGACATGGTCGAAAAAGTAGGATGACTGGGAACGAGACCGCAGGCAAGTATGTCGCGATACGGGTGAGGCGCGAGACGGAAGTATTTACAACGCGGTTGATTGTTTCCAGCGGGGTGCGCAAGGTCGCCGCTGCGTGATCCGAATGCGAAAACCTGTGCAAATTTTTCGGGTGGGCGCGACACTGCTGGCAGTGTCGCTGGCGGCCCGTGCGCAGACGGGTGGCGCAGGCACGGCGCCGCCGCTCAATAATCCCGCGCCGTTGGCGCCGGCTCCGGCGCTGGTGTCACCAGGCGCACTATCGATGTCGCTCGGTGCGGCCGAGCGTGCGCATGACTTGGGATTTTTGACGATGGCGGCTGCGGCCTATCGTGATCTGCTGGATGATCCCGGCGCTGATACGGCCGGACTCACGCTGGCGCTTGTCACCGTGCTCTTGGATGCAGATCAGGCAGATGAGGCGGAGAAGCTGCTCGCGACCCTGCCGGAGCCTCGCACCGCGGCGTGGCGTCTGCGCGCGGGCCTGGCGGCGCTGCGACTGAGGAAGCGCGCAGACGCGCAGGCGCATTGGGATGCGATCAAGGCCGAAGAGATCTCCAGCAAGGATCGCCCGTGGTACTATTTTTTCACAGGTGCGCTCTACGACACGGCAACGCCTCGCGATATGCAGCGGGCCAATACCTTTTATGTGCAAGCGGAGCGGGGTGCGCCGACCGAGCTGGCGCGGGCTCGCTTCCAACTCGCGGCCGAGCGCGTGCGTCTCCGTGAGCAGGGCACGCCCACCAAGGAGTCGCTCGATGAGACGAAGCGGCTCTTCGATCGCGACCAGGGTCGTGAGGCGAGCTATGAGCCAGCGCGCCAGTATGCGGTGATGCTCGCCCTCGCCAACCGCCGCGACGAGGCAGTGAAGTTTCTCCGCGAGCAGGTGCTACTGGGCATGCCGGCGCAGGAGCGTGCGTGGCGCGACGAGTTTCACTTCATGGTCGGGCTGCTCGGTGATCAGAGCCGCACAGGTGTGGGCAGGATCGCGCTGCTGGAGCTGGTGGCCAAGGGCACCAAAGTGCAGCGTCAGCGCCAAGCGCTGCAGGTGCTCACCAATGCCTCCCCGCGCGATCCCGAGCGCACCCAACTCCGCGAAGAGCTCAACAAGCTCATCGCGCAGACGCCGCCCCATCCGCTGCGGGAAACTCTCCTCTATTTCCGTGCGCAGCTCGCGCTCGACGACAAAGACTACGCCACGGCGGAGGAGATGGCCAACCGCCTGCTACGCGATTTTCCCGCCTCACCGCTCCGGCTGCATGCCTTTGGCCTCCTCACCCAGTCGGCGTGGGAGCAGCAGCGCTATCGTGCTGCCGCGGCCAGCGCTCGGAGCGCCCGGGCAGCCCTGCCCGCGGTCGAGGCGGGGCAGCCTGACCCGACGGCGTCGGCTCGGACGGACCTCGGTGTTTTGGAGGCGGAGGCATTTTTCCGCGTCAAGGAGTACCGCAATGCCGCCGACGCCTATGCGGCGGTGCTGCGCGAGCGCTCGCCTGCGCTGAGCAGCGAGGTGAGCGGGCTGATGTTTCAACGCGTGCTGGCGGAGATCTTCGCGCCTGATGGCAACGCGGCCGAGATCATCGACCAGTATGCGGCAGACCCGGCGTTTAAGACCGATGATCGCTGGCAGGCCGAGTGGGCCATGGCCCGACAATTCCAAATCCAGGGCAAGACCGAGGAGGCCTACGGGCGGGTGGGCCGGTTGCTCGCTGCGCAGAGGGGCGAGGATCCTCGCTTTTCCGACCTGCGTCCCGAGTTGCGCGCGCGGATGGGCTGGCTCTACGCCAAGCTCGCTTACGATTCGGAGCGCTTCGAGCCCGCGCTGCAGCACTTGGAAGCCCTGCTCAAGTCGCTGGAGGGCCTTCCCGATGTCTTGCGCGCGGAGATCGCGAGCGAGGCGCTGTTGCTCCAGGCGCAGACTGAACTGGCGTTGAAGCGCGAGGCGCCGGCGGTCGCGACGTTCAAGCGGTTGCGCGACGAGCACGTGCAGTCGGAAGCGGCTTTGCGTTCCTACCTGATCGAGTCGGCCTACTACGAGCAGCAGGAGAAGATCCCGCTCGCGCAACAGAAGCTCACCGAACTGGTCGACAATCGCGCCTACCGCACCGGGCCGCAGCCTGCCTATGAAAGAGCGCCTCAGTTCCCCTATGCCTATTATCAGCTCGCTCTGCTGGCGGAGAAGTTGGGCCAGGAGCGCGATCTAGAAGAGGCCAACCGGCGTCTTGAGCAGCTCCTGCAACTGCCAACGGCGCCTAGTCTTACTTTCGAGGCGCGTTTGAAGCAGGGCGCGATCCTCCAAAAGCGCAGCGATTTTCCCGCGGCGCAGCGGGCGCTCGAGTACGTCGTCAATAACTACGCGCAGCGGCCCGATGTGGTCTATGCGTTACTCGCCCTGGCGGATTGTCATAGTGCGCAGATTTCCACGGATACGCCCAATGCTCCCCGTCATGCGGCGGCTGCGGAGTCGATTTACGAGCAGCTCCGCGATCGCGTCGATGCGCCTGCCGACGTGCGGGTCGAGGCCGGTTACAAGCGGGGCCGGTTGCTTTTACAGCGCGGTCAGCCTACGCGCGCGGCTCAGGCCTGGATGAATGATGTGATCTTGCCTTCGCCTTTCCTCAAGGGAGATGGCGAGCGCCTCTCGCCTGCGGACAAGCGGCCCTACTGGCTCGCTCGTACCATGATCGAGCTCGGTGGGCTTTATGAGTCGCAAGGCAAGATCGACGAAGCGCGGGAGGCGTATCAACTCGTGTTGCAGGCGCGGCTCGACCTGGCGGAAGGCGTGGCCAAGGATGCTCTGCGCCGCCTCGGCAAGCGCGACGTGCAGCAGTGAGCAGGGTGGCCTCCGAATTTCTTCATAATTTCTTACACCCATGTCCGGTTTCGAGATCAGTTTGTTGACCAAGGGCGGCCCCATGATGTGGGTGCTGCTGCTGCTGGCCGCGCTCGGCGTGATGCTGGTGGTGGAGCGCACGCTGTACCTTCACCGCGGGCAGATCCGCGCCAAAGCGTTTGTGGATGGCATCAAAAACATCCTCGCCAAACGCCGCCTCGTGGAGGCACTGACCGTGTGCGAGGAGACCCCCGGGCCCGTGGCGGCTGTGGTAAAGGCCGCGTTGCTCCACGCCGAAGCGCCGGCGGAGACGATGCGATTTCACGTGCAGGAGGCGGCGGTGATCGAGCTGCCTGTGCTGGAGCGCCGGCTGGGCTCTATCGCGGCCGTCGCGCAGATCGCGCCACTTGTGGGCCTCCTGGGCACTGTGATCGGGATGGTCGTGACGTTTCAGTCTTTCGAGCGAGGGGGCAACTATGCGCTCCCGACCGCCCTTTCCGCCGGGATGTGGCAAGCTTTGCTGGCGACCGTAGGCAGCCTTATGCTCGCGGTGCCGATGCACCTCGCCTACCATCTCCTCTCTGGCCGAGTACGCTCCATCGTCCGGGACATCGAATGGTCGGGCAACGAGATCATGAAGTACCTGCTCACGGAGTACCGCGCAGAAGCTCCCCCTGAGAAGCAGGCCGGGGAGGCAAAGGCATGATCTCGCGACCTCTGGACCTCGCTTCCAAACTGCGCCCCGAGCCGAGAAGCTTCGATTGGGTGTTCTACGTCAATGCGGGGCTGCTGGTGCTGTTCTTCTCGCTTTTCGGTTCGCGCTTCATCCTCGCCCCCGGGGTCACGCTGCTGCCTGGCATTGCCGGGGCCGACGCGCAGGCGCGGCCTACGACGCACTACATCACGGTCAATGATGACCGGCAGATCCTCGCGGGCGACGGTTTGCGCGATGTCGCCGGGCTCGCGATATGGCTGCGGCAGAAGGCTGCGGAGTGGCGCTCGGAGCGCACGCGGGCGGAGGTGCAGCCCGTGCTCCTGATCCAGTCCAACGAGAGTGTGAATCTCGATCTGATCGCACAGATCATTAGTGCTGCGAGCGAGCATGGTTTCGCGGTGCAGTTAGCCGCAGTCGAGCCCGCGCCCAAAGTCGGCGCGGCTCGTCGCTAGGCGCATGGCCGCCCGGGCAAAGACTGTCGGCCGCGCACATTGGGCCATCGCAGGTGCAGCAGGGGCGGCGGCGGCCCTGGGTATCGTATCCATTATCCGGGTACCCGAGGCGGGCGCGCCACAGCCGCGGGAGCCGGCGCGGGAGGTGCGCATCCAGCGCGTCGCCGCCGATAGCGCCACCCTGTTGGCTGCCTCTTCTCTGCGGGATCTGACGCCGCTCTTCCTGCCCACCGAGCGCAATGCCAGCCTGGCACGGCTCGTGCCGCGCGCAGTGGAACCCGCGTTCTACCAAGCGTCCGGCGCCGTGCCCGAGCGGGCCGTGGCCGCGTGGCACTTCGAGCGCCTGCCGCCGGCGGTGACGCTGAAGGGCGCGCGTATCCCGGCGGAGGCTGGAGGCGATCCAGCGTCGCTGCGAAATTTCCTCGACGACGCTGCCGTGGAGGGGTTGACCCGGGGGATCGGCCGCGACCCCGTGGCTGTGGGTGAGCTGGTGCCTCGGGGTGGTGTCGTGGAGGTCGTGGCGACGAGCGATGGCCGGCGAGTCATCCTCGAAACCCTCGACCCTAAGGTGCGGCCCCCGACCGACAAGGCTTGGCAACCCCTTGTACTGCTGGCCAATGTGGGACCGGCTGGCCTGATAGCTCCCCTGAGCATCGACGTGCGCTCAGGCGTGGAGGAGGTGAATCTTTTTTTTCAGAATTATCTCGCGCGGACTTTTCGAATCGGGGAGCGTTTACCTCCCGGTATTTACCGGATTACCGTAGCGCCGTAGAGGGACTTACAGAATTTTGGGAAAACGCGCCGTTTTGCTGTTGACGGTGCTAAATTGGGGTCGCACTTTCGTCGGCTCTTTTCGTTTTTTGGCACTTTTTATGAACGCCCAGATAGCTCAGTTGGCAGAGCACGTTCTTGGTAAGGACGAGGTCGCCGGTTCAAATCCGGTTCTGGGCTCCATTTGCTAAAAAGCGCGTCGGCACACGCTTCTACGACGTTAAACCCCGAGGCTACTTTTCACACTAGATCCCAAATATCCGTCTCCCATGGCTAAAGGTACATTCGAACGCAAGAAACCGCACGTTAACGTCGGCACTATCGGTCACATCGACCATGGTAAGACGACCACGACGGCCGCTATCCTGGCCGTGCAGTCCCGCAAGGGCCTGGCCGAAGTGAAGGCCTACTCCGATATCGCCAAGGGCGGTACGGTGCGTGACGCCACCAAGACGGTGACGATCGCGGTCGCTCACGTCGAGTACGAGTCGGACAAGCGCCACTACGCTCACGTCGACTGCCCCGGCCACGCTGACTTCGTCAAGAACATGATCACCGGTGCCGCCCAGATGGACGGCGCTATCCTCGTGGTTTCGGCTGCCGATGGTCCGATGCCCCAGACCAAGGAGCACGTGCTCCTCGCTCGCCAGGTTGGCGTGCCGAAGATCGTTGTCTGGCTCAATAAGGTCGATCTCATCGAAGACCCGGACCTCCTCGAGCTCGTTGAGGAAGAAATCCGCGACCTCCTGAACAAGTACCAGTTCGACGGCAAGAATGCCAAGATCGTGCGTGGCTCCGCCACCGCCGCTCTCGAAGGCAAGCCCGAGGGCGACAAGGCCATCGGTGAGCTGATGAACGCGATCGACAGCGAGATCGCCGAGCCCGTGCGCGAGATGGACAAGCCCTTCCTTATGTCCGTCGAAGACGTCTTCTCGATCACCGGCCGCGGCACCGTCGCGACGGGCCGTATCGAGCGTGGCGTGATCAAGGTCAACGACGCCGTCGAAATCGTCGGCCTCAAGGACACCACGACCTCCGTCGTGACCGGCATCGAAATGTTCCGCAAGCTCCTCGACAGCGGCCAGGCCGGTGACAACGTCGGCATCCTCCTCCGCGGTGTT
>CAYZPV010000054.1:0-45277 GCA_964480585.1 uncultured Opitutus sp. | reverse complement strand
TCGCGCTCAACGCCGCCGTCGAGGCCGCCCGCGCCGGCGAGGCCGGCATGGGCTTTGCCGTGGTCGCCGAGGAAGTGCGCGCCCTCGCCCAGCGCAGCGCCCAGGCCGCCCGCGAGACCGCCGACAAGATCGAGGGCGCCATCGGCAAGACGGCCCAGGGCGTGCAGATCAGCGGCCAGGTCGGCCAGCGCCTCACCGAGATCGCCGCAAAGGTGCGCGAGGTCGATCACCTCGTCGGCGAGGTGAGCACCGCGAGCTCCGAGCAGAGCCAGGGCGTGAAGCAGATCGGCGGCGCCATCAGCCAGATGGATAAGATCGTGCAGTCCAACGCCGCCAGCGCCGAGGAAGGCGCCAGCGCGGCCGAGGAGCTCAATGCCCAGTCCGTCACGCTCCAGGAGGCGATCGCCGAGCTGCTCAAGCTCGCCGGCTCCGGGAGCCAGCGGCAGCCGGCGAGCGTCCGCGAGCCCCCCCCCGCCGAGCCGCCCGCGGCGGCCAAGCCGCGGCCCGTGATCCTCCGGCCGACGGCCAAGCTCCGCATCCCCGCCACGATCGATTCCTAGTCGCGCGTCAGCCGCCGGGGCGCCATCGCGCGCCCCGGCGGCTTCGGCGCTCACTCACCCCGCATCGTCTTTTCCTCTCCCCCACTCGTCACCACCTCCCTTCATCGCGTGAAGCAGCACCCGTTTGCCCTGGCTGCGGCCGGCCTGGCTTCAGTCCTCCTCCATACCTGCCTCCACGGGGAGCAGCCGGGGGATCGCGCGGCCATCCACGCCTGGCTGGAGGAGTTGCGCCGCGGCGCGAGCGACGAGCTCGAGCACGGGCTTGTCGCTGCCATTGAGGAGGATGTGGCTGGGCTGCCGCTATTTTCACCCGATCAGGAGCGCCCCGTGGGGAGGCGGGGCTACATGTCGCTCGTGATCGAGCTCGAAGCCTGGGCGCAGGCTGGCGCCGCGAAATTCCAGCCCTGGCTGGCGCCCCGGCCCGCCGCTCCGTACACCGCCTCCGATGCTGCGCGCGACAATTACGTAGCAACAAAATCTGTGACATATGTGGCCGCGCCATTTTCCTTACGGCCATGAGTCTAGCCGCCATCCCTTCATGGTACCAGGAGCTCGCCCCGAGCGAGCTCCCGCTCCTGCGCTCCGAGCGCTACCGGGGCGATAAGATGTCTCTCACCCTCGCCGAATTTACCGAGGAGGATCGCCGCGCCGTCACCGGGCTCTACGCCGAGCTGCTCGAGGTGCAGGAAAAGCTCGCGCCGCTCGTCGCCGCGCCCGTCTCGGCCGAGACCGCCGGCGCCGTCGCCGCCTGGCCCCACTGGGACTCGCTCCTCCGCCGCGCCCGGCTCATCAATGCCGGCATGGCCGCCTACGGCCCGCACGCCGCCCGCGTGTGCCACGATATCCGCGGCGGCAGCCTCATCGGCCTCCTCGCCACCGCGCAGATGCTCCCTTTCAGCAAGTCGGTCGACAACGACATGACGCGCTGCGCCTACTACGTGCGCGATCACCTCAAGATCATGCGCAACTGCGTCTCCGATATCGACGCCGCGCGGGCCGAGCGCGATGGCGAGGAGCGCCCCCACCATGTCGATCTCCTCGCGCAGAAGTGGGCGCGCGGCGACTTTGCCTATCAGGGCGAGAAGCGCCGCCTCGAGTTTCTCTGCGCCTACCACGGCAATCTCTCCCAGCGCTGCCTGGAGTTTTCCGCGCTCGATCGGGTGCTGTACAATCTCGTCAACAACGCCGCCCAGCACACCGCCGATGGCCGCATCCGCCTCGCGCTCTTCCCCGTCGGCGAGGGCCCCGCGCGCAGCGTGCGCATCGTCGTGGCCAATGCCGTGCGCCCCGAGCACGCAAGCACCGTGCAGGCGCTCGTGCAGGACTCGCCGGGCCAGCTCATGCTCGGCGGCCTGAGCACCACGGGCGGCGGCATCGGCCTGCGGATCTGCGGCGAATTTGTCGCCCACGCCTTTGGCCTCCGCTCCGTCAAGGCCGCGGTGGCCGGCGGCTACGCGGGCGCGGCGCTGCGCGATGGCACCTTCGCCTCCTGGGTGCACTGGCCCGCGCTCAACTGAGCGTGCGTCCGCCTGGGCCGCGCGCTCGCCTTGCGCGGCGCGCTAGAAGGCCACGTCGTCGAAGAGCGCCTGGTCGCCGATCGCGGCGGTGCCGCTGCCCGCGAAGAGAAAGCCATCGAGCGAGGCGACGGTCGTCTCCTTGCCGAAGGTGCCCTTCAGCACGCCATTGACGTACAGCGTGCCCGTGCCCGTCGCGGCGGAGGCGACCACGCGGATGCGGCTCCACGCATCGAGCGGCGCGGTGCCCGCGCCCGCCGGCGCGCCGCTGCCCGTGGTGGCGAGCCAGGCCGAGCCGTTCCAGTGCTTGATGCTGCCATCGGGAAACACCGCGAGGCGAAAGGCATTGGCCGCGCCCGAGACCAGCCGCCATTGCACGGAGCCGCTCGGCGCATAGGCCTTGGGCCGCAGGCGAAAATCGAGGGTCTTCGTCGTCGTCGCGCTCGTGGTCCTGAGGGCAGTCGCGTTGGCGGAGGCGCTGCTGTCGTTGAGCGCCAGCGCGCGCCGGCTCTGGTAGCCGGTGGGCAGCGGCGTCACGCCCTCGCTCACCCAGAAGCCTCCCGCCGGCACGGTGTAGCCGTAGGGCGGCGCATTCAGCGCGTAGCCCTCGAAGGTATCGAGCGTCGTGTAGAGCTCGATCTCGTTGAGACACACCGGGCCGGCCGCGGCGCTCACCTGCACGCGCACGTAGCGGGCCGTGATCGGCGTGCCGAAGGCGGTGTAGTCGACGGCGTTGTGCGTGGCCGCGGTATAGCTCTTGGCGAGCACCCACGTGGCGCTGCCCTCGGCACGGTAGTGGATGGAGGCGCTCTGCGGCGTATTGTAGTGCAGGCAGATGCCGAGCGCGGCCAGCGTATGATCCTGCTGGAGATCGAGGGTGTAGCTGCCGCTCGCGGCCGTGCTGAAGGCGCCGCTGCGGTAGTCGGTGCTGCCGTCGAAGGCCCCCGTGGGGCGCATCTCCGGCTGTGCCGGCGCTGTGTGAGTGAGATCGGTGGTGAGCGTGAGGGTGCCCGCGGCGTACCGGCCCGCGAGGTCGATGCGGTTGCGCTCGGCGCGCACGATCTCGAGCCGCTTCTGCCACACGGTGTAGGGATTGGGCGAGGGATTCTCCGTCGCGTAGCTCCAGTGCGTGCCCGTATCGCCGTAGAGGCGGAAGGCGTGATTGCCCACCGGCGCGATCGCCGTGTAGCCGGTGCTCTCCTCCACCTGCGCGGCGCCCGTAAAGATCGTCGTGCGGTGCGACCAGGCGGCGCCGCTGCCATCCGCGGAAAACGCCACGTGCACATCGCGCCCGCCATTGGCGGCCGCATTGGGCGGGCCCCAGCTCAGCACGAGGATGCCGTTGGGCATCAGGGCGAGCTGGGGATCGACGCCCTCCGCGTTGTTGAGGCCGGGCAGCGCCGCGGCGGGGCCATTCCACGACGCGCCTTTGTTGGTGGAGCGGATGTAGCGCAGGATGTGGTCGGGCCCATCCGTGCGCATCACCGCGAGCCACGAGCCATCGCGGCAGCGCACGAGGGCCGTCTCGTTGTACTCGCGCGTCGAGCTCGCGGCGATCGTGCTCACGTACGTCCACGTCGCGCCGCCATCGGTGGAGCGCAGCAGCACGCTGCGCCAGTTCGCATCGGTGGAGAAGCGCGCGTAGGCCGCGCCGTAGAGGGAGCCGTCGTTTTCCTCGATGATGCCGCGGTGAAAGCGCATCCCGAGCACGGTATTGGCCCCGTAGTGGAGCGTGCCGCCGGTGTGGGTCGCCCACGTCGCGCCGCGATCGCTCGAGGTGAAATAGGTAAAGGTGAAGCCCGGCCCCGGCGTGGCCGGATAGACCGGCCGCCATGGCACGCTCACGAGCACGCCGTCGCGCCGCTTGAAGGCATTGGAGAAATCCGTCGGCGGGTACGTGGTGCTCCCCGCCGGCGGGGAGACGTGGCTCGCGCCGAGATCGGTGGAGTACTTCCACTGGTACACGGGGAGCACCGCGGCGCTGTCCTTGGTCGTCACCCAGCCGGTGAGGATCTTGCGGGTATTGAGCCCGCCCCCGCCATCGACATCGAAGGCCAGGGCGCGCGGAAACGTCGCGAAATTATTCCCGCTCGCCTGCTGCACGAGCTGCTCGGGCGACTGGTGGATCTGGAGGATCTGCGCGGCGGAGGCAGGGAGGAGCGAGGCGAGCAGCACGGCGCCGAGAAGCGGCAGCCTGCCGCCGCGATGGCTCGCGCGGGCGCGCGCGGCCGGACCGGGGGACACGATGGTTTTCATGGGGAGCAAAAAGCCGGGAGCGCGTATCCGCCGGGGTAGTACAGCCGCGCCGCGC
Organism: uncultured Opitutus sp.; assembly: GCA_964480585.1. Lineage (GTDB taxonomy): Bacteria > Verrucomicrobiota > Verrucomicrobiia > Opitutales > Opitutaceae > ER46. The sequence continues at coordinate 40,892 of CAYZPV010000054.1, read as the reverse complement.
GCCGGCCCGAAGGGGGACGGGGACAAACTCCCGCCACCCCCGCTGCCGCGCGCTCTCTATTTTGTATACATCGGGATACTTTTGAATCCATATGTCAAGACAACGTCGTCCTTTTTCCTTTTCTGCCCTTCACATTGGCTCCATCTGGGCTGTATACCCTATGCATTAAGCCGCATATTTTTGCGCCTAAATATTATTTGAGGTTTGGTAGTCAAAACGAGTTGCACCCCTTACCCGAAAACGCACGGTCTGGCCCCGGTGCCCGGCGCTTCCCGCCGGTGTGCCGCTCTCCCTCTTACCTCTTTCCCCGTGCCCACGCCTCGCCTCGGCTCCCCTGCGGAGCCTGCGTGCGGCCGCCCCCTTTCCCTTGCCCATGTCTTCACTGTCCGTCTCCCCCGCCCTCCCTCGTGCCGCCGCCCTGGCGCTCCTCCTCGCCGTCGCGCCCACCCTCCCCGCCGCCGACTCCGCCGCGGCTCCGGCCGCGCCCGCCGCCGCCTCCGCCAGCACCGCCACCCTCTCCGGCCGCGTGCAGAGCACCGTCACCGGCAAGAATCTCGGCAATGCCCGCGTCGCCGTGAAGGGCACCGAGCAGGTCGTGTTCACCAATGAGGAGGGCATCTACCACCTCCCCGCCGTGCGCAGCGGCACCGTCGTCCTCGAGGTCTCTTACACGGGGCTCGGCACCGAGCAGGTCACGCTCGTCGCCCTCCCGGGCCAGACGCTCACGCGCGACGTCGGCCTCACCGACCGCGCCCGCTTCGGCCAGGCTGGTGAGACGCTCCAGCTCGATGCCTTCACCGTCGAGACCTCCAAGATCACCGAGGGCGAGGCCCTCGCCACCAACGAGCAGCGCCATGCCGCCAACATCAAGAACGTCGTCTCCGCCGATGCCTTCGGCGACGTCACCGGCGGCAATGTCGCCGAATTCCTGAAACACCTCCCCGGCCTCTCGCTCGACCTCGAGAGCGGCGAGGCCATCTCCGTCTCCGTGCGCGGCATCGCCAGCAGCATGACCGGCGTCTCCATCGACGGCGCCACCGCCGCCAACTCCGTCTCCACCGGCCAGAGCCGCAATTTCCAGTTCAAGCAGATGTCGCTCAACAACGCCTCGCGCATCGAGCTCTACAAGGTCCCCACCCCCGCCAATCCCGCCGATGCCCTCGGCGGCTCCATCAATATCGTGAGCAAGAGCGCCTTCGAGCGCAGCAGGGCCCAGTTCAACTACCGGGTCTTCGCCACCGCCAACGGCGATGAGCTCACCTTCGGCAAACGCCCCTTCCCCTTCGACAAGTACGACCGCGTCATCCACCCCGGCTTCGATTTCGATTGGACGTGGCCCGTCACCAAGAATCTCGGCCTCGTCGTCACCGGCCTCCGCTCGGTGCACTTCACCCCGCAGAATATCACCACGCAGACCTACTCCACCAGCGGCACCGGCACCGGCGGCACGATCGATCGCCCGTACCTCTCCAGCTTCCTCTTGCAGGAGGCCCCCCGCTGGACTGAGCGCGATACCCTCAGCGCCCGCGCCGACTGGCGCATCCACCCCGGCGGCGTCCTCACCTTCTCCGCGCAGACCAGTTATTATCACGATAATACCCGCAGCCTCCGCTGGACCTTCGCCACCGGCACCAATGGCACGCCCACCATCACTGCCGCCGCCGGCGGCCGCGCCATGACCTTTGGCGACACCTTCACGGAGGGCGCCACCGGCCGCGGCTCCGTCACGATGAATCACCTCATCCAGAATATCTCCGGCGTCACCAATGGCGGCTCCGCCCGCTACCGCTTTGAAAACGGCCTATGGACCGTCACCGCCGGCATCAACCACACCCGCTCCAAGACCTGGCGCCGCTACATCGAGCGCGGCAACTTCAACTCCGTCGACTCCACCCTCAGCGCCTTCCCCATCCGCGTCTCCTTCACCGGCCTCGATCGCGAGAGCCCCCGCCCCGGCCAGATCCAGGTCTTCGACAACAGCAACCGCCCCGTCGACTACTACGACCTCAACAACTACCGCGTCACCACCGCCGATGGCCCCACCCGCGGCGATCACTGGTCGCAGGTCGATGTCTACGAGGCCTCCGTGCGCCGCAATCTCCAGAGCCTGCGCGTGCCCCTCGCCCTCCAGTTCGGCGTCAACGAGCGCGTGAATACCCGCGACGTCCAGCGCCAGGACCTCAACTGGACCTACAACAGCCCCGACGGCGACCGCTCCCCGGTCCGCTTCTTCTCCCCGGTCTTCGCCAGCAACGACAACTACTACGGCTTCGGCAAGATCCCGTGGACGTCTCCGTGGCGCGCCGTCGACCTCTGGCAGCAAAATCCGGGCATGTTCACCAAGACGCTCGCCCAGCAGGTGACCGAGGAGCGCTACCGCATCCAGAATTCCGAGCGCTTCAAGGAGACCGTCGACTCCGCCTACGGCATGGTCGATACCCGCCTCTTCCGCGAGCGCCTCCGCGTCCTCACCGGCGTGCGCTACGAGCGCACCGAGACCAAGGCCGCCGGCCCTCTCATCAATCCCAGCAACGTCTTCCTCCGCGATGCCTCCGGCGAGTTCATCCGCGTCAACAATGCGCGCGTGCGCAATCCCGCCGCCGGCACGCCAAACTCGCTCGAAGAGGTGACCTTCACCCACCTCGAGCGCGCCAACCGCGTCTCCCGCACCTACGACGGCTTCTACCCCAGCGTCCACCTCACGACGACTCTCGCCGAGGGCCTCCAGGTGCGCCTGGCTTACGCCCGCACCTACGGCCGCCCCGATCTCGCCAACATCATCCCCAACGCGACGATCACCGAAAACGACATCATCGCCAACCCCGAGAACCCCGGCACCATCAACGTGCGCAACACCGGCCTGAAGCCCTGGATGGCCAATAACTACGACCTCTCGCTCGAGTACTACACCAAATCGGGTGGCGTCTTCACCGCCGGCGTCTTCCGCAAGGATATCACCGATTTCTTCGCCACCGTCACCCGCATCGCCACCGCGGCCGACATCGCGGCCCTCGGCCTCGACGAGCGCTACGAGGGCTTCACGATGACCTCCACGTTCAATGGCGGCTCCGCCCGCGTGACGGGCGCCGAGCTCTCCGCCAAGCACTCCCTGCAGCCCCTCGGCGCGTGGGGCCGCCACTTCATCCTCTTCGCCAATGCGACCAAGCTCGAGCTGAAGGGCAACCAGAACGCCTCCTTCAGCACCTTCCTCCCCGAGAGCGCCAACTGGGGCATCACCTTCACCCGCCGCCCCCTCACCGTCTTCGCCAAGTGGACTTACCGCGGCGAGCAGCGCCTCGCCGCCGTGCCCGCCTTTGGCGCCGACGCCTTCCGCTACTGGGCCCCGCGCACCCAGATGGACGTCAACGCCGACTGGCGCTTCAATACCCGCCTGACCCTCTTCCTCAACGTCCGCAACGTCTTCAACGCCAAGCCCCGCCAGATCGTCTACGGCAGCGCCACCCCCTACTACGCGCAAAACAACGTGCACCAGGAATTCGGCGTCGGCCTCACGGCGGGCGTGAAGGGTACCTTCTAAACCTGAACCCCAGTCCCCTGCCTGACGTAGGGCGGGTCTCCGACCCGCCCTTTTTCGTGCCCGGTGAAAACGCCATGCCCACGCTTTGACCAGCCCACTCCTCAGCCATCCGTACGACAACCACAAGGCCTCCGGGGCCGCTGCGATCGACGGCAGCCGCAAAGGATCGATCTCGCCCTCCACTCCGCCCCTCGCGCTCAGGCTTTGGCGAGGCGCGATACCAGCTCGCCTACCAGGGCGTTGGGAAAGCGGCGGCTCGGCGTGATCGCGTAGAAGGTCTCCCGCACCTGCGGGATGCGGTGGGTCTCCACCAGCAGGCCATCCTCGATCTCGTCGCGCACCACGACGGGCGGCACGAGCGCGAGGCCCTCGCCCTCGCGCGCCAGGAGGCGCAGCATCGCCATGTCGTCCACCTCGGCGAGGATGCGCGGTCGCACGCCCGCCGCCGCCGTCAGCCGGTCGAATCCCGCCCGCGTGGTGCTCTCCATGCTCGGCAGGATCACCGGCACATCGCCAAAATCGCGCGGAAATTTCAGCCGCTTCTTTTTCCAGGTCGGCACGCCCACCAGCGCCACGGGCTGCTCCGCGAGGAGGTGGCTGTGCCAGGGCGTTTCATGGTCGCGGCGCGCCGGGGAGTTGGAGAGCACCACGTCGACCTCGTGGGCGTGGAGCGCCACCAGCAGGTCGCGCTGCGCGCCGGAGCGTATCACCACCTCCACGCCCGGCCGGTGCAGCGCCGGCTTGAGGAAATCGACCTGGAAATTGCGCGAGAGCGTCGCCACCGCGCCCACGCGCAGGATCTGGCGCGCCGCGCCGGGCGCGCGGTTGCGCATCACATCCACCAGCTCCTCGCCCGTGCGGCCGATCGTCTCCGCGTAGTGGAGCGCCAGCCTCCCCGCCTCAGTGAGGCGCAGCCCGCCCCGCTCCCGCTCGAAGAGCTGCTGCCCGAGGCTCTCCTCCAGCTGCCGCAGCTGGATGCTGAGCGCGGGCACCGAGAGATTCAGCCGCTCGGCCGCGCGCGTCACGCTCGCCTCCTGGGCGATGATCCAGAAATAGCGCAGGTGATGGTAATTGAGGAACATGGTCGCGGGGGAGGTGAGTTAAATTTAATTTAACGATAGGTTGAAAACGATGTCATCGTCTAAAAGGCAAGCGCTTGATAGTCTGGCTCCGCATGAGCCTCCTTCTCGACCTTGTCCTCTGGGCCGCGCCGGGCCTGCCGCTCGCGGCGGGCCTGCTCGCGCGCCGCTGCGCCCCTCTCGCCGCCGGCCGGCTGGCCGCTGGCGCCGCGCTGGGGGCCACGGCCCTCGCCGTGCTCGCCGTCGCCGCCCTCGCGCTGCAGGGCCCGCACACCGCGCGCTGGGCGCCGTGGGGCGTGGATGCGGCGCTGGCGGTGGCTCTCCGGCTCGATGCGGTGTCGGCGACGATGCTCCTGCTCATCACCTTTCTCGGGGTCGTCGTGCTGCGGTACTCGCGCACGTACCTGGCCGGCGATCCCACGCAGGCGCGCTTCCTCTCCTGGCTGAGCCTCACGCTCGGCGCGGTGCTGGTGCTCGTCCTCGCGGGGCACCTGCTCCTCCTCGCGGCGGCGTGGGTCGCCACCAGCCTCTGCCTCCACCGGCTGCTGCTGCACTATCCGGAGCGCCCCGGCGCCGTCCTCGCCGCGCGGAAGAAGTTTGTCCTGAGCCGCGTCGGCGATGCCTGCCTCGTCCTCGCCGCCCTCCTGCTGTACCGGCAGTTTGGCACCTTCGACCTGGGCCGCCTGTTTGCCGCGCTCGCGAGCGGGGCCGGCTCGGGGCTCGCGCCTGCCGCGGGGCTGCTCGCGCTCTGCGCCATGCTCAAATCGGCCCAGTTTCCTTTCCATAGCTGGCTGCCCGATACGATGGAGACGCCCACGCCGGTCTCCGCGCTCATGCACGCCGGCATCGTCAATGCCGGCGGCTTTCTCGTGGTGCGGCTGGCGCCGCTCTTCTCCGCCGCGCCGCTCGCCTCGTACAGCCTCGCGGTCGTCGGGGCCGTCACCGCGGCCTTCGGGGCCCTCGTGATGCTCGCCCAGCCGAGCGTGAAGCGCGCCCTCGCCTGGTCCACCATCGCCCAGATGGGTTTCATGCTCCTCCAGTGCGGGCTCGGGGCCTACGGGCTCGCGCTGCTGCATATCTGCGCCCACTCGCTCTACAAGGCCCACGCGTTTCTCACCGCGGGCTCCACCATCGGCGCCGCGCCGCGGGCCGCCCTGCCGCTCCAGACGCGCGCGCTCGCCGTCGGGCTGCTCGCGGGCGGGCTCCTCGTCGCCATCAGCGCCCTGGCCGCGCGCGGCGTCTCGCCCCACTCCGGGCTCTTTGGCGTCGTGCTGGGCCTGGCTGTCGCGTACGTGATCGCCCGGGCCTGGTCGGCCGGCGGGGGCGTGCGGGTCTTTGCGCGCGGGGTCGCGGTGGCCCTGCTCGTCACCGCCCTGAGCGTCGCCCTGCACGTCGCCGCGGCGTCTTGGTTCCGCGATCTGCCGTCCGTGCAGCCTCCCGGCAGTCTGCTCGTGGGCGTGGGCGCGGTCTTTGCCGGCCTCTTCCTCATCCAGGCCACGCTCTGGCGCGCCGGCCGCCACGCCTGGAGCCGCCGCCTCTACGTGCACGTGCTCAATGGTTTTTACCTCGGCGCGCTCTTCCACCGCCTCCTCGCCAGCCTCTGGCCGCAATCGCCCTCGTCCGTCCCTTCCTCATGCTCGCTCCACACCACCGCCCCGCAGCTCCAACGCCCGATCTGAGCGCCGCGCTCGCCGCTGCGCTCGCGCGCATCCCGCCGCTCTGGCCGCTGGAGCGCTTCGTGGCCGTCAATCCCTTCCTCGGCTTTGCCGCCCGCCCTTTCGCGGACGCCGCCCACACCCTCCTCCGCGTCGCGGGCGCCGCGCCGCTCCAGGGCCTCGCGGCGTATCGCGAGGCCTGGCGCACGGGCCTCATCACTTCGCGCGATCTCCTCGAGGCGGCCGACGCCGAGTGGTCGCCCTCCGCGCTCCTCGCCGCGCTCTCGCGGCCCGGCAAGCCCTCGCCGGCCGCGCCGCTGTGCACCGTCGCCGACTTCCTCGATCGCGAGACTCCCCCGGCCCAGTGGAGCCGTCTCGTCGTCGAGGAGATCTCCAAATGGTGCGCCGTCTACTTCGACGAAAACCAGACCACCTGGACGATGCCGTGGAAACACGAGGGGCTCTACGCCGCCTGGCGGGCCGCCGCCGTGCACGATCGCAATCCCGAGGCGCTCGGCCTCCGCGGCTTCCGCGCCTGGGTGGCGCGCTTGCCCGAGTCTCCGGTCGCCGCGATCGCGGCGTGCGTGAGCGAGCTCGGGCGCGAGGGCGATGAGCTGGCCGATTTCCTCCATCGGCAACTGCTCACCATCGCCGGCTGGGCCGGCCACGTGCAGTACCGCGTGCGCGAGGACGCGCTGCGCGGCCGGGCCAATGCCCAGCTCGCCGAGCTCCTCGCGATCCGGCTGGCCTACGACACCGCGCTCTTTCACAGCATCGCGCACGATCCCGCCCTGCGGGCCCGCTGGCGCTCGCTCGAGAGCCCCGTGGCGGAGCGTCGCCACGTGGCCGCGCTCGCCCGCTGGCAATCCGCCTACGAGGCCGGCTACCAGCGCCGCCTCGCGCAGTCGCTCGCCGCGCAGCCCGCCTCTCCGCCCGCCGGCCGCCCCGCCTTCCAGGCCGTCTTCTGCATCGATGTGCGCTCGGAGATCCTGCGGCGGCAGCTCGAGCGGGCGCTCCCCGGGGCCCGCACGCTCGGCTTTGCGGGCTTCTTCGGCTTTCCCGTGGCGCATCGCGCCGCGGCCGACGCCGCGCCTGCCGCCCTCTGCCCCGCCCTCCTCGTGCCGCCCGTCGCCTCGAGCGAGCCCCTCTCTCCGACGGAGAGCGCCCGCGCCCGTGCCGGTCGCGCCGCCTCGGGCGCATGGAAGGCGTTTCAAAACTCCGCCGCCTCCTGCTTCTCCTTTGTCGAGTCGGTGGGCCTCGGCTTTGGCCTCGCCCTCGGCCGCGCCGCGGCCCCCAGCCGCCTGCGCTGCGCCCGCGTCGCACCCCGCTTTGCGGAGGCGTCGCTCGAGACTCGGGCGCGCCTCGCGGCCGGCGCTCTGCGCGGCATGAGCCTCGTGCGCGACCACGCGCGGCTCATCCTCCTCTGCGGCCACGGCAGCGACAGCGCCAATAATCCCCATGCCTCCGGCCTCGATTGCGGCGCCTGCGGCGGCCACGCCGGCGAGATCAATGCCCGCCTCGCCGCCGCCACGCTCAATGATCCCGAGGTGCGCGCGCTCCTCGCCCGCGAGGGCCTCGCCCTCCCCGCCGATACGGTCTTCATCGCCGGCCTCCACAATACCACCACCGACGACGTCGTTCTCTTCGATCTCGACCAGCTCCCCGCCAGCCACCGCGAGGAGGCCGCCCGGCTCCGCGCCGCCCTGGGCCTCGCCAGCGCAGCCGCCCGCCTCGAGCGCGCCCCGCGCCTCGGCCTCGCCGGCTCGCCTCCCGAGCGGCTCGCCGCCGCCCTGCGCGCCCGCGCCGCCGCCGTCGCCGAGCTCCGCCCCGAGTGGGGCCTCGCCAACAATGCCGCCCTCGTCGCCGCCCCCCGCAGCCGCACCGCCGCCCTCGACCTGGAGGGCCGCGTCTTCCTCCACGACTACGATGCCTCCACCGACCCCGACGACCAGATCCTCACCCTCATCCTCTCCGCCCGCGTCGTCGTCGCCAGTTGGATCAACCTCCAGTACTACGCCTCCCGCATCGATCCCGCCCGCTACGGCGCCGGCGACAAGATCCTGCACAACGTCGTCGGCGGCCTCGGCGTCGTCGAGGGCAACGGCGGCGATCTCAAGGTCGGCCTCCCGCTCCAGTCCCTCCACGACGGCCACGCCTTCACTCATGAGCCGCGCCGCCTCGCCGTCTACCTCCAGGCCGACCCGGCCAGGATCTCCGCCGTCCTCCAGAAAAATCCCGCCATCCACCAGCTCTTCGCCCACGAGTGGCTCCACCTCTTCGCCCTCCACGGCCAGGACTACCTCCGCTACAAAAACGGCCGCTGGCTCAAAGGCTCCCGCCTCGCGTGAGCGACGTCATCAGTCAAACCAGCAGGCCACTTCGTACACCGCTATCCCAAACCAGCACACCATGAAGGTGAGAGGAATATACCGGGTGGAATCCTGGCCGCCCCGAGTGTGGTCTTCCCGCACCTCCACGTTTGGAAAGAAATAGCCATCCGCGGCGAGCCGAGGTTGCTCTTTGAGCGTCTGCATCGCCTGGAATGCGGCATTGATCCCGATCCAGGCGTGGATGCACAGGAAGACGCCGATCACGGGCAGCGAGACGCCCGCGAGTATCATCGGGTTCAGCTTTATGCCGCACAGGAGGGTCGGCATCTCGATATTACACCGCTTCGCCACATCCGCCCTGAGTGCAATGAGCACACCGTGCGCGCTCAGAAAGAAGGCTTGGGTAGTCAGCAGCCGCGTCACCCGCTGATGCACCAGTTCGTCCTCATGCTTCCACTTTTCCCGGAGGTCTTGGTAGACCGGATGTAGTTTCAGGTCGGCCATACGACGGCAGGGTGCCGATTCATTCCGAGAAGCAAAGGAGGACAACTACCGGCTTTCCGGTAGTCTTACCACGCCGCCAAGCCCTTCCTGCTCCCCCTCCCCGCTCACGCGCGCAAAAAAAGGCGGCAGACCCCGAGGGTCTGCCGCCTGTGCGGGGCCGGACCTGGCCCGGCTCAGCGCGAATCGCGCTTGGCCTGCTTGCGCCGGACAGAGGCGGCTACGTGGCCCTGCACGCGCGTCGTCTGCGCGGCGGCGCCGAGCGAGTGCATCTTTTTGCCGGCTTTGGAATTGGCAGCGCGCGCTGTCGCACGGCCGGCCTTGGTGCTGCTACTCGTGGTCTTTTTGGTGGGGGAGGGCATCATCCAGACTACCCCCTTGCCTCCCCGAGCGCAAATGCCTGCGGCGTAATTCTCGCGGAAATCGCCCGCGCCCCGGCGCTCGGCCGCCTCCACGGGGCTCTCCTCACCGCTAAACAGGTAAGTTACCTCCGCAGCCCATCCACCTCCCCGCTCACACCGCCGCCAGCAGCCGAAACGAGGCCCCCACTTCGCGCCCCACGAGGTCGAGCTTGATCAGCGTCTCGATCCGCTGCGCGCGCGCCTGCAGCAGCGCCGCCGGAAAAATCTGCTGCGCCACCTCGCAGGCCACCAGCAGGCTCAGGAGCGTCGCATCCCGCGGCTCCGGCAGCTCGTCGCTCGCGATCAGCTCGGCGAGGCGCTGCTTCACCTCGATGCGCCGCCGCTCCTCGGCGGTGGGAAAGCGCTCCGTGCCGAAGATCCAGAGAAACGTCTCCTTGTGCCGCCGCAGGATGCCCCGCCCCACCAGCTGCTCCGCGACAGCCTCCTCGATCCGCCGCGCCTCGTCGCCCACGAGCCGCAGCCACACCAGCACCGACTTGGCCTCCTTGGCGGCGGCGAGCTTCGCCAGCGCTCGATCCAGGATCGGATTGCCCGTCGGTGCGCCATCCAGCACCACCAGCGACTGCGGATCGGTGTCGATCCGCCCCGCCCACGCGAGATCGCTGAGCACCGCCCCCGCCAGCACATACCCAAAGCCAAAGCGCGAGGCCGGCAGCCGCCGCCCCGTCTCGGCATCGAGCGCGAGCAAATAGACCTCTTCAACAAACGTGAGGGGCGTATCCATGGGGAAATGCGGAAAGCGGCCCCTTGAAACTGCGTCCCCCTCGCCGCACGTACAGCTCAATCGAAGCGCCAGGTCGAAGAGCCGGCTACCGGCAGGGAGGACGCATAACCGCTGTTCCGCTCCGTTTCGGGAACGAAAAATCGACCGCCTCTCCCCTCCCGCCGCATTGCGCCCTGCGAATTTTTTCCGCTCGCCCCTGTAAGATTCTGCCCGCGGCTCCGTCGATGGTGTTGAAACGCTATTACACCTATGAAAACCAATCCTACCACACCCGCCGCCTCGTCGTCTGCCGCCTGCGCCTGCCAGAATTGCAGCTGCGTCTGCACGCCCACCTGCACCTGCGCCACCGCCTGCGCCTGCGCGATGTCCGAGTGCCGCTGCGCCGAGCCCCAGCATCCCGCCAGCGCCGGCAAGTCCTGACGCGCACGCGCCGCCTCCCGGCCCGCGATCACACCCGCGCGACACACACCCTCGACTGAGGCGGGCTTTGACCCGCCTCGGTTTTTCGCGTAGCTTCCCTTTCCTCCCGCACCACGCCTTTCACCATGAGCACCGCCACGCCAGTCTCCCCTCCTCCCATCGCGGGACAGGATGAGCTCGCCGCCCGGCTCATGGCGCATCGCGAGGCCTTCAAGGCCTTCCTCACCTCGCGGGTCGGCAATGTCGCCGACGCCGAGGACCTGCTGCAAAACGGGCTCGTCAAGGCCCTCGCCCGCGCCGCCGAGATCAAGGACGGCGAAAAGCTCGTACCCTGGTTTTACCAGCTCCTGCGCCACGCCATCATCGATCACCACCGCAGCCGCCAGGCCGCGGCGCGGCGCGATGATCGCTGGGCCGCCGAGCGCGCCGTCGCCGACGACGCCGAGGCCGAGCGCGCGATCTGCGGCTGCTTCGAGCAGCTGCTCGCCACCCTCAAGCCCCAGCACGCCACCCTCCTCCGCCGCATCGAGCTGCAGGGCGAGCCGGTGGCCGCGGTCGCCGCCGCGCTCGGGATGACGCCCAATCACGCCAGCGTCGCCCTGCACCGCGCCCGCGCCGAGCTGCGCGCCAGGCTCCTGCGCTTCTGCGGCGACTGCCGCTGCACCGAGCTTTGCGCGTGCGCCTGAGCGCGCCCGCGCGCTACTCCGCCAGCGCCAGCTCCGCGACCTTGGGCCTCCGCTGCGCCCCACCGGCCGTGGCGGCACGCGGCGCTGGCGCAGACGTGGGCTGCGGCGCCGCGGGCACGGACTGCGTGCGCAGCCCCACGAGCTCCAGCAGCGCCGCGACTGAGCCGCGCATCGACTCGGCCTGGGCCGCCAGCTCCTCCGCCGCGCTCGCCGTCTCCTCCGCACTGGAGGCGGTGGCCTGCGTGGTGCGATCCACCTGGTTGATCCCGGCCGTGAGTTGCTCGATGCCGCGGCTCTGCTCCGCCGAGGCGTCGGCGATGCCCGCCACGAGCTTGTCGACCTCGCGCACGCTCCCCGCGATGTTGCCGAGCGAGTCCGCCACGGCGCTGCTGAGTTGCACGCCCCGGCCGCTTTTCTGGATGGCATCCTCGATCTTGGCGGCCGTCTCCCGCGCCGAGTCTGCGGCGCGCCCCGCGAGGCTGCGCACCTCGTCGGCCACCACCGCAAAGCCGAGCCCCGCCTCGCCCGCCCGCGCCGCCTCCACCGCGGCATTGAGGGCGAGGATATTGGTCTGAAAAGCGATCTCATCGATCGTCTTCACGATCTTCGCGATGCCATCCGAGGAGGCCTTGATCTCCGCCATCGCCACGCGCATCTCCGCCACCTGCGCCGTGCCTCCCTCCGCCGCCGTGCGCACGGTGGCCGAGACCGTCTTGGCCGTGCTCGCGTGGTCGGCGCTCTGCTTCGTCATGGCCGAGAGTTCCTCGATGGTGGCGCTCGCCTCCTCCGCGCCCGCCGCCTGCTCGCTCGCCCCGGAGGCCAGGATCTGGCTCGCCTCGGACATCTGCGTCGCCGCCATCGCCACCTGGTCGGCGCCCTCCGCCATCGAGGCGGCGATCTTCGCGATGGAGCGGGTCACGCGGCGACTGATATACAGCGCCGCGCCCACCCCGAGCACCACCGCCGCCACGGCGAGCCCGAGCTTGATCCGGTGCGCCCACCCGATGGTGACGATCACGGCGGAGGTGTGCTCGATGGCCTCCTCACGGTTGAAGTGATACAAGTCGTGCAGCGTCGCCTGAAACGTCGCAAACGCCGCATTTACCCCCGGCAGCGCGGCGAGCGCCTGCGCCTCCGCGCCCTCGTCGCTCAGGCGTCGCACCTTTTCCGCCTCTGCGAGATAGGCCGCCAGCGCGGGCTCCGCCTTGGCAAAGCGCACCCGGTCGCCCTCCGTCACGATGATCTTGCCAAACTTGCGCAGATCCTCCGTCACCTTCTGCACCAACGCCTCGCAACTCGCATCGAGCGTCTGCTTCTCCTCGGGCGTCTTCGCCAGCAGGTGCTGGAGCGTGAGCGCGCGGTACTCGAGCACATGCTGCACGGCATCATCGGCCGCGAGGAGGCTCGGGAGATTATCCTCCGCCACCTCGGCCACGCGGCGCTCGATGGCGCGCATCGCCAGTTCGGAGACTCCTGCCAGGAGCGCCATCACCAGCAATACGCCGGCAAAGCCAGCGGTGATCTGGCGGGATAGAGTCATTTTCATCGATAAGAAGGGGCTGTACCCTTCCCCTTCGGCCGCCCAGCCGCGCCCCTTAAGGGCACGAGCCGTGAGCACTTCTACTCACCCAGGCGTGTTCGAGCCTGCGGCTGCCCAGAAGCAGCTACGGCATCTCGACGAAGAGCCTCCTTATCGGCACGGCCGCCCGGCGTTTGAGTCAGCAACGCGGCACGCCCGCAAATAATCGCAAAAAAACCGCATCCGCACCCGCTAGGCTCCCGTAGCACGAGGAGTGACGCCGGAGCCCCATCGCCCCCTGCCGCCCGAGTTTGCGCCGCTCCACCGGAAGCGCTGCTTGGTGCGCACGCACGAGGGAGCCCCGGTGGGCGAGGGGCTGCTCAGGGTGGCGGAGTACCCCCTCGTGCCCGATGCGCTCCGGCTCGATCTGCATCTGGAGACGGCCAAGACGGCCTGCATCATCGGCATCCCGCGCACTCGCCTCGCGGCCCTCGCCGCGAGCTGGGATGGCACGGCCTGCCACTTCACGCTCCCACCGGGCAAGGCCGAGTGGCTGGTCGATCCTCCGCCCGCTGCTCCGCTCGACCCCGTCGAGCGGCTCGAGGGCTTTCCTCCGCCTCGCTCCGCGCCGGCCGCCCCCGTCGCGGGCAAGGGCAAACTCTGAGCGCCGGCCCGGCCTGGCTGCCGGCCAAATAAAAACGCGCCGCGGGAGGCGGCGCGTGGCATCTGCACGGACTGGGGAGCGCGTGGGGCGCCGGCTTCGCCCGGCCCGCGGATCGAGCGCGGGCAGGGCGAGCGGCGCCTGCGCCGCCTCAGGATTTGCCGATGGCTTTGAGGAGCGTCATCGCGTCGAAGACGGCGCGCAGTCGCTTTCCATTCTCCCATTCGGAGAGTTTCTGCTGCCGCACGCCGACTTTTCGGGCGAATTGGCTTTGGGTCATATTGAGGCGATGCCGCGCTTTCTTGATGCGCGCGGCAAGGGTTGTGGTGGATTTTGTTGGAGCCATAGCATGTCTACTCTTACAAAGACCTCGGCGCTGTGCAAGTAGCCTCGGCGCTTCTCTACACGATTTTCCTTGCCCTCGTTTCCCGGTGCGCCTCGGGCCGCGCACTCACAGCAGCGCAAAGGGTTTTCGCCGGGGCTGCGTGCGCGGCGGGCGCACCCAGCCGGGTGGGCGCTCGAGCGACTCGATCGACACCATTTTCTCGCCACCGCGGTACGTGTCGGCCTGCGACTCGATGCGGTACCGGCGCAGGTAGACAGGCAGCCGCTGGTACGGCAGGATGGCGCGCAGGGCCTGCGCGCCCACCGCGCCGGCAAAGCGAAACTGCGAGAGCGGCACGCGCGCCCCGGTGGCGGTGAGGAGGCCGGCGAGCTCCGCCTCCACGGCGTCGATCTCCTGCGGAGTCATGGGTGCCGCCGGCATACCCGGCGCAGTCTACCTGAAAGGGCCATGCGCGAAATAGTGCAGCCGCGCCCTCGATGGTTCCCAACGCGCGGCGTCAGGAAAATCCGCCGCGCGTGCGCGGGCGGGCGCACGCGGCTCCTACGCCGCCGTCTTGTGCGCCGCGCGCGGCTTGCTCCGCGCCCCGCCCTTGCGCGCGCGGGGGGCGGGCGCGCGCTGCTTGAGGCGGCTCTTCGCCGGCTGCGCCCCCCTGCCCTTGCCCACCGCCTCGCCCAGGCTCGCCTCGAGCATCGCGGCGAGATCGATCACGTTGCCCGCGGTGGCGGCGGCCTTTTTCTTCGCGGGCAGCGCCTTGCCGCCCGCCTTGATCTTGCGGTCGATCAGCTCACGCAGCTTGTCGCTATACTCGTCGACATAGCGCTCGGGCTCCCAGGGCTGCGACATCTGCTCGATCAGCATTTTTGCCATGCCCATCACGCGCGTATCCACGGCGCCCGCCGCGGGCACGCGCAGCCCCGCTGCGGGCGAGATCTCGTCGGCAAAGCGCATCGTCTCCAGCATCAGCGCCTCCCCTTCCGCGCGCACCGCCGCGAGGTGCTGCCGCGAGCGCAGCACCACCTTGGCGATGCCGATCTTGCCCGTCTCCGCCAGCGCGGCGCGCAGCACGCCGTAGGGGCCGTCGCCGCCCTTGGTCGGCTCCAGGTAGTACGGCTTTTCGAAATAGATCGGGGGCACCTCGCTCTCCTCCACGAAGTCCAGGATCTCGATGCTCTCCGTCGTCTTGAGATCCACCTGGTCGAAATCCGCCTCCTCCAGCACCACGAATTTCTCCTTCTCGTACTCGTAGCCTTTCACGATCTCGCCCCATGGCACCTCCTTGCCATCCGCCTCCGCCACGCGCTTGTAGCGGATGGGGCTGTGATCGTGCCGCCGCAGCAGCTTGAAAGAGATCTTCTCCCGCTCGCTCGTCGCGTTGAAGACCTGCACCGGGATCGAGACGAGCCCAAACGAGATCGAGCCTTTCCATATCGGTCGCATAGGCGTCTCACAGACCGTGGCCGCCCGCGGCCGGGCCTCGATTGTGAATAACTTTCCCCGCTCCGCCGGGTCCATGTCAGAGGTGAAAACCGTCCGCTTTGCCCAAGTCGTCGCCCGCGCCGGGCAGCCCCGCCAGCACCTCACCTGGCTGCCGCCCGATAAAGACCCCGCGCTCGCTCGCGCCGCCAAGGCCCACCGGCTCCTCACCGTGCATCAGGAGCTGCGCGGCGGTAAAAAGGACTACGGCACCGTCGGCCTCCACGCCGGCGCGCGCGCGCAGTTTCTCCTCTTCCCCCGCTCGCTCGCCGCTTTCGCCGCGCGCCGCGTCATAGCCATCGACTACGCTGCCCTCGCCGGCGCGCGCTCCTCCAGCGCCACGCTCGCCGCCCCGCCGCGCCGGCCATCCACGCGCACACCCGCCCGCCCCGCCCCCGCCAAACCCGCGCCTGCCCGCCCCGCACCTGCCGAGCTGCCCAAGAAGACGCCCGAGTCTCCGCGCAGCGAGATCGAGCGCGCCCTCGCCGACCTCAAGGCCCGCCGCCCCCGCTCCGCCCGCCTCCGCCTGGAGCGCTGGCTGCGCGCGCACCGCGACCCTGCCCTCTAGGCGAGGCCCGCGCTGTTTCGCGCGCGGGCGCCCGGCCGTCTTTCACCGCCGCCGCCTGAATACGTCCAGCTTACCTTCCGGCGTCACACCCACAGTGATCTCGTCGTGCGTGCGGTGTGCGCCGGTGCCGCTGTAGTCCACACGCACGTCCAAGGCCGCGCGCTGGGGCTGGAAGGACGCGGAGATCACCCGCGGCACACGCACGCCCTGCGCGTACTGCTGGCCGTAAAAAGGCAGATAGCCCCCGGGCGTAACCTCCACGAGCAGCATAAAGACATGGGAATAGTAATCGCCCATCACCCGCAGCCGCGCCTCGCAAATCGCGCGCCCCGCCACGGTGCCGAGACGTCGCACGCGCGCCTCGGTGATCACGGCCTCCGGCGCGAGCGGGTCTGGGGAAAAACTCGGCGCCGCGAAGAGGAGCCGATCCAGCGCCATCGGCTGCATCGGTATGCGTACGCTGGTCTCGCCCTTGTCCGCCTCGAAATGGATTTCGAGCATGTCCGCCGCCCGCGCCCCGGCCAGCGTGCCCAGCGCAAGCGCAAGCCCGGCGCAGAGCATGGCCCACCGCGAGGCGGGGCGGCGCGCACGACAGCACGGCAGGAGGGGAGGAAGAAGCGGCATCGCGGGAAAAAGGCCGGTGGCGCCTTTCGCGCCCCGCGCCGCCGACACCGCAGCACGCGCCTCGCTGGGTTGTCACGCTGTTTCGCGCGCGGGCGCGCACCGCTTTCTCCATACGCCCTGGGTGGCTGCCCGCCGCTCGCCCGATCGCATAAGGGCTGGAACGCAAACCCCTGCCAGACCACGATAAGGGATCATGGCACCCGCAAGCTCCCCCGCTCCCGTCGACCGGCCGCGCCGGTTTTCGATGATCCGTACCTTTGTTTTCGCGGATTTTCTCACGCTGGGCAATGGCATCTGCGGCGCGGGCGCGGTGCTCGCGGCGATGCGCTTCCTCATCACGCCCGAGCCCCGCTGGCTGTGGCTCGCGATCGGGCTGCTGCCCGTCGCGCTGATCCTCGATTTTGCCGATGGCCGCATCGCGCGCTGGCGGCGCAAGTCCTCGCCGCTGGGCGCGGATCTCGATTCGCTCGCCGATGTGATTTCGTTTGGCATGGCGCCCGCCGCCGTCGGCTACGCCTTTGGCCTGCGCGGGGGCTGGGATGTCGTGATCCTGCTCTATTTCGTCTGCTGCGGCATCAGCCGCCTCGCGCGCTTCAACGCCACCGCCGATGCGCTCGCCGACGAATCGGGTAAGGTAAAGTACTTCGAGGGCACGCCCATCCCCACCAGCGTCTTCATCGTGCTCTTCCTCGGCGTGCTGCTCTTCTTCGAGCGCATGGGCCTCAATATCTGGCTCGGCGCGTGGGATCTCGGCTGGGTGCTCCACCCGATCACCCTGATCTACGCGATCAGCGGCAGCCTGATGATCAGCACCATCCGCGTGCCCAAGCTCTGAGGCTCGCACGCCCCCGCCGTGCGGGGTGCAGACCCCATATCGCCCGGCCCCGGCGGTTCGTATCCTTGGCTCCGATACGCCGCCTGCGGCCTCGTCGCGCGCGGCGCCACCAGCCTCACCCTCCACTCCCACACCCATCGCGTTTCCCGAGTGAAATCCCCTTCGCCCCGCCACCTCTCCGATCTCCTCAATCTCAGCTTTGCCCTGGCCGAAAATCTCCGCCGCGTCCGCATCCGCACGCCGGCCGAGCTGGTCGCCACGGGCGCGGAGGCGGCCTGGCAGGCGCTGCATCAGGGTGGCTATGTCGACAGCGCGCAGTCGCTCCTCGCGCTTGAAGGCGCGATCCATGGCGTGCCGTGGCGCGAGCTGGCCCCGGAGCGCCGGCACGAGCTGATGCACTTTTTCCACGCGGTGACGGATTGGACGGCCGGCTGCCGCGAGGGCAGCGTCGCCGCCTGAGCGCGCCTCCCGCAGCGCCCCGCGCGCCGCGCGCCGCACTCCGCTCCCCTTCGGCTTTTCGCGGCCACGCGCAGCGCGATGATGGCTCGGCGCGCGTTTCCGCGGCGACTTGGCCGCCGCGGCGCGATCGCTAGGTACGGATGGGCGCGGTGGCCTACGGGCCTTGCCGCAGCGAGCATTTACCCCCGCTCTCGCCGGGAACGCGTGCACCCCGCATCGGTCTTTCGGGGCCGTGCATCTCACCAAGCCGGGTCCCCTTACCGACGCTGCGCCATGATGTTGTTTATCGGCATCCTCATCGGCCTCGTGGCCGCTTCCGTGCTGGCCAATTTCCTCTCCAGCGAGAAGCACATCCGCCGCCGCCTCCGGCCGGCCTATGGCACCGACGATCCCCAGTTTGTCCGCTCGCTGAGCGGCCTCCTCGGCCCGCCCCTCACCTCGGGCAATCGCGTCACCGCCCTCGTCAATGGCGTGCAGATCTTCCCCTCCATGCTCGAGGCCATCCGCTCCGCGCGGAAGAGCATCACCTTCGAGACGTTCATCTACTGGCGCGGGCAGATCGGCCGCGAGTTTGCCCACGCCCTCGCCGAGCGCGCGCGCGCCGGCGTGCGCGTGCGCGTGCTCCTCGATTTTGTCGGCAGCAACAAGATGGATCCCGAGCTGCTCCGCCTCATCGAGACGGCCGGCGCCGACGTGGAGCGCTACCACCCCCTGAGCTGGTACCACCTCTCGCGCATCAACAATCGCACCCACCGCAAGCTCCTCATCATCGATGGCCGCATCGGCTTCACCGGCGGCGTGGGCATCGCCGACGAGTGGAGCGGCGATGCCCAGGACGAGCGCCACTGGCGCGATACGCATTTCCGCGTCGAGGGCCCCGTCGTCACCCAGATGCAGGCCGCCTTCATGACCAACTGGATCAAGACGCGCGGCCAGGTGGAGCACACGGAGGACTTTTTCCCCGAGCAGCCCACGGATGGGCCGTATCTCGCGCAGATGTTTCACAGCTCGCCGCAGGAGGGCAGCGAGGATATCCGCCTCATGTACCTGCTCTCGATCAATGCCGCCCGCGAGCAGATCCTCCTCCAGCAGGCCTACTTCGTCCCCGATGAGCTCACCATCGAGCTGCTCACCGCCGCCCTCCGGCGTGGGGTGCGCGTCGAGATCATCACCCCCGGCGGCAAGATCGACCACAAGGTCGTGCGCCGCGCCAGCCGCGGCCAGTGGGGCCCGCTCCTCCGCGCCGGCGCGCGCATCTACGAGTACCAGCCCACCAATCTCCACGCCAAGATCATGGTCGTCGACTCCGTCTGGTCCACCGTGGGCTCCACCAATTTCGACAACCGCTCCTTCCGCCTCAACGACGAGGCCAATCTCAACGTGTACGACCGCGACTTTGCACGCACCCTCGAGGAGCAGTTTGCCGCCGACCGCACCCGCAGCCGTGAGATCACGCTCGCCGCCTGGGAGCACCGCCCCCGCAGCGAGAAGATCAAGGAGTGGCTCGCCGGCCTCCTCCGCAGCCAGCTCTGAGACCTGGGCGGGGCAGCCGAGCCCCGCCCGCGCCCCCCCCGCCGAGCCGGGAAGTGCCGCTCCCCCAAGGGTCTATCTACACCGCGCGTTTTTCCCCAAAAATGTGCCACGGCGCGGCCAACTTTATATTTTTTCATCCGTTGCCTCTCCCCGCCGGCGGCTTGTCTCCTCCCCGCTAGTCCGTGGCTCACACCCCCTACGGCCACCGCTTCCTTCCGAGACCCTCATGCACGCTTCATCGCTCAGCGGCCCCATCCTCGTCGTCGATGACGACGATACGCAGCGCGCCCGCACCCTCGCCCTCCTCACCGAGGCCGGCATCCGCCTCCCGGTCGTCACCTGCCATGGCGGCCCCCAGGCCATCGCCTTTCTCACCGCCTGCCTGCACGAGCACCGCGCGCTCCCCGCGCTCGTCTTTCTCGATCTCTCCATGCCCGTCATCGATGGCATCGGCGTGCTGCGCTGGACTCGCGCCCTGCCTCAGCTCGGCGAGCTGCGCATCATCGTGCTCACCAGCTCCACCTCCGAGGTCGATCGCAGGCTCTGCACCGCCTACGGGGCCAGCGCCTACCTCGTGAAGCACCCCACCCCGGGCGTGCTCCTCGCTACGCTCGAGCGCATCGGCCTCCCGCTCGCCACCCTCACCGCGCCCCAGCTCCAGTCTGCATGAGGGCGGGCGCGCGCCGCCTCACACGTCGTCCACGCGCTTCCAGACCTCGTTGAATTGATTATCGAGCGCGATCTGCGTGTAGGTATCCTTGTCCACGATCAGCTTAAACCGGCTCACGCGCCCCATCAGGCTCTTGGTGCTGGCCCCGGCAAAGTCCACTTTCTGGATCAGCGTGTCTCCTTCCACCCGGTACGAGCCGCCGTGGTTGAAGACGATGGCGTTCGTCTTCGGATCGCGCTGGATGATCTCCCAGCGGCCGTCAGAAAAGGTCTTCATCCGCGTGCCGATCCCCGAGGGCTTTCCCGGCGTCGTGGCCTTCTCCAGCACCCACGAGCCGATGAGGCGCACCGCGAGCGAGTCCTCGAGCCTGGCCTGCCCGCTGCGCTGCGGGGGCTTGGCGGAGGGCGGCGGCTCCGCTCCGCCCAGCGGGCCGGCGGCACAGAGCAGGAGAGCGAGCACGGGCAGCACCGGGGCGGAGGAGGTACGCATAAAGGGGTAGTCTGCCCCTTACGCTACCGCGCCAGCGCCGCGCGTCGATGGGAAAACCCGCTCCGCGGGCGCGCCCTCCCCGCCAGCCGTGGCCGCGCCGTCGCCCGGCCGTTTCGTCATTTGCAACGGCCCGCCAAGTAGTTAATCCTTCCGCCCATGTCCAAGGTCATCGTATCTGCCCTGTACGATTCCGATGTCTTCCGCATGGCGTGCCGCCAGTTCGATCAGGCCGCCGACGCGATCAATCTACCCGACGCCATCCGCGACCGCACCAAGTACCCCCGCCGCTGCCTCGCCGTCGCCCTGCCCGTGCAGCGCCGCGATGGCAGCGTCACGGTCTTCGAGGGCTACCGCGTCCAGCACAATCTCTCCACCGGCCCCTCCAAGGGCGGCATCCGCTTCCACCAGCACGTCACCATCGGCGAGGTCGCCGCGCTCGCCATGTGGATGAGTTGGAAATGCTCCCTCGTCGGCCTGCCCTACGGCGGCGCCAAAGGCGGCGTCATCTGCGATCCCAACCAGCTCACCGAAAGCGAGCTCGAGCACCTCTCCCGCCGCTACATGCAGGAGATGGTCAATTTCGTCGGTCCGCAGATCGATGTCCCCGCCCCCGATGTCGGCACCAATGAAAAGATCATGGGCTGGATGATGGACACCTACTCCAATCACGTCGGCCACATCTCCCCCGCCGTTGTCACCGGCAAGCCCATCGCCCTCGGCGGCTCGCAGGGCCGCCGCGAGGCCACCGGCGCGGGCGTGGCGTATCTGGTAAAGCAATACCTCGCCGATCTCAAGATACCGCTCAAGAAGACCACCGTCGCCATCCAGGGCTTTGGCAATGTCGGCAGCGAGACCGCGCTCGCCCTCGATGGCTACGGCGCAAAGATCGTCGCCATCTCCGACTACACGGGCGCGATCTATAATCCCAAGGGCATCAATCTCCAGAAGGCCCTTGCCTACGTGCGCTATCAGAAAACGCTGCGCGACTTCGATGGCGGCCAGCCCATCTCCAACGAGGAACTCCTCGAGCTCAAGTGCACCGTCCTCGTCCCCGCCGCCCTCGAGCGCGTCATCACCGAGAAAAACGCCCCCCGGCTCAAGTGCCGCCTCCTCGCGGAGGCCGCCAACGGCCCCACCACCAATGGGGCCGACAAGATCATCGAGCAGCGCGGCGACATCGAGCTCATCCCCGACGTGCTCTGCAATTCCGGCGGCGTGATCGTCTCCTACTTCGAGTGGCTGCAGAATCTCTCCAGCTTTTACTGGGACCGCGACGAGGTGCTCAAAAAGCTCTTCGCCATCCTCGACAAGGCCAAGGCCTCCGTCGACGCCCAGCAGCGCAAATTCAAATTCTCCCGCCGCCTCGCCGCCCTCACCCTCGGCATCCAGCGCGTCGCTGATGCCAAGCAGAGCCGCGGATTGTTTCCGTAAAGGCAGAGCGCCGCGCGGCGAGCAGCCGCGCTACCTCGCGCCTCCCGCTCCTCGCTCGCTCACGGTTTGGCCTCGCGCCCGGCGCGGAGCCCCCGCGCCATGTCCGCGGGCCTCGACTGCCGCGCGGCCTGGTGGATGAGCTGCTCCATCATCACCGCCATCTCCGGCTGCCCCGGCTCGCCGAGGCACAGCAGATTCACGCCCTCGCGCGGCTCCGTCTTGTCCGCCGCCACGATGGCCACAAAGGTCTTCAGCGTCGCCGGGTCGGCCCGCACCTCCTTGATGAGCCGCCCCGCGCTCGGCCCCACCGTGTGGCGATCGATCACCACCACGTTGAGCGGCGCGCTCTGCGCCACGCTCTCCCACAGCTCCGCGAGCCCGGTGTAGCCATCGTCGGCCGTCACGATCCGCTCGAAGGCGCCCGTATCCGCCGCGAGGCGCTCCCAGTAGGAGCGGGTAAACCAGTCTTCACTGACGATCAGCAACCGGAGCGCGGGAGAGGAGGAGTGCATGGTGCGAGGGTGTTGTTGCTGCTTGGAACGCTCCCGCGCGCGCGCGTTCGCGCTCACCCGGCGGGCGCTCACCTACTTTTCGGATCGAGACGCACCCTTGGCGCGTGCCCCGGCCCATCCGGGCGCGGCCTCAGAGCAGCTTCGCCTCGGCGAGCGCCTCAGCCAGGCGCGGCTTGGCCCCGCTCAGGATCGGCTGACCATGCCCCACGATCAGCCGGTCGAAATCCCACTGCATCATCCGCGCGATCGAGGCCCGCAGCGCCGCCTCGTCCTGCACCATCACGCGAAAAGACCGGGATATCCCCGGCGCGTGATGCCTGCCCACCGCTACCTTGAGCAGCAGCTCCTGCCACGCCGGTTGCTCAGCCGGGAAATTCATCGCGAGATCGGCCACGATCAGCGTGCGCGAGGGCACGTGCAGCAGCACCGTCTCCCGCATCGAGGGCACGCCCTCCAGCTCCAGCACCTCCACCTGCCCCGCCCACGCCGCGGGCGGCGGCAGCAGCGGCTGCGTGGGATAGCCCACCACTTCGCCAAAGCCCTCCGGGGCCAGGTATGGCACCCCCGGGAAAGCGGTGAGCCCATCCTGGGCGTAGGTATCGTGCCGCAGCATCGCCTCCACCAGCCACGCGGGCTGGCCGAGCTCGCGGATCGCGATCACCTCCGCCTCCGCAAAGGGCGCGGTCGAGTGGATCAGCACCTGGCTGTCCGCCAGCCGGAGCACCGTCGTGGTGCGCCGGATGTCCATCCCCAGCAGATTGAGCGGGTAGGAAAGCAGCCAGACATCGGCGTCGAGTTTCTCCAGGGTAGTGCGCACGCGACGATATCCGACACCTGCGCCGCCCGCGAGTTGCGCGCTCTCGCGAGGGAACTCCGAGGCCTCCGCGCGTTCGAGGATATCCTGTATGCCTCGCTGGCTCCGCATCTTCATCGCCGCCGCCAAGGCCTGGAATGCCGACAATGCCTTCCAGCACTCCGCCTCGGTCGCCTTCTACACCCTCTTCTCGCTTGCGCCCATCACGCTCATCGCCGTGAGCGTCGCGGGCCTCTTCTTCGGGCAGGAGGTCGCCGCCGATCAGTTCTCCTCCCAGATCGGCCAGCTCGTCGGCCGCGACAGCGCCGAGCTCGTGCAGAAGACGATGGCGGCCAATGCGCTCCAGGCCGGCACGTGGCTCCAGTCCTCGCTCGGCATCGGCCTCCTCGTCTTTGGCGCGACCACCGTCTTTGGCCAGTTGCAGACCTCGCTCAACGAGATCTGGGGTGTCACCGCCAAGCCCAGCCGCAGCGGCTGGCTCGTGATCCTGGTGCAGCGGCTCATCTCCTTTGCGATGGTGCTCACCGTCGGCTTTCTCCTGCTCGCCTCGCTCATCCTCACCACGGCGCTCACCGCCGCCGTCGACCTCGCGCGCGAGTGGTTTACGATCAGCCCGTGGCTGCTGCGCGGCGCGGATCTCGCCGTGGGCCTCGGCGTCATCACGCTCCTCTTCGCCCTCCTCTTCAAGGTGATGCCCGATGTGCGCCTCAGCTGGCGCGAGGTGTGGCTCGGCGCGCTCGTCACCGCGCTCCTCTTCACCCTGGGTCGCTTCCTCATCGCCCTCTACCTCGGCAACACCCCCATCGCCAAAAACTACGGCGCCGCCGGCTCCCTCGTCGCCCTCCTCATCTGGATCTACTATTCCTGCGCCATCCTCTTCTACGGCGCGGAGTACATCAAAGCCCACCGCCTCGCCCACGGCGGCGCGATCGAGCCCAAGGACACCGCCGTCCTCGTCCACAAGGAGCTCGTGCGGGAGACCGGCAAGCTCACCCGCGCCAAGGCCTGAGCCCGCGCCGCCCCCGCGATCTCGGGCCGCTCGCGCCCGCTCACCCGCCCGCGGCCGCCGCGCGATCGCGAAAATAATTCATCGAAAGGCCAAATTTTTTGCGGCCTCGGGCACCCGCCCCGCCGCCCCGGTGGCATCGCCCGTGCTCGGCTGGCGCACCCGCGACACCCGTGCGCGCCACCGCCTTTTCCTGCATGAAAAAATCCGAAATGACCGAGCGTATCCTCGCCGCCAAGACCGCGAAGAAGACCACCTGGGCCGCCATCGCGCAGGCCGCCGGTCTCTCCGAAGTCTTCACCACCTCCGCCTGCCTCGGCGAAAACGCCCTCGATGCCCCGGAGGCCGCCCGCGTCGCGGACTTTCTCGCGCTCGGCCCCGAGATCGCCGCCGCCCTCACTGCGTATGCCGACAAGGGCGCGGCCGCCCCCACCATCACCCACGAGCCCCTCCAGTACCGCTTTCAGGAAATCATCTACGTCTACGGCGGCACCCTCAAGGCCCTCATCGAGGAAAAATTCGGCCCCGGCATCATGAGCGCGATCGACTTCACCATGGATATCTCGCGCGAGCCAGACCCGAAGGGCGACCGCGTGAAAATCGTGATGAACGGCAAATTCCTCGGCTACAAAAAGTGGTGAGCGCGCGCGCGGCGGGATGCTTGCCCCCTGCTACCCGCGCCGCGCCACCGGCAGCCTCCGCGCCGCCTCGCAGGGGCGCGGAGGCCGGCCGGCTCACTCGCTCCGCCGGAGATAGCCGCGCGCCAGCCCCGCCAGGAACAACGCGCCCGCCACCAAGGCGCAGAGGGCGAGGTGGCCGCGCTGGCTGGGCGGCGGGCCGGCGGCGCTCGGCGACTCCTCGATCACCCGCCCGGTGACGGGCTCGCCCGCGGCGGGCGCGCCGCCCCCCGGCGCCGCGCCGGGCGCCTGCATCGTCGCGAGCGCCGCTCGGAAGTCGGCGGCCAGCGCCGCCAGGCCGGGGGCCGCGTCGAGCGACTGCCCCACGGCCTCCGCGAGCGCCTGATTTCGGCAGATCTCCGCCTTGCAGCCGGGTCCGTGCGCCACGACAGACTCGGCCAGCAGTTGCTTGAGGCGGGCCAGCTCCGCCGCCGACGGCTGCCAATAGCCGCGGCCGGCATTCTCGACGAGCGTCGCGAGCATCGCCTGCCGCGCGTGGGGATTATGCCGCTCCAGGTACTCCGTGAGGCCAAGTTTCAGCGTGTCGTCGATGTACGTATCGCGGACCTGGCGCCAGTGATCCTCGGTCACGAGCTCCGGCGTCGTGGCATCCCACAGGGTGAGGTTTTCCGCGAGCCCTTCCATGTAGCGCGCCCCGTCGTACCCCTGGGCCATCATGCGCTTGATCCAGTCGGGATTGAAGTACCGCGAGCTCAGCTCCCGGCTGAGGAAGCGCGGGAGCGCTTCGCTCTTCGCGCCCGCCGCACTCCGGGCATCGGCGATGAACATCTCCGTCGTGCGCCCCGTCTCCTGGCGCACCGCCAGGCTCAAGCCGCCGAGAAAGGCCGCGACCATCGGGTGCTCCAGAGTGCCGTAGACATGGGAGGAGCGGCTGATCGAGGCGGCTTCCACGCCCTGGAGGTTGGCCTTGAAGGCCGCCTGGCTAAAGCCGCCCTCCTCCCCTCCGCCGTAGCCGTGCGACATGCGGCGGGTGTAGAGCTCGGCGAGCTGCTTCTCGCCGCCCGTCCACCCATCGCCGGAGGCCGCGAGGAACTGGATGCTGGGCGAGTACGCGCCCAAGGCCGAGGAGTAGATGCGCTGATCGGCCAGCTGGGCGGCGCGCGCGGCCCCCTCGCCTGCCGCCAGCACCGCGGCGCGGATCCGCGCCGATTGCGCCGCCACGCGATTATCCCGCTCCGCCTGGGCCGCGGCGAGGCGCACCGCCTTGTCGAGCAGCTCGATCTTGTCCCGGAAATGATCGCGGTAGGTGCCCGAGGTGGTCACGAGCACGTCGATCCGCGGCCGCTGCAATTCGTGCGCGGGGATGGCTTCCACATCGATCACGATGCCGCGGCTGTTCCACACCGGGCGGATGCCGAGCAGGTGGAGGATCTGCGCTTCCCCGACCCCGTGATTGAGGGCGCTCTCGCCCGACCACAGCACCAGGGCGACCTTCTGCGGATAGTCGCCATGCTTCGCGCGATACTGCGCGATCAAGTCATCGGCCAGCTTTCCCCCCGTTTTCCAGGCCTCCTGCGTCGGCATCGCCGCGGGATCGAACTGATAGGTTACGCGGCCCGAGGGCAGCGTGGCGGGATTGCTCACCGGATCGCCGATCGGCCCGGGCGGGATATAGCCCCCATCTAGGCCCGCCAGCAGCGCAGTCATCTCCTGCGTGCAGGCCCGGATGCGGCCCGCGTAGTCCCTGGCCTGGCGGAGCAGCGGCGTAAGTGCCGGATGGATACGCCCGAGGACGCGCTCCTGCGCCGCCTCCGCCGAGCCGGCGGGAGCGATCGCCTCGCGCACCAGCGGCAGCAGTGCGGCAGCGGCGCCAGCCTGCTCCAACTCGGCTCCGAGCCCTGCGCCGACCATCGCCGCGGCCATCTCGGCCACCGTCTCCTCCGGCGGAGCCTCGCCGAAGATATGGGTGCCCGCCGGCATGTGCTCGCGCCGCAGGTCGCGGAGGTACGCCTCGAGCTCGCGCCCGAGGTCGGCCACCGGCGCGCGGGCGGGATCCAGCCCCAGCGCCGCGCCCAGCTTGAGGCGCACGGCTTCGTCGCGCAGCCCCTGCGCCGCCTCGTCGCGCACCGCGCCCGCGGGCTCGTTTTGCCAGCGGGCGAGCTTGGCCGCCAGTTCCAGCGTATCGCCATAGAGGCCTGCCGCCACGATATTGGGCATGAAGCCGATCGCGACCGCGTGCGTGCGGCGCTTGTTGCCCGGCCCGCCATTCGCCTGCAGCGGCATGGGACTGAGATTCGGGATGTCGCCCACGAGCAGCGAGGGCCACTCGTCGTGCAGCGGGCCCTCCATCTTGCCGGGCATGAGCGAGAGATTGGAGAAGAGACTGATCCACGCATGCGCCCGGGCCTCGCGCTGCATCCAGAGGAAGAAGGCGATGTACTGGTGGTGCGGCGGGAGCGCGTCGCGGGAGGCCAGGGCCGCATCGTTTTGCAGGTAGCCCCAATCGGGATGCGGCATGAGCGAGAATTTTCCGAATTGCAGGCGCGGCAGCACGAGCTGCCGCGCGCCACGCTCGTCGGTGAGCACCATCACCTTCCCCGGAGGCGGGCCCCACACCTCCTCCACCTCCCGCTGCCTGCGCTCGGGCAGCGAGCGAAACCACGCGGTGTACGTCGCCTCCGGGATCGTGACGACGTCGCCCGAGGCGACGCGGCGGCGCAGCTCCGCGGGCGCCCAGTTGCCCACATTGCCCGCCCGCTCGGCCATCAGCCGGCTCAGCGCCTCGCGATCCGGTATCGGCGCAGCGCCGACATCGTAGCCGCGGCCCGCCAGGGTGTGCAGCAGCTTCACGATGCTCGCCTGCGCGTCGAGATAGGCATCCGGGTCGCTGCCGGCATTGGATTTGCCGCCGCCCTCGCTGTGATACGTGAGCACGATGCGCTTGTCGGCCGGCGGCGTGCGGCGGAGGGCAGACCACGCCAGCGCCCGTGCCACGCGCCAGCGGATCTGCTCCGGCATGGGCTCCTTGTCTTCGTCGCTGGGCCCCGCGGCGCTCCGGCGGCCGGAGATCACGATGGGCTCGATGATGCCATCGCGCTCCGCGAAGATCGCGGCGGAGGTGAGCGCCGGGGCCATGCCGCCCGCATCCTGCGCCAGGGCCGCCGGCGTGAGCCGGAAATGATTGGGCGCCCAGAGCAGGGGCACGCCGAGCGCCTTCGCCTGCGCGAGGCCCGCCTCGTAGTTGAAGTAGTTCAGCCGCAGCCCGGTGAAGATCACCGCGTCGACCAGCGGCCGCCCCTCCCGCACGAGATGCGGGGTGAAGACCACGCCGCCCTTGCTCATGAGCGGTATCGCATTGGCCCCCTGGCGCTCGATCTCGCGCACGAGCGCGTCGATCACGGCGAGGTTTCGCTTCGTGTAGTCCTGCCGGTTAAACGCGATCGCCAGCGAGGGCCGGGCGGCGTCGTACACGTGGCGCGGTTGCCGGGCATCGGCCTTTCCGTACCAGGCGAGGTAGGCAGCCTGATCCTCGAAGTGCCGCCCCGCCTCGGGGTGATAGAAGGCCTGCTCGGGAAACTCCACCGGGGCCTCCACGGGGAGCGGCAGCCCGAGGAAGGTCGCCCCCAGGTAGGTCAGGAGCCGGCGGGCGTTTTCCGCCGAGATATTATCCCAGTAGCGCTGGATCGCCGGATGGTCCTTCGCCGGCAGGGTGCCGGCCACCATCGTCGTGTTGAAGACAAACACCTTGGTCCGCGCCTTCGCTCGCTCCAGCGTCTCGATGAGATAGACAAATTGATTGCCCCCGCCCTCCACAAACACGAGGTCGTAGCCCGAGAGATCCTTGTCTCTCACCCGCGCGACGCTCCCGCTCCCGGTGGCGAAACAATCCACCGCCAGCACCTCGGGAAATGCCCGCGCCGCGGCGGTAAACTCCCCTTCGTTGTGCAGCGAGAGGATCGCGATGCGCTTGGGCGCAGCCCAGGCCGTGCTCGCGAGAAGCAAGGCCAGCACGATGCAGTGAAAAGAGCGGCTCATGGTTTTTCCTCCGGCACGTACACGACTTGTCCATCGGCCAGCCGGTACGCCGTGCCCAGGCGCACCCCCTGGCCGGAGAGCGCCTTGTCGGTCACTTTCTGGACTTTGATTTTCTCCCGCTCCTTCGTGATGAGCTCGATCGTGCCATCGGCATTTTGCTTCACCACCGTGAAGCTTTGCGCCGGGTCCATCAGCCCTTGCATCGAAAAGACGGCAAACAACGCGATGAGCAGCGCGACGATGAAGGCCACGCTCACATCGAAGAGATTGGCGAGCCCGGCCAGCGGATCGTCGTCGTCGCCGGGCGCGGCTCCGTGGGGGGATAGGCGATGGCGTTGGATGAAGCGCATGTCAGTGTGCTCCTTTGGCCCGGCGGAGGCATTGCTCGGCTTGAAAGGCCAGCGCCTGCGTATCCGCCCGCACCCACGCCTCGCGCGCGGCGGCGATGAGGTACGCCGTCACGCTGATCGTGAGCCCGATCACCGTCGCGGCAAAGGCGGTCACCATGTTGCTGGCGAGCGCCGGCAGATTTCCCTCTGCCAGCCCCTGCAGGGCCGCCGCCATCGGGATGAGCGTGCCCATCAGGCCCAGGGAGGGCCCCACGCGCACCGCCAGCCTGAGGCGGGCCAGCGAACGCCAGCGCCGCCGCTCGTCGTCCTGCAGCGCCCGCTCCAGCAGCAGGTCGAGCTCCGCCTCCGCCCCATGGCTGCCGGCGATCGCCTCCAGCACGCGCTCTGTGCGGCTCCGCGCGACAAAGCGCCCCCGCGCCCGCGCCCAGGCCTCGCCCGCGTAGGCGCCTGCCGCGAAGAGCATCGCCGCGGCGAGGCCGAGCAGGCCGAGGATGACGGGCCAGACGAGCGCGCCCGCGATGCCATGTAAGAGTTCCCGGATGTGATCGAGTGTGGTCATGGGCTCAGAAACTGAAGCGATAGCGTGCGTAGAATGCCCGGCCTGGCATCGGGTAGTCGTTCTTCTCGTAGTAGAAGCGATCGAAGAGGTTTTCCACCTGGAGCGATACCTCGTGCCGCGGGGTGAAGCGGTAGCCGCCGGAGACATCCCAGGCCACAAACGAGGGGTACTCGAAGATCCCGCCGCGTCCTCCGGTGAAGATGAAGCCACGGCTGTTGTCCTGGTCGTGCATCCCGCGTACGTAGCGGCTGGATACGCGCGCAAACCACGTGGGCTGGTCGTAGCTCAGCGCGCCCACGAGCTTGAAGCGCGCGACGTTGCGGATCACCGCCGGGCCCGCCGGCAGTCGCTCCGTGCGCTCGATCATGTGGGTAAACGAGGTGGCGAGCCGCCACACCCGGGGCCGCCCGCCGGCGAGCTGCCCCAAGTCTGCGCGCAGTTCCCCCTCGATGCCGCTCTGGTCTGCGGTGGCGGCGTTGAGGTAGGAGGTTTCTCGATACGTCGCCGTATTGGTCAGCACCACGGTCGAGATCTTGTCCTTCACCTTCGTCTGGAAATAAGTGGCGTCTGCGCTGAAGGCTCCTCGCTCCCAGCCGATGCCTGCATCCCACGTGATGGCGCTCTCGGGATTGAGCGCGGGGTTGCCGCGCGTGACGCGCACCTGGCCGCCCCCGATCTCTTCGTTGTAGCCCGCGATCTGGAGCGCGGAGGGCGAGACGAACGCCCGCCCCGCCGTCGCGTGCAGCCGCCACCCGCCCCAGGGCTTTACCACCACGCCCGCGCGGGGATTGGTGGTGCCGAAATCGCGGCTGCCGGGCCGGTTGGTCGGCGAAAAGGCGTTGGGCCTCACGGTGCCGGTGATCTCGTCGTAGCGCGCCCCGAGGTTGAAGATCAGGCGCTCCTCCAGCAGCTTGAAAGCGCCGTCGGCAAAGTAGCCGTAGGTCTCCTGCGTGTCGCCCGGCGAGGCCGTCGTGCGCGCGCCCGCGGCGGTGTACGACTTGGCATCGTTCTTCACCTTCTGGTAGTCGAAGCCATACGTCAGCGTGAGCGGCGCGCTCACCGACCACGCATCCTGCAGTTGCGCGCCGCGAAACGTGGTGTCGCGGATGCTCCCGCGATACGTCGCGGCATTCAGCGGCTCCTGGTACGTCGTCTGATACTCGCGGCTGCCATACACCGTCGCTTGCAGCGCGTGGGCGCCGATTTTCCCGCGCAGGCGCGCATCGGCGCCATAGCGGTCGAGATCCTTGGATGACTTCGCGGTGAGGCCGTCGGAATACGCGCCGGGCGAGCCGAGATCGCGGCCCAGGAAGAAGTCGCCTTTCACGTCGAGGCGCCACCCGCCGCCCCACGTCGTCCCCACCCGGAAGGTGCCCGAGTCGCTCTCGTAAGCGGTGCGGTACCACTCCCCGCGGCCCGCGATCTCATAGTCGCCCGCCTCGACATGGCGCACGGCGATATCCGCATCGATCCATCGATTGAGCGTGCCGCCCAGGTGCGCCCGCGCGTCGAAGGTCTCGAAGCTCCCGGCCTTGGTCGAGACGCTGCCCTGCACCGGCCCCGTCGACTGCCGGGTGATGAAGTTCACCACGCCACCCATCGCCGACGAGCCGTAGAGCGCCGACGCCGGCCCCTTCAGCACCTCGATGCGATCGATGTTATCGAGCGAGAGATTGCCCAGGCTCGTGGCCCCCGCGGGCCGTCCATCGAGCAGCACGAGGGTGCGTTGATTGGTGCCGGAAAACTCCGGTCGGAAACCGCGGATGCCCACCCCCGAGAGGCCGCCGCCCGCCGGATATTGGATGAGGTCCACCGTGGCGTTTTTCTTCAAGGTATCCGGCACCGTGAGTGCCGCGGTGCGCTCGATCTCCTCCCGGTCGATCAAGGTCACCCGGCTGGGCACGTGGCTGACGGGCAGTTCGTTGCGACTCGCCGTGATGACGAGGCGCTCCATCTGCACCGTGGGCGCGGTTTGCGCCAGCGCCGCGACCGGCGCCAGCAGTAAAAAGTAAAGTGGCAAGTGCTTCTGAAGCATGACAGGAAAGGGCTCTCGCGCCTGCCCCTTGGGAGCAGGTCGCAAACGCGGAAGGACGGGGACTGAGGGGAGACAGGCGTGGCCGTGCAGCCACGATCCAGGAAGACGCGCACACGCATCCCCGCGGGGGAGACGATCACGTGCGCCGACACGCCGGATCGCGCAGGACCCGGTCGCTCAATGGCATCTGCTCAGGCCGCCGGAGGGCCGCAGCCATGCGGCCACTCGACATCGACTGCCGCCAGCGCAAGCCCGCGGCCCGTGGCGGCCCACTCGTGCGCCACCACGACAAGTGCAAGCAGCAGCGCGATAAACAGCGCCGCCAGGAGATGCCCCTGCGCAAAGAGCGCGACCACGCAGGCCTCCCCGTCGCTCCCCGCCTCGTGCTCCCCACCCGGCTGGGCCGAGGCCGGCCCATGGTGGTGCGCATGAGAGCACGCCGTAGCCTTTGCTTCATGCCGACAGAGCGACTCGTGCCAGTCGGGGCGGACCGCCAGCACGCTCAAGAACAACACCAACGCCACGCCAAGGGCCGCCGCCAAGCGGCGCCAAGTCGAAGACGGTGGGATCGTGAGCAACATCGCGGAGGGCAAAGCGGGAGAATACCAAACGCGTCAAGGGGGCTCCTTTTTCCTCCCTCAAGCAGCCGTCGCACCCTCGCTGACTCACTCGACGCCGCACCCACCCCGCGGCGCTGCGCCGCGGGCGTGGCGGGCACCCGTCACTTCACCCAGCCGCCCTGCTTCAGATCGGCCGCGGTCGCGGGGATAAAGGGCTTGGCGGTGTCGCCCGTCCAGCGGTGCAGCGTGAGATCACCCGTCTGGCTGCCCTTGGGGCCGGAGCCTACCGCGAGATAAAAGAGACCGTGGCCAATCGGCTGGATGCCTACATCGGCCTTCTGGTGCCAGCCACGGATGCCGGTCGCCGGGTCGGTGAGTCCATCGGCTGCCAGCGCGAGCAGTTGCCCGCGCTCGGTGCCCTTGCCGCCGGGGCCGGCCACCCCCACGAGGTCGCCCATCACGGGCTGCGTGCGCGCCTCCACGGCGAAGAGGAGATAATTGGGGAAGCCCGGCTTGGTGCCCTTGTACACGCCCATGAACCAGCGCTGCTGCACCTCGTCATACGCGAGATTTTGCACGCCGTAGGTCGTATTGCCCGTGCGCACAAAATACTTCCCCGCCACCTCGGCCGGCCCGCTGTGATGAGGCGCCGCTTCCTCGAGCACGCGCTCGTAGCGCGCCCAGCCGCTGGTGTCATACTGCAGGAGCACCTGGTGGTCGTTGTCGGTGCGCCCGGTATGAGCGTAGATGCCGTAGGCCACGGTGAGGAGGCGCTTGCCCCCCGTCTGGCCAAAGGCGGGGCCGAAGCTCACGCCGTCGATGCCCGAGCACCCGTAGCGGTGATCGGGGGTCTTGCCCACATTGCCGTCGAACTTGCCGTCGCCGTTCATGTCCGCCGTGTAGTCCTTCACCACTTCCGGGAGGTACACCGTGCGGAAGATGCCGGACTTGGCCGCATCGATCCCCACCCGGTCGATCTTGGCCACGTCGATCACCGCGATGTAGAAGGCCTGGTCTTTCTTGTATTCGAGCGAGCCATACACCCGGCCGTCCTCCGCGTTGAAATCGAGGTCGCCGAGATGGCCCTGCCATCCCACCAGGGTGCCCACGAGCTTGCCGCCAAAGTCGTACTTCGCGAGCAGCGTGGTAAACGAGTAGTACAGGTACCCGCCCTTCAGATCCACCGCGATGCCCTGCACATGGCTGGTGGGCCAGGTGCCGCCGTTCTGGGTGAGCGGCGGCACGGGCGCCGCCCAGGCCCCCGCGACGAGGGCTAGGGCGAGAAAGAAAAAGCGAAGGGGATTTTTATTCATGATATTTATTTCGCGCAGCCTAAAACCTTGAGCGATCCTCGCGCGCCGCGCCACGTTTTTAAATCGTTTCCGCGCGCGCTTCGCCCGGCCCTCCGCCGCCCCCCGCTTCCCGGGAGCAAATAAAAAGCGGCGCGGAGGCCATCCTCCGCGCCGCTGAAGTGTGACTCCGGCCAAGCCGGGCCTCAGGATGAGGGGCTCACCGACACCGTGGGGCCGGTGGGCGCGCCTCCCGCCGTGCCAGTGGCGGAGGGCTGCGTCAGGGCGCCGTCGCCCGACACCGCGCGCTCGGCGGCGGCTGCCGCCGGGCGGATTTCCTCTTTGGCGGCTGCCACCGCCGCCTGCGTGGCGCGGCGACCTGCCTGGAGAGCCTCCTCCGCCGTGGTGTAGGCGCGGTCGCGCAGCCGATCGACCACCGGGCCCAGCCGGCGGCTCACGGGAGCGGGCGTGGGGATGGCGAGCCCCGCGAGCACGCCAGCCGCGAGACAGATCAAGCCCGTCTCGAGCGGGTGGGCCTCCACGGTGTGCGACACGCCCTCGCGGGCCCGCACATACATCTCGCCGGTGCGCTCGCGCACGCGGTGCCCCATCTCCCCGGCCCGCTCTCGCGCCGCCTCGAATTTTTCCCGCGCGATCTCGCCGGCGTGCGACAGCTTTTCCCGCGCGGTGTGCGCGGCGTCCTGCACATACTCCCGGGCCTGGGCCAGGGAAGAGGCGGCGCCGTCGGCCGCCCCCTGCCCGCCATCGAGCCCCTGCGGGCGAAATTCCAGCGGACGATCCGCATACGCATCGGGGTCGTAGTGGATGGTGCCCCGGAAGGAGGGCGGATAATCTTCCGCGTAGTGCTGCGCGTAGCGATCATCGCGGGCGGGGTGGCGGCGGTTGTACACCATCCAGGCCACGCCCGCTCCCATGAGCAGGAGCGGGAGCGGGTTTTGTTTCACGGTATCGACGACCGCGTGCATGGCGGCGTCGGCTTGATGGGAGAGTTTATCACGCATGGCATTGAGTGGTTGAGTAAGGGTGGTGTGATTCTGACGGAGGTAGCCGAGCGCCTCGTCGAGGAGGTGCCGGGGCTGGAAGCGCTCGCCGAGGGCATCGATGGTGGCATCCATGCGCTGGCGCGTGTGGTCGATGTCGGAGCGGAGCGCCGCGGCATCGGGATGAGTCTCGGGATTCATGCTTGAGGGTGGAGTTTGTGCGCGGCCCATTCCTTGGTGTCGCGCAGGGAGCCGAGGGTCTCGCGCGGTTTGAGATCGAGGTGAGCCAGCGCGCGCCGGGCGCGGCCGAGCAGCACCCAGCCGAGGATTGCCACCGCGAGGCCCACGCCCACGGGCGCGGCCCAGGCGGCGATGTCGGCATCCACGCCCAGACGGATCAGCCCCACGCCTGCGAGGTGGCCGAGGCCGATGAGCGCCACGATGGCGCCTGCGTAGGCGATGAATGCTCCGACCGCGAGGCGCGCGAGCTGCGCGCCCGTGCGCGAGATGCTCTCCGCCACTTCCGTGCGCGCGAGGGCCACTTCCTGCCGCAGCAGCGTCGTGGTATCATCGCGCAGGTCGCGGAGGAGCGCCGGAATGGAGGAGGGAGAGGAGTCCAGATGCATGGCGAGGACTCCTTTTTACAACGCCGCGGCGCTGGGCGCGGGCGACGGATCGTACAGCCCGCCCTCCGCCACGGGGCCGCGCGCCTGGGAGGGGTAGTCCTCCCCGTCGTGCTCCGAGCCCTGCCGGAGGCCGCTCGATGCCGCGCCGCGCGCGGTGGCCTTCAACATGTTTCCGACCACGAGGCCGGCCACGAAGAGCCCGCCGAAGAACGCCGCCGGATGCCGGCGCGCCAGGTCGCTGCAATCCTCGCGCAGGCTCGCGAAATCGCGCTCCCGCAGGTAGTCGGCCACGCGCTGCACGCGCTCGGCGGCGCGATGCGCAAACCAGGCGATATTGGGATCCTTCTCCTCCAGCGCGCGGGCGGTCTCGTCGATCGATTGCCCAAGTCCGTCGATGCGCTCGACGGCGGCGTCTTTGCGGGCTTGCGTCACGCGCGCGGCCCCGGCCTTGAGGCCGGAGGCGCAGTCGCTCGCCGCCGATTTCAGCGCCCGCCCCACTTCCTGCGCGCTGTGCGCCGAGGGTGAGCTGCCGGGTTGCGCTGCCAATGAGTTTTGCGGATTCATAGCTCTCTTTTCCTTTCTCGAGTGAGTGTTTCCTGATGAGTGACAGAGGATCGTCGAAGCCGGCCCAGCGCAGGACAGCCGCCAGCGCGCCGCGTGGCAGAAAAACATCGCGCGGCGCAAAGTTTTTTCCGCGTCTCCTTCCTCCCGACGCCGTCGCCTTGTAGTGCCCCATGGGATACAGGGAAATCATCCCACGCCCGCCTCCTCGGGTCGCCTCACTCCGCGCTCCGCTCAGTCGCGATCGCTCTTTCCCGGCTCCACCGGCTCGCCCCGCTCATCCACCCTGGCCAGGGGCTCCTCCGCCGGGCCGGAGATCACCTCGCCACCCGCCGTGAAGCGCGAGCCGTGGCAGGGGCAATCCCACGTGCGCTCCGCGTTGTTCCACGCCACGATGCACTGGAGATGCGTGCACACCGGCGAGCAGAGGCTGATCTCGCCGGTATCCGAGCGCGAGGCTGCGACCTTCCGCCCGTGGAGCGCGAGGATCTTGCCATCCCCCGGCCGCAGCTCCGCGAGCGACGTGCCCTCGCTCTTCGCCAGCCAGTTTCGCGCGAGGTAGTACGGGTAGTCGATGTTCTCCTTCACGTACGACCAGGTGCCGCCGAGCAGTTTCCTGCGATGGACATCGAAGAGATCGCGCCACGGGTTTTTCCGCCCCAGGATGTGATCGGCGGCCATCATCGCACCCAAGGTGCCCAACGTCATGCCATTGCCCGCAAATCCCGTGGCGGCAAATTGCTTCTCGGCGGTCTCGCCGATGTACGGCAGGCCATCGTGCGTCTCGATCACCTGCCCCGACCAGCGGTGATCCACCTGGGCCTCGGGCACGAGGGCGCGCAGCTTTCGTTCGAGCTCGTGATAGACCTGGCTGGTATCCTCGGACTGGCCGGTCTTGTGATCGCCGCCGCCAAAGATTGCGTAGTCCTGCTCCGCGCGCTGCTCCACGCGGAGGTAGTGGTAAGGCTCGGCCGTATCCCAGAAGGAGGCCTCCTGAAAATGCCCGGTCGGTAGCTTCGCGCCGATGGCATAGGTGGAGTAGAGGGCCAGCTTCGTCTGAAAGAGCGCGGCGGCGACCGCGCCGCTGTTGCCCATCAGGGGATTGTGGGTCGCGAGCACGAGATGGCCGCAGCGGATGCGATGGTCGCCCGAGGCGACCTCCAGGGGATCCTCCGAAATAGTCTCCGCCGCGCTGCCCTCGAAGACATGGCTGCCGTCGCCCGGTATGCGGGCCGCCAGGGGCAGGAGATATTTCAGCGGATGGAAGATGGCTTGGTGGCGAAAGCGCAGGCCGGGTGCCTGGAGACTCGGCACGCTGCTCATGAACGTGGCCTCGATGCCGAGCTCCTGCGCCATCGCCCACTCCTCCTTGAGCTCCTCCACCGCCGCCCCGTCCGCCGCCTCCGTGGGCGCGTGCAGGAAACCTGGCACCCAGCGGAAATCGCACTCTATCGCTTCCGCGCGCATCAGCTCACGATCTGGTCGATCGCTGCGCCGCCCGCATCCCACACCGCGCGCGCCGCGTCGCGCCCAAATCGCCTCGCGATCTCATGCAGGCGCGTATCCGGCACGGCTGTCACATGCGCGGTGGTGTGGCCCGTATCCACTCCTCCGATACTACCCCGCTCCAGCAGCGCCACCTTCAGGCCGGCCCGCTTGAGGAGATAGGCCGCCGTCACGCCC
Organism: uncultured Opitutus sp.; assembly: GCA_964480585.1. Lineage (GTDB taxonomy): Bacteria > Verrucomicrobiota > Verrucomicrobiia > Opitutales > Opitutaceae > ER46. The sequence goes on along the minus strand of CAYZPV010000054.1, from coordinate 3,260 downwards.
GTGATGCCGCCGCCGATCACCGCCACATCCACGGTGACATCGCGATCGAGCGCGGGAAACGCGGGACGGTGCACCGAGGAGAGCCAGTAGGAGATCGTATTCATAGGCGGAGAGCCTGCGCTGGACCGAGCGCCGCGGCGCCGGTGCGGGCGCACCGCGCAAAGTCCCTACACGTGCGCCGAAAGTCCCGACGCCCGCCCCCCGCCGCGAGCGTCGCCCCCACCGCTCCGATGCCGCGCGGCCGGTCGTCCTCCCCTGCCCCTCAACCCGCCCTCGCCTTAACCCTGCTCCACGCGCGTGCGCAGAAACGACAGCACATCCTGAAATTTCGCGCGATTGGCCTCGTCGGCGCGCACGAGATTTTCGTGCGCGGCGAGCACCTGCCGCGCGCTCTCGATCTCGGTGCAGCGCCGCGCCTCCAGCGCCGTGTCGCACTTGGGCAGGTTGATGCTGTCGGCGGCGTCGATGATGAGCAGCCGGTGCAGGCCGAGATTGCGCATCAGCTCCATGTTGCGCGGGCTCACGCGCGTCACGACCAGGCTCGCATCGTTGGCGAGCTTGCGCAGCTCGATCGCGGCGCCGGCGAGCACGCCTAGAAAGGTGCTATCCATGCTCGCGCATTGCTGGAAATCGATGACGAAGCGGCGCCTCCCCGCCTTGAGCCGCTCCACGATGAAATCGTGCAGCGCACTGCTGTTCTGGAAGCACGCGCGGCCATCCACGCGCACCACCACCGGGTCGGAAAATGCATCGACCGAGTACACCGACTTGCTTGCAGTTTCTGACATCGTTGAAGAGTTATCGGCCCCAGGATAACCAACTGAAAGGTGGTCCGGGTACGCCCCCAATGCAAGCGGGGCGAACACCCGGGCGCCTTCGGAAACTACCCTACGGCGCAGACGCGGTTTAGCGCTTGCGCCGCAAGGGGTTTGTGTGAGCGAGGAGTGCTTACGAGCGGGCCACGATCTGGCGCAGTACGTACGGGAGGATGCCGCCGTGCTGGTAATAATCGATCTCGATGGGCGTATCGATGCGGCAGCGCACCGGCACCAATTCCACGATGCCCTCCTTGCGGGTGATGCGGAGCGTGAGATCCTGCTGCGGCTTGATCGCCGGGCTCAGGCCGAGCACGTCAAAGGTCTCCGTGCCGTCGAGCTTCAGGGTCTGCGCCGTCGTGCCTTCCTTGAACTGCAGGGGCAACACGCCCATGCCGACGAGGTTGGAGCGATGGATGCGCTCGAAGCTCTGCGCCACCACGACCTTCACGCCGAGGAGATTGGTGCCCTTGGCGGCCCAGTCGCGCGACGAGCCCGTGCCGTACTCCTGGCCCGCGATCACGATGAGCGGCGTCTTGGCGGCGATGTGCTTCGCCGCGGCGTCGAAGATCGACATCTCCTCGCCGGTGGGCTGGTAGATCGTGTTGCCGCCTTCCTTGCCGCCGAGCATCAGGTTCTTGATGCGCACGTTGGCAAAGGTGCCGCGCACCATCACCCGATCATTGCCGCGGCGGGAGCCGTACGAGTTGAACTCCTCGAAGGGCACGCCGTTTTCCAGCAGGTAGCGGCCGCCGGGCGAGCTCTTCTTGATCGCGCCCGCGGGCGAGATGTGGTCGGTCGTCACCGAGTCGCCGAAGATGCCGAGCGCCTTCGCGCCGTGGATCTCGTTGATCGTGCCGGGCGACATCGAGAAATCCGCGAAGAACGGCGGCTCCTGGATGTACGTCGACTTCGAGTCGAACTGGTAGACATTGCCCGTCGAGGACGGGATCTCGTTCCACTTAGGATTCTGCGCGGCAAAGTCCGTGTAGAGCTTGCGGAAGACCTCGGGCTTGAGCGCCGCGGCGAGCTGGTCGCGCACGTCCTTCAGCGAGGGCCAGATGTCCTTCAGGTACACTTCCTTGCCATCGCTGCCCACGCCGAGAGGCTCGGAGGAGAGGTCGATATCGACGCGGCCCGCGAGCGCAAAGGCGACGACGAGCGGGGGCGACATCAGGAAGTTGGCCTTGATGTTCTGGTGCACGCGGGCCTCGAAGTTGCGATTGCCCGAGAGCACGGAGGCGGCGACGAGGTCGTTTTTCACGACGGCCTCTTCGATCGCGGGGTGCAGCGGGCCCGAGTTGCCGATGCAGGTGGTGCAGCCATATCCCACCGTCTGGAAGCCAAGCTTGTCGAGGTACGGCTGCAGGCCCGTCTTCTCGAGGTAGTCGGTGACGACGCGCGAGCCGGGGGCCAGCGACGACTTCACGACGGGATTCACGCGCAGGCCCTTTTCCACGGCCTTCTTCGCGAGGAGGCCGGCCGCGAGCATCACGCTCGGGTTGGAGGTGTTGGTGCAGCTCGTGATGGCGGCGATGAGCACGCTGCCATGGCCGACCTCGCCATCGATGCGCTTGGCCTTCACGGAGACCGGCGCGGGCGTGGGGCGGTTGTTGGCCATCTCGCGCTCGGTGGTGGCGCTGGTATCCTTGGCCGCGGAGGCCTCGACGGTCACGGGCTTCTGGCTGCCGCCGCCGGAGACGGGCTTCGTCCAGCCGCCGCCTTCGACATGCACGGTCTTGATAAACTCTTCGAGCGTCTTGCCAAAGCCGTTTTCCGTGACGGGCTTTGCAAAGGCGGTGACGAATTCCTGGCCGAGCTTCGGCAGCTCGATGCGATCCTGCGGGCGCTTGGGGCCGGCCACGCTGGGCTGCACCGTCGAGAGATCGAGATCGAGATCCTGCGAGTAGTCGATCTGGCCGCGCTGGGGGATGCCCCACAGATTCTGCGCCTTGTAGTACGCCTCGTAGAGCGCGACCTGCTTGTCGTCGCGGCCCGTGGCGCGGAGATAGTTGGTGCACTCCTCGTCGATGGGGAAGAAGCCCATCGTCGCGCCGTACTCGGGCGCCATGTTGGCGATCGTGGCGCGGTCGACGACCGGGAGCGCCTTGGCGCCGGGGCCGTAGAACTCGACGAATTTGCCCACGACCTTCGCCTTGCGCAGCATCTGCGTGACGGTCAGCGCGAGGTCGGTCGCGGTCACGCCCTCGCGGAGCGCGCCGGTGAGGTGCACGCCGACCACGTCGGGCGTGAGGAAGTACACGGGCTGGCCGAGCATGCCGGCCTCGGCCTCGATGCCGCCCACGCCCCAGCCCACGATGCCGATGCCGTTGATCATCGTCGTGTGCGAGTCGGTGCCGACGAGGGTGTCAGGATAGTACACGCCCTGGCTGTCGCTGAGCACGCCCTTGGCGAGGTACTCGAGATTCACCTGGTGCACGATGC
>CAYZPV010000053.1:19958-47580 GCA_964480585.1 uncultured Opitutus sp. | reverse complement strand
TTCTTCACCACCAAGCCCGTCGGCCAGGGCACCGGCCTCGGCCTCTCCACCGTCTACGGCATCGTGCAGCAGCATCAGGGCTGGATCGAGGTCGCCTCCGAGCCGGGCCGGGGCACCGCCTTTCACCTCTATCTGCCCGCCCTCGACACCGCCGCCCCGCCTGCCACCGCGGACTCCCGCGACGCCGTCCCCCCCCGCGGCCGCGGCGAGCGCATCCTCCTCGTCGAGGATGAGCTGCCTGTGCGCACCGCCACGCGCCTCATCGCCACCCGCTTCGGCTACGCCGTCACCGAGGCGGCCGATGCCCTCGCCGCCCTCGATCTCGTCGCCGCCGGCCAGGCCTGCGATCTCCTCATCACCGACATGGTGATGCCGCACGGCCTCACCGGCGCCGACCTCGCCCGCCGCCTCCGCCTCCAGCGCCCGCGGCTCCCCGTCATCCTCACCACGGGCTACAGCGAGCAACTCCTCGCCCAGCAAAACAGCGCGATCGAGGGCGCCGTCCTCCTCCTCAAGCCCTACTCCGCGCACGATCTCCTCACCGCCGTGCGCAATCTCCTCGATGCCTCGGCGGCCGCTCCGGCCCCCGCCGCCTAGGCCGCCTCCCGCGCGAAAACCACGCACCTTTGGCCCTTGTGTACGCGCCGCCGCCGGCGATACTCCGCCCCGGCAGCGGCTATCCAGCCGTCACGCGAGCTGCATCCCGCAGCTTATCCGAGCGCGAACCACACTTCGTGGCCTACCTCACGCGCTCCGATGATCTCCCTCCCACACTATCCACCCGACGCGGAAAGCGCGTCATGAGCGCGCCGTACTCCCAGCCTCACCGCCGCGTGCTCCTCACCCGCCTCGCCGTGGCCAATTCCCGCATCGCCATCCTCGAGACGGAGCGCGCCGCCTTCTTCCAGCGGGAGGACTCCTCGCCCACCACCCCCTGGCCCGGCCAGGCCCAGCTCGAAGCCCTCCGCCAGGGACGCGCCGACCTCGAGGCCCGTCTCCGCCAGGCCTGAGCCCCCGCGCTGCTCTCGCCACGACCGCGGCGTCATGCCCGCACCCAGCCGAGCGCGCCCGGGGCGGAAAATGTTTTTCCCGCCCAGGCGGTTCTGCTCGTCAGCGGGCGGCGCAGCGCCTAGCGTGGTCATCGCTCGAGCTTACCCCAGCTCCTTGTAAGGAGACGCCCCCAGCGAGCGTTTCCCCCAGTGGATCGGATTTCCCTCCGCCGCCTGCTTTCCCCATGAAGATCCCAGCTCCTACTCCCCTCGCGCGCTTCATCGCCATCGCCTGGTCGCTCGCCGCCTCGATCTCCGGCGCGCTCGCCCAGCCCGCCTGGATCAACCTCGGCATCCCCGATCCCACCCTCGCCGCCGAGATGCGATCGGCCCGGGGCCTCGCCTACGGCGCCAATACCTACGCGCTCCTCAGCGGGGATAAAGTGCTCTCGAGCCGCGACGGCGAGGCGTGGGTGGCCTCCGGGCTCCCGCAGGGCCACGAGGGCCGGGGGATCGTGTACTTCCGCGGCCTCTTCGTGGTGGCGCTCGGCGGCAGCAGCCAGCAAATCCCGCCGGCCTTCCAATTCATCGCCACCAGCCCCGATGCCCGCACGTGGACGCGCCGCGCCACGCCCAGCTCCAACTGGTTTACCGGCATCGCCGCCAATGGGGAGATGCTCCTCGCGCTCGGCACCGGCGCGAGCGGCATCGATGCCGCGATCAGCGCCGATGGGCTCGTGTGGCGCGATGTCTCCATCGAGGCGGGCGAGGCCGGGCCGCAATTTGTGGCGGGGCATCCCGAGCTGCGCAGCTTCGTCGCGTGGGGCAGAAACAGCGGCTCTACGCTCTGGCAGACGCGCGATGGGCTCTCGTGGCGCAAGTACGCCCTGCCGGGGGCCGACCCCGCGCTCCCGCCCCTCGGCGTCGCCGCGGCCGGCGGCCAGTTTGTCGCCGCGGCGCGGCTCGCCACGGGGCAGGTGCACGCCTTTTACAGCTCCGATGGGCTCGCCTGGACGCGCGGCGGCGAGATCCCCATGCAGCCCCGGGCCGATGGCTACGGGCTGGCCGCCAGCACCGACTACGGGCCGGGCCGCGGGGCGCTCGTCGTGCTGGCGGTGGAAAATGCGGTGGCGGGAGCATCGGCGATGACTTGGCTGCGCCTCCTGGAGGGCTCAGCCTCGACCTGGGGCTCCGTCGGCATCTCCGCCAACTCGGCGGGCTCGCCGCAATTCCGCACGACGTGGGTCGGGTATGCCAACGGCATGTTCTTCGTCGTCGATCGCGGGCTCAGTGGCACCTTCTCCGGCCTGAGCCGCTTCCGCCACGGCCCGCAGCTCACGCAGCAGCCGGCGGAGTCCACGATCGTCGCGGCTGGCGCGCCCGTGATCCTCTCCGTGGCGGCGGCCGAGGCTGGCGTCACCTACCAGTGGCGGCGCAATGGCGTCGATCTCCCCGGCGCCACCGCCCCCACGCTCGCTCTCGAGGCCGTGCGCGCCGAGCACGAGGGCGCCTACGTGGCGGTCGTGCGCGACCAGGCGGGGCGCACCACGGCGAGCACGCCCGCCACCGTCGCCCTGCGGAGCAGCGCCCACCCCGCGCGCATCGTCAATCTCTCCGTGCTCACCGCGCTCGCCAGCGGCGAGCCCTCCTTCAAGCTCGGCACGGTCGTGGGCGGCGCGGGCACGCGCGGGCTCAAGCACCTGGTGGTGCGCGCGGTGGGCCCCTCGCTCGCGGCCTTCGGCGTCGGCGACGCGGAGACGGACACCTATTTCTCGGTGCAGCAGGAAGGCGCCACCAGCCCGCTCGCCACGAGCGACAACTGGGGCGGAGCCGCTCCGCTCGCGGATACGATGGCGCGCGTCGGCGCTTTTGCCCTCGCGAGCCCCTCCTCGCTCGATGCCGCGACCGCCCTCGTGCTGCCGGCCTCCAGCTACACGGTGGATGTCGCCCGCGGCGTGGGCAGCATCCGGCCGGGCCGGATCCTCGCGGAGCTCTACGACGCCACGCCGGAGGGGAGCTTCACGCCCGCCACCCCGCGCCTCATCAATGTCTCCATCCTCAAGCAGCTCGGCGAAGGCCTCACCGTGGGCTTCGTGATCGGCGGCGCCGGCGCCAAGACCGTGCTCGTGCGCGCCGTGGGGCCAGGCCTCGCCCCCTTCGGCGTGGTCGGCGCGGTCGCCGACCCGCGGCTCGTCCTCTTCGACTCCGCCGCGCGCCAGCTCGCGGTCAATGAGGACTGGGGCGGCCTCGCCGCCGTGCGCGACGCCTCCGCCCAGGTCGGGGCCTTCGCCCTGCCCCCCGCCTCCAAGGACGCCGCCCTCCTCGCCACGCTCGAAGCCGGCAGCTACACCGTGCAAGCCAGCGGCGCCAACGCCACCACCGGCGCAGCCCTCGTGGAAGTCTACGAAGTGCCGTGAGGCGACCGCGCCAGCGTGGAGAGAGCGTCGGCTGAGTGAGCCCATCCGGGCCATAGCCACGGGGAACGAGTCGCTGAGCGCAGCCGCCTCGTCCCCACTCCCGCAATCGCCCGCGCCAGCGAGGCGCGCGCCTTAGGCCCCCGTCGCCACCCACTGGCATTTCTCGAAGACAGGCTAGAGCACAGGCGTAGATTGCACTCGTATAGTTAATGATAAGGCACTACCTCTAAACTCGTATAGTTAACGATAAGGCCTTAAATTTAACTATTTGCGGCTTTCAGCTTGGCAATCGTTTAGCCAAGAAAACCCGCTTGTTAAAGTTAACCCATTAAACTCCACCAATGGATGGGGCTAATTAATGTATGAAACATACGGGAGAGCTTGCACGGTGAAGATGCCGCCGGGCTTGCGACCGCACTCTGGTCGATTCGAAACGGCAAGGGCGCAGCTTCCTGCGTATCCTGCCTCTCTAGTTGATCATCATACTTTGTTCATATGAGCCAGCTGAGCCTATCCCCAGAACACCGTGCCGCCCTGCTCAAAAGTGGCATGCTCGACACCCCGCCTGAGCCTGAGTTTGACCGCATCACCGCATTTGCGCGCACCGTCCTGAAGGTAACGGCTGCTTTGATCACGATTCTCGACACCGATCGGCAGTTTTTCAAAAGCCAATGCGGGTTGGGTGAACCTCTCGCCTCAGCACGGCAGAACGCCCTCTCGTATTCATTCTGCCAGTACGTCACGCGGTCCGGAGAATCCTTTGTGGTCGATGATGCACTCGGACATCCGGTCGTGTGCAACAATCCGGCAGTTGCGGAATTGAATGTCCGCGCGTATGCGGGGATGCCGTTAACGAGCCGCGACGGACATACCCTCGGAGCTCTATGCGCGGTCGACACGCAGCCGAGGAAATGGACGAGCGATGAACTCGCGATGCTACGGACGCTGGCAGCACAGGTGACCACCGAGATCCACTTGCGCGAATGCGCGGTGGAGATGGGCTCCAAACTCATCGGGCTGCGTGAGCTTGAGGAGGCTCGGCATAACCCTACGCAGCTCACCGTCCACGACCTGCGCACACCCCTTATGTCCCTGTCGATGAGCTTGGACCTTGTACACCACGTGGGGAGCCTCAACGACGCGCAGCAAGAGGCCCTGAAGATCGCGCGCCGCGGAACGGAAATGCTGCGCAAGCTGGTCGATGAGCTCCTGGATATCGGATTTTTCACGCAGGCTGGGGACGCGGCGCTGCATTACAGCGTCTGCTCAGCGAGCGAAATTATCCACCGGGCGCTCGATCAGCTCCGAACGATCGCCAACGGGAAAGGCGTGAAACTCGCGGTGGTCGCTGAAGCTCCTTCTCTGCATTTCGACGGCGACGAAGACAAGGTGACCCGCGTGTTGATCAACCTTGTAGCAAACAGCGTGAAATTCACCCCAGCGGGAGGCTCCATCACGGTCTGCCATGTCGCCGACCGCGTAGCCCTGGGAGCAGATCGCCCGGCCATTCGCTTCATCGTGACGGATACGGGAGTAGGCATTGCCGAATGCGATCAACAGCGGATTTTTGCGTACGGCGTAAAACTTGACGAAAGCGCGCCAATCGCGAAATCAGCCGGCCTTGGCCTCACCTTCTGCCAGCGCGTGGCGGAGGCGCACGGCGGCCTGATCGAAGTTGCTAGTGAGAAAGGCAAAGGCAGCCGTTTCGATCTCGTACTGCCCGTTGCGTCGATCGCTCGGAGCACAGGGAAGGTATTACCCGCAAAGGTATAGATAGTGAGCGACAAGTCCGGTTGCGATGCCCTGAGCGAGCTATGAAAGCGCGCCGAAACGAGCCAGGAGGACTGCGATGAGCAAGGGGGGCATTCGCGCTTCTGCATCCTGGCCGCCCACTTCCCTCTGATTGGCTACGGGCTGGCGGGTAGCGCCAGCTCGATGTCGATGGCCCTGGTGAGTTCGCGGGGAGAGGCGGTCTCGGCGACGAAGCGGTGATCGCGCGAGAGGAGGATGTAGGCCGGCAGGTAGTGGAGCCCGAGGCTGCGGGCAGTCTGGCCGAGGTGGTCGCTGCCATCGTGGACGACGCGCCAGGTGACGCCGTGCTGGACGCCGTAGGCGTGGAGCGCTTCGCGCGCGAGCGGGGGCGCGGAGAGATCGTGCTGGCGGCCAGTGCTCACCTGGATGATCTCGACGCCGCGGTCGCGGTAGGTGGCGGTGACGTGCTTGAGGGTGTCGATCACGCCGGGAAAGGTGAGCGGCGCGAGGGTGAGGAGCACGATCTTGCCTTCGTAGTCGCGGCTGGTGAAGCGCTGGCCATCGAGGGCCTGGAGGGCGAGCCAGACGGGGTGGGCCTGGCCGAGGAGGAGCTTGAGGCGGCCAGCCGCCATGGCGCGGATATCGGTATCGGGGCGGCCCGCTCCGGAGTACTCGGCGAGGAGACGGCGGAGAAAGGCCTGGCAGCGCGCGGGGTCGGCGGCATCGAGGAGCTCGGCGAGCGCGGTCGCGCCATTGATGAGCGAGGGATTGTGGCGCAGCTCGCGCTCCATCCCCGCGTAGAGCGCCTCGGCCTTGCGCAGCACCTCCTGGCCCTCGGGGGTCTTCAGGCGGGTGCGCCAGTTGCGCGCGTAGTCGCCGAGGAGATGGCTGTACGCCCGGGCGCGGGCGCTCGGGCTGGAGTCGCTCGCCGCGAGGAGCTCCTCCACCAGGGCGGTATAGCGGATGCGCCAGGCGCGGTAGGCCTCGGGATCGCGCTCGGTGCGGGTGACGCCATCGACGGTGACCAGCCGGGTAAAGGGCGGCGGCGCCGTGAGCAGCATCACCACATCCCAGCGGCGGGGCTCGGCGGGGTGAGCGGCGAGCAGGGCGAGAGCGCGCTCGTGGAGCTCGGCATTGCGCCGGGCGCTCCAATCGAGGGCCGCATCGCTCATGCGGGGCAGCTCTTTCGGCGGCTGGCTGGCGCGGAGGGCGGAGAGGGCCTGGAACTCCCGCCCAAAGTCATCCGCCGCCGCCGGCTGGGCGCAGAGCGCGCGGGCAGCGCAGAGCGCAGCGAAGAGAGCGGCGATGGCGGTGGCGCGGAAGGGGCTGGGCATGGGATCGGGGGGGGCGGAGGTGGCGCGGCGCGCCGCTACCTACGGCTAGGTATCGCGCCGCGGATGACAAGCGGCGAAGTCGGGGCGCGGCGGGGAGCCGCGCCGCTCCCGCGCTCCCGCTGCTGGGCGCCAGGAGATCGGAGCGACGGAAAAGCGACGCCCGCCCTACCCGTTTCCGCGTAGCCCGAGCGCCCCTCACGCTGCCGCGCGAGCGCTAGCGCTTGGGGGCGGCGGGCGCGGGCGGCGCGGGCCGGGTGGCGGCGGGGCGGAAGGCCGCGGGGTCGAGGACGACGTCGGCGGCCGGGCGCACGGCGAGGTGGAAGGCCAGGGCCACGGCATCGTCGCAGAGGCGATCGCGGGTGACGACCACGCTCTCCCAATCCGTGAGGTACGAATTTGCGCCCCGATCGACGTGGCGGAGGCCGAGGAGCGAGTGGTAAAACCAGCGGGTCTCCCGACCCTGCGCGTCGCGCTGCACCACGGAGAAGCGGGTGAGCACGCCGGAGCTGTTGTTGGAGAGCCGGGCCCAGACGGGGGGCGCGAGGGCGACGCGGTCCCCCTGGGCGAGAAAGGTGCGGCGCTCCTGGAGGAAGGTGCGCTCGTCGGCGGCCCAGTAGGCGGGGTCCTGGTAGCGGGGCGAGGCCTTGCGGGGGATCGTCTGGGCGGGCGGGTAGAGGCGGAAAAACGCGCCGTCGTACCGCACCTCGAAGCGCTTGGTGCCGTGGGCCGAGGGCGGGAGCGGAAACTGGGCGGAGACGCCGGGGCGCAGCTCGTACGCGCGCCAGTGATACGGGATGGAGCCGGCGGAGAGGTGCGCGGGGGCCACCGCGGGCTCGGCGCGGCGGCGGGCGTGGAGGCGCTCGATATAGGCGCTGTCGCCGGGCAGGAGAAACTGGCGCGCCGCGCCGGGCCAGCCGGGATGGGCGACGACCTGCGGCGCATCGAGGAGGCCGGAGCTGGCGAGGGCCACGGCGTAGCCGGTGCCGCCGTGGCGATCGTAGAAGAGGCGCGCCACGGGGCCCAGGCGATTGAGGAGCAGCGCGATGTCGTCGCGATCGTCGAGGCGGGTGGCGGCGAGCGCGCGGGCGAGATGCTCGCCGAAGGCCGCGCCGTGGCGCGAGCTGCGGGCGCGCTCGCGATGGTACGGGTAGCCCAGGCGCTCCTGCATGAGTTCCGTGGAGTAGAGCGTGCCCTGGACGAGGCTCGCGAGGCCGGGATCGCGGATGGCCGCGGCGGAGGCCTCGGCGGCGCGCTCCGACTCCTCGAGCGCGACGGCGGCGGCGGACCATGCGGCAAAGGCCTCGGCGCGGGCGGCCTCGCTCGCGGCGCGCGCCGCCGCGAGGGCCGCGCGGCGCTCGTGGGAGAGCGCCGCATACGCGGGCACCGAGCTGGGGCGGAGCAGGGGCGAGACGCCGAGCGGGTGCGCGTCGCCATTATCCTCAAACACCAGGGACTCCAGCCCCGGCGAGACCGCGATGCGCCCCAGCCGCTCGCCCGCAGCGAGGCGGAGCACGGTGCGCGGCACGAGGTAGGGCGCGACGGAGGAGTGGAGCACGGCGAGGCGCGCGCCATCGCGCACCACGGCGGCCTCCACGCCCGCCGTGGCGAGGGCGGTGTGCGCGAGCTCGGCCTCGGCGCCGGGCCCCTCGAGCGCGAGGCCGCCCGACATGCCGCTCAGCCGGCCCCCGTGCACGAGGAGCCGGCTCTCGCGCGCGGCGAGCGACCAGTGCGCCGGGCTCTGCACCGTGCACTGCACGAGGTGGAGCTGGCTGCGCTCGGCCTGGAGCACGGGGCGCGGCTCGCCGCCGAGGTGCGTATCGGGGTTGATGATACGCTGCTCCGGGTCGGAGGCCACCTCGAGGGTGAGATTGTAGAGGTGCACGCCCGCGGCGTCGCGCACGACCACGGCGGGGGCCCGGGGCGCGCTGAGGGTGACGCGGGAGAGCGCGCCGCGGAGCACGAGGGGCTTGGCGATGGTGAGATTTTCCGCGTAGGCGCCGGGCGCGATCTCGATGATCTGGCCCGGGGCGGCGGCGTCGATGGCGGCCTGGAGCGTGGGATAGGCGGCGGGCACGGCGAGCACGGGCAAGCCGCGGAGGCGGGCGGCCTCGTCGTCGAGCTGCCGGAGGCGCAGCTCGAGCTGGGCGGGGCTCTGTGGCGCGGGCCCGAGCCGCGCCTGCCGGTAGAGGAGGCGGCGGGCGGCCTCGAGATCGCCGAGGCCGTAGTGCCCGAGCCGGTGCGCCTCCGCGAGGTGGAGGAGCGCGCCGCCGTGCTCCTGCGCGGCGAGGCGCTCGAGCTCCGCGAGCAGCGGCGTGGGCGCCCGCCGGTCGGCGAGCTGCGCGAGCTGGAGGAGCACGGCATCCCACTCGGCAAAGCGGGAGCCCGCCGCCGCGAGCGCCGCGTGAAAGGCGAGGCGCTCGGCCGGCGCGCTGGCCGGCGCGGGCGGCGTGGTGGCGAGCCCCAGGCGCGCGGCCTCGGCGATCCAGAACTGCCCCGAGTAGCCGCGCTGCGGCACGCCCGCCGCCTCCGCGTGGATGCGCCCGAGATCGTAGAGCGCACCCGCCGCGCCATCGAGCGCGCGGAGCCGGGCGGCCTCCACCTCGATCACGGGGCTCGCGGCCGGGCGGTAGGTATTATCCTGCTCGCGCGGCCAGTTACCGGAGTACTGCCCGCGCCGCGCGGGGATGGCCTCGTGCGCGGCGAGCTGGCGCAGGATCTCGCGCTCCGCGGGCGGCAGCGCATCGCGGATGAGCGCGCCGGCGCTCGACTCGCGCACGAGCTTGGCCATATCGGCGGCGTAGGCCTCGCGGCGGTAGCGCCGCGCGGCGCGCAGGATGAGCTCGTCTTTCTGCGGGCGCGCGAGGGCGGGCGCAGCCTCCACCGCCTCGATAAAGGCGAGCGTGGTCGGGTACACGTTGTTGTTCTCCGTCCAGGCCCGATCCCAGGCGGCAAAGGCGCGCGCGACCTGCGGCAGCACGCTCGGCACGGTGGCGGCGAGCGCCGAGGCGGCCGCCCAGGCGAAAAGGAGCGCGTAGCGTAGCATCGCGCCATTGAAGCGCGTTACGCCCGCAGGGGATATACGCATATGTGCGCATACGCGCGCGCGCTGCGGCCAGAATCGTGCAAATCGCCGGGCCTCGGGGGCCTCGGCGACTCGCTACCGCTCCCTCGCTCGCGGCATCGACAAGCCCCTCTCCACCCCTACGGTGATGGCCCAGCCCGGAGCCCCGGCGGGCGCAGGAGCCTGCGCCGGCCAGGCTCCGCTCTCTTTCATTCATGCCATCTTCCTTCCGCTCCCGCATCGTCCTCGTCGTCACGGCGCTCGCCCTGCTGGGCGGGGTGGCCGCGTGGTGGTGGTGGGGCGGCGGGCGCATCGATCGCGAGCGCGTGTACCGCATCGGCTACGGCATCGACCGGCCGCTGCATTTCGCGGGCGCCGATGGCCGGCCCACGGGGCTCGCCGTGGAGCTGGTGAGTGAGGCCGCGCGGCGCAAGGGCATCAAGCTCGAGTGGGTGTACGGCACGGGCTTCAACCAGCGCAACATGGACTTCTGGGTGCTGCTCACCATCCGCGAAGACCGGCTCAAGGGCGCACACTTCACCGAGCCGTACCTCCGCGCGGAGAGCAGCTTCCTCGTGCGGGCCGACAGCCCGTACCGCGAGGCGCGCGAGCTCGCCCGCGCCCGCGTGAGCCACATCAGCTCCGGGGCCAATCGCGACCTCGTGCGGCAGATGTTTCCCGAGGTGACGGCCGTCATGCGGCCCAGCAGCACCGAGGCGCTGCAGGAGCTGATCGATGGCCGCGTGGACGCCGCCTTCATCGACCAGTACGCCCTCTTCACCTCGCTCCTCCGCGGCGAGCAGTCCGTGCCTCTCCGCGTGCTCCCCACCTACGCGCCCAAGCGCCAGATGGCCCTCGCCGCGCGCTTCGACGTGGCGCACGTGGCCGACGAGATCCGCGATGCCATGAAGTCCATGGCGGCCGATGGCTCCATCGTGCCCATGGTGGAGCGCTGGGTCTTCATCGCCAATCTCACCACCGATGTCATCGGCGAGCTCGCGACCCAGCAGCGCATCGTGCGCTGGCTCGCCCTGGGCCTCGCCACCCTCGGCACGCTCCTCCTCATCTCGATGTGGCTCGCCCGCGAGGCCCGGCGGCACGCCGCCGAGTCGCGCCGCGTGGAGCTGCTCCTGCGCAAGATCGCCGATCGCGTGCCCGGTGTCGTCTACCAGTACCGCCTGGGGCCTGATGGCCGCGCGAGCTTCCCCTTTGCCAGCGAGGCCTTCCGCGAGCTCTGCCGCGTGAGTCCCGACGAGGTGCGCGAGGATGCCGCCAAGGTGCTCGCCCTCGTGCACCCCGACGATGTGCCTGCCCTCCGCGACTCCACCGAGCGCTCCGCCCGCGAGCTCTTGCCGTGGAACCACGAGTACCGCATGCGCTTTGCCGATGGCACCGTGCGCTGGCACCACGGCACCGCCCTCCCCCAGCGCGAGCCCGATGGCTCGGTGCTCTGGCACGGCTTCATCTCCGACATCACGGAGCAGAAAGCCAGCGCCGCCGCCCTCGCCAATCTCGAGCGCAAGATCCAGGAGACCCAGAAGCTAGAGAGCCTCGGCGTGCTCGCCGGCGGCATCGCGCACGACTTCAACAACCTCCTCACCAGCATCCTCGGCAATGCCACCCTCGCCAGCATGGAGCTGCCCTCCGGCTCTCCCGTGCAGCAGTACCTCGAGGCCATCCGCCGCGGCTCGCTCCGCGCCGCCGATCTCTGCAAGCAGATGCTCGCCTACTCCGGCAAGGGCCGCTTCCTCGTGCAGCCCATCGGCCTCAATGCCCTCATCGAGGAGACCACCCAGCTCCTCGCGCTCTCCATCAGCAAGCAGGCCGTGCTCCGCTTCCACCTCACGCCCGGCCTCCCCGCCGTCGAGGGCGATGCCACGCAGCTCCGCCAGGTGATCATGAATCTCGTGATCAACGCCTCCGAGGCCATCGGCGCCCGCAGCGGCGTCATCGGCATCTCGACCGGCCTCACGCGCGTCGACCGCGCCTACCTCGGCGGCACCATCCTCGCGCCCGAGCTGCCGCCCGGCACCTACGTCTGCCTCGAGGTCTCCGACAACGGCTGCGGCATGGACGCCGCCACGCAGGCCCGCATCTTCGATCCCTTCTTCACCACCAAGTTTACGGGCCGCGGCCTCGGCCTCGCCGCCGTGCTCGGCATCGTGCGCGGCCACAAGGGCGCGCTCAAGGTGTACTCCGAGCCCGGCCGCGGCACCACCTTCAAGATCCTCCTCCCCTGCTCCGCCACCGCGGCCGAGCCCGCCGCCCTGCCCCCCTCCGCCCCGCCCGCCTGGCATGGCAAGGGCACCGTGCTCGTCGTCGACGATGAGGAGACCGTGCGCTCCACCGCCGCCGCCATGCTGAAGAAGCTCGGCTTTGGCGTCGCCCTCGTCGCCGATGGCCGCCAGGCCGTGGAGGTCTTCCGCGCCGCGCCCGATCACTTTGACCTCGTGCTCATGGATCTCACCATGCCGCACCTCGACGGCCAGCAGGCCTACGCCGAGCTCCGCCGCCTCCGCGCCGATGTGCGCGTGGTGCTCATGAGCGGCTTTAGCGAGGAGGAGGCCGTCTCCCAATTCACCGGCAAGGGCCTCGCCGGCTTTCTCCAAAAACCCTTCCAGCACGAAGACCTCTCCGCCGCTCTCCGCGCCGCCCTCGAGCGCCGCGCCTGAGCGGCCAGGCAGTGCCGCTCGGCGCTCGCGCCGCGAGGGCAGGCGGGCCGCCGTGTCTGGTGGAGACGGCGAGCCGGGTCGCGGTCTCGGCGGTCGCTTCATGCCCGGCCGCGCCGCCATGTCCGCTTTTCATGCGCTACCCCGTCTCGGGTATTGCATATAAATGTACGCTACCCTACGCCTAGGCCGACACTTACTGTAACTCATCCTGCTTCTTCGTTTTATGCGTCTCCTTACTGCTCTGGGTGCGGGCCTTTTCCTGTCGTTTGCCAGCGTGTCGCCCGCCGTCGCGATCGAGCGCGTGGCGGCCACGAGCCTCCGGCTGCCGGCCGAGGCGCCGTCGTTTACGTACACGATGGAGCCCGCCTTTGGCGGCGTGAAGTTCATCGCGCCGGTGGGCGTGGTCTTTGCGCCGCGGGAGACGCACCGCGCCTTTGTCGTGGAGCTGCCGGGCTTTCTCTCGGTGGTGCGCGACCTCGAGCGGCCCACGCGCGAGGTGGTGCTCGATCTCTCGGCCAAAGTCGGCGCCGACCCCGAGCACGGGCTGCTCTCGGTGGCGTTTCACCCGCAGTTTGCCAGCAATGGATTTCTCTTCGCGTGGTACTCCGTCACCGAGGCCGGGGTGCGGTACAATCGCCTCGCGCGCTTTCGCATGCCCGATATCGCGAGCGGCGTCGTCGACCCCGCCTCCGAGACGCCTCTGATCTCGCAGCGCATGGAGCCCGGCCTCACCGACGATGGCGGCACCGTGGCCTTCGGCAGCGACGGCTATCTCTACCTCTCGATCGGCGATGGCTCCGAGAGCGGCCCCGAGTCGGCGGCCAACCGCCAGCGCATCGACCACGGCTTTCTCGGCGGCGTGATCCGCATCGATGTCGATCGCCGCGCGGGCAATCTCACGCCCACCGCCCACCCCGCCGTGCACCCCGGCACGTACCTCGTGCCGGCCGACAATCCCTTCGTGGGCGCCACCTCGTACCACGGCAGCGCGGTCAACCCCGCGGCCGTGCGCACCGAGTTCTGGGCCATCGGCCTGCGCAATCCCTTCCGCTTCTCCTTCGATCTCGGCACCCTCTGGCTCGCCGATGTGGGCCTCAACACCTACGAGGAGATCAACCACATCGCCAAGGGCGGCAACTACGGCTGGCCCTACCGCGAGGGCTCCGTCGCCGGCCCGCTCGCCAATCCCCCGGCCGCCGCCGCCTTCACGCATCCGATCTTCGAATACGGCCGCGCCACCGGCGGCACCATCATCGGCGGCCTCGTGTACCGCGGCCACCGCTTTGCCGAGCTGCACGGCAAGTACATCTTCGGCGATTTCCTCACCGGCCGCATCTTCGCGCTCACCGACAATGGCGCGCGCCCCCTCGCCGCCACGCAGCTCCAGCAGCTCGCCGCCGAGGGCGGCCTCACCAGCTTTGCCGTCGACCCCCGCCACGGCGATCTCCTCATCACCGACCTCGACGACGGCCTCGTGCGCCGCCTCACCACCGTCGCCGCCGATGCCGCGCCCCTGCCCGCCACCCTCTCCGCCACCGGCGCCTTTGCCGACGTGGCCCGCCTCACCCCCGCGCCCGGCCTCGTCCACTACGAGCCCAATGTCACCTTCTGGTCCGACCACGCGAAGAAGCGCCGCTGGTTTGCCCTGCGCGATGCCACCTCCACCTACGGCTTTGCCGCCGAGGGCTCCTGGGCGCTCCCCACCGGCGCCGTATGGGTGAAGCACTTCGACCTCGAGCTCGAGCGCGGCAACCCCGCCTCGGCCCGCCGCCTCGAGACGCGCTTCATCGTCAAGACCGCCGGCTCCGTCTACGGCCTCACCTACCGGTGGAACGCCGCGCAGACCGATGCCACCCTCGTCCCCGAGGAAGGCGCGGAGGAGACCTTCACCATCCGCGAGGGCGGCGTCACCCGCACCCAGACCTGGCGCTACCCCAGCCGCGGCGAGTGCCTCACCTGCCACTCGCCCACCGGCGGGTACGCCCTCAGCTTCAACACCCGCCAGCTCAATCGCCCCCTCCCCGGCAGCGCGGAAAACCAGATCGCCGCCCTCGCCGCCGCCGGCTACCTCTCCACCTCCACGCCGCCCGCGCCCGCCACCCTCCCGCGCCTCGCCGCGCCCGATGACTACACGCAGTCGCTCGAGACCCGCGCCCGCTCGTACCTCGATGCCAACTGCGCCCAGTGCCACGCCCCCGGCGGCAATGCCCCCCGCACCTGGGTGGCCCTCGCCTCCACCGCCCTCGGCAGCGCGGGCCTCGTCAATGGCCCCGTGGGCAACACCCTCGGCGACCCCGCCTACCGCACCTTCGCCGCCGGCGACCCCGCGCACTCGATGATCCTCAATCGTATCACCCGCTCTGATACGCTCCGCATGCCCCCGGTCGGCCGCGGCGAGACCGACCCCGTGGGCGCCGAGCTCCTCCGCGCCTACGTGTACAGCCTGCGCGCCCCCGCCGCGCACCTCGTCAATTTCTCCGCCCGCACCGAGCCCGGCGCGGGGGAAAATGTCGCCATCGCCGGCTTTGTCGTGCGCGATGCCGCCAAGCCCGTCCTCCTCCGCGCCGTCGGCCCCACCCTCGCCGATCTCGGCATCGCCGCCCCGCTCGCCGCCACCACCCTCTCCCTCTATCGCGGCGCCGAGCTCATCGCGCAAAACACCGGCTGGGCCACCGCCGCCGATGCCGCCGCCCTCCGCGCCACCGCCGCCCGCGTCGGCGCCTTTGCCCTGCGCGAGGGCAGCGCCGACTCCGCGCTCTTTGCCAATCTCCCCCCCGGCGCGTACACCGCCATCGCCCGCTCGCCCGCCGCCACCGCCAGCGGCCTCGCCCTCATCGAGGCCTACGATGCCGAGGTCGGCGCTCCCGGCGGCCTCATCACCCAGAGCTCCCTCCGCGGCCACGTCGGCGCGGGCGATCGCGCGCTCATCGCGGGCTTCCATATCCCGGGCGCAGAGCCCCGCCGCGTCCTCGTGCGCGCCATCGGCCCCGGCCTCCGCCCCTTCGGCGTCGCCACGCCCCTCGCCGCCCCCAGCCTCCGCGTCGTGCAAGGCAGCACCCTCCTCGGCGCCAACACCGGCTGGTCCACCGCCCCCAACGCCGCCGAAGCCCGCGCCGCCGCCACCGCCGCCGGCGCCTTCCCCCTCCCCGACGCCTCCGCCGACAGCGCCCTCCTCCTCACCCTTCCCCCCGGCACCTACTCCCTCCACCTCACCTCCGCCAACAACACGACTGGCCTCGCCCTCGCCGAGATCTACCTGCTGCCGTAAACAGCGCGCGTTTGGGCGCAGTGCGGACAACCCGGCAGCGGGCCACAGGCCGCTACGCTATCGCAGGTCCCGTCACTGTTCGAAAAATCGGGGCAAGCCTAATACCTGAACTTTGACAAAGCCGTGCCGCAACCCCCGTGCAGTGCAGACCGCAATCGCATTCTCACGAGTTCAGACAGACTCTTTTGGGGAGGAAAGCGATTGCTGCACTCCATTCGCATGTTTTAAGGGAGGTCTGAGATGGCATCTCCTAATCTGGCGCGCTTCTACATCCGCGAAGTCAGCGAGGGCTCCGCGCAGTCGCTCGTCGTCGTCGGTGCGTGGCGCACCGGCTCCTTTCAGCAAGGTGCGCGGGTGAGTGCAGGCTGCGGCGGCTTAGTGTCCGCGCCCGCGGTGATCACCCGATTGCAGTCGTCTCAGGACGCGCAGGGCCACGAAGAGGTCACCATCACCCTTGAGGTCCCGCGATCGGGCCACGCCGAAGAGACTGGCTTCAATCGCGATCTACTGGCCGTCATCTGCACGCAGGGCTCCACAATCGGGCTCCTGCCCGACGACGATGCAGCAGGTCACGCGCCCCCCTCCGAGTCTTTAGTGGCACCGTGTTGAGCATTTGCGGTCTTTGGCTCGGCTGCCTGCACTCGGCGCCAGCACCTATCCCCTGCTGCACCTCTGACCCGAAGGCCGACTACCCGGGCGACGAGATCACGCGAGCGCAACTCGCTCCCCGCCCTAGTCCCTCTTCCCCTTTATGCCCACCCCCTGCCCCCTCCATCGCCTGCCCTTCCTCTCTGTCCTCCTCGCCCTGGCCTGCGCCGCAGTGCTCCCTGCGCGGGCGGCCAATGTGGCCAACTGGAACTTCGAAAACAATTTCTCCGATTCGTGGGGCACCTATCACGGCACGGGCTACAACACCCCCGCCTTTACCCCGCTCGGCATCAATGGCAGCCGCTCCATGCGCGTGATGCGCGGGTATTCGGAATACGTCACGGTGCCCGACAATGCCGCGCTGCGCCCCAGCACCTTCTCGCTCACCGCCTGGGCGCGCGCGCTCGGCTACCAGGGCAACTCCCGCGTGCTCATCAATAAATACAACCACGCCACCAATACCGGCTATCTCGTCTACGTCCGCGGCAGCGATGAGAAGTGGATTTTCAAGGTGGGCAATGGCGCGGGCGGCCACCAGATCGTCGGCCCGGCCGCCGTCAAAGGGCAGTGGATCCATCTCGCCGCCACCTTCGAGCAGACGGGCACCTACAGCGCCTCCGAGGTCCTCGGCACGATGCGCCTCTATGTCAACGGCGACCTCTACGACTACGACACCAATATCCGCTACGCGCCCAATAGCGGCGCGGTCAATCTCGTGCTGGGCGCAGACTGGACCACGGCCTCCGGCTATTTCAATCACTTCGATGGCCTGCTCGACGACGTGCGCTTCCACTCGCACCTCATCACCACCGCCGCCGTCGCCACGCTCTACACCACGAGCCCCGTCACCGTCGATGTCATGACGCTCAACGTGGCCTACGGCGCTTACAACTACGCCCCGGCCCCGCTGAACTTCGACCGCAAAAACCAGCTCATCGCCGTCATCAATGCCGCCTTCCCCGACATCGTGCTCTTCCAGGAGTGCACCGACTGGGCCGATGCGGGCAACACGCGCCTGCAGGAATTTGCCGCCGGCACCGGCATGCCCTACACCTACATCTCGCCGCACGGCGACTGGTGGAAGGTCGCGATCATGAGCCGCTATCCCCTCTCCAATACCAAGGCGCTCCCCGCAGGCGCCGCTTTCTGGCGCAATATCGCGCAAGCCCGCGCCGCCGTCACCGCCCGCCGCACCTTCGGCGTCGCCAGCCAGCACTTCGCCTGGTGGGGCGCGACGGGCTGGGATACCATGACGCTGGCGCAAAAGACCACCTCCTACGCCAACCAGAAAGCCTACCTCCTCGGCGCGGGCTGGCTGGGCGCGTATCTGAATAGCGACTACGTCGTCGGCGGCGACTGGAATCACTCCGGCACCGACGCCCCCTACGGCCAGGGCGTCTTTCACAACGACATCAACGCCATGGGCTTTGGCCTCGACAAGCTCCGCGCCTACCAGCCCGGCGCCAACCCCATCGACACCTTCTACACCGGCAGTTCCACCCGGCTCCAGACGCTGGATTGCTACGAGCTCCCGCTCCAGTACAGCGATCACGAGCCCGTCGTCCTGCGCCTCCTGGTGAAGCACTGAGCGCGCGCGTGGGCCGGGTCTGCGGGCATCCGCCCGGGCGGCGGGCGGCGGCGGCCCGCCGTTTCTCGTTGAGACGGGGGCCGGATTGCGGTTTCGGTTTCCGCTTCATGTCGCGTTTCCTCCTGCTTCCCGGTCTGCTGGCGCTCGCGGTGGCTGCCCACGCGCAGCGCTCGCCCATCGTGCAGACCACGCTCAATCCCCTGCCCGCCTCGGTGCTGATCCCGGCGAGCGCGTTTACCGGCACGCATCTCGGCACGACGGTCGCCCCGCGCACCACCGTGCTCTACTCGGCCGCGGGCGATCTCACGGGCGACGGCTATCCGGAGGTGATCTTCACGGGGTGGACGTACCAGGGCTTTGACGCCGTGGGCACGCCGCCGCCCGCGCCGCTCATCGCCTTTTCCCTGCGCGAGACGGGCGCCGTCACGCTCGATCCGCAGCGGCTGCTCGGCGTCGCCGATATCCCCGGCACCTCCACGCCGCGCATCCTCGATCTCAATCGCGACCGCCGCAACGACTTCCTCTTTCTCGGCCACAACGAGAGCCCGCTCGTGCCCACGCCCTCGGCGCGGTTTCTGCAAAATGCCGATGGCACCTTCTCGCGCGCCGCCCTCGCCGGCCCGCGCCAGGAGTCGCACAACTCCAGCGTGGGCGACTACGATGGCGACGGCTACCCCGATATCCTCGCCTCGTCGTACCGCACGGAGGACAACTTCTTCTCCGCCCTCATCAATCGCTCCACCGTCGATGGCATGCCGCCCGAGGATCGCTGGGGCTACCTCACGCTGTACCTCAATGACCGCGCGGGCAACTTCTCCGCCATCCCCTTCGTGCAGCGCACCGCCAACAACCGCCTCACGATGCTCGGCAGCGGCTCCTCATGCGCGATGGGCGACCTCGACGGCGACGGCAAACCCGAGTTTGTCATCGTCGACTCGTACCAGACGGCCAACAACTACCAGCGGCCGGAAAACTTCATCCTCACCAATCTCGAGATCGCGGGCGGCCTCGGCCGCGGCGACCTGCGCGCGCTGCCGCTCCCGTACTTCGACCGCGATGGCACGTATGCGGCCTTCCGCTCCCAGTTTGCCAACAAGTCCCACAACATCCAGGCCGAGATCGTCGATGTGAACAACGACGGGCGGCCCGATATCATCGTGAGCGTGATGCTCTGGGAGGCCACGGCGGGCACGCAGGGCGGCGTCTTCCAGGTGCTGCGCAACGAGGGCAATCTCCGCTTCACCGATATCACCGACACCGCGCTGCACAATTTCTTCCTCGGCGCGAGCGGCAGCCACCAGCCCCAGTACCTCGATGTCAATGGCGACGGCTTTGTCGATATCCTCGCCACCGATCCGTACGGCGGCGCGAGCGTAAACCCCGACGGCATCACCTGGTCGACCGACCCGAAGACGTGGGCGACGCGCCTGCTCATCAATACCGGCTCGGGCAAGTTTGTGCAGGCGATGTGGGATGAGTTTCGCGAGCACACGCTCGCGATGCGCGAGATCGCCGGCGATCCCCGCCTGAGCCAGTACGACAATGCCGTGGCCTTCTACCTGCTGCCCGATCGCCGGCTCGGCTACCTCGCGCGGCAGGCCACGTACACGAACGAGCCGCAGGGGTACGTCTCGCGCGTGGCGTGGTTTGACTTTCGGGCGCGGGCGCGCCTCTCCACCGGCCCCCGCGGCGCCGACCCCGCCGCGCAGGGGGCGCCCGGCTTTTCCGAGTACTTCTACCTCACGGAGTATCCGGAGGTGGCGGCGGCCGTGCAGGCCGGGCGCTTCGCCAGCGGCCTCGCCCACTACCTCGCCGAGGGCCGCGCGCGCGGCCTCGAGGCCTTTGCGCCCAATGCCCGCATCGCCGGCACCGCCGGCCTCGACACCGTGACGCTCACCGGCCCCCGCAGCCGCTACCAGATCGCCCCGCTCGCCGGCGGCTACGCCGTCACCGATGTCAGCGGCCGCCACGGCCGCCTCGTGCTCGAGAGCGTGGAGCGTATCCAGTTTTCGGATGCCCTCGTCGACCCCGCCGCCCTCCCCGCGGCCTGGCTCAGCAATCTCTCGGTGCGCGCCACGCTGCCCGCCGAGCAGCCCATCATCGTCGGCGTGAGCACCCAGGGCGGGGCCAAGCCCGTGCTCCTCCGCGCCGTGGGGCCCACGCTCGCCCAGTTTGGCCTTGCGAGCGCCATGCCCGATCCGCGCCTCGAGGTCTACCGCGGCGAGGTGAAGACCGCCGAAAACGACAATTGGAGCGCCGCCCTCGCGCCCACCTTCTCCGCGGTGGGCGCCTTTGGCTTTGGCGCGGGCAGCCGCGACGCCGCGCTGCTCGCCAGCGTCGATGGCAGCGCCTCGGTGCAGGCCAAGGGCGCTCCCGGCGGCGCGGTGCTCGTCGAGGCCTACGATGCCCTGCCCGGCAATGCGCAGCGGCTCGTGAATGTCTCCGCGCGCAACCACGTCGGCACGGACGCGGATATCCTCATCGCGGGCTTTTCCATCGGCGGCACGGGCGACAAGCGGCTGCTCATCCGCGCCATCGGCCCCGGCCTCACGCCCTTTGGCGTGAGCGGCGCGCTGAGCGATCCCCGCCTCGAGCTCTACGACGGCGCCACCAAGATCGCGGAAAACGACAACTGGGCTCCCGCGCTCGCCTCCACCTTTGCCCCCGTCGGCGCCTTTGCCCTCGCCTCCGGCAGCCGCGACGCCGCCATCACCGTCACCGTGAGCGCAGGCAAGAGCTACACCGTGCAAGTCGCCGGCGTCGCCGGCGCCACCGGCGAGGCGCTCATCGAGATCTACGAGGTGCCGTAGCCGCCGCGCGCGGCGCGCGGCCCTGCCCCGCGGCCGAAATAGAAACGGCCGCCCCTCGCGCCCGCCAGCATCGCCGCGCCCTCAGCCCTGCTGCGCCCGCTCCACCTCCGCCTTGCGCCAGGCGCCGAAGCGGAGCGAGGCTCGCAGGTAGTGCGCGCGCCGCTCCGCCAGGCCCGGCTGCGTGGCATCCAGCCGGCTCGCCGCCTGGTAAAACAGGTCGCACACCACCGCATCCTCCGGCCGCACAAAGACCAGCCGCTCGTCGAGCTGGTACTCGATCGCGAGCAGCACATCGACCGCCGGCCGCGGCTCCGCCTCATCCAGCACGCTGTGCCGCGCCAGCCACGAGGGATCGGCCTCCAGTTGCAGCTTTGCCCGGAGGATCGCCACGTGCAGCCACTCCGTGCCCTGGTGCGAGCCCGGGTTGCGCTCGATGCCGCGCGTGATCCACGCCAGCGCCTCGGCGTTTCGCCCCGCCAGTTCGTAGGCCGTGCCGAGATTGGCCGCCGTGGCGTACTGGCCCGGGAAGGCCTGCTCGAGCGCCTCCAACTCCACGATCGCCTCGCCCACGCGCCCCAGCCGGATCAGCGCCACCGTATAGTCGATGCGCCGCCCGAAAGTCCGGTTGAGCGGCGACATCCGGGCCCGCTCAAACTCCGTCGCGTACAATCCATACGCCTCCAGCGCCGCCGCCTCCGCCACGCTCGCCCCCGGCGCGGCCACCTGCGGCGCGAGCCCCGGCAGCGAGAGCTCGATCTTGGGCGCCCCGAGCGGCGGCGCATCGGCGATCGCCCTCTCGCCCGGCCGCTGCGGCGCCTTGAAGGGCCCGCGCAAGTCGTGCCCATTGAGGCACGCTCGCGCCGGCCCAGTCAGCGTCGCGGCAGCCAGCAGCACGGGAATGAACTTGGAAAGCGGTACAGAGCGCATGGGGTAAGGATACCTCCCGGGAGACTCCCAGTTCCCGAAAATATTAGCGAGAAAACACAAAGAGCGCTTAACTCTCCTCCCTGCCCTGCGTCGCGCGCCCCCCTCGCGGCACCGCCGCAGCGCGGCGGGTGGAGCCCGCCCGCGTGTCTGCGGCGCAGCACGCCTACCGCGCCTCGCGCATCTCGTACACCTCGATGAGCGCGGTGCCGGCGGCGGGCTCGAGATTGGTGAGCTCCACGGTGTACGCGCCGGGCACGAGCCGCAGCAGCATCGCGGCATCCCGCGAGCCGGCCCGCAAGGGGAAAGCGCCCGCGCGCGCGAAGGCGTCGCCCAGCCCCTCCAGCCACCCGGTGTGCGTCGCCAGCAGCGCCGGGCCTTCCGCGCCGATCAGGTACAGCCGCAACTGCGGCGCGGCGATCGCATCGCCCACGCCCAGGTCGCCCAGCGTGGGCCCGACGCCGCGCACCAGCATGTCGTGCCGCCCGGTGCCCGTCACCACGATGCCCGCGATCAGCGACTGGCCGCCGCCGGCCCGGCCCCGGGCCGAGAGATTGATGAAGCGCGCCCCGTGCCCCTGCGCATCCCGGTCGTAGAGCTCCGCGAGCACCTCGCCGCCGCCGGCCGCCTCCACGTGCGCCGTGTACGAGCGCGCATCCGCCTGGAGCGAGATCACGCCATCGCGCGAGCCGGGCGGCAGCGCAAAGGCGCCCACCGCCGGAAACACTTCGGTCTGCCACCGCGGCTCCCACGTCGCGGCCCGTGCGAGCTCCGTACCGCCATCGCGGTACAGCGCCACCGTCGCCGCCTCCGCGGCCTCGCCCACGCCAAACTGCCGCAGCCCCGGCCCCACCCCGCGCAGGAGAAAGCGCTTCGTGCTCGTCGTGCCCCCGACCACAAAGCCCACGATCAGCCTTTCCCCGCCTCCCGCCAGCCGCGTCCGCACCGAGAGATTGCCCAGCCGCGTCGTCGGGACCGGCTGCGCGGGGGCCGCCCTCACCGTGAGGGTGGCGGAGGCCAGCACGCGGCCGAGCGGGTTGGTCGCCTGCACGAAATAGTTGCCCGCCTGCGCGCGCGTGACGGCGGTGAGGGTGAGGCTCGGGCCCGTGGCGCCTGCGATCGCGCCCGCAGAGGAGAACCACTGGTACGTCGGCGCGGGGGCGCCCGTCGCCTCGACGCTGAAGCGCACGGTCGCGCCCTCCTCCACCGTCTGCGACTGCATCCCCTCCAGGCTGGCCGCCACGAAGCTCGGCGCCACCGTGTACGTGTAGCGCACCGGCTCGCTCGTGGCCGTGCCGTACGCATTGGTCACTATCAGGCGGTACTCGCCATCATCCGCCGACGAGGCCCCGCTCACCGTCAGCTGCCCCGTCTCTGCCTCGATGAGCCGCCGGCCTGCGCTCTCCAGCAGCACCCCGTCCTTCGACCATTGGTACCTGAGCGGCGGCGTGCCCTCGACGAAAGGCAGCTGCAGCGAAAAGACGCCGTCGGGCGACGTGCCCGTCACGCGTGGCGGCCCCGAGGTCTTCGGTGGCTGCAATACGGTAAACCTCGCGATCGCGCTGCGCACCGTCTGGTAGGCATTTCGCGCTTCGGCCACGATCGCCATCTCGCCGTACGCCGCATCGCCGCGCACCGTGAGCGTGCTCTCCGTCGCGCCCTCGATGGGAGTATCGAACAAGCCCGTGCGGTACCACTGGTACGAGATCGTGCCCGGCCCCACCACGCTGACAGAGGTCGTGGTGGTCTCCCCCACGCGCAGCGGCGCAGCCCGCCCCTTCGGCTGCTCGAGAAAGACGATCGGCTCCACCACCGAAAAGCGCACCCGCGGACTCGTCACCCGCACGCCCGCCGTCGTCGTCAGCTCCAGCCAGTACTCTCCCGCATCGCTCGCCTCCACCGAGTCGATCTGCCGCGTGAGCGCGGTACTCCCCGAGTAGTTGGTCCTGTTGCCCAGCATCTGCCCATCCTTGTACCACTGCACCACGTACGTGGCTGGGTGGGAGGCCCGCACCGTCAGCGTCGCCCGGTCGGCGCGGAAAAGGTACGGCGCCTGGGTAAAGGTGAGCGTGGGCGTGCCCGCCGCCTGCCCCCACGCCGCCGCCGCCGCCAGCATCGGCAGCACCCACCACCGCAAAACCCGTACCGCATGTCGCACCATCATCGCCGCCGACCCAAGCCGCGCGACCCTCCCTCCGCAATGTCTAAACCTCCCCACCCCGCCGCCCCCGCCCGTCGAGCGGCGCGGCCCCACCGCGCCGTGCCCGCTCACCCCGCCGCTACCCGCCGCGCTCAGGGCAGCTCGTAGAGCTCCACCAGGGCCACGCCGGTGCCGTCTTCGGCCCCGGAGACTTGCACGGTGTAGTTGCCGGGCGGGAGCGTGACCAGGAGGGCGGCATCCTTGCTGACGGGATCGGCGAGGCGGAAGGCGCCCACGGCGTCGGCGGCCGCCCGGAGCTGTGGCGTGCCGGCCCAATCGTCGTTGGTCGCGATCCGGGTCGTGCTCGTGTGGAGCGAGAGCTGGGGATCGCGAAGCGTGCCCTGCACGCCAAATTGAGCGAGCCCGGGGCCCACCGCCCGGATCAGGACCGTGGAAGCGCCGCCGCCGCGCGTGACGAAGCCGACGATGGCGATGCTCGCGCCCGTGCCTACATGGGCGCGGGCGGAGACATTGACAAGGCGCGGCGTCGCGGGCTGCCAGGCGCCCGAGGCTGTGGCGTCGAACACTTCCGCGAGGGCGATGCCCGGGCCCTGATTGCCCGAGATGTGGAGGGAGTAGCCGCCGCCGGCCAGCGCTTCGGCATAGAGGGCGGCATCCCGGCTCGACGGAGCGAGGGCGAAGGCGCCGATCTGTATCGATATATCGGATACCGATGCGGCGCCGCCCCAGTCGTCGTTGCCCCCGATCGCGGCGGAGCCGCGAAACAGCGTGAGCGCGGGATCGCTGATGGCGCCGGCCACGCCGAAGGAGGAGGCGAGCGAGGGCCCGATGCCGCGCAGGAGCACGGGCTTGGCAGTGGCCTCGCGGGCGACGACGAAGCCGACGATCAGCGTCTCATCGCGCGCGCCTGCCACCGTGCGCACCGAGAGATTGGCGAGGCGCGCGGGATTCTCGTCGCGCCCGACGGAGAGCAGGGCCACCCGGCTGACGGCGCGGCCGCCGGCGTTGGCGACGTCGACGGCATAACCCGCCTGGATATCGCCCACATTGGCCTCGAGGTTTCGCAGCAGCAGGGTCGACTGCGTCGCGCCGGGGATGGGCTCGCCCTTGAAGCGCCATTGATAAGTGAGATTGTCGCCGAGCGCTTCGGCGCTGAAGAACACGCTGCGGCCGGCGTTGATTTCCTGGGCCGCGGGATGCCGCGTGATCACCGGCGGCGTGGGGGCCGCCGCGTCCCTCACGATCTTCCTCACCCTCGACCTATCCGCGATGAAGATATTGCCGCGCGCATCGACGGCGATGCCGGTGGGGTTGGCAAACGACGCCGAGGCGCCCATGCCATCGACCGACAGCGCTCCGCCGGTGTGGCCCGCGACGCCGAAGAGCCGCCCATCGGGGGCGATCCGCCGCAGGAACGTGTCTTTCTCGAAGGTGTAGAGATTGCCTGAGGCATCGCGCGCGAGGCCGCTGATCCTCGTGTCGTTGGCCAAGGTGCCGAGGCCATCGATGCTGGCGTACACATTAAACGCGGCGGGGGCCTTGGTGATCGTGGAGACGACGCCGCCGGGCGTGATCATCCGCACCGCGCGATTACCGCTGTCGACGAGGTAGAGGTTTCCCGCGGGATCGGTCGCGAGGCTGCCGATCCCCTGAAAGCGTGCGGCGGCGAGGGGCCCATCCGCATAGCCGCGCGGGCCATCGACCAAGTTGACAAGCGTGGTGACGGCGCCCTCCGGGGTGATCCTGCGCAGGGCCTGGCCACCCTGATCGCTGACGTAGACGATGCCGCTCGCATCGACCGCCAGCGCAGCCGGGTAGCGAAAGCGCGCCGTGGCCGCGGGCCCGTCGACGAAGTCGGCGTGGGCAAAGCCATTGGCCGGGCCGGCGAGGCGCGTGACCTCGCCGGTGCCACTGACGCGCTTGATGCCGTGGTTGTACGAGTCGCTGACGTAGACGAAGCCCTGGGCATCGGCGGCGATGCCCGAGAGGTTGTTGAAGCGCGCGGCCGCGCCCGCACCGAGCGTGTCGCCAGGGAGGGTCGAGACACCGGCGAGCGTGGTGATCGTGCCATCCCGGGCGAGCTTGCGGACGCAGTAGTTTTCCGTCCAGCAGAGGTGGCCGGTGGCGTCGAAAGCGAGAGCGTACGCATCGACGCGCGAGTCGGTCGCGGGCTCGCGGGTATTGGCGGGAAACTCGGCCTGGCCTGCCGCGGTCACCACGATGTCGCCCAGCAACCGGAGCGGGAACTGGACGGTGTACGCCCAGCCCGTCCTAAGCCGCCGGTAGGAGAAGACCGCCGTGAGCGCCTTGCCCATCGGAAGCGCGGACGTGATCACGGCCGAGGTGGCGACGCCATCGATCCGCCCGCCAGAGGCGTCGCTCAGGTGCGACCCGATCGAGGTGCTGCGCTCCGGCTCCATGACACTGATCCCCAGCGCATCCTCCGAGGTCGCGCCGGCAATCGGTTCCCACTCGACGCGCGCGCCATAGCCGCGCCACGCCTGGAGCTGAGCAAAGTTGACGATGCGCGCCGGGCCGGCGCCGGTCGCCAGCGCAAACTCATCCGCCACCGGCCCGGCGAAGCCGCTGGCCGAGAGCGTGTAGGTGCCATCCGGGCACTCCGCCTCGAGGGCGGCCTGGCTCTCGACTTCCTTGCTGAAGATGTAGGCCCGCGTGCCCGCCCGTGTAAGAGTGAAGATGCGGCCGCCGGGCCCGGCGACTTGGACGCTCTCGGGCGGCCTCGCCGGCGGTCGCACCAACTCGAGGCCCGGAAAAAGGTTGAGCGACAATTGATAGAAGAAACGCACCGGCCGAAGGCCGGTGGCGGAGGTCTGCTCATAATCGATCTGTTTGAGGAGCTCCAGCCTGCCGCCTTCCGCTGCCCAGCCACTCACGACGAGCGCGAAAAATGCGGCGATGAAAGGGAGTTTAAATGCGAAGGATTTCAATGTCGCCGACGGGTCTAGGAGCGCGGCCTCGTACGATCAACGCCAACACGCCAAAATGTGTATCAAATCGTACCGGCGCCACCGGGTTCGGGGCGGGCGAGGTGACCGCAAAAAAGCGGCCGGCAAACCGCTTTTCAGGTGACATGGACTGGCGGTGACGTTTTCACGGATGAGGCCCCACCGCGCCGTGCCCGCTCACCCCGCCCGCCCGCGCATCCCCTGCTGCCAGAGCGCGTGCGTCTTTTCCGAGGGCGCCCACACCAGCAGCACCGCCATGATGCCGTAGATCGGCAGGTGCCCCACCAGCTCCACCCAGCTGAAGATCGTCAGCGTCAGATTGATCACGCCCCACGCGATCACGATGATCGTGCGCGGGAAGACACCCAGCGCCAGGAAGAGCCCGATCACCAGCTCCGTCGTGCCTGCGCACCAGATGAAGGCCGCATCCGACAGCGGCACGCCCAGCGCGCCCGTGAAATTGAGCGGGTACTGCGCGAGAAACGCGTGCGCCAGCGCCGGGTTGGCGAGCTTCTCCGTGAAGGCCACAAACGCAAACCCCGCCCCGATCGAGACCCGCAGCGCCGTCATCCCCCGCCGCGCCAGCTCCGGCGAGGGCTCCAGCCGCGGAAAGAGCATCCGATCCATCGAGATCGGCCCGCGCCCATTGCAGAAGAAAAAGATCGCCGCCCCGAGATAGTGCAGGTTCTCCACCGCCGTCTCCCACCCGATCGCCACGCCCGCCACGCCCCACAGCGCCGCCAGCGCCACCGCAAACACCCGCGTGAGCCCTCCGTAGAGCAGGCTCAGCGCGATCGCGATCTCCCACGTGCCCAGGAAAAAATTCCACGGCTGCGGCAGCACGTTGTTGGGCGAGAAGAGCCGCCCCTGCACCCCCAGCACCAGCAGCGGCACCGCGAAGTGGATACCCAGGATCACCGGCACCCACCCGTAAAACCGTGCCAGCCCCTCATCGGTTGCCCCCAGCCCCCCCGGCCCCCGCCCCCGCGCGCGCCCCCCCCCCCCCACCCCCCCCCCCCCCCCCCCCCCCCC
>CAYZPV010000053.1:0-19948 GCA_964480585.1 uncultured Opitutus sp. | reverse complement strand
CCTCCACTTCCCCTTCACCTCCTCGCGCACCTCCCGCCGCCCCAACAGCAGCGCCGCCGCCCCCGTCACCAGCCCCGCCACCACCAGCGCCGACAACGCAAACGGCGAGAAAAACCCCGCCGCCGAGAGCGCCGGCTGCGCCCCCTCCACAAACCACTTCTCATGCCCCCACGCCACCGGCGCGCCCGCCACCCACGCCACCACCCCACCCGCCCGGGAAAAACGAAGCCATTGCATCCCCCCATCACGCCACCCGCCGCACCCCGCGTCAACCCGCACCGCCCCGCCGGCCACCCGCGGGTGCTCCAACCTGGGGCCGCGAAAGCCAAGGCCGCGTGCCCCCTCTGGCGCCAGGAGGCGCGAAGCGGGGCGCGGGAGGTGAGTCCAGGTGACTCCGCCTTACACCACCTCCACCACGCCGCCACCGCAGCCGCCTTTCGGGTAAATCGACCCAGGCAAACCGCCCTCCGCGCCCACCCGGGCGCCGCAACGCGGCTACCGAGAAAAGCGTGGCCTCACTGAGTTCACCCTTGTCCCCGCGCGCGTACCGCACTCTGCTCGGCCTCAGTCGGCTCGCTGATCGAGCAGTTGCTTTAGATTGTAAGCAAGCCAGTCACCTTATGACTCCGAGGACCATGCTAAGGTCAGTCACGCACCCGCCCTTGCTTTGCGGAGGCGCTCCTTGAGCACCGCCACGCTCAACAGAGGATCGGTGCGATGCAGCGCCCGGTGGCAATTTGGGCAGAGTACCGCGAGATCGGCCAATGATGTTTTCACCGGCTTAGCCGCTTCAGCAAGCGGCCTCAGATGATGGACCTCAAAAATATCGCCCTTCAGCGCCCCATAATCCGAACACTCGCTCAAACACGCTTCACAGAACAGACGTCCATTCTCTGCGCGGAATTTCGCTTTCTTCCGCTTAGCCAGTTGTGGGTCTCTCTCCCGCTTGAGGTGCGCCACCAGTTGGGGCCGACCCTCGTAGGCACTCTTGTTCACGTCTGGAAGCTGCGAGGTTTGCGACCAGTCGTGCCAGACCACTATCTCGGGATTCCGCTCTACAACGAGGCGATAAATTTCCCGTGCTTGGTCGATCGACAGCGGATAAACCGTACCATAGTGGCCCGCGTATAGAAAAGTCGCATCTCGTACTATTGGGTTGGCCTTCAGCTCCTCTATACCGATTCTTTCGTCTAATTGCCCCGTAAGATATCGGACTCCGAGCGGGGTCTTTTCCTCCGCAGGTTTCGTGACGACTCCCAAGCCCGCAATATACCGAGCGGGACTGGAAGCCCAAAAGAAAAGTCGGTCTCCGACGACAAGTCCTGCAGAGGGCAGAACTAATTCCCAAACCTCATCCCTCCCGACCGAGAGTTCCTTTCCATAGTCGTAGGCCGCGGGTCGAGCTTTAAGAATCCAGTTACGCATGTGGAATCGGCGCTAGGCCAAATAGATTATCGGTCGCGTTGAGCGGACAAGCGTGGTACGAAGCGCTAGGGTCGGGGCACTATATCACCTTCTCATGCGTCTCTGTACGAAGGTCATCCTCCCTGGGCAAGGCCAATGCGCGAAAACCGTCATGCAAGGCGATCCTAACACCGGTATGAAAGGGAGAGATGGATGCCTCTTTCATTCCAAAGATGAGGAAGACGTTTGAGGAAATCCCAGTTGCATCACTATCCCAATGAATACCCTTCATACTCATCTGATCACTGTTAACTCTAAACGCGACATTGATCCCCTGTTGCTCAAAAGCACGAGCCAAGACCAAGTGTTTAAGCTCAATCGAAACAGCTTCATATTGTTCACGGAGGATTATCGCCCCACAGAGCTGGAAAAGAAGATCAAGCGAATGATAGAGCCGAGTGAGGAATATCTCATTGCGGACGTGGGCGCGGCTCAACCGCTCTGCCAATCCAACGACCCGAAGTTAAAGGAGCTGCTTCGGAAAGCGCAGGGAGGGCTTTAGCTCACACCCATCCCGATTTGAATGGCTTGGCTCTGGTCCACTCATACCCGTCTTCTTTTCGGCAGTTAAAAGTATCCTCCTTCACGAAGTGAAGAAGGCGGATAATCCTCGTTCCCACTTTTACCCACCAAAGCCATAAACGCCAAAGCATGGCAGGATATACACCAGCGGGAGCTTGCTCTGGTTTCTGGCCCATCTAGGGGACAGCTATGCCAGCAATCATCGCATGGGGGACTGAGGAATGGGCCTTAGCGGCGACTGTCGTGATAGCCTTCGCCGGATGGATAGGTTCGGCAATCAAAGGTCGTAGGGAGAAGAGGGAGAAAGAGGCACTTCAAGCAGAGTTGAAAGAGATTCAACGCCGAGGACGCGCGCCATTTCTGCGGGCGACACATCTTCATGTCCCTCCTTTCAACGGCGAACCGAATCAAATACTCCACCCGGGACAAAGTGTTAATCCAGCTCTGCTAATTGGGGAAAACATAAAGTTGCATCTCCAGATTGCGAATGATGGAGAAGAGGTCCGAGCAGTTGGTGATGACTGGCAAGAGGGTGAAGGAATAGCGGCTCCTCCGAATGGCCTACAGCAAGCAGAAAGGGCGGGTGGAATTAATTACACCTTTGATTTCACGAAATGGAATCACCCTGTGCGCATTCGGATTCATTTCGAGACATTGGACGGTTTGAAACTCCATCAGGTCTACGAGTTTCGGCATGGAGTTTGCGAATTGAATAGGGTTGATCCTGTTTGATCGCAATAGTTTGCACGCTCACTGAGTCAGGTATATTATTACCGAGAAAAGCGTGGCCTCACTGAGTTCACCCTTGTCCCCGCGCGCGTACCGCACTCTGCTCGGCACCGCAGCGGAGGGTGCCAGCACCACGCTTTGACTGCCACCCCTTCTTCACATGCGCGCATTCCTGTGGCTTCTCGTCTCCTCGGTCGCAGTGGTCCTTTGCTCGTGCTCGAGCGCGCCACCGCCCATCGCTCCCTCCTCGAGCAATCCAGTCCGCCTCTCAGCATCGGTCGCCGCCGGCCGCTCGCCCGAGTTGGCCTCCGGCAACTATCGCGCATACTGGATCTGGCGGGATGACGACGGAGTCTGGCACCTTCGCACCACAGCGCGCCGCGGGCACCGATTCCAAGGCGTGGTACGGCCCTTGGAGGGAGCGCAGATCGGCGATCTAAAGCTGGTCGGCATCGATCCGAAGGATCGTGTCGGGATCGTGGGGCGCACGCTGTCCTTCGATTGGCAGACTCGGGGCGCGATCGATGGCTTTGATTTCCGCATCCAGGGCCAGGGATGCGTGGAGTTCGACCTCCGCTTGAACGAGGACGGCTCCCCACGCTACATCTACCTCGGCAAGGACAAGATCCGCCCCGAGGCTGCCCATTTTCTACTCTGCCCCTGAAGGCCGACCCGGCGAGGCCAGCGGCGGGCGCAGGCTCAGGTGGGTAGTCGCCAGGTGTGGGAAGGGGCTGCCTGAGGGCACTCGGCTTCACCCCGGTCACGCTGCCCGAGATGTGCCGGCTCGCAGTCATCGACTGCGCCCGCTCCGGCGGCTCGTCCGCCGCGAGGCGTCAAACTTTCGCCTCCGCCGGCTGCAAGACGCCGAGGCGCGCCCTCCGGCGCTGGGCGTGCGTGGTCAGCGCCAGGCCAAACACCCCGGCAACGACCAGCCCCAATACGCCCGCAAAAACTGCCCGCGGCTGCCCGGTAGCGTGCCACAGCGCGGCGAGCGCGGATGGCGCCGCGGCCTTGGCAATGACCGCGGGCGCGGCGAGCGCGCCGTTCAACTCGGCGTAGCGGGCGCGGCCAAACAGCTCGGCGATGGCAGTGCCGCGCAGGATCGTCGTCACGCCATTGCCCACGCCATAGAGCGCGGCAAACAGCGCGAGCCAGAGCAGGCTGGGCGGCGCGAGCAACAGCAGCAGCATCGCGCCGCCCAATGCGGCCATCGCCCAGCGACCGACCCGGAGCGTGGAGAAGTGGCTGCCGCGCGTCGTGAGCAGGAAGCGGCCGAGCACCTGCATGGGGCCGATGATCGCGATCGCCTGCAACAGGGCGCCGTTATCGACACCGAGCGTCTGCAAGGTCGGTATGAGTTGAAAGATCAGCCCGGTAAACGCCGCCGCATGGGCGGTAAACCAGAGCGCGAGCCCGACGAAGCGCGGATCGCTCACATCGCGCCGAAACTCCCGCCACCACTCGGAGAACCGCTCTCGCAGCGGGGCGACGCTCGCTGTCCCGAGCTGTCTCGGCGCGCGAGGAATCCCCCACAGATGCAACGGCACGCCGAGCGCGAAGTGCGCTCCGCCCAAGGCAATCAGCGCACCCCGCCAACCGAGGTGATCGACGGCCACTTGAGCGAGCGGGATGAATGCCGTGCTCGCCAAGCCGCCGACCAGCGTGATGAGCGTGATCCCACGCCGATACTCGGCCCCAAAGGCCGCCGTGATGACGGCAAACGCCGGATCGTAGAGCATCCCGGCCATGGCGGCGCCGAGTCCGACCCAAGCGACGCCATAAACCAGCGGATGCGGCACGGCACCCATCAGCATCAGGGCAGCGCCACCAAGGGCCGAAGCGGCGGCCATCAGCTCACGACCGCCCCGCCGCTGGATCCACGCGCCCACGGGCAGCGCGCACACGCCCCAGACGAGGAGGCCGAGCGACAGCCCCCCATTGAGGAAGGTGCGCGACCAGCCTGTGCCGGCCTGCATCGGGCCGACCACGACCGTGAATGCGTAATACAGAATGCCCCAGGCCGCGATCTGCCCGAGCGCGATTCGCCACGCCAGCGCCCAAGGGAGCGCGGCCTTTTCCGAAGTTGGCGGCATGGCTGGCGGGGATCAGCAGCACTTGCCCCGCTTGGGGCCGCACTTCACGAGACATTCCGCGAGTGCATCGCGCAAGTGCACGAGAGCACGCTCGACGTTTGCCCTCTCGGCCGGCGGCACGCACGTGAGCAAATTCACGGCGTGCTCATTCAGGCTCTCCGTCAGTTTGCGGTGCTCCGCCTTCCCCTTCGCGGTCAGGCCCACGAGCAGGCTGCGGTTGTCGGCAGGATTCGGCAGACGCTCGATCAGCCCGTCCTTTTCCAGGCGGACGAGCAAGCGGCTCGCCCACGTCTTCTCCAAACCCATGTGCTCGGCAAAGGCCTGCACGGTCAGGCCCTCCTGGCGGGCGATCAGCATCAATGCCTCGCACTCCTTGGAGGTGCTGCTGCAGCAGGAGGTCATCACCCGTTGAGCTTGCGTGAAAAGGCGCACGACATCGCGGAGCACGGCATCGGCTTTCTGGGCGGTGGCAGGAGCAACGGGCATGGTAGTGAGCGGGTGGGAAGTAAGGGTGAGGAGAGGCACGAGCGCAATCCGCGCCCACAGCTGCTCAGGCGCAGCAAACGGCGCCGGCGGTTTCCTTCTGGGAGGCGCCGCAGCAGCCGCCACCCTCGGCGTCGGCCGCCTCCTCGGCCCCGACGCCGCAACCCCCGCCGGTGGCGCTGGCCAGCCTGCGCTCCGCGGCCTTGCAGCGCGTGCGATCCGGCGACAGCGCCACCACCAGTTGCCCATCCTGGGCCGTGATGGCCTCGATGTCGTAGAGCGCGGCCGGCTGCCCCCTGAAGCTGGCATGGATGCGGGCCGTCGCTTCGCCATTGAGCGGAAGCTCGGCCTCCACGCGCGCGACGATGCGGAGGAATTTTTCGGCCGGCATGTGGCCGCGGCCGGGGACGAGCTTTTCGAGCGCCGGCACCCAGAGCTCGAATTGGCTTTCGGCCCAGCGGTGCATCATGGCGCCGCAGTCCATGGTTTCATAGGCGACCCGCTTCACCTCGGTGAGGTGGTAGCCGGGGGAAACGACATCGCGGCCCGCCCGGAAGACAAGCGGCAGCGAGGCGTGAGCGCGAAGCGTGGTGAGGAATGAGGAGGATTTCATGTTGGAGGTGTAGCGGCCAGGATGGCCTATGTTGCTACTAGCAACTATCTCGGCGTAGTTGTCAATAGCAACTATCTGATTTTCCCCTAGCGCAGGGCAGG
This sequence comes from uncultured Opitutus sp., assembly GCA_964480585.1. GTDB lineage: Bacteria > Verrucomicrobiota > Verrucomicrobiia > Opitutales > Opitutaceae > ER46. The sequence goes on along the minus strand of CAYZPV010000053.1, from coordinate 13,943 downwards.
CAGATGGGCGGCCACTCCCCTCACCGGTGTCGGCGACGAGTTGCGCGCCGATGGCGGCTTTCACGGCATCGACTCGGGCTGAGGGGCGCCTCAGGTGCGCGCACGGGGGAAGCGCACTTCGATGCAGGTGCCGCCCTGGGCTCGCGGCACCTTGCTCAGCCGCCAGTGGTGGGCGCGGCAGAGACGCTCAACGAGCGTCAGGCCATGCCCGTGCCCCGGGGCCGGCGCCGCGGCGATCGCTCCGAACTCGGGCAGTCCCGGACCGTCGTCCTCGACCTGCAGGCGCCCCTCGCCATCGATGGACTCCACCCGCACGCATAGCTCGCCACCCGATAGATGGGTAAAGGCGTTGCCGATCAGGTTGTGGCACAGCACGGCCAGCACTTCCCGGTGGCAGTCGATCGTCACGGCTGGGTCGGCAAACAACTGGATCCGCAGCGGGTGAGCGGGATAGAGCGCGCGAATCTCCTCCACCACCTCGGCGACGACCCCGGCGGCGACGACCGTCTGCGTCGGCGTGCGGTGGCGCCCCTCGCGGGCGACCATCAAAAAAATCTCGATCAAGCGCTCCATGCGATGCAGGGAGCGCTCGATCCGCCCGAAATACCGCTCGCGCGCGGAGTCATCCGTGCCGGTCTGGAGCAGAGCGACCGCTCCTTTCAAGGTGGCAACGGGCGTGCGCAGCTCGTGACTGCAATCCGCCAGGAAGTCGCGCTCCCGGGCGAGCGACTCGCGCAGACGCACTTCGTAGGCCTCCAACGCGCCCTCGAGAAAACCCACCTCGTCCGCGTCGGCGCGCGCCGCCCGGCCCGGGGAAAGCGCATCGGCCATGATGTCGGGATTCCGTTTCTGCACCCGCTCGGCGAGAGCGACGATCGGCTTCAAGGCCCACTGGGCGATCAGCCAAGCGCCGGAAAGCGCCACCACCATGACGACGAGCGCCGCGAGCAGGAGCGCGACTTGAAACGAGCCTACAATCGCGTCGGAGTACTCATCCACCGGACTGACGAGCCAGGTCACCGCTCCTCCGGGCCCCGGCGAGTCGACCCAGATCACATACTCCTCATCCCAGCCCGACCAGTACACGTAATCGAGTATCCCTCGCATCACTTCGGTGCGATGCCGCGCGCTATCGCGAAATGCGGGATACAGGCCGCGCTCCGTGGGCGGAGCCGCGAGGCCCAGCGCTTTGCCGATCGCTTCGCTGGAAGTATAGCGGATCACACCGGCCGGCAGCGGCGCCATCGGCCCGGCCCGAGCCGCATACTCGAGCAGGTGCGCGTAGTACTGGTTCTTGAGGCGCTCTTCGGCGGTGAGCAGCAGCATCCAGCCCACCCACGCAGTCCCCGCGGCCTGCAAAACCGCCAGGCCCACAAGCAGCCAGCGAATCCGCGAGGCGAGGCGGCCAGGCGGCCGTTTCTTCGCTTCAAACATGTGGGCGCCCGGGCTCGATCACGGCCAGCTGATAACCTACTCCGCGCTGGGTGTGCAGCAGCGCGGTGTGCTCCTCCCGATCCACGGCGGCGCGCAGCGTCGCGATATGCGTGCGCAGCGCGTCGCTCCCGGGCGGGTCATCCGCCCAGAGATGACGCTCCAATTCATGGCGGAGGACGACGGCCGGGGATCGCGCCAACAGGTACTCGAGGATGGAGTAGCCCATGCGGGTGAGGACGAGCCGCCGCTGGCCGCGGCGGACCTCCCGCGTGGAGGAATTCAACTCCAGGTCGTGCAGACGGAGCACCGGCGAAGGCGACAGCGCTGAGCTGCGACGCACGAGCGCGCGCAATCTCGCGAGCAATTCCGGCAGCGCAAAGGGCTTTACGAGGTAGTCGTCCGCACCGGCCGCAAATCCCGTCAGCCGGTCGTCGAGCAAGTCTGCCGCGGTCAACATCAGCACGGGGATGCGGGGCGCGATGCTGTTGCGCAGACGACGGCAGACCTCCAGCCCGTCGATGACGGGGAGGCGAAGATCAAGAATCACCGCCGCGTGCGTCTGCTCGCTCACGCGGTGCAGGGCGAGGGCTCCATTGGACACGTAGTCGACACTCCACCCGCGTTGCTCGAGGTAATCCTGAATATTGCCAGCCAGGTCGAAATTGTCCTCCACAAGGAGCACGGGTTTGCTGGGAGCGGTGATCATACTGGGAATCGCGCGGGGGTGCGCACAGTGCCAGTCGTCCCGCGCGGGTGCGGACCTTGCTGGGCGGAACCCGCCGCCATTTCAATCTGTTTGTTGAGCGAACTCGCGCCTCGGGCGAGGGATCGCCCTCGATATGACGGCTGGCGCCGGGAAGGCGGCCATCACTCCTACGACACTGCGTGCAGCGCGGAGGGAGGCATGATTTTGCGTTTCTTTAACGTTCGCCTCACGGCCCGTTCACGCGCGCTCGCGCAGTATGCTGGACCATGGACATGCACGCTCTCGCCCGGAGATTTGGGATCTCACGGTTTATTCTCTCGGTGGCCCTCATGGGCTTGCCGCTCTTTGCCCGCGCGGCAGAGGCGCCCGGCGGGATGACCATTCTGGTGAAAGACAAGATCACCGACCGGCCACTCTTGGACGTGCAGATCACGCTCACGAAACGGGAAACCAATTCCACGCGCTCAGTCAAAACCGACGCCGAGGGCCGCATCGTCATCGAGGAGCTCGACCCCGGCCTCTACTCGGTAAACGCAGCCAAAAGCGGGTTTGCTGCATCGTATGAGCCGAGCGTGCGCGTGATCACGCGCAAAAACATCAAGATCGAATTCGAACTGGTGAGAGAGCCAGTCACGCTCGAGAAAGTGGTGGTGCGAGCCCGGGAGGCCGATCTGTTTGCCTCCGCTTCCAGCTCCTATCGCAATCGAGAGGAGTTGCGAAGCGCCGTGGGCGGAGGCGCAGATCCGCTGCTTTCGCTGGACGGGCTGCCTGGCTTGGCCTCCACCGGCGAATTTGCCAACTTTAGCGTACGCGGCCGCGGCCCGAGGGACAATCTGTTGTTCGTCGATGAATTTCCCTTCGATAAAGCAGTGCACTTCGACGCGACCCTGGGCGAGGACGAGGATATCGGTGGCGGCGGCCGTTTCTCCATCTTCGCACCCAACGTCATCAGCGGAGCCGAGTTCTCACCCGGTGGATGGGGGCCCGCTTATGGCGGCCGGGCGGCATCGCTCCTCAAGTTGGAAGTCGCCGGTGGCGACCCCAGCCCTTCGGCGAGCCTGCGCCTCGACCTCGCGGGCTTTGAGGTGGGCTACGAAGGGCCTGCCGGCATCACCGAGGGCTCGACGGTGCTCGTTTCCGCCCGACGACTGGATTTTGGCGCGTTCTTCGAGACCATCGAAGAACTCGACATCGGCGATCCGGTCTTGACCGATGTCATCGTAAAATCGGTCGTGCCCATCAACCGTCGCCACACGGCGGAAATCCTGCTGATAGATACACACGAAGACTATACTCGCGACGTGACCCACGTCTCCGAGTCGCCCAATTTCGAGGACGTCGCGCTGCAGGATTTCAAACAGGACAGCGATCTGTACGGTCTCACCCTGCGATCCTTGCTCGGGGCAGACGCAGTCTGGACCAACAAGATCTACTATCGTAAAAGCGATAAGATCAGCTCGGAGGGTGAAGCCTTTCCCGATCTCGTGCCTCCGGGCTCGCCCGCGTCCAGCTTTCCAGTGCGGGAGAAGATCATCACCATCGGTGAAGGCGAGAAAGAGCTCGGCTGGCGAAGCGACTTCAAGACGGTGAATCGCTGGGGCGTGTTCAGTGCAGGCATCCAAGCGACGCAACTGGAACTGGACTACGACACGGTGCTGGCCGGCGATTGGCCCCGATTTGTCTACGACCGCGACGACCTCAGGCCAAACTCCGCCCAGCGCTATATTGTGCTGACTCCCGCCAACACCGACTCCTCCCTAAAGCGGAAAGAGACCAGCTATGCCGGCTACGTAGATCAGGTTTTTGAGCGCGGCGACTGGGATATTCGCACCGGGGTGCGGTTCGAGCGCGATGGCTTTGCCGACGAAAGCTTCGCGTCGCCCCGGTTCGGCGTCAATTGGCGGCCGGCCGCCAGGATAAGATATTTTGCAACCGCAGGGCTCTTTCATCAGTCGCCACGGTATTTGCACCTCGCCGCCAACGCCGCGAACTCCCTCAAGACCGAAAAAATCACGCACGGTAGTTTCGGCTTTCAGTATTTTCCGAAAAACCGCTGGTCGGTGCTGGCTGAAGCCTACTATCAAAACCTCGACAACCTGGTGGTAGGCCTCGATCGAGTCAGCGGTACGTATGCCAACCGGGGCGACGGCACCTCGTACGGCCTCGACATCGTGGTCAACGGCACGATCCGCCAAGGCATTTACGCCACCGCGACGTACTCTTACAACGATGCCGTGATCGACCGGAAGGATGGTCGCGGTGACGTCGTCGCCGACTTCAGTCGCGAGCATGTGGCCACCCTCGGCATGACCTGGGAAATCAGCGACCGCTGGAAGGTCGGCGCGCGCTACAAATATCTCTCGGGACGTCCGTACGACGACTATATTATTCACTCCGACGTGCTGGGAGCGGGGCAACCCCGCCGCTTCTCGAAAGAGATCACTCAGCGTAATGTGGGTCGCAACAGCGGCTACGGCTTGTTAAACGTCCGCGTCGACTATCGGCGCTCATTTGGCCCCATCGACGTCACCACCTTTATCGACATCATCAACGTCACGGCAGCGTCGTCGAGCGACGACACCGAGTTTGACTACCGCCGTGGCGTCCAAGTGAAAGACCAGGGCGAAGCCCAGCCGCTTATCGGCCTGCGGCTGGACTACGCCTGGTAAGCGAGCGGCCCGCAGGGCCAGACCCGCAGGGCTCGCCAAAGCCCCGCACCGGCCCGCGGCCACAGCGCCCCCTCCGCCCGCCCCGTCGGCGGCTGGGGCGCGGCCGAGCCCGTCCGGCCCTCGACTCCTGACTGCCAGCCGGCCAGCGCCCTCCCCCGGCACCGTCCGCGCAGCGCTGGCGGCCACCCCGCCCCCGCCAGCGCCGCCTCCCGGCCCAGGACGTCGCTCAGCCCATGATCGTAGCGCGCGGAAACCCGCGCGCCCGCCGCCCAACAATCGGGGGCTACCGAGAAAAGCGTTACTTCGACGCGTTCACTCTTGTCCCAGCGTACCTTCCGAACTTTGCTCGCGCCATGGCACCCCGCCCACTCAGGCAATCGAGTAAGGGTTATAACATTGTTCGGCAAAAATTTACCCTCTCTATTCAATATGAGCATGATCGGAAAATTACGCGCCGTTAGCGACGACGTGCTTCAGGATCTCTTGGCGTCTCCTCCGAAGATTCAGGATTTCCTCTATTCAGAAGAAGGCGAAGATCACACCGATTTAGACAAGGCGTGGCACACGATACACTTCGTGCTTACCGGTAGTCCTTGGGAAGGCGATTTCCCTCTCGGCTTTCTTGTGTCCGTTGGTGCGACCGTCGGAGAAGAAGATGTCGGTTATGGCCCCGCGCGCGCATTTCGTTCGGACGAGGTGCTCGCGATACAAGCTGCGCTCTCAAATGTCAGCGATGCCGAATTTTCCCGGCGGTTCTCTGTCGCTGCGCTCAAAGAGGCAGACGTTTACCCATCATTCGGTCACGCATCGGACGAAGAAGAGCGACCTTACTTTCTCGAGTATTTCCAGATATTGAAGGCGTTCGTCGCGCGAACTGCTGCGCAGAAGAGGGCACTGCTAGTATACGTAAATTGAAGCAGCCGCGTCCCTCATCTTTGACGTTGGGCGAACTATGACTCGCGAGTTGGAAGACGCTCTTTTAGAACGCCTGCATGAAGCGACCATGCGTGGCTTGGTTCGTTGGCATACGGACCGTGAAGATGCCAATCGGGACGCGTGGACAGCGGAGTGCGCCGGTGAGTCGCTTCGGGTGGAGTTGATCTACGCTCCGCGAGCAAACGGGAGTTCGTATGAAAGAATCGCGGTCGAAGTTTTGGTGTTCGGTCACCTCTTCACAGCTGCGGTCGGTTCGTCACGCTATGATCGCGCCATGGACATGATTTCGTTTTCGATGCCTGGCTGGCGCGAGGCGAGCCACGCGAGTGAGAAGAAGCTGAAGGCCGCGATCACGAAGCTTGATTCACTGCTCAAAGCTCCATGAACCAAACGCCGAACAAGGCCCCAGAGCCAACGTCCGGGACTGTCACGCCTCGTGCAAAGCCACGAGCCGTGCCAATCGCTCCCGTGGCTCATCTTTGACGACTGGGCAAAACATGAAAGCTCCCGAACCGTTAAGTCCAAAGGACAAGTTCGACTATACGATGAAGCACTTCACGATGGTCGCAGACCAACGCGTTAAGACGTTTCATTTCTACGTCATCGTCTCAGCGGCTGCCGCGACGGTCAGCCTCACGGTGGCTTGGCGCGAGGATATCTCGCGTGTCGCCCTCTGTTTGATCGGGACCGCACACGTTATAATCGCGCTAGTCTTCTGGCTCATCGATGTTCACGGTTATCGCATTCTAGGCATTTGCGCCGAGGCCTTGGCGGATTTGGAGCGCAGTTACATCGACGGTATTTCGGAAAGGCTCGTAACCGAAGACCGACGGAAGAACAGACGCGGATTTCTTGGCTTCTTCTCATATCGGAACTGCTTCGCGGCTTTGTTTCTCACACATGCTGCGTTTGGCGCATTGTTCGCGTGGCACCCCGACTGGCTGATCACGAAGAACCGGCCCAACCAGACGCTAGAGCCAACGCCTTTGTGCGTCACGCCTCCTGCTGCGCGGGAGCCGCGCCGGCCATAGTCGCGGCTCACCTTGATCGTTGGGCAAAATCACAAATCACTACTATGGGCGCATGGGCAAATGATCCGTTCGGCAACGATACGGCAATGGATTGGGTATACGGTCTCGAAGACGCCGATGATCTTTCATTGATCGAGGCCACGCTTCAGACCGTGTTGGATGCTGGGGATGAGTATCTCGAAGCCCCGGCGGGCGACGAGGCTATCGCCGCGGCAGATGTAATCGCACGCTTGAGGGGTAGATTCTACAATCGGAATTCTTACACTGAATCCGTCGACAGTTGGGTGGCAGCACACCCAATCAAGCCGTCCCCCCGAGTTAATTTCGAAGGCGCTGCAGGCACTCGACCGCATTCTCGCCGAGCCCTCCGAGCTTCTAGAGCTATGGGAAGGTGACGACGGCTGGCGGCAGCAGATAGTGGCATTGAAGGAGCGTTTGAAGTGAAGGCGCCAGTGCCAAACATACGTGTGGCTCATCTTTGACGTGAGACGAGTCCGCGATAGGCCAACCACTTAGGCCGCTCCCCCTGATCTGCATGACACGCGGTTGACAACCCAACCCTAGTCATGAATCAGCCAATCGTTCTCACCAACGGGGAACACGAAGTAAAAATCTACGCGGTCCGCAATCGGGGCCGCTTGGTCTATCAGCTCTCGTTTCACGAGGGCGGGAAGCGGGAGCGAAAAACGTTCGGGAAAGTGTCGGTCGCACGGCGCGAGGCGAAGCTTGTGCTCAATCGCCTCGCAGTGAATGGCCACGACGCGGCCGAGCTTTCGACCGCGGACATGGAAAGCTACGTGATCGCGAAGAAGCACGCGGACACCACGGGCCTGCCCGTCCATGTGTGCGCCGAGCTTTTCGCGCAGGCGCACGCGCGGCTCAACGGCCGCGCGTTACTGGACGCGGTGGATTTCTTCTTGGAGTTCAACCGCGGCAACGTTGAAGCGAGCGCGATGCCACAACTCATCACGGACTTCGCGGCCAGCCGCCAAGCGATGGGTGTGCACGCCGACTACGTGCAGAACATCAAACGCCAGCTCGGCCGGCTGGTGAAACACTTCCCTGGCCAAACCATCGGCCAATACCGCACCGCTGAACTGGACCGGTGGATCAGTGCGCAGGGCTGGCAGCCCGTCACGAAAAACGACGTTCGGAAAATCCTCATCACCTTCGGCAATTGGGCAAAGGCGCGCGGTCACCTGCCGATCAATCGGCCGACTGAGTTCGAAGGGATGGTCGCTTACAAAGTCCCAGCGACGAAAATCGAAATCTACTCGCCGGAGGAATTGCAGAGCATTCTGGAGGCAGTCCGCGAACACCTGCCGGAACTCCTCCCGTGGGTGGCCTGCGCGGCATTCACCGGCGCACGCGTGAAAGAGCTGGGAATGCTGCGGTGGGAGTTGATCAACTTCGAACGCGGCTTCGTCGAGGTCGCGTCGACGAAAATTCGCACGAAGGCCCGGCGCCTTGTTCCGCTGCACAACGCGCTCAAAGCGTGGCTCACGCCCTACCGGCAAGAAACCGGTCCGTTGACCGCTTACGCCGATCCCCGCGCCGCGCTGGGCCGCGTTGCGTGGCAGGCCAAGCTCGCGCTGAAAGATAACGCCTTTCGGCACTCCTACATTAGCTACCGCGTCGCCGAGACCAACGACACGGCGCGGGTGGCACTGGAGTGTGGAAACTCGCCGGAAATTATCTTTCAGCACTACCGCGAATTGGTCGGCCCCGATGACGCGGCCGGTTGGTTCGGCGCCTTCCCGTCGATGATGGCGCCCATCGTCAACGCCGACGTGGAAATCCTGGCGGCGGCCTAGCACGTAATCTCGGAAGTCGAAGCAGCTCACGGACGGAGCGCACTCGCCGCGGTGCGCTCCGTCTTGTTTTTGGCTCACGCGCAGGATGGCGTCGCCTCGCCGGGTTAACGCGGATGTATAGGCATGGAACCAACAAATCCGTCTCCGATTTCGCCCGTCGCACCCGACCCGCTCTGGACGATCAATGACGTGGCGGCGTTTCTTCGGTGCACCGTCCGCCACGTGCATAATCTGATGCCGGCCGGTCTGCCGCATTTCTATCTGGGCCGCCTGCTGCGCTTCGATCCGAACGAGGTCCGCTCCCATCTGCAGAAGAAGCGTCGCGTGGGCGTCGCTTAGCTGCACGGCGAACGTGCTGAAGGAACAAACGGCGGGAGTTTCGGCTCCCGCCGTTTTGCTTTGTGCCTCTCGCACCCGTCGGCGGGGCCATGCAGGCGACACCCGTGTCGCCTTTGCCTTCACACGTCCCATGCATCGGCGGCAGTTGACGCGCCAGCCGGTGCGTGCAAACGCAACTCACCCTGCTCGCTGAAAACCGGCTGACCGACATCGTCGGCCTTCGAAATAGCGGCATCTTCCCCGAGGGAAAGGCGCCTTCGATCCGAACCCTGCGCGAATGGACCAAGCTGCGCCGGATACCATTCCACCGCGTCGGCCACTTCGTCTATTTCGACCCGGCGGAAGTGGCCGCGCATATCAGGACGAAGCTGAAAGTCCCGGCGCGGTAGCGCCACAACCGCAGCGCGAAACCGCCGCCTCATCCGAGGCGGCGTTTTTTTCTCCGAACGCGCGCCTCGTGTGTCGCATCTCGAATCAACCCGGCTCGGCAGAAATGCACCCACGAGCCCGCACGGATGCAGGGTCTATTTTGCGTTTCAAACCCGGCGTAAGGTCAGCGTCGAAAGGAAACAATCCTATGAAAACAAAAGATGCTGATCCGTTCTTCGCGGAGGAATACGATGCCCAGGCGACGGCGCGCGCGATTGCCCGGGCGGTGCTGTCTCGCGTGCTGATCTGGCTGGCGGACGCGCCGACGCTGGAAGACCGCGGACTGCGCGCGACCGTCTGCCTGTATTGTGTGCGGCCCGATCTGATCGACGGGGCCACGCTCGAGGAAATTGGCGAGGCGACTGGCCGAACGCGCCAGTGGGTTCACGCGCTCGTCGAAAGCTTCCGCCACACCACGGGATTCCGCTATGAAACCAACACCTGACTCCCGCGCGGCGGCGAATGAAATCAACCGGCTCCACGCGGTCGCCGTCCGCATGGCGGTCGATTCGCGGAATGCTCTCCGGCTCGCGCTTGCCGCTGCCTGGCGCGCCGGGCAGCTTCTCATCGAAGCGAAGCGTCATGTTCGGCGCCGCATGGGGCGCGGGGCTTGGTTGTCCTGGCTGGAGGTCAACTTCGAGGGTTCCGCCCGCACCGCGCAGCGCTACATGTGCCTCGCTCGTTGCATCGAGAATCCCAAGGAGGTCGAGGGGTTGAGCCTCCGTCAGGCCTACTTCCGACTCGGCATCTCGACGGAGCCGAAATCGCGCCGGGATGTCGTCCCGGTCGGAGTCCTGCCAGAACCTATCCGCCTGGCGACACGGCTAGTCGAGGTGCTGCGCGCCCAGCCAGCCGAGGGCTACTGCGAGGACCTGCGGCCCCTGTTTGATGAGCTCCGGAGCCTGTTTGAATCCGCGAACTTCCAGCCGTTGCGGCTTTCGATAGAGAGGCCATGGCCCGCGCCCGAGACGATTCGCCACCGGAGCACGCCCGCCTCATTCGTCGCCTGACGGCGGAGTCGGACGAGAGCGCGGCGGCGGCGCTCTTCGTCCAGCTTTGCCGGGACCACACGGGATTGCGGCAGTGGCTGTGGGAAGACTTCGCGCGCGACGCGGCGACGCGCGAGCGGTTCGGCCGATTGTTGCGTCGCCGCGTGCCCGAGCGGGCCGTCCGATTCTCCGATCTCGCGCGGGCCGACGCGGGCGCGGATACGGAGTTGCGCCGCCTGCGCGCCGCTTTTCCCAACCGCATTTTCGGCGGTCTCACCTGGGCGGAAGTCGAAGCGTTGATCGGTCAATTCCGGGCGGGCCGTGCCGACCTGCTGGCGTTTCTTCTCGCCTTGCAATGGCGGCGGGCCGACGGAAGGGCGCGCCGGTCGCCGTTGCTGCTCGAATGCCTGGCCGAGTTCCTCGATCCCGTCTTCCGCTCCGGAGATCGTCACCGACTAAACCAACTTCGCACGGCGGTCGCACTGGTCGCCGATGGCGTCTCGGCTGGAAGCCGTCGAACCGCCGTGGGACCGGCAAACTGGTGGAAGCTGCAGTTGTTATCCTACATGTTGAGCTGCCCCCGCCCGAGCTACGCCACCCGCGAACTCGTCGCGCATCTGGCGAAGCAAGGCCTGAAAGCGAATGCGAAGGACGTGCGCCGATTCTGCGCGCGCCACGGCATCGCGCGCGACATGCGCGCCGGGCGGCCCCGCAACGAGCGTGTGCCGGACAAGGGAAACAGCCGGATAAGCAGACGCGGCTTGCGGAAGACCGCCGGCCGGCGTTGACCGCATCACACCGTCACAGGCCGGCCTTCCGCGCCAGTTCCTCAACCGTGATCTTCAGCGCGGATGTGATCTGCACTATTGAGTCGAGGGACACCGCCTGCTCTCCGCGTTCGACGTTGCCGATGAAATTGACGCTCAGGTCGGTCCTCTCGGCGAATTGCTCCTGAGTCCAGCGACGTGCGAGTCGTTCGGTGCGTATGGTCTCGCCCAAGAGCTTGCGGTGTTTGGTGGCGCGATGAGGCACCCGGCCAGAATAACCGCATACCCACTATAGTTTAACCCACTAAAATGGGGTTTTGCTTTGACGGAATACCCACTAAAGTGGAGGTTAAGCGAAGGACTATGGCGGCGAGGTCACTCAAGATTCTATGCGCGGAGGACAATCCGCTGGTCGGCGACATCCTCGTGTGCCTCCTCGCCCGGCTGGGCCACGACGTGCACCACGCCCGCGACGGGCGGGAGGCATGGAATATCCTGTCCCGCGATCTCAATGGCTTCGACGTAGTCGTCACCGACAACGAAATGCCCGAACTGAGCGGGGCCGATCTTGTGGGCCTGCTGCGTCAGGCGCACTTCGCGGGCCGGATTGTCGTTTACAGTTCGCACCTCAATGACCGGGACCGCGCGCGTTATGAAATTCTTGGCGTGAACCAGATCGTCGAAAAATCCGCCGTGCCCGCGCAACTGCTCGCCGCGGTCGAGGCCGCCTGAACATGCTTACGCTCCTGATCGTGGACGATCACCGGTCGGTGCTGCATGCGCTGGAGTTTGTCCTCGCCGGGAATGAGCTGCGGATTGTTCTGGCCGAGTCGGGCCATGCCGCGCTCGCGTGCGTCGAGCGCGAGGCTTTCGACGCCGCCCTCGTCGACCTGCACATGCCGGCGATGGATGGGCTCGGGCTCACCCGCGCACTGAAAGAGCACGCTGCGAAGTCGGGCCGTGCCTTGCCCATTTGGGTAATGACAGCGGCGCACACCGCGGCTGCCGCTGAACAAGCGCGCACGGCGGGCGCGCAAGCGCTGATCAAGAAGCCCTTCGATAGTGAAGCGTTTCGCACGGAGCTGCTACACGTCTTGCACGCGCACGTCGCGCCGCCCACCTTTGCCGCATGATCTCACCGCGTCGCGCGAACCGCTTCAATTCGCAAGCTCCGACGCGGGGCTGATCGCCGCAAACGGGCGTTGCTGGACGCCCGTGCGCACCCGCGCCTCACCCCTGAGGCGCGGGTGCCTTTTTTTCAGGCCTCTGACTTCGCCGGATGACTTGCCGCCCACACCCGGCCGTCCTCCGCCACCAGGCGGGCAATCATCAGCAAGCAGTGCCACGAATGAACGCGCACCTCGGCGGAGATTTCTCCGCTCCACGACCGGCCGAGCAACTCGTCATGCGCGATCCTGAACCCGTCCGCGTAGTGCCACTTGTCGTGGCCGCTGCGGATCGACCCGAGAATAGCCTCGAGTTCGGCGAGACGTGCTTTCCGCGCTTGCTCGCGGTCCTGCTCCGCTGCCGCCGCGCCCAATGCCGTCTTGCACGCGGCGTGCGCAGCGGGAAGCAAGCGGCGGCGCAAGTCGGCCGCAATCGCGGGGACAGGTCGGCCGAGCGCGGTGCGCACCGATGGCACCGAAGACAGCGACACCCGCGGGCAGCGTGCGCCCCAGTGGATCATATCGCGCTTCCGCCAGTCGTGCCGCGCCCACAGATGCACCGTCGGCGCGAGTTCGATGGCGTGTCCCCCGTGTTCGCTTTCCGCGTCGAGGTAGCGGCCACCCAACGCGCGCGCGACCGCGCGCACCGTGAGCTTGAGGCGCGCCGCCTCGCGCTGTTCCCGCGCCGCGCGCTGCGCCCGTTCGGCTTCGTAGTCGATCGTGCTCATGGCGTGACGGGCGACAGTTCCGAGGGCGCGGGCAAGGCTAGCGGCTGCCGGCGCAGCGCCGCCGCGAAGAGGTTCACCGCGCCAACGGCGGGCGGGTTGCCTTCGGTGTCTTCCACCTGTCCCGCATGAAACAGGTAGGAAACCGGGAAGAACTCGAAACCGCTCTCGCCCGGCTCGCCTTGCCCGTCGGGTGCCGGGGTGCGGTGGCAGCCGATGGGCCGTCCCCAGATCGGAAACCCGTGCTCGCCTTTCTTCACGCCAAAGCCCGCCTCTTTCCAACCGAGGAACGTTTTCCAGGCCGTTTGCCCGGTTTCCCCGGCGTAGATGATTTCAAGACAAGCGTTGATCGTTGGCAGCTCGGCCCACGGCAGGAGCCCGGATTTGCGGGCGGCTTGGAGCGGACGAGTCCGGATGATGAGGTCGGCGCGGCGCGCTTGCGCGGCGGCTTTCTGCTCGGGCGTGGGAGACTTGCGGCGTGATTTCATGGGCGGATGTGAGCGCCCCAACAAGGGCGCGGGTTGCAGCGCTCCGCGCTGCGCGGACTCCCGCCGAGCCAAACCGAAAAATTCAGCCGCCCCGGGGGGATGCCTGCACCCAGCGCCGAGGGTCAAGGTGGAGGCGGCAGGTGCCGCACTACCTTGAGGCGTGGACGGGCCGAGGCGCGTAGCGCCGCAGGCCCGCCCGCCGGACCCCGCGCGCTATAATCAGGCAGCCCCCTGGGAGCGGCTCCGCTGACTAAGAAAGCGCGAGCGGCGCAACGAGAGCGAGCGGTCAGCCCCGCGGCGACTGAGCGGCGGGAGAGGCGCGCAGCGCGGTGTCCCCGGGGCGTTGCGGGGCGGAGCCCCGCTAGAATGGGGAGCGCGGGACGAAGACCCGCGCGCGGGGATTATGCCGAGCGCCGGGATATGCCGAAATGGATGCCTCCTTTCGAGCCG
>CAYZPV010000052.1:0-47790 GCA_964480585.1 uncultured Opitutus sp. | reverse complement strand
AGCGTGTCGTGGACGATCACGCGCCCGGGGTGCCGGGCGGCGGCGGAGCGGGCGAGCGCGGGCGGGCGGGCCGCCCAGAGCGGCAGCGTGCGGCGGGCCTCGGCCAGCACGGAGCGCACCGCCATGAAGGGCTCCGCGCCGATCGCCTGCCAGAGGATGCGGCCCTGGCCATCGAGCAGGAAGAGGCCGTGCAGCGCCTGCCGCGTGCGCACATCGAGCGCGCCGTAGGCGCGGAAGGTCGCGAGCGAGGCATCCGAGACGAGTTGGAAGGGCAGGGCCGTCTTTGCGCCCACGGCGCTGTACGACTCGCGCAGGCCCTCCACCGTGTCGGTGCTCACGCCGTAGAGAGTGATGCCCGCGCGCTCAAACTCGGCGTGCAGCGGCGCGAGCGCCCGCAGTTGGTCGATGCAGTGCGGGCAACCCGCTCCACGGTAAAAGACGAGGAGCACCGGCCGGCCGCGGCTCGGCAGCGGGGCGAGCATCCTCCCCTCCTGGTCGGGCAGCTCCCAGCGCGGAGCGAGCGGGGGCGCGAGGTCAAAGGCGAGGCGCGGTCCAGCGCCGGCGGGCCGCCGGGCGGGTGGGGTGGGCTGCGCCGGGGCGTCGCCCTCGAGTTGCGCGAGCCCTTGCTCCAGCTCGCGCGCCAGGCTGGCCATGAGCGCAAGCAGCGCGTCGCGCCCCGCGGGCCGGCCGTGCTGCGCGAAGGCCGCGCGCGTCGTCTGTTGGAGTTGCAGGAGCGCCGCATGCCCTGCGCCAAGCGCGGCGGCATCGCGCTGCGCCAGGTGCGCGAGCCCGCGCGCGTGCAGGCGGCGGGCCTCGATCTCCGGCTGGGTCGAGACGAGATAGGGGGACTGTGCCGCGGCGAGCAGCTCCTCCCAGCGCCCCGCCTCCGCGAGCGCGGCGAGCAGGTGGCGCTGGCCCGTGGCCGTGGCCTCGGCGTTGCTGGAGGCAAAGGGCGCGGCTGGCCGCGGCGTGGCCGCCATCCTCGCCATGTCGGGCGTGGCGGGGTCTTCGTCGGCCTCGGCCACGGCGGGCAGCTCGATGAGATGCCGGGCCAGGTCGAGCGCCTCGTCGGTGCGCCCTTCGGCGCGGAGCGCCGTGGCGAGCAGGTCGATGGTCTCGACGTAGCCCGGCAGCTCCAGCGGCGCGCCCCGCTCCGCGGCGAGCGCCCGGCGCGCCAGCGCGAGCGAGGTGGCCAGGGCGGCGATCGCCTCCTTGGGCTGCTTCAACCGCAGGTGCACGCGGCCGGCGAGCGTGTGCAGGCGCGGCGAATCGGGGAAGAGCCGCAGCGCGCCCTCCAGCGCGGCGGCGCTCCGCTGGGGCTGCTCGCGCTCCCAGAGGAGCAGGCGGTAAAACACGATGGGGTGCGCGGGCCGCGCCGCCAGCACCCGGCCGATCAAGGCATCCACCGCGGCGGGGAGCAGCGCCGGGAGGCCCGCATCGCGGTTGCTCACCACTTGGCGCGCGAGGAAGGCCGCCGCCTCGTGATTTTCCGGCTCCTCCGCCGCGATCCGGCCAAAGGCATGCACGAGGTGATTGCGGCTATCCTCCTCGCTCGCGGCGGCGCGGAAATAGGGCTGCAGCGCGGCCAGCCAGCGCTGCTCCCGCTCGGGCAGGCGCCCGGCGTGCGCGGCGGCCTTTTCGAGGTAGTGGCGGCCGAGCGTGCGGTTTTCGATATTGGCCATCGCGAGCCCCCACCATGCCATCGCGCACTCGGGCTCGAGCTGCGCGGCATGATAAAACGCCCGGTCCGCCCCCGCCGTGTCGAGCGTGTGCAGCGCCGCCACGCCCTGGTTGAAATACGCCTGCGTCTCCGCGGTGCGGCAGGTGATCGGAAACTCCACCGCCGCGCGCGCGGTGCGCAGCACCGCCGGGAGGCGCACGCGCCGCGCATCCTCCGCCTCGCCCTCCGTCGCCTCCTGCGCCCGCCCGGGCGCGAAAATACCGCTCAGTGCAAGCCCGAGAAGCAGGCATTTGGGGATGTGCATAGCGGGATATTCCTGCTCCACGCCGGAAGGGAGCAGCGATGGGATAGTAAACCGCCTCCGTCTAATAATAAGCAAGTAAATAGAACGCTGCGGAAATGTTTTTAAGAAACGTACCGCGAGAAATGAAATATCTTTACCGTGGTCTTAAATCGGCGTTTTATAGATGCGGGTTTTCCGGCCTCGCGCTGGTCGCGCTGCGTATAGCCGCGTCGTCGCGGAGACCGTGCGGCCGCCTCATCCTTGCTTCGATATTTCTCCCCTGTGAGCTTACCCATATACTCTTCGCTGCGTCTCCTCGCGGCCGTCGTGCCGGCTGGCGCGGCGGCGTTGGCCGCCGGCGCGCCGCCTGCCGGCTCCTCCGTCTTCGAGCTGGGCACGCTTACCGTCTTTGGCGAGGCGCCGCTCGCCGCCGAGCGCGTCCCTGCCACCGTCGATGCCGCCACGATCGAGCTGCTCGAGAAGCGCGACCTCGCGGGCGCGCTCGCGCTGCTGCCCGGCGTCACGCTCACCCGCTTCGGCGGGCGCAACGAGGCGGCCGTCAATATTCGCGGCTTCTCCCGCACGCAGACGCCTTTTTTCGTCGATGGCGTGCCCGTGTATGTCCCCTACGATGGCATCGTCGACCTCGGGCGCTTCACCACCTCCGATGTCGCCACGATCAGCGTCTCCAAGGGCTATAGCTCCGCGCTGCTCGGGCCCAATACGATGGGCGGCGCGATCAATCTTGTCTCGCGCAAGCCCTCGCGCGCCCTGGAAGGCCAGGTCGCCGCGGGCGCTTTCGATGGCAATGGCCGGCAGGCCAATATCAACCTCGGCTCGCGCCACGCGCGCTGGTATTATCAACTCGGCGCAGCCTATCTCGCGCAGGATTATTATTCGCTGTCGGATGCCTTCACGCCCACGCCCCTCGAAAACGGCGGCCGGCGCGAAAATGCCTACCGCACCGATTGGAAGCTCAGCGGCAAGGTCGCCTACGTGCCCAATGCCACCGATGAGTATGCCGTGGGCTTCGTCCGCCAGGAGGGCGAAAAAGGCACCCCGCCGCAGACCACCGTCGCGCGCTTCTGGCGCTGGCCCGAGTGGGACAAGCAGACGCTCTATTTCGTCTCCAGCACTCGGCTGGGCCGCTCCGGCTATGTGAAGCCGCGTCTCTACTACGATACCTACGATAATACGCTCCAGGTCTTCGACGACGCCACGTACGCCACGCAGGCGCGGCCCATGTCGCTCACCACGGTGTATCGCGATTATACCTACGGCGGCTCCGTGGAGGCGGGCGCGCGCCTCGGGGAGCGCCATACCCTCAAGGGCGTCGTCCACTACAAGCTCGATCACCATCGCGAGTACCCCGATGCCGGCCGCCGCCCCACGGCGTCCTATATCAATGAGGACGAGAGCTACTCCTACGGCGTCGAGGATACGCTGCGCCTTTCCGAAAACTGGGAGCTGCAACTCGGCGCGAGCTACGATACGCGCGAGTCGCTCCGGGCCGTCGATACCGCCACGGGCCGGCCTTTCCCGGCGCGGCGCTTCTCCAGCTTTAATCCCCAGGCGGGCCTCTTCCGCCGCCTCGGCGAGGCCGGCGCGCTCCACGCCACGGTCGCCCGCAAGAGCCGCTTCCCCACCATGAAGGATCGGTACACGTATCGCATGGGCATGGGCGTGCCCAATCCCGACCTCGAGCCCGAGATCGCCCGCCACTACGAGGTCGGCTACGTCGGCCGGCTCGGCCCGCAGGTCTCGGTCAATGCCGCCGTCTACTTCAGCCGCGTGCAGGATACCATCCAGTCGGTCTTCCTCTCGCCCACCGCCACCGTCAGCCAGTTTCAGAACATCGGCGATTCGGAAAATCGCGGCTTCGATCTCTCCGTCGCCTGGGCGGCCGCCGCGCGCGCCACGCTGCGCGCGAGCTACGGCTACGTGCGCCAGCGCACCTTCGCGATCCTGCCCCGGAATACCGAGCCGGTGAAGGTCACCGACTCCCCGCCGCACAGCGGCACCTGGCACGCCGAGCTGCGCCCGGCCCGTTGGCTCAGCGTCACCCCCAGCATGGAGTACTCCTCGTGGCGCTACTCCGTGGCCGATGGGCGGGGCACCACCCGCCGCGTGGGCGGCTTCACGCTCTCGCATCTCAAGGTCTCCCTCCGCCTGCCGCGCCAGGTCTCCCTCAATGCCGGCGTGGAAAACCTCTTCGACAAAAACTACGTGCTGCAGGAGGGCTACCCCGAGGCTGGCCGCACGTGGTATGGGAATGTGCGCTACGCGTTTTGAGTAGACGCCGGCCGCCGCCGGCCCACGCTGCCGAGCCTCCCCATGTGCTCGCTGCCGCACGCCTCTTCGTCCCCCGCGACACCCGCCACCTCCGCGCCGTGCGCGGAGTGCGGCGCGTTTGACGCGCACGATCTTGGCCACGTGCGCCTCTGCGTCAGCTGCTACGCGGCCCGCGGTGCGTGCTGCGGCCTCGAGCCCCGCGAGGGCGACTCCGCCGCTCAGCCGATCTTGCGCGCGGGCTGATGGCTCACCAGCGCCCGGTGCAGCGGGCACTGCGCAAAGTCGATGGGCTGCCCCGAGCGGTAGCGCTCCAGCATCTGCACCGAGCGCTGCGCGAGCATCCGCCGCACCTCGCGGCGGCGGCCTTTCTCGCGCGGGATCTGCATGTGGTCGTACCCCGTGGTCTGATGCCGCAGCCAGGCGATCGTCGCCGCCTCCGCGCGCTCTTCGAGCGGGATGCGCTCGGTGCGCGCCACGGTGCCGCTGCCGACCGGCGTCGCGTGCGCCGCGATGAGGCTCGCGAGCGTGCGCGCCGCCATCTCGTGCCGGGGATGAAAGTGGAGGTACGCCCGCACCGCCTGCTCGAAGTCCTCCGCATACGTCTCCTCCTCCTCGGCCCGGCGGCGCCGCCCGGCCTCCAGCTTGCGCACGTACGCGGGGTCCTGCCGCTCCAGCTCCAGTTCCGCCCGCAGCGCCGCGATGCGCGCCGCGGGCGCCCAGATACCGTGCGAAAAGCGTTTGCGGCCCTTCACTTCGATCACGGTGATCGTCGGTCCATCCTGCTTGATGCGGCGGCTCAGCGCGGCGTCGCCCGGCGGCAGCAGCGCCCAGCCTTCGGGCACGGCTTCGATGGCCCCGCGCTCGTTGAGCACGTGGCGGGCGTAGGGGCCGGGGCGGACTTCGCGGGCGAGCGGAGGCATGAGCCGGCCACGAGATGCGCGGCGGGCGCGGCCTTCAATCCCGGAATCGCGCCCGCGCCGCGCCTGCTTAATGTTGCCCTCCCGTTGAGGGAGGCCGACGCTCGTTCGTCTTAGAGTAGTGCGACCCCACACCCCGATCTCTTTCCGGCCCCTCTGGCGGCTGCTTGCCGGTTGGCTCCTGGCGGCCGCCGCCTGCCTGGGCGCGGCCGCGGAGCGCCCCGCCCGGCCCAATATCCTCTTCATCCTCACCGACGACCAAGGCTGGCCCACGCTCGGCGCTTACGGCGGCAAGCTCGTCGCCACCCCGCACCTCGATCGGCTCGCGGCCGAGGGCGCGCGCTTCACCGATGCCTACGTGCTCCCCCAGTGCACCCCCACGCGCGCCGCGCTCCTCACCGGGCAGCACTCCGCGCGCAACGGCATGTGGCACGTCATCCCCTGGTACGGCACGCCCTACGCACGCCTGCGCGAGCCGGCTTTTCGCGAGAATCTCCCGCGCGAGTCCTTCACGCTCGCCAAGGGCCTGCGCGCCGCCGGCTACGCCACGGGCACCGCGGGCAAGTGGCATCTCACGCACAATGCCGATGGCAACTACGGCGGGCTCAAGCCCGAGGCCGCCTCGCACTACGGCTTCGACGAGGCTGCGCCGCCCGGCCCGGGCAGCCCCAACGAGGGCGACAAGCACGTCGACTACCTCACCGGGCGCGCCCTCGACTTTGCCGCCCGCCACCGCGAGCGGCCTTGGTTTTTCTACCTCGCCCATCACACCGTCCACGGCAAGGTCAGCGCCCCGCCGCCGCTGGTGGAGAAGTATCTCGCCCGCGGCGCGCCGGCGGAGGGCCTGCACAATGCCACCTACCTCGCCGCCCTCGAGCACCTCGATGCCTCCATCGGCCGCCTGCTCGCCGGCCTCGAGCGCCTGGGCCTGGCGGAGCGCACGATCGTCATTTTCCTCTCCGATAATGGCGGCATCGATGTCGCCTACTCGCCCCGGCCTTTCATGGAGTCGGCGGGCGCGACGACGACGCCCACCCGGCTCACCGTCGATCGTCGCGAGTTTAGCAATGCGCCGCTGCGCATGGGGAAGGGGAGCCACTACGAAGGCGGCATCCGCGTGCCCTGCCTCGTGCGCTGGCCCGGCGTCACTCCCCGCGGGCTCGTCTCCGCCGTGCCGGTGCACGTCGTCGACTGGCTGCCCACGCTCCTCGCCGCCGCTGGCGGGCGCGCGCCGGCGGAGCACCCGCTCGATGGCGTGGACCTCGCGCCCGTGCTGCGCGGCGCGCCCGGCCCCGCGCGCGCGCTGTTCTGGTACCTGCCGTTTTACGAGGTGCGCTGGGGCGCCACGCCCGCTGCCATCGTGCGCGAGGGCGAGTGGAAGCTCATCGAGTTTTTCGGCGACTGGTTCGACCCCGAGGGCCGCTATGTCGCCGGCCCCCGCATCGAGCTCTACCGGCTGAGCGACGATCTCGGCGAGCAGCGCGAGCTCTCCGCCCGCGAGCCTGCGCGGGCCGCCGCGCTTCGCGCCACCCTGCGCGCCTGGCTCGCCTCCATCCCCGCCGAGGTGCCGCCCGCCAATCCCCGCTTCGATCCCGCGCGCCAGTTGCTCGAGGTCCGCACCAAGCCCGCCGCCGCCAATTCGCCTTGACCCGGCTCCGTACCCCCTGACGCTCCGCCCAACCCCTCCCGCCCCTCCGCGCATGAACCCCGATAGCGCCGCCCTCGATCGCTGGTGCGCCACTGAGCTGGCGCCCCATCGCCCCGCGGTGCGCGCCTGGCTCCTCGCGCGCTTCCCCACGCTGCCCGATGTCGATAATCTCGTGCAGGATGCGCTCGCCCGCGTGCTGCACGCCCGCGAGGCGGGGCCGATCGGCTCGCCGCGGGCCTTGCTCTTCACCACCGCGCGCAATCTCGCGCTCGATGCCGTGCGCCGCCAGAAGATCGTGCGGTTGGAGCCCATCACCGAGGCGCTGGCCGCCTCGTTTCCCGCCGATGGGGAGGATGTGCTCGCGAGCGTCACGCGGCAGGAGGAGCTCGAGCTGCTCACGCGCGCCATCCAGACTTTGCCCGAGCGTTGCCGCCAGGTGCTCACCCTGCGCACCGCCTACGGCCTCACCCAGAAGCAGATCGCCGCGCGCCTCGGGCTCTCCGAGAGCTCGATCGAAAAGGCGATGGCGCAGGCCGTGCAGGGCTGCGCGCACTATTTTGCGGAGCGGAGCCGCGGCTGAGCGATGGACTCCGAGCTCCCATCCTCCCGCCCGCCTCCCGGCGGCCCCCTCGAGCAGGCCGCCCAGTGGGTCGCCCGCCGCGATCGCGGCCTCACTCACGCCGAGCAGGATGAGTATCTGGAGTGGCTCAATGCCGATCCCCGCCACCCCGAGGCCATGCGCCGCGCCGCCGCCACGCTGGAGCGGATGATGAAGCTCTACGAGTGGCAGCCCGGCCAGACGGCGGAGCCCAATCCCGATCTCTTCGAGCCGCGCCGCGGCCTGCGCTCGCGCTGGCCCTGGCTCGCGGGCCTCGCCGCGGCCGCCGCCGTGGCGCTGGCCGCGCTCGTGTGGCACCGTGGCGCGCGCTCGCCGGAGTCGCGCGCGGAAGAGCCCGGCGCCTACCTCGTGGTCAATGAGCGGCTCGCGCTGCCCGATGGCTCGCGCCTCGAGCTGAAGGAGGATTGCCAGGTGCTCGTGCTCTACTCCGCCGCCGAGCGCCGCGTGCGGCTCACCGGGGGCGAGGCGCACTTCACCGTGTGGAAGGATGCCGCGCGCCCCTTCGTCGTCGAGGCCGGCGGCATGGAGGTCGTCGCCGTCGGCACCGCTTTTAGTGTGCGCTTCGAGCGGCGCGAGATGGAGGTGCTCGTCACCTCCGGCAGCGTCAAGCTCGATGTCGCGCCCCGCGCGGCGCAGGGTGGGGAGCGGCCCGTGCTCGCCGCCGGCTATCGCGGGCTCGTGCAGTTGCCCGAGGACGGCGCGCCGGCTCCCGTGCCGCAGATCGCGCCCATCGCCTCCGTCGATCTTGCCCGCGCCCTCTCCTGGCTGGAGCCGCGCCTGCGCTTTCACGAGACGCCCCTCGCCGAGGCCGTCGCCCAGTTCAACCGGCTCAACCGCCAGCAGCTCGTGCTCGGCGAGCCCGGCCTGGCCGAGCAGCGGATCGGCGGCACCTTTCGCCCCGACAATGTCGATGCTTTCGTGCGCCTCCTCGAGGTCACGCACAAGGTCCGCGCCGAGCGGCGCGGCGAGTCGGAGATCGTTTTGCGGCGGATGCGCTGAATCGGCTCCGGGTGATAAAATTTCCACAAACCTTTACGGGGTTGGCCGGGTGGCTCGTCTACATGGTGGTTACCTACCTCAACCCCATGCATCACCCCACCGTTCGTCACACGTGGGCGTTGTCGCGTCGCGCCGTCCTCGGCGCGCTCCTGATGACTGCCCCTGAGCTGCTGGCCGCCACGCGCAAGGCCTACGATCTCCCCGCAGGCGAGGCCCCCGAGATGCTTCAGCGCTTCTCCGAGATCTCGGGCCGCGAGACCCTCTTCTCCTCCTCCCTCCTGCGCGGCGTGCGCACCGCGCCCGTGCGCGGCGAGTACACGCCGCTCGAGGCCCTCGAGCGGATGCTCGCCGATACCGGCCTCGCCGTCTTCGTCGATGCGCAGACGGGCGCGCTCGCCCTCCAGAAAAAAGAGGCGCCCGCGCCCGCCCGCCCGCGCCTCGGCGCGGTGCTCGCGAGCGTGTTTGCCCTCTCCGCGCCCGCGCTCGCGCAGACTGCCAGCACCCCCGCGCCCGCCGGCGCCGAGTCCGCCATCGTCCTCTCGCCCTTCGAGGTCAGCGTCGCGCAGGATCAGGGCTACACCGCCACCAATACCCTCGCCGGCAGCCGCCTCAATACCTCCCTCCGCGATACGCCCGCCGCGATCTCCGTCTTCACCAAGGAGTTTCTCGACGACATCGGCGCCATCAATGTCACGCAGGCCCTCGAGTACTCGCTCAACGGCGGGCAAAACCTCACCGATGCCACCGGCAACGCCATCACCAGCAACGACGTGCTTGTGCAGTTTCGCGGCTTCACCGGCGCCTCGCTCGGCCGCAACTACTTCGGCTGGGCGCTCGCGAGCGACAGCTACAATATCGAGCGCATCGACTTTTCCCGCGGGCCCAACTCCATCCTCTTCGGCATCGGCGGCCCCGGCGGCATCCTCAATACCAGCACCAAGCGCGCCCGCATCGGCGCGCAGATCCAGCAGGTCCGCCTGCGCGGCGGCAGCTACCACGACAAGCGTGCCGAGCTCGATGTCGGCCGCACCCTCGTGAAGGGCAAGCTCGCCGTGCGCGCCAATTTCCTCTTCCAGGGGCGCGATGACTGGCGCGAGTTTGTCGACTCCGAGCGCATGGGCGCCGCGCTCGCCGTCACCTGGCGGCCCTTCAAGAATACCGAGATCCGCTTCGACGGCGAGTACGGCGATGTCGATCAGACGGTCACCGCCCCCTGGCCCGCGCAGGAGCGCTACCAGGCCTGGGTCAATGCCGGCCGCGTGCTGTCGCAGACCTACGGCCAGGCCGCCGCCGGCACCGGCGCCAATAACAGCCGCCAGTGGGTCTTCGACCCCGAGTCCGGCCTCGGCCCCATTTCCTGGTTTGGCAGCCGCGTCTCCAATGCCGGCCCCACCGCGCCCGGCCTCGGCAACAACACCAGCGCGATCCTCGACGAGTCCATCCTCCCGCGCTCCTCCGCGCTCACCGGCCCCGGCTTCCGCGGCGACAACAACTACTACAACTGGGCCTTCTTCGTGGAGCAGCGCGTCGGCGACTTCGCCTTCGAGGCCGCCTTCAACCGCCAGTTGGAAAAGCGCGAGCAGTACCGCCCCCAGGTCTTCAACGACGTCGCCCTCCGCTTCGATGTCAACGCCCAGCTCCCCGATGGCCGCCCCAATCCCAACGCCGGCCGCTACTATACCGATGGGCAGCTGCAGGTGGATTACCGCGACCAGCTCCGCGATGACTACCGCGTCACCGGCTCCTACGATCTCGACCTGCGCCCCCGCTCCGCGTGGCTCGGCCGGCACAGCTTCGCCTCCCTCTGGTCCCGCCGCGATAACTTCGGCCGCAACGACGGCCTCAACGAGGTCAACCTCACCCCCGATGGCAGCGCCTTTTACCCGGCCGATCTCACCAACGCCAACAACATGATCCGCCGGCGCACCTACCTGGATTTCGCCTCGCCCGATCCCGCGCGCCGCGGCCTGCACGATCCCGCCCTCCATCCCATCGCGGCCAATGGCGTGCGCTCCGGCCTCGTCCGCACCCGCGATGCCTCGCAGGATAATCTCACCCGCACCGACTCCAAGATGGTCGCCGTGCAGAGCAAGCTCCTCAAGGATCGCGTCGTCCTCACCGGCGGCCTCCGCAACGACCGCCAGCGCGCCTGGGATAGCACCTCCGACCTCAACGGCAACGGCACCGTCAACGACGATCGCGACCCCGTCACCCGCACCTTCCCCAAGCGCATCCGCAATGCCCGCGCCGTCTACAACGAGGGCGATACCCGCACCTACGGCGTCGTCCTCCACGCCACCTCCTGGCTCTCCCTGTTCTACAACAACGCCAATAACTTCGTGCCCCAGTCGGATGTCGATATCTTCGGCGCCTTCCTCGGCAACCGCGAAGGGCAGGGCGAGGATATGGGCATCCGCCTCAGCCTCCTCGATAATCGCATCTCCGCCAGCATCGCTCGCTACACCACGGAGGAGACCAATACCTCCGTCAGCCGCGATGCCGCCTTCATCAATGCCATCAACTCCATCTGGCAGACGCTCGGTCGCGTCGATCTTTTCGCCGACTCCGTCTCCCGCGACAGCCAGGCCACCAAGGGCGAGGGCTGGGAGTACGAGATCACCGCCAATCCTCTCCCGCGCTGGCGCCTCTCGGCCAATTTCTCCGAGACCGAGCAGGTCACCTCCGCGATCCAGCCGCGCAATGGCGCCTACGTGGAGGCCAATCGCCCGCTCTGGCAGCAAAACGCCGCCACGCCCCTGCAGATCGTCGGCGGCTCCGTCCCCATCAACGATGGCGGCCAGCCCTCCACCATCGGCACCGCCATCCGGGTGATCGACGATCTGTACACCGGCTTTCGCCAGGCCGAGGGCCAGAGCCGCCGCCAGCTCCGCCGCTACAATGGCAATGCCTTCACCTCCTATACCTTCAGCCCCGGCGCAGGCTGGCTGCGCGATCTCACCATCGGCGGCGGCATCAACTACCGGGGCAAGGCCGTCATCGGCTATGACTCCGCCCGCGCCAATGCGCCCCTCTACGGCAGCGCGTACACGCTCGCCAATGCGATGCTCGCCCGCAATTTCCGCCTCGGCGACAAGGTGCGCGTCCGCCTCCAGCTCAATATCGACAACCTCCTCGACGAGGATGAGCCCATCGTCGCCGATGCCGATCAGCAGCGCGTCTATCGCGTGATCCTGCAGACGCCCCGCCGCTGGAGCGTGACTTCGACGTTTACCTTCTGAAGTCGCTCATGGTTCACTCCTGCCGCGTGAGACTGCGTACCCTCGTCCTGCTCCTCGGCCTCGTTTCCGCGCTCGCCGCCGCCGAGCCGCGCCGCCCCAATATCCTGCTCATCGTGGCCGACGATCTCGGCTACGGCGAGCTGGGCGCCTACGGCGGCCGCGAGATACCCACGCCGCACCTCGATGCGCTCGCGCGCGGCGGCGTGCGGTTTGCCCAGGGGTACGTCACGGCGTCCTTCTGCGCGCCGTCGCGCGCCGCGCTCCTCACGGGCCGGTACCAGACCCGCTTCGGCTACGAGAAAAATCCCACCGGCGCGGCCAATGCCGATCCCCGCATCGGCCTCCCCGTCGCGCAGCGCACGCTCCCCGAGCGCCTCCAGGGCGCGGGCTACGCCACCGCCCTCGTGGGCAAGTGGCATCTCGGCGGCACCGCGCCCTTTCACCCGCACCGCCGCGGCTTCGATGAGTTCTTCGGCTTTCTCCACGAGGGGCACTACTATGTGCCGCCGCCCTGGCGCGGCGTCACCACCTGGCTTCGCCGCCCCGCGCTCCCCGATGGCGGCCGCGGCCGCTGGGTCTCGCCCGATGGCCGCATCGCCTGGACGACGCACATGGGCAGCTCCGAGCCCGACTACGACGCCGATAATCCGCTCCTCCGCGGCTCCCAGCCCGTCGATGAGAAGGAGAATCTCACCGATGCCTTCACCCGCGAGGCCTGCGACTTCATCCGGCGGCACGTGGCGCAGCCGTTTTTCCTCTACCTCGCCTACAATGCCGTGCACAGCCCTTTGCAGGCCGCCGATGCCTATCTGGAGAAGTTTCGGCACATCCCCGATCTGCATCGCCGCATCTTTGCCGCGCTCCTCAGCCATCTCGACGATGGTGTCGGCCGCGTGCTCCGGCAGCTCGAGGCCTCCGGGCTGGAGAAGGATACGCTCGTCATCTTCCTCGCCGACAATGGCGGCGCCACGCGCGAGCTCACCTCGAGCAATGCCCCGCTCCGCGGCGAGAAGGGCTCGCTCTTCGAGGGCGGCGTGCGCGTGCCGTTTATCCTGCGCTGGCCCGGCCGTCTGCCGGAGGGCGCCACGTCGGAGCGGCCCGTGATCTCGCTCGATGCCACGGCCACCGCGCTCGCTGCCGCGGGCGTCGCGGTCGATCCGGCGCAGCTCGACGGCGTCGACCTGCGCCGGTGGTTGCAGGAGGCCTCTCCCGGGGAGCGCACGTTCTACTGGCGGCAGGGTCCGCGCCGCGCGCTGCGGCAGGGCCCCTGGAAGCTCGTCGCCGAGGCGGTGCGCGGCGAGCCCGGCCCGTGGCAGCTGTACAATCTCGCGGAGGATGTCGCCGAGCGGCACGATCTCGCGGCCCGCGAGCCCGCGCGCGTGCAGGCCCTGCGCGAGCGCTACGAGGCGTGGAGCGCCGCGCAGGCGCCCTCGCTCTGGTGAGCCCGGCCCGTATTCAGGGCGCGGATACCCAGCGGAGCGCGTTGGCCACCGCCCGCCGCAGCGGCGGCTGGTCGATCTCGTAGAAGAGCGCCAGGTACACGAGGCGCGCGCGCCCGTGCGGCCTCGTCCACGCCACGGGCATCCGCCCGTTCTTCGTCTCGCCTTCGAGGATCACGGTCGTGTCCGCCGCGGGCTCCGAGACGCGGTAAAGGTCTTTCCGCGTGTCGAGGCCGGCGACGCCTTCCCAGATTGGGTGAGGGGAGGGGTGCAGGCGCTCCGCGAGGCCGAAGTTGTTTCCGCCCGTCCCGCCGTAGCGCATGCCGAGGATCTCGCGGTCGAATTCCTTCCAGTTCTCCCAGCCATGCGAGGTCGAGCGCAGCGCGACGAAGCCTTTGCCCGAGGCGAAGAAGCGCTTCAGGATCGCGAGCTGCTCGGGCACGAGCGTCTTGCGCCGCACGTGGAAGACCGCCGTGTCCGCCTCCAGCAGCCGCTCGATGCCCGGCAGGCGCGTGCCGCTCGCATCGAAGCTCAGCACCTCGCACCGCATACCGTGTTCCCGCTCCAGGTACTCGGCCAGCCCGGCAAAGGCCGCGTCGCTCCGGTAGGTCTCCGCGCCCGAGACGAGCGCCACGCGCAGCGGCGCGGCGGCGTGGGCGAGGGTGAGGGCGAGGAGGGTGAGGGCGGCGGCGCGCAGCGCGCGGGCGAGAGGCACGATCATGGCCCGCAGCCTGCCCGCGCCGCTTCCGCTGCGCAATCGCGCTCTCGCGGCCCGCGCCACTCCAAGCTCGCCTGCCCCGGCGATTCCCTCAGTCTCGGCCCCCGTCGAAGACCCTCCGCCGGGATACCGCCGGGCGGGTGCCTCGGCGCCCTCGCACCATGAAAAAACTCCCTCTCAAGGTCCGTCTCATCCTCGCCGTGTCCTCCATGAGCTTGCTGCTGGTCGGCGTCGGCTTCATCGGCTACCGGGGGCTGGTCGATGGCGAGGCGCGCTCGCAGGCCATGTACGACCACGAGGTGCTCGCTTTGTACCACCTCCACGCCGTCAATGCCGGCTACGGCACCCGCATGTTGTATATCAGCGGCGAGGTCGCCGATGGCCGCATCCCGTGGGCCGAGGGCCGCGGCTGGGTGCAGGAGGCCGCCACCAAGGCGGCGCGGTCGTGGGCCGCCTTTGGCCAGACCAGGATGCAGCCCGAGGAGCAGCGCCGGTACGAGGATCTCCGGCCCCGCGTCGCCGCGCTCGAGGCCGCTCTCGCCCGGATGTGGCCCCTCTACGAGCGGCAGGATGCGGCGGGCCTCCGCGCCCTCGTCTCGGGAGAGTTACGCGCGATCGCCCTCCCGGCCACGGCGGATTTCCTCTGGCTCGTCGATTTCCAGGCCCGCGCCGTCGCGGAGAGCAACGCCGAGGTGGAGCGCGCCGATGCGCTCCTGAAGCTGGAGCTGCTCATCGGCATCGCCGTGGGCCTCGTGCTGGCCGTCTTCCTTGGCATCTACCTCACCCGCATGGCCGGCGACCTCGCCCGCCTCATCGAGCAGGCGAGGGCAGGGGGCGTGCAGGTCAATACCTCCGTCACCGAGATCGCCGCCACGGCCAAGGAGCAGCAGGCCACCGCCTCCGAGATCGCGGCCACCACCACCGAGATCGGCGCCACCGCCAAGGAGATCTCCGCCACCTCGCGCGAGCTCGTGCGCACCATGGGCGAGGTCTCGGCCGGCGCCGAGCGCTCCGCCACGCTCGCCTCCAACGGCCAGGAGGGCCTCGGCCGCATGGAGGAGACCATGCGCCAGGTCACGGAGGCCGCCGGCTCCATCAATGCCAAGCTCGCCGCCCTCAATGAAAAGGCCGGCAATATCACCCAGGTCGTCACCACCATCGCCAAGGTCGCCGATCAGACCAATCTCCTCTCCCTCAATGCCGCCATCGAGGCCGAGAAGGCCGGCGAGCACGGTCGCGGCTTTTCCGTCGTCGCCACCGAGATCCGGCGGCTCGCCGATCAGACGGCCGTCGCCACCTACGACATCGAGCAGATCGTGAAGGAGATGCAGTCCGCCGTCTCCGCCGGCGTGATGAGCATGGATAAGTTTTCCGACGAGGTCCGCCGCGGCGTCGATAATGTCCGCCAGGTCGGCGGCCAGTTGTCGCAGATCATCCAGCAGGTGCAGACGATGACGCCCCGCTTCGAGGTGGTCAACGAGGGCGTGCAGGCGCAGGCCACCGGTGCGCAGCAGATCAGCGACGCGCTCGGCCAGCTCAGCGAGGCCGTGCAGCAAACCGTGGAGACGCAGCGCCAGTCCACCCTCGCCATCGACCAGTTAAACGACACCGCCAAGTCCCTCCGCAACGGCATCGAGGGCATCGCCATCTAGCGCGGCATGTTGTTTGTGCTCTTCCAACTCGGTCGCGATCGCTACGCGCTGGAGGCCGCGCGCCTCGCCGAGGTGCTGCCTCTCGTGCGCCTCAAGGCCCTCCCGCTCGCGGCCCCCGGCATCGCGGGCGTGCTCGACTACCGGGGCGCGCCGGTGCCCGTGGTCGATCTGTGCGCGCTCGCGCTCGGGCGGCCCGCCGCGCACCGCCTGGGCACGCGGTTGCTCCTCGTGCGCTCCGCCGCTCCCGAGGGCACGCCGCGCCTCCTCGGCCTCATCGCCGAGCAGGCCACGGAGACGCTCCGCTGCCCGCCGGCCGATTTCCAGCCCGCAGGCGTGGCGAGCGCCGGCGCGCCGTACCTCGGCCCCATCAAGGTCTCCGCGCAGGGCATGATCCAGTGGATCGAGCCCGAGCGCCTGCTGTCTCCGGAAGTGAAGGCCGCGCTCTATGGCGCGGTGGAAAACCTGCGATGCTCGACGCCGTAAAGTCCCTCCTGCGCCGCTCCACCGGCCTCGATGCCCCCACGCTCGGCTCGAGCGCGGTGGAGCGCGCCGTCGAGCTGCGGATGGCCGCCTGCCGCGAGCGCGAGCCCGAGGCGTACCTGCGGCGGCTCGAGGCGCCCGATGGCCTCGAGCTTCAGGAGCTGGTCGAGGCCATCGTGGTGCCCGAGACCTGGTTTTTCCGCGATCCGGAGGCTTTTGCTGCCCTCGCGCGGCTCGCCACGGAGTGCCTCGCCACGGCCGAACCCAGCCGCGTGTTGCGCCTCCTCAGCCTCCCATGCTCCACCGGCGAGGAGCCCTACACCATGGCGATGGCGCTCGCCGATGCCGGCGTGGCCCCCGGCCGCTTCCACATCGATGCGATGGATATCAGCGAGCGCGCGCTCGCCCGCGCCCGCCGCTGCCAGTACGGGCGCAATTCCTTTCGCGGGGCCGATCTTGGCTTTCGCGACCGGCATTTCACCGCCTCGGGCGAGGGCTGGCACCTCCGCCCCGAGCTGCGGCGGCAAGTCCGCTTTCACGCGCGCAATCTCTTCGCCGATGGCGACCTGCCGGGCAGCGCCGCGTACGACTTTGTTTTCTGCCGCAATCTCCTGATCTACTTCGACCGCCCCACGCAGGATCGCGCCGTCTCCCTGCTCGCGCGCCGGCTCTCGCCGGCGGGCGCGCTCTTCGTCGCCCCCGCCGAGATGGCCCTGCTGCTCGAGCACGGCTTTACGCCGCTCCGCCTGCCGCGCTCGTTTGCCATGCGCCCGCCTCAGCCCCGGCCTTCCGCTCCCCCGCCGCGCCCCGCGCCGGTGGCCGCCCGGCTCCCCGCGCCATCCCTCCCGCCGCCCCGGCCCGCTCCCCGCGCGGTCGCGCCCCCGCCGCCGCCTCCCGCGCTCGCGGCGCAGCGCGATCCCGCCGCCGATCTGCAGGCGCTGCGCCGGCTGGCCGACCAGGGCGCGCTGGCCGAGGCCGCCCGCCTCGGCGCGCAGTACCTCCACGCGCACGGGCCCTCGGCGGAGGCCTACTACCTCCTGGGCCTCGTCCACGATGCCGCCGGCCGCCCCGCCGAGGCCGCCGATGCCTACCGCCGCGCGATCTACCTCGATCCCCGGCACCACGAGGCGCTGGTGCAGCTCTCGCTCCTCCGCGAGCGCGAGGGCGACCACGCCGGCGCGCGGGCCTTGACTGACCGTGCCCGCCGCACCGAGAAACGTGTGACGCCGTGACCATGCCGGCCCCCGCCGATAGCTCTCCGTCCCCCGCGCTCCACGATTGCTGGAATCGCATCGGCGTGCGCGGCGATCGCTCCTGCCCCGAGCTGAGCAAGCACATCCACTGCCGCAACTGCCCCGTGCAGGCCGCGGCCGTCGCCTCACTCCTCGATCGCGCCGCGCCGCCCGATCATCTCGATCTCTGGGCCGCCCAGTACGCCCGGCCGCCCGAGGCGCGCGAGGCCGGCCTGCATCCGGTGGTGATCTTCCGCGTCGGCGCGGAGTGGCTCGCCCTGCCCACGCTCCTTTTCGTCGAGGTCGCCACCCTCCGGCCCGTGCACTCCCTGCCGCATCGCCGCAGCGCGCTGGTGCGCGGGCTCGTCAATATCCGCGGCGAGCTGCTCGTCTGCGTCTCCGTCGCCGGCGTGCTCGGCATCGAGGAGGAGGCGGCCGGCGACGCCGCCCGCCAGGGCGCCCGGCGGCTCCTCGTCCTCAGCCGCGAGGGCTCGCGCCGCGTCTTTGCGGTCGACGAGGTCGGCGGCCCCTACCGCTATCATCCCCGCGAGCTGCTCCCGCCGCCCGCCACCGTCGCGCGCGCCTCGGGCACGTACACCAAGGCCGTCTTTGCCTGGCGCGAAAAATCCGTCGCGTGCCTCGACGACGAGCTGCTCTTTTACACCCTCGATCGGAGCCTCGCATGAGCGACCTAGGCGATTTCTCGATGCACGAGCTCTTCCGCGTGGAGGCGGAGAATCAGGCGCAGGTCCTCACCGCCGGCCTCCTCGTGCTCGAGCGCGATCCCGCCAATGCCGAGGAGCTCAATAATTGCATGCGCGCGGCCCATTCGCTGAAGGGCGCCGCCCGCATCGTGGGGCTCGATGCCGGCGTCGCCGTGGCGCACGCGATGGAGGATTGCCTCGATGCCGCGCGGCGCGGCGCGCTCGCCTTGCGGCAGTGGCATATCGACTCGCTCCTCCGCGGCACCGATCTGCTGATCCGCATGAGCCGCAGCCCCGAGGCCGAGCTCGAGCGCTGGGCCAGCGATCGGCGGCCGGAGGTCGATGCCTTTGTCGCCGAGCTCGCTCGCGGCGAGGCGCCTCCGCCGGCGTCCGCTCCCGCCGCGGTGCCGCCCGAG
Organism: uncultured Opitutus sp.; assembly: GCA_964480585.1. Taxonomy (GTDB): domain Bacteria; phylum Verrucomicrobiota; class Verrucomicrobiia; order Opitutales; family Opitutaceae; genus ER46. The sequence continues at coordinate 29,471 of CAYZPV010000052.1, read as the reverse complement.
CCGCCGCCCCCCGCCGAGCCCCCGCGCCCCCCGGCGGCCGAGCCTCCCCCCGAGCCGCCCTCCGCCGAGCGCACCCTGCGCGTCGCCGCCGGCAGCCTCAATCGCCTGCTCGCCCTCACCGGCGAGTCCCTCGTCGATTCCCGGCGGCTCAAGCCCTTCGCTGGCGCGCTCCTGCGCCTCAAGCGCATGCAGGCCGAGCTCGAGCGCGACCTCGAGCGGGTGCGCGCCGCGCTGGAGCCCGGCCATCCCGCGCTGGCCGCGCAGGCCGCCGCGCGCCGCCGCCTCGGTGAGTGCCGCGATTTTCTCGCCCACCGTATCGTGGAACTGGATACCTTCGACCGGCAGGCCGAGAATCTCTCGCGCCGGCTCTACGACGAGGCGCTCGCCGCCCGCATGCGGCCCTTTGGCGACGGCATCCTGGGCTTCCCCCGCATGGTGCGCGATCTCGCCCGCAAGCTCGGCAAGCAGGCCCGGCTCGAGGTCGGCGGCGAGTCCACCCAGGTCGATCGCGACATCCTCGAGAAGCTCGAGGCCCCCCTCGGCCATCTGCTGCGCAACGCCCTCGATCACGGGCTCGAGTCTCCCGCCGAGCGCCTCGCCGCGGGCAAGTCCCCCGAGGGCGTCCTCCGCCTCGAGGCCCGCCATCAGGCCGGCATGCTCATGATCTCGGTGGCCGACGATGGCCGCGGCATCGAGCTCGAGCGCATCCGCCGCGCCGTCGTCGCGCGCAAGCTCTCCGACGAGGCCACCGTGCAGAAGATGAGCGAGGCCGAGCTGCTCGAGTTTCTCTACCTCCCGGGTTTCACCCTCAAGACCGAGGTCACCGAGGTCTCCGGCCGCGGCGTCGGGCTCGATGTGGTGCAGTCCATGGTCAAGACGGTGCGCGGCACGCTCCGCACCTCCACCCAGCCGGGCCAGGGCGCGCGTTTCCTGCTCCAGCTTCCGCTCACCCTCTCGGTGGTGCGCACGCTCCTCGTCGAGATCGGCGGCGAGCCCTACGCCTTTCCCCTGGCCCACGTGCTGCGCACCCTCAAGCTCCCCCGCGACCGCATCGGCCGCATCGAGGGCCGCCAGCACTTCGACTTCGAAGGCCGGCCGGCCGGCCTCGTGCTCGGCAGCCAGGTGTTTGGCGTGCGGGATGCCCAGGGCTCGGGCGATGTGCTGCCCGTCCTCGTCCTCGGCGGCGCGGGCGAGACTCACGGGCTCGTGGTGGAAAAGTTTCTCGGCGAGCGCGAGCTGGTGGTGCAGCCCCTCGATGCCCGGCTTGGCAAGATCAAGGATATCGCCGCCGGCGCGCTCATGGAGGATGGCTCGCCCGTCCTCATCGTCGACGTTGAGGATGTGCTGCGCTCCGTCGGCAAGATCGTGGCCACCGAGCGGCTCGATCGCGCGGATGCCGGCGCGGCCGCCGCCGCCCGCGCCGCCACCCGCAAGCGCGTGCTCGTCGTCGATGATTCGCTCACCGTCCGCGAGGTCGAGCGCAAGCTCCTCGCCAGCCGCGGCTACGCCGTCGAGGTCGCCGTCGATGGCATGGATGGGTGGAATGCCGTGCGCACGGGCCGCTTCGACCTCGTCATCAGCGATATCGACATGCCGCGCATGGATGGCTTCGAGCTCGTCTCCCTCATCAAGCGCGACCCCGCGCTGAAGGCCATCCCCGTCATGATCGTCTCGTACAAGGAGCGCGAGGAGGATCGCCGGCGCGGCCTCGAGGCGGGGGCCGACTACTACCTCACCAAGGGCAGCTTCCGCGATGAGAAGCTCCTCGATGCCGTGCGCGATCTCGTGGGGGAGGCCCAGGCATGACGATCGCCATCGTCAACGACATGCCCCTCGCCGTCGAGGCGCTCCGCCGCGCGGTCGCCCTGCTCCCCGGCTGCAAGGTCGTGTGGACTGCCGCCAACGGCGCGGCCGCCGTCGAGGCCTGCGCGCGGCATACCCCCGATCTGATTTTGATGGATCTGGTGATGCCCGTGATGGATGGCGTCGAGGCCACCCGCCGCATCATGGCCGCGACGCCGTGCGCCATCCTCGTCGTCACCGTGAGCGTCGGCACCAATCTCAATCGCGTGTACGAGGCCCTCGGGCAGGGCGCGCTCGACGCCGTCGATACGCCCCCGCTCGCCGGCGGCGATCTGCGCGTGGCCGCCGCGCCCCTCCTCGCCAAGATCCGCCTCCTGGGCGGCATGGCCGGCGGCGGCAGCCGCGCGCCCTTCGTCGTCTCGAGCGCCCCCGCGCGCACCGCCCAGGGCGCGGGGCTCGTCGCCATCGGCGCCTCCGCCGGCGGCCCGGCCGCCGTGGCTGCCGTGCTCCGCGATCTGCCCAAGGCGTTCCCGGCCGCCGTCGTCGTCGTGCAGCATATCGACCGGCAGTTTGCCCCCGGCATGGCCGAGTGGCTCGACCAGGTCTCCGCGCTCCCCGTGCGCCTCGCCACCGAGGGCGCAGCGCCGTCGCCCGGCGGGGTGTGGCTCGCCGGCACCAACGATCACCTCGTGCTTCGCGACTCCGGCCGCTTCGCCTACACCGCCGAGCCCCGCGACTACATCTACCGGCCCTCCGTCGATGTGTTTTTCGAGAGCGTCATGCGCTTCTGGCGCGGGCCCGTGGTCGGCGTCATCCTCACCGGCATGGGGCGCGATGGCGCGCTCGGCCTCAAGACGCTCCGCAATCAGGGCCACAACACCATCGCGCAGGATGCTGCCTCGTGCGCCGTCTTCGGCATGCCCAAGGCCGCCATCGCGCTCGATGCCGCCGTCGAGGTGCTGCCGCTCCCGCGCATCGGGGCTCGTCTCGCCCAGCTCTTTCCGCCAGCCTGATCCCCACCTGCAACACCGCCCGGCCTTCATGTCCCTTTCCAACGATTCTTCTGCCGTCCCGTTTATGCGCGAGGAGGTGTTTCGCTTTCTCGTCCTGCTCGTCGATGATCAGGCGATGGTCGGCGAGGCTGTGCGCCGGGCCTTCGCCGGCCAGGCCGATATCGACTTCCACTACTGCGCCAAGCCCACCGATGCGGTCGCGCTCGCCATGCAGATCCGCCCCTCGGTCATCCTCCAGGATCTGGTGATGCCCGGCATCGATGGCATGACGCTCGTCCGCCAGTACCGCTCGCTGCCCCAGACGCGCGATATCCCCGTCATCGTCCTCTCCTCCAAGGATGAGCCCGCCACCAAGAGCGAGGCCTTCGCCGGCGGCGCCAACGACTACCTCGTCAAGCTCCCCGACAAGGTCGAGCTCCTCGCCCGCGTGCGTCACCACGCGCGCGTCCATGTGCACCAGATGCAGCGCGACGCCGCCTACCGCGCCCTCCGCGAGAGCCAGCAGCAGCTCCTCGAGAGCAATACCGAGCTCGCCCTCCTCAATCAAAAGCTGGAAAAGGCGACCAAGGCCAAGAGCGAGTTCCTCGCCAACATGAGCCACGAGATCCGCACGCCCATGAATGGCGTGATCGGCATGACGACGCTCCTCCTCGATACCGACCTCAGCCGCGAGCAGCGCGACTTCGTCGATGCCATCCGCAGCTCCGGCGAGAGCCTGCTCACCATCATCAACGACGTCCTCGATTTCTCCAAGATCGAGTCCGGCAAGATCGATATCGACGCGCACCCCTTCGACCTCCGGCAGTGCGCCGAGGAGGCCGTCGAGCTGCTCGCCCCCCGCGCCGCGGAGAAGGGCCTCGAGCTCGTGCTCTCCATCGAGCCCGAGCTCCCCGCCATCGTGATCGGCGATGTCACGCGCGTGCGCCAGATCCTCGTGAATCTCCTCGGCAACGCCGTGAAATTCACCTCCCGCGGCGAGGTCGCCGTCTCCATCGAGGGCGAGCGCGAGTCGCGCCCCGGCGTCGTGGGCCTCCACGTCGTCGTCGCCGATACCGGCATCGGCATCCCCCTCGAGAAGCAGGGCCGCCTCTTCCAGTCCTTCAGCCAGGTCGATAGCTCCACCACGCGCGAGTTTGGCGGCACCGGCCTCGGCCTCGCCATCAGCAAGCGGCTCGTCGAGCTCATGGGCGGCCAGATCTGGGTCGAGAGCGAGGAGGGCAGGGGAGCGCGCTTCCACTTCACCCTCCTCGTCAAGCCCGGCCCCGATGTCGTGCCCCCGTGGCGGCACGCGCCCCCGGAGATTCGCGGCAAGCGCCTCGTCATCGTCGAGGATAATGCCGCCCAGCGCCGCCTCCTCGCCCAGTACGCCGCCGGCTGGCAGCTCGAGACGGTCGCCTTTGCCCGCATCGAGGAGGCGCAGGCCGCCATCGAGCAGGGCCTCAAGATGCCCGATCTCCTTCTCGTCGACGCCGAGCTCGTGGCCGGCGCGGGTGGCGGCGCTTTCCCTCCCGCGCTCGCCCTCAGCTCCCCCGAGAGTCCCCTCCGCGTCGTCCTCATGACGGCGCGCCGCTTTCGCCCCGGCGAGGCCGATGCGCTCGGCGCTTCCGGCGTCGTCAACAAGCCCATCCGCCCGCTCGCGTTTCTCGAGGCGCTCACCCGCAGCCTCGCCAATGCCCCCAAGACGGAAAAGCGCCCGCCCGCCGCCTCTCCCATCGGCCAGCCCCTCGCGCCCCGTATGCCGCTGCGCCTTCTCGTCGCCGACGACAACGCCATCAATCAGAAGGTCGCCCAGATGCTCCTCAAGCGCCTCGGCTACGAGGCCGACGTCGTCGCCAACGGCCGAGAAGTCATCCAGGCCAGCCAGACCAAGAACTACGACATCATCTTCCTCGATGTGCAGATGCCCGAGATGGATGGCTACGAGACCGCGCGCTACCTCCGCCAGATCTGGGTCGCCGATCCCGCGCGCCGCCCGCGCCTCATCGCACTCACCAGCAACGCCCTCCAGGAAGATCGCGATCGCTGCCTCCAGGCCGGCATGGATGACTACCTCATGAAGCCCGTCCGCATCGAGGAACTCCGCACCACCCTCGAGCACTGGGGCAAGGTCATCCGCGAGCCCTGACCCGGTCCCCGTGGCCCTGCCCGTGAGGGCAGGGAGAGCGTCCTCCTGCGCCCGCACCCCTCCCGCGCCCCCTTCACTGCGCCCACGCCCGCGCCGTGTAACCGGATGGATACCAATATCCGCCGCCTTGTGCCGCCCCTACCGTCCCCTGTGTGCTAGAGGAGAGTATGCACCGAATATTATGAATAAAGGGCAGGAATGGCTTGAAACCAGCTTGTTGCCAGCCGAGAAGAGGGACCGATTAGTTACTAAATAGCCCTCGCGCCTCCCCAGGGCGCGGCCGGCGATCGAGCTCCCCCTCTCGTACCTCCCATGAACTGCTTGCTTCCTCCCGTTCGTCTGCCGCGCGTGGCCCGGGCCTGCGCTTTCTCCTGGTTGTTTGCCCTTTTCGCCGTCTCGTGGGCCGCCGCCCAAGGCACGCTCACTGGCGTCGTTACCAATGCCGCCACCGGCGCCACGCTCGAGGGCGCCCGCGTCGTCCTCGCCGGCTCCGATCGCGAGGCCGCCACGGATAATCTTGGCGCCTACCGCTTCGACAATGTGCCCGCCGGCGAGGCCACGCTCTCCATCTCTTACACCGGCCTCACCACCCAGGAGGCCAAGGCCACCGTCGCCCCCACCGGCGTCACCCGTCGGGATGTCGGCCTCACCTCCGATCTCTACCTGATGAGCAAGCTCGTCGTCGCCAGCGAGCGCGAGGGCAATGCCAAGGCCATCACCCTCCAGCGCCAGTCGGAGGGCGTGCGCGCCATCGTGTCCGCCGATGCCTTCGGCGGCCTCGCCGGCAATCCCGCCGATCTCGCCATCCGCCTCCCCGGCGTCGAGGGCGAGTCCGTCGGCGGCGATATGCGCTATGTCCGTATCCGCGGCCTCCACCACAATCTCAGCTCCATCGCCCAGGATGGCAATCGCCTCGCCGATGCCGGCTCCGCCGGCGCTACCCGCGAATTTCAGTTCCAGACCGTCGGCTCCGACTCCGTCGAGCGCATCGAGGTCATCAAGTCCCCCACGCCCGACTTCGATGCCGACTCCATCGGCGGCGTCGTAAATCTCATCTCCAAGAGCGCCTTCGATAGCTCCGGCGAGCGTCGCTTCCGCGGCTCCGTCGGCGCGATCTGGCGGCCCTCCGATCCCCGCGACTCCTCCCGCCCCAATGCCTCCTTTTCTTACTCCGAGGTCTTTGGCGGCAAGCTGGGCGTAAACCTCAATCTCGCCTACCGCCCCCACGGCTCGATCATCGACATGTCCACCCAAGGCTTTCAGCAGCTCCCCCTCGGCGTCGAAGGCCCCGCCTACCAGTACCAGCTCTCCGTGCAGGATTTTCGCAATGTCCGCACCCGCTCCGGCGCCGGCCTCCGCCTCGATTACAAGCTCAACGACGAGGTCCGCTTCTTCGTCAATTTCCAGCTCAACAAGCACATCGAGCACTCCGATCACACCCAGGCCACCTGGGCCACCACGCAGGCGCTCGCTACCGTCGACGCCAATGGCAACTTCACCGGCACCGGCGGCATCATCCCTGGCTACACCGATTTCGAGACGCGTGTCCGCCCTGTCGCCGGCAGCACCGTCGCGATCTTCTCCCAGTCCGCCTACAAGCTCGGCAAGACCAAGACGCTCAACTTCGCGGGCATCCACCGCTATCCCGGCTTCGAGCTCGACTACGATGTCTACGGCTCGAAATCCAAGTCCGACTATCCCGGCAATAACACCTTCACCTTCACCCTCCCGGGCGCGGGCTGGACTTTCCGGCGCGACGATCCGCTCTTCCCCACCGTCACCCAGACGGCCGGCCCCGATTGGACTCGTCTCGAGAGCTACACCACCAACGCCTACACCAGCGCCAAGATGGTCGGCTGGGATAACTTCATCGGCTCCTCCGTCAGCGCCAAGAAGCAGTTCCAGACCCGCTGGCCCACCTTCGTCAAGGCCGGCCTCCGCTGGCGCGAGCAGACGCGCGATCTCGACAATACCCCCTTCAACTACACCTACCTCGGCCCCGATGGCGTCATGGGCCCCAATGCCGCCAATGGCGGCCGCAACGACGATAACCTCGCCCAGTTTGGCCAGGCCAACCGCGCCTTCCCCGATACCTCCCTCGGCAAGTACGGCTCCATCCCGTTCCCTGCCTTCCAGGCTCTCGGCCGCCCCGATGACCTCGAGGGCGATATCGCCGCCAATCCCACCCACTGGCGCCGCGCCCTCGCCACCGATCTCCAGTCCGCCCTCGTCAACAACCAGCAGTTCACCGAGGAGATCCGCGCCGCCTACCTCATGGGCAATGCCCGCCTCGGTAAGCTCAATGTGCTCACCGGCGTCCGCATCGAGCGCACCATGACGGAGGGCACCGGCTCCCTCCAGGTGCTCACCCCCGAGGAGCGCGCCCGCCGCGCCGCCTGGGGCTCCGCCCCGCTCACCGATGCCGAGACGGAGCGCCGCGTGCGCGAGGAGTTCGGCCGCCGCGTCACTCGCGAGGGCGACTACCAGGGCGTCTTCCCCGGCCTCCATCTCAAGTACCAGTTCAAGCGCAACCTGCTCATGCGCTTCAGCTACTCCGAGGCCATCGGCCGGCCCAATATCGGCCAGCTCATCCCCCGCACCACCGTCAATCTCGACAATCAGACCCTCACCACCAGCAACCCCAGCCTCGAGCCCCAGTGGTCGAAGAATTGGGATATCGCCGCCGAGTACTACTTCGAGCCCTCCGGCGCGGTCTCCGTCGGCGTCTTCCAGAAAGACCTCACCAAGTTCATCTACTCCGCCGGCGGCGAGGTCGTGGCCTCCGGCCCCGATAATGGCTTTGGCGGCGAGTACGTCGGCTTCACCGTCTCCACCCAGTACAACGGCGGCCGCGCCAAGGTGAAGGGCCTCGAACTCAGCTACACCCAGCAGTACACCTTCCTGCCCGGCATCTGGAAAGGCCTCGGCGCTTTCGCCAATGCCACCTTCATGAATGCCGAGGGCAACTACGGCGCTGGCAATGCCATCGCCCTCGCCCCCAATCCCCGCATCGCCGGCTTCAATCCCTTCATCGCCAATGCCGGCATCTCCTACATCCGCAGCAAGCTCAACCTGCGCGCCACCTACAACTACCGGCACAAGTACCTCACCACCTTCAACGCCAACGAGTCGCGCGCCGTCTACTTCGCCGCCCGTCCCACCCTCGACCTCAAGACCCTCTACAACATCAATCGCCACATCGCCGTCTACCTCGATGTCGCCAACGTCCTCATGCAGGAAGACCGCGAGACCCAGTTCGGCTACGGCCGCCCCCAGACCACCCATCGCATGCAGCGCCAGTTCTTCTTCGGCGTAAACCTCCGCAAATAGCCCCCCGCCCAAGAGCACAGCCGCGCCTCTGCGCTCAGCGGGAGGCGCGGCGCCCCCGATCCCGCACCCACCATCGCCCCCGTGTTCACTCACGAAAAAGGCCCGCCGATTTCGGCGGGCCTTTTTTTATCAAGGACTCACGTCCCGTTTGACTCAGAACACCGCCTTCACGCCGAAGGTCCAGTTGGTCCCGTTGACCTCGTAGAACTGCGCGACGGGAGCATTGGTGCCCACCTGCTCCAGGATGATGTACGGCTCGTTGAAGAGATTGCGCGCCGCGAAAAACGCGCTGTACCGGTTGGTGAAGCGGTAGCTGCCGCCGATATCCACATTCATGCGATGGCGGTAGAAGCGCGGGTTGCCCGTCACGGTCGTCGGGTACTCGTCGCGCCAGTTGCTATTGGCGTACACGCTCAGCTTGCGGTAGCTGTAGCTCAGGCCGCCATTGATGGAGTGGGGCACCATGTTGGGCTTGCGGATGCTCGCATAGCTGCGGGTGTAGCTGGCGCGCACGCCCAGGCCGCGCAGTGCGCCGGGCAGGAAGGAGAGGCTCTGGCTGTACTCCAGCTCCATGCCGCGCACCGTCACATCGTTCACGCTCTGGATCGTGGTGATGAATTCGTAGGCCGAGAGATCGATGTCGCCCGTGTAGCCGACCTGCTCCGCCGAGGTGCGGGTATTCTGCAGGAAGAGGCCCTTCACGTTGTTCTGGTACAGATTCACCGCCAGGATGCCCACGGGCTCGAAGTAGTACGCGAGGCGGGCGGCGATGTTCTTCGATTTCTCGGGCTTCAGCAGGCGATTGGGCATCGAGACCGTGAGCGCCTCGTCATTGATGATCGTCACGCCGGCCACATCGCGGAAGGGGGGGCGGCGGATCGTGGAGCTGAAGCCCAGCTGCGCATCCAGGTTGGGCGAGATGCGGTACTTCAGCGACGCGCTCGGGAACATGTTGCCGTAGTCGTTGGTGCGGTGCACGCGCGGCTTGGAGGTATACTGGTACTGCATGCCCTCCACCGTCGTGGCCTGGCCGTTGACCTCGGTGAAGCCGGCGGCGGCGAGCTCGGCCGGCGAGCGCGGGTCGAAGTCCAGCGCGTCCGTGCTCGTCTCCTCGCGGCGCAGGCCCGCGCGCACCACAAACTTGCCGATCGTCGTGGTGCCCATCAGGTACGCCGCGTCGATCGTCTCCTCGTAGTTGCGGCGGTTGGCGATGAAGGCGTTGTAGTAGTTCGTCGCCGTCAGGCTCTGCACGAAGCGGTTTTCGTTGTCGCGGTAGAAGTTGCCGAGGCGCACCAAGTCGGGCATGAAGACCGTGCCGCCATTGATGGAGCGCACGCTCGCATCGGTATTGGTGCCGCCCATGTCGAACTCGAAGGGCGAGCGATAGCCCGCCCAGGCGCCCGTCGTCGGCACGCCCACGAGCGAGCGGCGCAGCGACTCCGTGTCGTTGCGGAAGTCGCGGATCTCGTACCGGCGCTTGATGCCGGCCTTCCACGAGATCGGCAGCACCTTGTTGGTGCGGTACATCGCGTTCAGCTCGCCGCTGTACACATCGGTGAGGGCGAAGCGGCCGTCGTCGATCGTGATGACCGGGTTGGTGAAGTTGGCGCCGTCATTCCAGTCCGGTCCGCCGAGTTGCGTGATCTTCCAGTCGGCGCTGCGCAGCGAGGAGCGCGTCGCGTGGAAGCGCACGCCGGAGAGCGTCGGGCCGCCCGCATCGCGGATGGAGCCCCGGCGGCCGCGCGGGTCGTACCAGCTGATCGAGTGCGAGCCGGCAAACTTGCCCTCGAGCGTGAAATTGCCCGAGCGGTACTCGAACTTCGGTATCGCCGTGAGCGTCTGGCCGAGCTTCACGATGGCGGCGGGGTTGGTCACCACGCTCGCGGCCGGGGCGCTCGTCGTCAGGTCCAGCAGCGGGTCGGTGCCGATCACCGTCGTGCGCGTGCTGGTGTTGAAGGTCAGGGCGCGCTGCGGGTTGTTGAGGTCGGCGTAGTTGTAGAGCAGGCCGAGCGAGAGCACGAGCTTCTCCGAGGCCTTGAAGTCCGTCGTGAAGTTCACCGTCGAGCGGCGGTTGGTGCGCGGCGCGTGGAGAAAGGCGAGGGCCGTCGGCACTACCGGGCGGGTGTCGGCCGCCGTCGGCGTGTAGTTGTAGGTGATCGTCGTGCGCGCATTGGCCGAGTAGGCCATCGACTCGCTGATGTTCAGGTTGATGCCGAGGCGCTTGTTGAAGAATACGTCCGAATAGTCGAAGATGCCGCCCGGGTGGATCTTCTGCGACTGGCGGTCGTCGGGGCCGTACGAGTTGTCGAAATTGAAACGGGTCGAGAAGGCCGTGGCGTTGGCCTGCACCGTCACGCGGCGGCCCGCGCGGTCGAAGGCGCGCTTCGACTTGATGTTGATCGTGCCCGCGGGCGCGTTGGCGTCCACATCGGCGCTGATCGTCTTGGAGACCTCGATCGACTCCATGCTGGAGAGCGACACCTGCTCGAAGGAGAAGGCGCGCGCATTGCCCGAGGCGCCCTGATTGGCGTCCGCGCTCGCGAGCGACACGCCATCGAGCGAGACTTGCGTGTACTCCGAGTCGAGGCCGCGCAGGCGGATCGTGCGGATCTCGCCCTGCACCAGGTCGAGCTCCACGCCCGGCATGTGCTTGAGGAATTCGCCCACATTGCCCTCGGCCACGTCGCCAAACACGTCGGAGGCGACGCTGTTGGTGATGTCCATCGAGTTGCGCTGCTGCATGATCGCCTTGGCGTTGCCCTCGCGCTCCGAGGAGACGGTGTAGGCCGCCAGCTTGATCGTGTCGCCCGTGTCGGCCGGCTGCGCCATGGCGCTCGACATCTGGAAATCAGCCGTGGCCGTGCCTCCGGATGTCACCGTCACGCGCGCCGACTGCGGCTGGTAGCCGATGAAGGTCACCTTCACCGTGTACTGCCCGGGAGGCAGGTTGGCGATGCGGTACGCGCCGCCGTCCTCGGAGACGGCCGAGTACTGCGGCTGGCCCTCGATCTGGATCTGGGCATTGCGCACGTATTCTCCGCTCAGCGGATTGAAGATGCGACCGGTGATGACGCCGGTGGCGGTTTGGGCTGCTGCGATGAGGGGCAGCAGCAGCGCAACAAGTGCGACACGCCAAAGCGTGCGCCGACAATGAGGCATGGAGTTGGTCATGAAAAACCGGATAGGGGTTGGCTTGGGGTTCGAGCGGGGGATGCCCGAGGCTGAACTCCTCCATGCGATAAAAATTCACCCCCGCTGGCACGCGTGCGGGTATCCCACTTTAGTGCGGGGTTTCCGGGCTCCGCACCCTCTGGCGCGCAGGCGCTTTTCGCGCCTATTCCGGCATCTTCACGATCCCGCGCCGGATGGCCTCCGCGGTGGCCTGGGCCCGGTCGTTCACGTCGAGCTTTTCGAGGATGTGGCTCACGTGGCGCTTCACCGTGTCTTCCGAGACGGCGAGCGTGGAGGCGATCTCCTTGTTGGCCCGGCCCGCGGCGATCAGCGCGAGGATCTCGCGCTCCCGCGGCGTGATCGTCGGCCCCAGCCGCAGCGTGTTGAGGCGGCGCGCCAGCTCGGGGGAGAGGCTCCGCCGGTTTTGCGCCACCGCGTGCAGGGCCTCCAGCAATGCCGCGCGCGAGGCCGATTTTTGCAGGTAGCCCAGCGCCCCCGCATCCAGCGCCGCCTGGATCTCGTCGTCCCGCGCAAACGTGGAGAAGATCAGCACCCGCGCCGCCGGGTCGTGCTCCAGCAGCGCCGCCGTCGCCCCGATCCCGCTGATGCCCGGGAGCTGCAGGTCCATCAGCACCACGCGGGGCTTGTGCCGGGTATAGGCGGCGACGATCTCCTCGCCCCGCTCGATCTCGCCCACGACCTTGATCGTGTCATCCAGCTCCAGCGAGGCGGCGAGGCCGCTGCGGACGACAAAGTGATCGTCGACGATCAATACGGTGAGAGTGCTCATACGGCGGGCGCTGCGGCTGGGGTGGGCTGGAGGGCTGAGAGAGGGAGGGCGAGCTGCACGGTCGCGCCGTGGCCCGGGCGGCTGTGCCACGTCACCGCGGCGCCCAGCTTGCGCGCGCGCTCGCGGATGCCGGCGCAGCCGAAGTGCCCGCGCTTGTCCAGGCTGGCCCCGGGGTCGAAGCCCATCCCGTTGTCCACGATGCGCAGCGCCACCTTGTCGCGCTCCAGCGCCGTCTCGATCAGGATGCGCGAGGCGTGGCCGTGCTTCACGGCATTGGTCACCGATTCCCGGGCGATCATCCGCAGGTCGTGCACCGCCGCGGTCGGCAGGGTGGGCAGCTCGGTGAGCGGCACGAAGGCGACCTCCACGCCCCGGTCGGCCGATTGGCGGCTGGCCACCGCTTGCAGCGCCGCCCCGAGGTCGCCCGCCAGCTCCGCCGGGTCGCGCAGGTCCGAGATGAGGTCGCGCGTCTCGGTCTGGATGCGTGAGACGAGGTTGCGCGTGGCGGTCGTCAGCGACAGGCCCTTGTCGTCCAGCGGGCGGGTGGCGAGCGCATCGAGTCGCAGGCTCACGCCCGCCAGTTCCTGCTCCAGCGTGTCGTGAAATTCCCGTGCGATGCGCTGGCGCTCCTCCAGCGCCGCCTCCGACTCGATGCGCTGGCGCAGCGCATCCGTCTGCCGGGTCACCTGCCTGCGCAGCATCGCGATCCACAATCCCGCCAGCAACACCGCGCCCGCCAGCGCTGCCAGCACCGTCGTCAGGCGGCGCGGCGTCCACCACGAGGGCGGGTTGAGCAGCTCGATATCCGAGGGGGCCGCCGCCCGCAGGCTGATCAGCGTGGGGCGGCTCGCGAAGCCCGAGTTGAAGGTCGCTCCCTCCACCTGGCAGATGGCGGTGATGCGCACGCGCGCGCCCGCCGGCGGCGGGTCGTCGCTCGCCGAGATGCGCACCGGGATCACGCGCTCCCCCTGCTGCGCCAGCAGCGTGATGCCGGTCTCCGTCTTGAAGGAGTCGCGCAGCGTCGCGATCACGCGCACCAGCCGGCTGTCGTGCTGCCCCGTGTAGAGTTCGTCGAAGGTCTTTACGTCGATCGGCCCGAGGCGGGGCCCAGGGCTTTTTTCCAGGATCTCGGCGTCTAGCAGCGAGGCGCTGAATTGCTCCATCGAGGGAAAGCCCACCAGCTTCACCTGGTCGCCGGGCAGCAGCGCCGGCGCGTGGATGAAGCGCACCGCAAAGGCCAGCTCGCCCTGGCGGAGATACGCTCCGCCATCGGGAAACACCGCCGTCACGATGCCTTCCGTGCGGATGCGGCGCTCGCCCAGCCCTTCCAGGCGAAAGGCCAGCAGCTCCTCGGCGGAGATGTGCGGCAGCTCCGCCGGCGCCGGCGCCGGCGCGATCACCTCCACGTCGTTCCAGTCCGGCACATGCAGCGCCGGCGCCACGAGCTGGCGGCGGACGGTGTTGATCATGCCGCCCGCGAGGCCGGAGATCCGCACCTTGCAATCCACCAGCGACTGCGCCTGCGGCAGCGCCTCCACGCGCACCTCGATCACCCGCGAGCCGAGCGCGAGGCGCACGCGGCTGCGTTTGTTGCGCGCGTCCACCAGCGGCACCACGGAGCGCACCACGCCCTCCACCGTCACCCGCCGGTAGTGATAGCGGCCGAAATGCAGGTCGTCGTACTGCACCGGGATGCCGGGCGGCAGCGGCTTGCGCCCCAGCACGCGCACCACGGAGTAGTCCAGCCCGGGCAGGTACAGGCCCATGCGCGTCTTCGTCTCGATCTCGATCTCGTCGCCTACCTTGGGCAGTTGCGGCGGCACGCGCACCCGGAAGAAGGTCGTCGAGGTCTCGTCCTGGATGAAGATCGAGGAGATGCCCTCCACGAAGACCACGATCCCTCGCAGCCGCACCGGGATGCCGCTCTCCGCCTCCGCCGGCGTGAGCGAGCGCACCTCGATCGCCTTGGTCAGCAGCCGCTCCTCCGCGGCTGCCGCGAGGGAGGCGCAGGCGAGGATCAGCGTCGCGACGAGGAGGCGGGGGAGGGGCACGCCGCAGTTGTGGCGAAGATTGAGCCGCAGCTCAACCGAACAGCGCGGCGATCGGCTTGCCCCCATCGGTGATGGGCACGGGCCGCGAGGCATTGTACAGCTCGCGCGCGGGGTCGATCCCCATGGCCGCGTAGATCGTGGCGTGGAAATCGGGCACCGAGACCGGGTTTTCCACCGGCTTGTTGGAGAATGTGTCCGTCACGCCGTAGGCCCCACGGTGCTTCAGGCCACCGCCCGCGAGCACCAGCGAGAAGCACCCCGCCTGGTGGTTGCGCCCGCCGCCGCTGTCGAATTGCCCTGGCCGGCCAAACTCCGTGCCGATTGCGATCAGCGTCTTGTCCAGCATCCCGTGCGCGTCCAGATCGATCATCAGCGCCGACAGCGCCGTATCCAGGTCCTGGATGAGGCTGTGCTGCTCGTTGTGCCCCGCATTGTGCGTGTCCCAGCCCGCGCCGTTGATGAAGTTCAGATTGTGCGAGACTTCGATGAAGCGCACCCCCGCCTGCACGAGCCGGCGGCAGAGCAGCAGCCGCTGGCCAAACTCGCTGCCGTACCGCTGGCGCAGTGAGCTCTTCTCCTCCGAGAGCTGGAAATGCCGCTTGAATCCCGGGCCCGCCAGCCGCAGCGCCTCCCGCTGCGCCACCTCGTAGTCCGCCAGCACCGTCGAGCTGCTCCCGGTCCGCGACTGCATCGGCGCGAGCAGCCGCTGCCGCTCCGCGATCCGCGCCGGGTCGAGATTGGTCGGCGGCGTCAGCCCCGCGGGCCCGCTCTCCGTATCCAGCAGGTAGATGTAGCCGTGTTTCGCCCCGAGGAATCCCGGCCCCCGGCTCACGCTCGGGTAGCCGATCATCATGTACGCCGGCACCTCGTCGCTCGCCGAGCCGCGCTGGTGCGCCACCACCGATCCCACCGAGGGGTACACCGTCGCTCCGCTCACCGGCCGCCCGGTGTGCACGAAGTTCGTCGCGAGCGCGTGCTCGCTGCCCAGCCGGTGGTTGATCGTGCGCACCGCCGTGATGCGCTCCGCCAGCCGCGCGGTCTGCGCCAGGTACTCCGTGTAGCTCACGCCGGGCACCGCCGTGTCGATCACCCCGTAGTCGGTGCCCGCCTTGCGCGTCTTGGAGCTGCCGCGCGCTTTCGGGTCGAAGGTGTCGATCTGCGACATGCCGCCGCCGAGCCAGATGAAGATGCAGTGCTCCGCCTTGCCGCGCGGGGGCGGCGTCCGCTCGGTCGCCCCGAGCCGGGAGGCGAGGGGAGTGAGCGCGGCGGCGGTGGCGGTGGTGGCGAGGAAGTCGCGGCGGGTCATGGCGGGGATTTTTTAGAGGATATGTGTCCACTCCGGCGCATTCAACAGCGCCCAGATGACATCTTCAAAGCGCGTGCGCCACGCGGGGTCGAGCCGCGCCGTGGGCGGATCGCCCGCGCGCGAGGCGGCCTCCTCGGCCAGGCGCAGCGTGTTGGCTTCGCTCTTCATGTGGTTCGACCACGCGACAAACTTCCGGTACGCGTGCGGCGCGGGCTGCGGCGCCCCGGCCGGCAGGATGCGCCGCTCGAAGCCCGGCCGCAGCGCCTCCACGTACGCCGCCTTTTCCGTGGCCGTGGGCTTGCGGGTGAAGAGACGGAGGAAGAGCCGGTCGACAAACGTCTCCAGCGGCTGCTCCTCCAGCGCAAAGCGCGTGAGCCCGTGGTCGTCGCTCAGGCGCGTGAGCCACGTCATCATCGTGCCGTTGGCGAGCAGCGCGGGCTGGAGCACGTTGGGCTCCACTTCGCGCACGCCCGAGCCGGGGTCGGGCCGCGCACCGCGCCAGCCAAAGACTTCCAGCACCTCGGAGACGGCCTGCATGCGCGGGAGCGTGAGGCTCGGGCGGTCGCGCTCGTTGGAGGTCGAGGCGAGCATCCATGCGCGCCTCGCGTGGCCCAGGTCGAGCGCGTTGTCGATGGTGCGGATGCTGTCCACGTCCATGTTCACCGGCTCCACCAGGAAGGGCTTGCCTGTCGCCGCGAAGAGGGAGTCCACCAGTTGCTCCGCCTCGATCCGCCGTGGTGCGGGCGCGGTGAAGAGCGGGCTCGTCTCCGCCAGCGCGGGGTCCACCGCCCGCTGGTAGGCGTGCGAGGAGAGGATCAGGCGCGCGATCGCCTTGGCGTCGTAGCCCGAGCGGATCAGCTCCCGCCCCAGCCACTTGAGCAGCTCGGGGTGCGAGGGCTCGGATTTCTCCCAATCGCCCACCGTGGGCACGATGCCGCGCCCCATCAGCCGCTGCCAGATGCGATTGGTCATCACTTGGGCAAAGCGCTCGTTCTGCGGCGCGGTGATCATCGCCGCCAGCCGGTCGCGGGAGTTGTCGGGCTCCTCCGCGATGGAGGCCACCGTCTGCTCGTCGCAAAACTGGGCAAAGGGCCAGGCCGGCGCCACTGAGCTGCCCGGCGCGAGCGTCACCTGGATGAGCGGCTCGCGGCCGCCCGCCTTCAGGTGGTCGAGCGGCACGCTGCTCGTCGCGGGCACCTTCACGGGCTTGCGGCCCAGCATCGCCGCCAGCTCGAAGAGCTCCTTCTGCTTCGAGACGTGCGTGGGCGCATCGTGGCAGCGCGCGCACTTCATCTCCACGCCGAGGAAGGCCGAGCTTACGATGATCCCCTTGGCCGCCATCGGCACGTCGTTCTGCGACGCCACCGAGAAGCCCGCCGGCCCGCCGAAGCGCTCGCTGCCTTCCTGCCGGAGCAGCTCCGTCACGAAGAGGTCGAGCGGCTTGTTGTCCACGAGCGATTCGTGCAGCCACCAGCGGAAGGGGCCGGTGTTGTTGAGCGTGGGGTTGATGAGATTGGGATTCTCCGCCAGCACGTCCATCCAGTAGCCCATCTGGTGATCCGCCCAGCGCGGATCGGCGAGGAAGCGGTCGATGGCCCGCGCCCGGCGCTCCGCCGGCCGGTCGGCCAGAAACGCCGCCACCTCGGCCTCCGAGGGCGTCACGCCCACGGTGTCGAGCGCCAGCCGGCGCAGGAAGGTGAGGTCGTCCGCCAGCGGCGTCAGCTCGAAGCGCTCCACCGCAAAGTCCGGCCACGGCGCGCCCTGCTCGATCCAGCGCTTGATCAGCGCGATCGAGGCCGGCGGCAGCGGGTCGCCCTTGGCGGGCATGATCTCTTCCGTATCCGTGCTCGTGATACGCTGGAAGATCGGGCTCTCCCCCGGCTTGTGCGGGATGATCGAGGGGCCGTCGGCCTTGCCGCCGAGCAGCGCCCCGGCGTGCGTGTCGAGCCGCAGCCCGCCCTTCACCTTGCCGCCCTGGTGGCAGGAGTAGCACGCCTGCTCGAAGATCGGGCGGATCTCGCGGTGGAAGTCCACCCCGCCCGGCGTCTTGGCGGGCGCGGCCTGCGCGGCGGCTTCCGCGATGCGCGCGCCGATGAAGTGATCGATGGCGTTGTGCGCCGGGTACCCGGCCGGCAGCGCGGGCACCGCCACGGCGGGCTGCGCCTTCAGCCAGGTCTGCGCTGCGGCGCGGCGGCCGCTCCAGTAGGCGGCGTGCTCCCCGCGCCGGGCGGCGCGGGCCGCCGCGTTTATCGCCTCGAGGCGCTGGCGCCGCTCTGCCGCGTACGCCGTCCAGCCCGCGTCGGTGTAGGCCACCTGCCGGGCTCCCGGCGAGAGCAGCCGCCACTCCGTGCTCCCTTCGAGCGCGACGGCGATCACCGTCTCCCCGAGCTCGGGGCGAAAGGGCGCGGCGCGCTTGGGCGGCAGCAGCGCTCCCACAAAGGTCTCCAGCACCACCGTCGCGGGCTTCCCGCTGAAGGTCACTTCCGCCAGCTTTTCCCGGTTGCCCGGCGGCACAAAGCGGTAGCCCGGCC
Organism: uncultured Opitutus sp.; assembly: GCA_964480585.1. Lineage (GTDB taxonomy): Bacteria > Verrucomicrobiota > Verrucomicrobiia > Opitutales > Opitutaceae > ER46. Next base: position 11,351 of record CAYZPV010000052.1, on the reverse strand, counting down.
CGAGGTCGAGCGGCGAGTTTTGCTCCTCCACCGGCAGCTCTCCCGCATTGCCCACGGCAAACTGCCGGGGCTGGTCAAAGGGCGTTTCGAGCACGGTCTGGCCGTCGATCAGCACGCGGGTCTGCCCTCGCGCGCGCAGCAGCAGCCGGTGCTTGCCGGGCGGCAGCGTCACCGTCGCGGTCGCACGCACCAGCGTGGGAAACGCCCGGTCTGCCCGCACCCCGGTCGCGATGTACTTCTGCGGCAGCTCGAACAGCCCAAACACCTCCTCCGTGTACGTCTCCGTGGGCTGCAGCGCCGCGTCGGCCGCGGGAAACACATTCTCCTTGGAGATTCCCGTTTCGTGGATCTCGACCGAGACGACGCCGGTCTTGCCCGCGGCGCAAAGCGTGCCCGCGAGAGCGAGGAGGGAGAGGACGAGGAGGCGGGGAGAAAGGCAAACCATGGGGCTGACGGTGCCTCAAGAGAACCTCCCGCCGCGCCATTTGCACGCGACGGATTGTCCCACTTTCGTGCAGGCGGGCTCGCCTGCGCCCGAGGCCTGTTTATGCGTTCACCAGCTCAGTCTCCGGGCCGTGCCGTTGCCTGCCGCGTCGTAGAGGGTGACTTCCACCGAGGTCGCGTTGGCGATCCGCGCCAGCGGCATCTCCAGCACAAAGGTCTCCTCCCGCCCGTCGCGCACCCCGTCCGCCGGCTGCTCCAGCGTTTCCCGCCCGTGGTTGTTGAAGACGGCCTCGATCCCGTCGAGCAGCGAGAGCTTGTCCCGGCCCCGGAGCGTGATGATCACCGCCTCCGCCGTGCGCTGCGCCGTGGCCTCCACGATCTCCGGCCCCGTGTGATCCACGATCAGGTCGTCCGTCTCGAAGGTCTGCGTCAGCCGGTCCGCCGCCGGCCTGGGCGCTGTCTCCGTCACCACGAGCCGGGTGAAGTACACGCCGTCCGCCAGCGGCCGCGTGTCAAACTGCGCGTACCCCTCCCGCGAGTTCTTCACCAGGTCCATCCACTCCGTGTCGCCCTCCCGGCGTAGGGAAAAGGTGGATACCAGCTGGTCCCCGTCGGCGTCGGCCACCGTCCACGTCACGAGCTGCGCGCCCGGCGCGGGCACGATCTGGCTGCTGGGCAGCGGCGAGGCCCGGCGGCTCTCCCCTTCCTTGGGCGGCGAGAGGATGTCGCGCAGCGAGGTGGTGGGCGAGGGCGGCTGCTCCACCGCCGGTATCACGCTGAAGCCCGGCGTGAGGATCCGGAAATCCTGGAGCTGCGGCCGCCGGTTCTGCGGCAGCCCAAAGAGCGTCGCGCGGTCGATCTCGAGGTCCCCGCTGCCGCCCGGCGCCGCGTCGGCGATCCGCAGCCGCAGCTTCAGGTAGCGCCCCCGCAGGTTCTCCGGCCGCCAGCCGCGGTCTTCGCCCAGTTGCAGCGGCGTCCACGGGCCCCAGCCCTCCACGTCGTCGCTCCCGTTGCTCACTCGCATCTCCGCGTGGATGCGCGCGGGCGCGAGATTGCGCAGGCGGTCGATCCGCAGCGCGCCGATCTGCGAGGGCGTGGCCAGGTCGATGCGCCGCGTCTCCGCCTCGCGCGTGCTGTCGGGCGCAAAGTCCAGGATCGCCAGTCCCGGCGTGTTGTTGCGCAGCAATAGGTACTTGTCCGGCGCCCCCGCGATCGGCGCGATCCCGTTTACCTGCGCCGAGATGCTGCCCGCAAACGTGAGCGCGAGCCGCGCCTTCAGGTCGTACCCCGCCAGCTCGCCCATCTCCCCGCCGGCTGCGAGCAGCACGTCCCCGCGCCGCGCCAGGCGGTAGAGTGCGGTGCTGCCGCGCGAGACGATATTTTCCGGAAACCCGTTGGCCGGAAACCACACGATCGCGCTCCGCCCGGGGAAGCGCTCCTGCGTCACCGGCGGCGGCGGCTCCCCCGGCTTTGCTCCGCCCCCCGTGGGCGTGATGCGCGATTCGTTGGAGGTCGCGCTAAAGACGATCGATGCGTAGAAATCCCCGCCCGGCTGCACCAGGATATCCGTCACCTCCGCATCGCGATTCTCCTGCAGGATCACCGGCGCCCCGCCCGCCGCGGCAAAGGCGTACAGGTTTCCTCGCGGCGCCGAGCCCGCGATGATCCGCCCATCCGGCAGCGCCGCCAGCCGGCGCACGTTGCGGTCGCGGATCTCGCCGAAGAGCTCGATGCCCCGATCCGCGAGGATCTTCGCGTCCGCGATCTTGTCCGCGATCAGGCCCACGGCGGCAAACTTCGCGAGGTCCACCTTGTAGACCTTGCCCGGGTTGCCCGTGGCCACGAGCGCGTGCGTGCCGCCCGGCAGGAGCAGGATGTCGAAGAGCGAGTCCACCGGCAGCGCCACGCGCGAGACGGCCTTGCCATCGCGCAGCAGGTAGAGCGCGCCGCGCGGCGAGGTGCCCGCCAGCAGCGCCCCGTCGGGCAGCGCCTTTACCGCAAAGACCTGCGGGTCTTCCAGCTTCGCGAGCTCGCGGCTCGTGAAGGTCTTCTTCGCCACATCGAGCGTCACTTCCAGGATGCGCCCATCCGGCCCCGAGCCGATCAGCCACCGCGCCGGGTCGCTCGTCGGCTCCAGCGTCCAGAGCAGGTCGGCGGGCGAGGGCGCGGCGAGGTCCGTCACCGTCGGCCCCTGCACCAGGCGGCCATCGGAGCGGGTCGCCAGACCCTTCAGGTTGCGGCTGGGGACGTCGCGGAAAAAGTCGATGTCGGTCTTTTTCGAGAGCGGCTCGGCCGAGCAGACGGCGAGACTGGCGACGGTCGCGAAGAGGGAGAAAAGCGCGCGGCGGATCACAGTCGTACACACGGATGCGGATGCGCGTGAAAGGCAAGGCGAGCTTCGTGCCGCGAGCTCGCCGGCCGCGCACCCCCTTGGCCTCAATCCACCACGCTCAGCGGCCGGCGCACCACGGAGGGCAGGATCTTACCGGCGAGCAGGTGTTTTTCCCACAGCGGCACGTAGGCCTCCCGACGGCGGAAGCGCGCCTCGTCGGCGGCCCGCGCGATGCGCTCGATCGAGCCCGGCGCTTCCGTCGTGGCCACGGTCTGGTCGCTGAAGCGCGAGGCCCGCTCCACCACCGCGATGCAGATCCCGTCCGTGGGCCGGTCGTCGCGCAACGCGGCGAGATAAGCCTCGAAGCTTCTCAGCTCCGAGGGCGAGATCGTGCGTGGCCGGCCCGTCAGCTCGTCCAGCGCCCGCCCGGGCGCCAGCACCACTTCCAGCTTCTTGCCGATCCACGCCGGGTCCACCGGCAGATTGATCGTCTCCCGGTGCGAGTCGCCCTGGTAGTCGCGCCAGCCGAGCGTGATCTGCACCGTGGAGCCTGCCTCCGCGGTCGCCCGCGAGAGCTGGAAGACATCGAGCGTCACCGAGGGATTGGCCTCCAGCGGCTCGATCGTGAAGGAGACCTCGTCCGGAAACGTCTTGGAGTACGGGTTCTGCAGGTTTGCCGCCAATCCTTGGATAAATTCGTTCAGCCCCTGCGCAAAGGCCTGCGGCCCCGAGTACACCGTCTGCGCCGCCAGCTTCGAGGTGGCGGGAAACGCGACGTTGCTCGTCAGCCGAAAGCCATTGGCCAGGCCCCCGTCGTTCGAGCCCAGGATCGACTGGCTCACGCCCGCCGCCACCAGCATCGGTGTGAGCTGCTGCTGCCGCGCCACGTTGAATTTCAGCGTCCGCGGCGCTCCGCGCAGCGGCGTGATGGAGACCTCCACCTTCGTCATCTCCGGCCCCGCCCCGAGCGAGCCCGATACGGCCGAGAGCCGGTCTTGGTTGATCGTGCCGATCACCGAGCCCGTGTTGGCGATCTTTACCGACTGCATCTGCGAGGAGAGGATCGTGAGGATTTCGCTCGAGCACATCGGCAGCGCCACGTCGCCGAGCGACAGCATCGGATGGCCAAAGGCCGTCACCTTGTCGCCATCCACGCGCGATACCGTGCCGGTGCCTGCGAGCGTGATGTCGCCGGTGGCGAGCGCCACCGCCACCGCTCCGCCCGGCACCAGCGTCGCCGCGCCGGGTGTCTTGGCCTGCTGGAGCTGCGCCACCGCGGGCGCGCCCGTCGTCGAGCCTCCCTGCGTGCTGCCGCCCAGCGCGGTCGCATTCAGCCCGAGGGCCGAGAGCCGCGGCGCGAAGAGCTCCGCCACCGCCGGGCTCAGCCCGCCCAGCGTAAAGACCGGCTGCATCGCCTGGTATGGGCTGCCCGCGCTCCGCGTCCCCTCGCTCTGCACCAGCATGTTCGATTGCAGCGCCGCGCGGTCGCGCACCTCCGCCAGGTCCGCGGCGGGCGTGAAGCCCGCGTGCCGCACCGTCTCGAAGCGCTGGATCTGGTAGCTCAGCGCTCCCGCAAATTTGCCCTCCACGTACAGCGGGCTGCCGCTCATGCCCGCCGTCGCGCCCATCTTCTGCACGCGCGGGTCTGTGAGCTCGCACACGATGAGCGACTTGCCCGGCCCCAGCGCATTGCGCAGCACGCCAGTCACGGCGACTTCAAAGGGCTCGGGCTGCGTGCCCTGAAACACGGTCCAGACTTCGCCCCGCTGGCCGGGCTTCAAGTCATCGATCGAGATGCTCGGGGCATCGGTGGGTTGTTGTTGGGCGACGGAGAAACGCGCAAGCGCGGCAAACAGGAAGAGGGGAGCGAGGAATCGGCGCATTACTTCTGATGACGTCTATCAGCATCAGGAATTGAGCCAATTTTGCGAGTAATTTGAGTCGCGGAACTATCTCTCCCCGAGCGCGCGCCGCAATAGTTGCCGCGCCCTTGACATGGGAGAATATCCGAGGGGGCGGGTGGGGCGGGTTTCCGACCCGCCCTGCCGCATGTCCGCCGTCCTCGGGCGCGCCGCCTCGCCCTGCCGCGTTACAGGCCCCGGATTGCCCCGTCGATCACCTCGCACGCCTTCGCGATCGCCGCCCCGTCGTGCGCCGTGCTCAAGAATCCCGCCTCGTACGCGCTCGGCGCGAGGTACACCCCGCGCTCCAGGCACGCGTGGAAAAACCGCCCGAAGAGCTTCGCATCTCCCTTGAGCGCCGTCGCGTAGTCGCGCACCGGCGTATCCGTGAAGAAGATACTAAACATCGACCCGCACTGCGGCACCTGCGCCGCGATGCCCTTCGCCTTGCACGCCGCGGCCGCCGCGTCGCGCAGCTGCCGGCCCAGCGCATCGAGCCGCTCGTAGGGATTGAGTTCCTCCAGCAGGCGCAGGCCCGCGATGCCCGCCGCCATCGCGAGCGGGTTGCCGCTCAGCGTGCCCGCCTGGTACACCGGCCCCAGCGGCGCGAGCAGGTCCATGATGTCCGCCCGCCCGCCAAAGGCGCCCACCGGCAGCCCGCCGCCGATGATTTTGCCGAGGCAGGTCAGGTCCGGCGCGATCTGCTCGCGCTCCTGCACCCCGCCTTTCGCGATGCGAAAGCCCGTCATCACCTCGTCGAAGATCAGCACCGTGCCGTGCCGCGTGCACAGCTCCCGCAGGTACTGGAGATACCCCGCATCCGGCATGATGAAGCCCACGTTGCCGCAGTACGGCTCCAGGATCACGCAGGCGAGCTGCCCCGGATTGGCCGCAAACGCCGCGTCGAGCGCCGCCCGGTCGTTGAAGGGCAGCACCACCGTCTCGTTGGCAAACGCCGCCGGCACGCCCGCGCTGTCCGGGTTGCCATGCGTGAGCGCCCCCGAGCCGGCCTTGATCAGCAGCGAGTCCGAGTGCCCGTGGTAGCAGCCGGAAAATTTCACGATCTTGTCGCGCCTCGTAAAGCCGCGCGCCAGGCGGATGGCCGACATCGTCGCCTCCGTCCCGCTGTTGCACATGCGCACTTTCTGGATCGAGGGCACGAATTTCACGATCAGTTCCGCCATCTCCACCTCGTAGGGATTGGGCGTCCCAAACGACGTGCCGTGCTCCAGCGCCGTCGCGATCGCCGCCTTGATGCGCGGGTGATTGTGCCCGTGGATCGCCGGCCCCCACGTGCACACAAAGTCGATCAGCTCCCGGTCGTCCGCCGTGATCAGCGTCGCGCCCCGCGCCGCCTTCACGAAAAACGGTGCGCCCCCCACGGAGCGGAAGGCGCGTACCGGCGAGTTGACGCCGCCGGGGATCAGTTGCTTGGCACGGGCAAAGAGAGCTTCGGAGTTCGTGGCAGACATGGAAAGAGGCGCCGACGTTAGGCGAGGGGAGGGCGTTGCGCCAGTTTGGTTTTGAGCTTTGAGTTTTTCGGTGGCGCTGGTGTCGTGCCCCGATGGAGCGCTTCTTCACGATCGATACCCACAGTGATACGCCCACCGCGAGCTTCGCCAAGCCTGGCTGGGATTTCGCCGCGCGCCACGAGTACGCCGCGGATCGCTCCCAGATCGATCTCCCTCGCCTGCGCGAGGGGAAAATGGATGCGATGGTCTTCGCCGTCTACACCGCCCAGTTTGCGCGCTCCCCCGCCGGTCACGCTGCCGCGCACGACCTTGCCCTCCGCCACTTCGAGCGCACCCACGCCATCCTCCGCGCCAACTCCGCTCAGTGCGCCCTCGCGCTCACTGCCGACGATGGCCTCCGCCTCAAGCGCGAGGGCCGGTGCGCCATCTATCTTAGCATCGAAAACGCGTATCCAATCGGCCGCGACGTCGCCCATGTCGCCAGGTTCCACGCCCTCGGCGTCCGCATGCTCGGCCTCACCCACATTCTCAATAACGAGATCGCCGATTCCTCCACCGATCCCCGCGGCGCCGAGTGGCGCGGCCTGAGCCCCCTCGGCCGCGAGGTCGTCGCCGAGTGCAATCGCCTCGGCATCCTCCTCGATGCCTCCCACGCCAGCGACGACGCCCTCCGCGACCTGCTCAAGTACTCCAAGACTCCCCCCATCCTCTCCCACAGCGATTGCCGCGCCGTCTGCGATCACCCGCGCAATATTGACGACGACCTCCTGCGCGCACTCGCCGCCCGCGGCGGCGTCCTTCAGATCAATGCGCTGCCCATCTCGCTCGTGCATCTCCCCGGCACCCGCCGCACCAGCGGCGCCGCCGAGGCGCTCTTGCAATTCAAAGACGCCGTCCTCTCCCCCGAGACGATGGCCGCCGAGGATGAAGCGTATGCGCGCGTTGGCCGCGAAAATCCCAATCCCCAGGTCGTCCTCGATGATTTCATCCGCCACATCGAGCACGCCGTCTCCGTCGCCGGCATCGACCACGTCGGCATCGGCTGCGACCTCGACGGCGGCGGCGGCACCTTCCCGGGCCTCCACGACGTGAAAGATTTCCCCAATATCACCGCCGCCCTCCGTGCCCGCGGCTGGTCGGAGGCCGACCTCGCCAAGCTCTGGGGCGAAAATACCCTCCGCCTCCTGCGCGCCGCCGAAGCGGCGGCGCGGTGAGGGGAGTGCCCGGATTTGGGTTTTGCCCCGGAGAACACAGCGAGGGCCAAGCGTTCACAGCGTCTGAGCTCTGTGTCTCAAACCGCGCGACCGAAAGCAGATCGGTGTCCGGCGACCGAAAGATACTTCTGTCCCCATGGTTGCCTTCTGTTCAAATTCTGTCTCTTCGTCGTTTCGCTGCGCGTCTCTGTAGATTCGTGTGCCTTTGTGTCCATCCGCAGCTATCTCCCTCCCACCGGGCGTCCGCACATAATCTGAGGTTTCCGCTTGTAGGAAAAATGGCCGCAGAAATGCTATGCGCCCTCCATGGCAGATCCCAATCGCATCGTCCGAGCTTGGCTAGAGTCCTCCTCCACGGGGATCATCGAGCTGGAGCGGGATTGGACTGACCCCAAGCCCCCGCGTTTCACGCTCGGCGCCGAGCGCCCCGCGCTCACGCAGCTCGCTCCCGCGCCCAGCCTCCCCGCCGGCCGGGTCTTTGGCTACTTTTTCGACAGCCTCGCGGGGGAGATGGTCTTCGTGCTGCCCCTGCAGCATGGTTGCGATATCGACCCGGCGCGCGATACCGTGTACCTCGCCGGCGATTTCAATGGCTGGCAGGAGGCTGTCGGCAAGCCCGAGTGGCAGTTGGAGCCCGCCGAGATCGAAGGCGAGCGCGTGCTCGCCTGGCGTGGCGAGGCCAGCGGCTTCGTCGGCTGGGGCCAGCGCTTCAAGTTCGTCACCGGCGAACACCAATGGCTCACTCCTCCCGCCGAGGCCCCCAATGTCGTCCGCGACGATAGCGGCAATGTAAACCGCGTCGTCGATCCCGCCCGCACCGGCTGGCACCTCTGGCGCTTCAGCGTCGCCCAGCCTCTCAGCCTGGCCGAGCCCTGGTCGATCGACTGGGAGGGCCGGCGTGCCGGCTCGCCCGTGCCGGTCGCGCCCGGCAATTTCTTCTACGAGCTCGAGACCGAGCTGCCCCTCGGCGCGCTCGTCCGCGGCCACGAGACGGTCTTTCGCCTCTTCGCTCCGCGCGCCCGCGCCGTCACCCTCTACATCACGCGCGAGACCAATCCCGATGCCACCGTCGCCGATCCCGTGCAGTCCTTCCCCCTCTCTCGCCGCAGCGACCGGGAAGGCTTCGGCGTCTGGGAGATCGCGCTCGGCCGCAATCTCCACGGCTGGTTCTACTGGTATCAGCTCGATGGCGCGCGTGAGGGCGTCACCGGCGGCTTCGATCCCTCGGTGCGCGTGCTCGATCCCTACGCCCTCGCCGCCGTCGGCCGCGAGGGCCCCGGCATCGTGCTCGATCGCTCCTGGGTGGGTAAGGCGAAGCGCACCTTCAAGACTCCCGCCTGGCACGACCTCGTCATCGTCGAGGCCCACGTCCGCGACCTCGCCGCGCAGGCCCCCATCAAAGCCACCCCCGCCGAGCTCCGCGGCTTCACCGGCCTCCGGAAGTGGGTCGAGAGCGAGGAGTTTTACCTCCACCACCTCGGGGTCAACTGCGTCGAGCTGCAGCCCGTCCACGAGTTCGATAATGTCACCCCCGAGGAGTATCACTGGGGCTACATGACGAATAATTTCTTCGCGCCCGAGAGCGGCTACGCCCTCGCGCCGGAGTCCGCCTCGGGCATCAAGGAACTGCAGGCGCTCGTCGCCGCCTTTCACCAGCGCGGCATGGCCGTCGTCCTCGACGTCGTTTTCAATCACGTCGGCGTCCCCGCGCACCTCATGGCGATCGATCGCCTCTACTATTTCGAGCAGGATGCCCAGGGCACCCTCACCAACTGGAGCGGCTGCGGCAACGACCTCCGGGCCCGCTCCGCCATGGCCCGCCGCCTCATCGTCGATAGCTGTATCCACTTTATCGAGACGTTTGGCGTCGATGGCTTCCGCTTCGACCTGGCCGAGCTCCTCGGCGTCGAGGTCCTTCGCGATATCGAGATCGCCCTCAAGAAGGTGAAGCCCGATGTCATCCTCATCGCCGAGCCCTGGAGCTTCCGCGGCCACATCGCCGGTGCCCTTCGCGATACCGGCTGGGCCTCGTGGAACGATGGCTACCGCGACTTCCTCCGCGACTACGTCCGCGGCAATGGCGCTCCGGAGCGCATGGAGTACTTCCTCCGCGGCTCCCCCTGGTACTTCGCCAAGTGGCCCGCCCAGACCATCAATTACACCGAGTCGCACGACGATCGCACCTGGATCGATGTCATCACCGAGCAGCGCGATAACAACGGCTTCTTCCCCACGCCCAACGACCGCCGCCGCACCCACCTCATGGCCGCGCTCCTCTTCATGTCGATCGGCGTCCCCATGATCGCCGCCGGCCAGGACTTCCTCCGCTCCAAGCACGGCGTCAATAATACCTACCTCCGCGGCGACCTCAATGCCCTCGATTACCGCCGCATCTACCGCCATCTGAGCACCCACGCCTATTTTGCGGATTGGATCGCCTTCCGCCGCGGCGAGCTCGGCCGCCTCCTCCGGCAGTTCAGCCGTCCCACCGAGGGCTTCTTCAAGTTCGTCCACGCCAAGGGCTCCCCCGCGCTCGCCGTCATCTACAATGCCGATCGCAGCCAGGGCTCCGATCGCCTCCTCTTCGCCGTTAATCCCACCCCGCGCGATGTCACCATCCCCCTCGGCCCCGACCTTGTCGGCGAGGGCCATGCGTGGGATCTCCTTGCCGACCAGGATCGCTTTTACCTCTCCGACCGCCATGGCGTCAGCATGCCCGTGGAGTCCGAGCTCTACCTGCCGCCCCTCGGCTGCGGCCTCTGGGTTAGCGCAGGGTAGGGGAGCGCCCGCCCCCTCAAAGTCCCGGTAGGGGCTTACGCGCGCCCCTTCTTTTATGTTAGAGTGATGCCGTCCGCGTGCCACGTCCCCCCGCATCGCCTCCCACCCTCCGTCCCATGCCCCTCCGGCCCCTTCCGCGCCACGAATTTTCCTCCCAAAGTCTCCTCTATATTCGCCCTATTTCGGCTTAATCCGCGGTAATCCGCCACAATTTCCCCGTCCCCCGGCTCGCGCCTCAAATGTCACTGCCCGCCCCCTTATGGCAGCAATTGTGCTGGAAAACCCCTTGCATCCTTCCGCCCTGCTTGCTTGCGTGAACAGTCCGCGTTTACGCGCGTTCACTCATTTCACTCAGCATACAACCAATACTGAACCAATCGGAGTCACACCATGGCAGTTAAAGTCGCAATCAATGGTTTCGGCCGCATCGGTCGCCTCGTTTTCCGCGCTCTCGTCGAGCAGGGCCTTCTCGGCACCGAGCTCGATGTCGTCGCGGTGGGCGATATCGTCCCGGCTGATAATCTCGCCTATCTTCTGAAGTACGACTCCACCCAGGGCCGCTTCAACGGCACGGTTGGTTCCAAGAAGTCCGCCGCCGACAAGGCCGAGGACGATGTCCTCATCGTCAACGGCAAGGAAATCCTCGTCGTCAGCGCCAAGACTCCCGCCGAGCTCCCCTGGGCCAAGCTGGGCGTCCAGCTCGTCATCGAGTCCACCGGTCTTTTCACCGAGGCCGAGAAGGCCAAGGGCCACATCGCCGCCGGCGCCAAGAAGGTCATCATCTCCGCTCCGGCGAAGGGTGAGGACATCACCGTCGTCATGGGCGTCAACGACGACAAGCTCAACGTCGCTCAGCACACCATCATCTCCAACGCCTCCTGCACCACGAACTGCCTCGCGCCGATCGTCCACGTGCTCCTCAAGGAAGGCTTCGGCGTCGAGGAAGGCCTCATGACGACCATCCACTCCTACACCGCGACCCAGAAGACGGTCGACGGCCCCTCGAAGAAGGACTGGAAGGGTGGCCGCTCCGCCGCCATCAACATCATCCCCTCCACCACGGGCGCCGCCAAGGCCACCGCTCTCGTCCTCCCCGAGGTCAAGGGCAAGCTCACCGGCATGTCCTTCCGCGTGCCCACCCCCACCGTGTCCGTGGTCGACCTCACCGTCCGCACGACCAAGGAGACCTCCTACCAGGCCATCGGTGAGG
>CAYZPV010000051.1:0-48190 GCA_964480585.1 uncultured Opitutus sp. | reverse complement strand
GCTGCGTATGCCGCCATGAAGGGCGCGATCGAAGTCCTCACCCGCTATCTCGCAAAAGATCTCGGTGGACGCCGGATCACCGTCAACGTCGTCGCGCCGGGCATCATCGAGACAGACTTCACGCGTGAAGCGCTTTCGCACCCGGGAGCGCACGAATTCTTCGCAGGCAAGATCGCGCTCGGCCGCGTAGGAGTACCCGAAGATATCGGCGGCGTCGTCGATTTCCTCTGCTCGGAAGGAGGGCGCTGGGTAACAGCCCAGCGCATCGAGGCTTCAGGAGGCATGCTGCTTTGAAGCCGCCCTGCAAAGGGGTGGCCGGCAGCCTGCCCTCCTAGGTTGCCACCACCCTCGATATGGCGCAGGCTGGCCTCATGCCCCGGCTGACTATCAGTCTCCGCATCCTTACTCTTGCACTTGTCGCGATCGGATCGGTCGTCCTTGCCCAGACGCCTGCCAAGGGCGGGAAAGGCAAAAAACAGCAGCCAGCCGCGTCCTGGGTGCTGCCGCCGGTCACAGCCGCCCACCTGCGGTATGCCACGTTCGACAGCGCCGTGGCGGGAGGGAAAGTAAGCTACCTCATCTACCTGCCCCCGGGCTATGAGCAGGTGGCCGAACGCCGGTTTCCCACGGTATTCTGGCTGCACGGCATCGGTGGCTCACAGCAGGGCGTGCCTCGCTTCTGCGAGCGCTTTACGACCGCGATCGCATCAGGCAAGGCACCGGAGACCATAATCGTGTTCGTGAACGGCATGGTCGACTCTTTCTATTGCGACGCTGCCAAGACCAAGTGCCCCGTAGAGAGCGTGATCGTGCGGGACTTGCTCCCGCACATCGATGCCAGCTATCGCACGATCGGCACCCGCGAGGGGCGGATGATCGAGGGTTTTTCCATGGGTGGTTTCGGCGCGGCACGCCTCGGCTTCAAATACCCCGAGCTTTTCGGCGCGATCTCCATTATCGATGGAGCACTCCTCGGGCTCGCGGAGATGAAGAGCCGGCACCCGGCCCACTTCGAGCGCATCTTCGGCGGCTCCGATGAGGCCTTCACCGCCGAGTCGCCTGCGGCCTTGGCGCAGACCCACGCGGACGCCGTGCGCGGGCGCACCGTCATACGCATGGCAGTAGGTGCTCTAGGCCTCTACAACGAGCGCTATCACGCCCTCCTTCAGTCGCAGAAACTAGCTCACGACTACGAGGTTTTCGCCGACGCCGGTCACAACCATGCCAATCTCTACGACCGCCTTGGCGATAAGAATTGGGAGTTCTACCGCCGGGCCTTTGGCCGGAAATAGACGTGCGGAATTGCGCTACGGCAATTCGTAGATCTCCACCAGGATCGTGCCCCTGTCGCCGCCGATGCCAGACACCGTAGCAGTGTAGTCGCCGGGGGCGAGCGTCGCGATGAGCGCAGCGTCGCGTGAGTCGGAAGGCAAAGCAAAGGCTCCTGCCGTCGTGAAGGCGGTACGCAGCGCCGTTGTGCCACCCCAGCGATCATTGCTCGCAAGCGCAGTCTGCCCGCGCAAGAGGGCTATCCGCGCCCCGTTGGCAGCGTCTGCTATCCCGAAGTCTGCCCGCAACGTTGGCCCAATCGCGCGAATCAGCACATTGCGCGCTACCGAGCCCTCCACTACGAATCCCAGCGAAAAGCCCCCGCCAAGTGGCTTGAGCACGGAAAGGTTGATGAGCCGCGGGGTGCTGCCAGTCATGTTGGCCGAAGGCGTCGCATCATAGATCTCAGCCAGTACGGTGCCCGTACCCGCACCCGTGGCGGAGACTTTTACCGTACCATCGCCACCCACCACGGCTACCGCTGCGGCTGCGTCACGAGAATTGGAGCCAGCAAAGGCAAATGCCCCCACCTCCGCCATCGCGGTCGCGAGCGCTACCGCTCCGCCCCAGTTGTCGTTGGCCGCGACTTCCCTGCCACGTGTAAAGACCTCCAGTCGTGGATCGTCTAGCACCCCCGCAACTCCGAAGGTCTCGAGCGATGGGCCTACCGCCCGCACCAGAAGCGGCTTCGAGCCGCTGGTGCCTGCGCCACCGACGACGTAGCCAAGTGTAAGACTCTCCCCCGCGCGATCGATCCCGCTGAGCACCGAGAGATTCGCCAGCCTCGATGATGTCACGCCAAGGCGCGCTGCCGCACTGGTGACTGTACCTGCGGCATTGCTCACCGTCACGGCGTAATCGCCTGCGTCGGCCAAGCTCACGCTGGCCAGCGTGAGGCTCGCGCCAGTAGCCCCGGCGATGGCCATACCGTTGCGCAGCCACTGATACGAGAGAGAGCTGCCCGCTGCGGCTACCGAAAACGTCACCGATTGGCCGGTGCCCGCGGTGCGCGCTGCGGGGGCCAAGACAATAGCTGGCGCCGTGGTCGCCTCGGTCGCTGGCAAATAGTACAGGGAGTTATCCGTCTGCAAATCGTCAAACTCGTTTAGCTGCATTGTGGGAGCGATGGCGTCGACAGCCACCGGACCCAGTGGGGTACGCCCACCCATCCAATAATTGGCCACGGCGAAGCGGGCAGCCGGCGCCTGCCCGGCTGGGTCGAGGATCGCGAGTGTCACCACGTAGGACCCACTCGCCAAGGTCGCAGGTAGCGTAAAGGTGCGCGCAAGCGAGATCGTCTCACCCGGCAGCCATGTGCGCAGGTCCTGGCCGTCCCAAAGCGCACGCCATGCGATCTTGCGCGTGCGCGCATCCGCGAGCGCGACCTCCAGCGGCCAAGGATAGTAGAAGGCCGAGGAGCCCGTATTGCGCACTTTCAGTTGCAATGCCAACCCGCCACCACGCGGCACCACTGCCGAGTACACCGCCTCGTCGACGACGAAGCGGTAGCCGAGTGCGTTTTGGATCTGGCTCGCCTTGTCCCAGATCTCAGCATCGGAACGGTCGAGCTGCTCGAGGACGGCGAGGTGATTCCAATGCAGGCGACGGATGATTTCGATCAGCCGAGGCGTATGATTGCGCACAACGGAGCGCTGGGCGGCTGCGGTGAATGTAGTCTCCCCGAGAAAAGTCGGCGCGATCTCGCCTCCCCGCGGCGCCGTCTTCCAGAGGTCCACGTGTTCCGGGGTCTCCAGTTCCCGCGTCATGGGGGTCGTGTCGTTGGCGTAGAAGCCGTTTCGATCCAGCGCGCCAAAGACATCCCAGTGCACGCCAAAGCCGTAGCCGGTGAGATCCCGCGGATTGCGCCGCATCACCTTCTTGGTAGGAAACGCGGCGCGGAAAGCCTCGCCAAACTCGGCCTCTATTTCAGCTGGGAGCGCGGGCGTGTTGCCGCTGGAGGCGAAAGAAGGACTATGGTGCTCCCCCCAGTGGCCTATGATACCCATCTCGATGTAGGCGATGCGTGGATCGCTGTCCCAAACCTCGCCGAGGCGGGCGATGAGCCTGCGCAGCCGTGCGCGAAAGGCCGCGCTGGTATAGTCGTCAGGCGCTAGGTCCGCGGGCCAGTGTCTAGCCAGCGGCTCAGGCCAGATCAGATAGACGCGCGGGATGGCCTTGATATTATAGGCCGGCAGTTCGCCGAAGAGTCGGTCGGTGACAGCCCGGATTTTCTCCACGGTGTCCGCAGCGCTGTTCTCGATCAGGTTCCACTCGATATAGTGGCGACCTAGCGACGCAAACGGATGCGTCCATGCCGCCGGCAACTCTGGGCGCATTCCGCCCAGAGGATTACGAAATGCCGCAGCGTATGGCGCGGGACGCACTGTTGCTATCCCGCCAGTGATCTCGAGCGGAGGTGCTGTCGGCAGCGGCGCCGCGGCGGCAGTCGCAGAGAGGCGTAGCGTCACGCGGGTGGATGCGTTGGTCGCGTCGGTGATAAAGAGATCGAAGAGATGCTCGCCGGCAGCAGCCACGTTGCCCCAGAGGTGTCCGTCGCTTTCAAGGCGTAAGCCACTGGGAAGTGGCAGGGTGCCTGTGCTCCAGCGATAAGGCGACCGCCCCCCGACCGCGGCCAGGGTCGTGGCAAAGGCACGCCATACCTGGGCCGGCGGCAGCGCTGACTGCGCAAGTGCGATCGCGGGCGAGGTGCCTTCGACGTCCTCTGTGGCGAGCACGGCGCCGGTCGCCACGTCGGTGATCTCGATCGTATCTATCGCGATGGCGCCACGACCCACCACGTTCCACCGCAACTGATAGTCGTCGTAGTCGCCGAGTCGGCTGGTAAGGGTACCCGCACCCAACGTTCCGGCGGCGCCATTGACCTGCGTGGTATTCAGGAAGTTTCCCGCAGCGGCTGCGGTCGGCGAATAAAAGAGCACTTCGAAACCACGGTCGCCTTGGGTAAGAATCTTGTAGCGGTAGGTCACGCGATACGATCTACCCGGCGCGAGGCGGAAGACTCCCGGGTTCGTTCGCAGGTACGGTTGGTACGTCGCAGCGCCCGTTTGCAGGCCTTTGACCGACCGCGTGCCAGCCACCACTTCCGCCGCGACCTCAGTCACTTGGCCTCCTGCCTCCAGCGCGAAGTTGCGGCCGATTGTCGCCAGCGCCTCACTCTGCGACACAATGGTACTCAGACACGCCGCCAGCATCCGGCGGACGTAGCGCGGCGAAGAAAATGCAAGGGTTGCCAGCAGATGCAGCATGGATGTCAGCGATGCCTGGCCCCCGGGGGGGCCAGCTTGTCATGACGCCATATAGCGACCCATCGTTTTGGCGGACAAGTGGCCTGCACGAACTACTTAGCCGTTCGGCTGCCTCTTGCCGGCGAGCTCGAGGACGACATCCCAGTGGAAGCGTACGAATTTGTAAAGTGCCTCCTCCAAGATGCGCTCTTGATCGCTATGCGCGCCATAGCCTTTCGGGCCATCTTCGCTGTCGATCATCGGCCCGATGCCAAAGCTGTCGATCCCCACTTGCCGCAGATAAGCCATATCAGTCGCCCCCGTGCCCATCGTCGGAAGCGTGACCACACCCCCGTAGTGACGCTTCACCGCAGCTTCGATCACTTCGAAGGCCTCGGTGTTGAGCCGGGACGGAGGAGCGCCCGGACGGCTGTGGCCGGGCGCGCGTACGATTTCGATGGCGGGATTGTTGATGACCTGGGTCAGCTGCGCGATGAAGGCCGCCATGTCCTCATCGGGCAGTGCGCGCACATCGAGGGTAGCCTCCACCTCGGAAGGTATCACATTCACACGATAGCCTCCCGCGATGACGTTGGGGGAAATCGAGGTGCGGAGCGTGGAGTTAAAGCGTGGCACGTGCTCTGCAAAGTACTCCTGCACTACCCCTGATTCGTCGCCCTTGAGGATCGCGCGGTAGCGCGCGGCCTCCTCGGGCGGACTGATGGTGGCGAGCCGTTCGAAGAAAGCGCGTGTTGTCTCATTGAGCCGCATCGGCGGCTGCCAGTCTGCCACTGCGGCGATGGCCTTGGCGAGATGCACGATAGCATTCGAGCGCAGCGGCACGGAGCCGTGGCCCGCCACGCCTCGCGCGACCAGCCGCAGGCGGTTGGGTATTTTCTCGGTGGTCTGCACCGAGGCATACTGGATCTTGCCTCCGGTACGGACGACGCTGCCCCCCTCCGCGAGGCAGAACTCGGCCTCGATCTCCTTCAGGTGCTCCCGCACCATGTATTCGATGCCATACTGCACGGCACCCTCTTCTCCGGCTTCGGCCAGGAAGATCACATCTCGGTCTAGCGCGACGCTGGAGCGCTTGAGAAGAAGCATCGTCATGAGCGCAACGGTGACGTTGTCTTTGTCGTCCACTGTGCCGCGACCGTAGACGTAGCCACCCTCGCGAGTCGCTGAAAACGGCCCGTGTTTCCATTTCTTCGGATCGACATTTACGGTATCGGTATGCGCCATCAGGAGGATCGGCTTTTTTGAGCCGTTGCCTTTGAGGCGCGCCACCAGATTGGGCCGCTTGGGATCGAGCGCGAAGATCTTCACCTCGATGCCATCCTTCTCGAGCACGGCCTTCAAGTACTCGACGACAGGCAGTTCGTTGCCCGGCGGATCGCTGGTATCCATCCGCACAATCGCCTGGAAATGACGCATGGTCTCCTCGTCGATTGAGGACCAGTTGGCCGATGTGACGGGCTCTGCCGCGCGCAGGTGGGAGGTGAAGCACAGCGCCACCAAGGCGCCAAAACGCAGGAAGGGAAACATGGGCTGAGGGATGACGCATGGAGCATGCCGCCGGCGCAGGCAAAGGTCCACGAAATCCGCCGCAGCCGCCTTCCGGCGCGCCTCGCCTAAAACTGCTTGCTCACCTGTAGCGACGTGAGCCTGCGATCATAGGCGCCTACGCCAGCCCGGGTGCGATTGTGTACCAGCGCATGTGCCGCCGTCAGCTCCCAGCCGAGCACTCGCCAGCGTTCGCCAAACGCCGTCTCATAACTTAGCTCCATCCGCAGGATGCTCTCGCGATCGAAAAACTCCGTTTGCCGCGGCAGCGTCGTGATATCGTGCTGGGTCCACCGCCGCCCGCGCTCGATGAAGAAGCGGACCTGCTTGTAGCGGGCCACCATCCCTACCCCCAGCCCCCACTGTAGGTTGTCGAACTGCGCGTCACCTGCCGCCCGCTTGCCATGAAAGCCGCGCACCTGCACCGCCAAGTGCCCACGCGCGGGGGCGAGCCGATTGCTCAGAAGGAAGGCCCGCACACCTGCATTCAGATCGGAGATATAGCCATCGCCCCCGGGTAGCCGCGTATTCTCGATCCAGCTGTAGCTCAAATCTTCCCAAAACATAAAATTCTCCATCATGAATGACCCCGCGAGCTGCGCTCCGATCGCGTCACCTGCATTCCCCGCCGATGATGCGAAGCGCTGGTAGATCGCGGCCACCGCGAGCGTGCCCTGTCCATCGAGCAGACTGAGGCCCAGCCCTGCTCCCAACTCCGTCGTGCTGAAGTTATGCTGGGTCGCCTGATCATAGTTGAGCATGCGGCGTCCGAGATTGAGCAAGAGCGCCGTCGAGCGAGTGAAGGGGTGACTGAACGAGGTCTGCGACGCCCAAGTCTCCGCATAATCGGCCTCGGTCGGCTCGTTCTCCGCCGGGTCGAAGATTCGCAGGTTCTCCACCGGCAGGCCTCCCGAAGGGTGCGTGTCCCACACGATGCCATAGCGCAGCCGGAGGTCCCACGCATCGGCCAGCTCATCATCGGGAGCGTCCGCAAATGCCGGACAGCGCGCCACGTCAAAAACTCGGATCGCATCGCGCAAGAGCACAGGCGTCTCAGCGACGAGATTGGGCATGCTGCGCAGCAGGGCGGAGCGGCGTAGCTTGGCCTCGGAGCCGAGGCGCTGGATGCTCCTCGACTCCTCTCGCGGTCGCCAATCGTAGAATGCGCCGATCGCGTGCGGACGAAGCACGATCCCCTGCCCAACTGGCACCGCCACCACGCGCGTCTGCTCGAAGTTTCCCCCGAGACGCAGCCCGTTGACGATATCGCCAAGGAGGAGACGCGTCCAGGAGTACCGGCCCGTCACGTGAAAGGTGTGGACGAGCCCGCGTGGATCAGGGTCGAAGGGCAGGCTGAGATGTGCGCTGTTGAAGGTAAGCGCGACGAGCCCATGGCGCGAGGCAGCGTATTCGGCGATGCCTCCGCCGAGGGAGTGCCCCGCGAGTACAAGGATCGCCTCAGGGGCGAGAGAGCGCAGCACCGCGCCGGTGAGCGCATCGGCATCGCGATGATACGGCGGCACTACCCCCGCGAACCCCGCGGCATTGACGAGCCAGTCTTTGACGAGCGTGGTGCCACGAAACGTCAAGACATACACCCGCCTGCTGCCTACCGAGCCACTAAACAACGCGGCGCGCGGTGTGGCTTTTTCCAGAAAGGGGCCAAACTCAGCGAGCCCGGCGTGCTCAGCCTCCGAGGCGAGCGTAAAGCCCGGGGCAAACCGTCGCAACTCCAGCACGGCCTGACGCTCCTGCGCCTCCGCCGCGAACTCCGCCGACTCCAGCAGCGCACGCAGGCGTGGCGGCTCCACGTAGACGAGGTGCGACATGGCGACAAACGCGCCGATCGGCAGCTGGGCTACAGTATCGAGGACGCGCTGCTGCTCGGCGGTGCGGCCCTGACTCGCGCCTTCCGAGGCCGCTGCTGGCAGCAACAAAGCTATGGCCCACCGCAAGAGCACGTGGCATCGTTTGGCTGCATGAAACCGAGATGAAGCGGGGTGCATTCGCCTCCTACTTAGGCGCCGCTCCCCATCCGGGTCCAATGCTTCATCTACCGGCATTCCTGTAGGCTTGCTGCGCAGTGCCTGCTCACACAATCCGCCTGCGCCACGCCCACTTTAGCCGGCACCATGCCGTGGCCTGGCGCCTCCAATGCACGATGCCCCGCGCACAGCCCTCACCTCGTCACTCCAGCGAGAAAAGCCTCCAGTGCATATGTGGTCAGCTGTCCCCCGGGCCCCTGCAGATTGTAGTCAAAGGCATGTGTCGCCCACGGCAGCGCGACGTGCAGGCAGGGCACCCCGGCATCGCGGAGCCGCGCCTCCAGGCGCTCGCTGTGTCGATACCACACGAGCGCATCGTTTTTACCGTGCAGGAGCAGCGTCGGCGGACTCTTGGGCGTCACATGGAAGATCGCGCTCGCCGACTCGTAGTTAGCCCGCGCTGTCTCGGGTGAGCCTCCGAGATACTGCCTCATGAGCGTTGGCGACCGCAGCATGTCGTCCTCCGTGGTATTGACATACCCGAAGATCAGGTCCGACGGCGAGTACAGACCCACTACGCCGCGGATCGCGGGGTCGCCCGCTGCATATCCCACGGCTTGTGCGATCTGCCCGCCGGCTGAGCGGCCCAGCAGGATGAGACGCGCAGGGTCGATTCCAAGCGCCGGAGCCCGCGTTTTCAGCCACGCGATCGCCTGCAGCACGTCGTCGCGTTGCGCCGGCCACCGATACGCCGGGGCCAGCCGATAGGAGATTGCCGCGACGGCATAGCCGCGCCGGGCGAGCCAGTGGTTTAGCCCCGGTAACTGCGTGCGGTCTCCGCTATCCCATCCGCCTCCGTGCACGACGATCACGCATGGCGCGACGCGTCCATCGCTTCGCACTGCACGATACAAATCCAAAGGCAGACCTGGAGCAGCCTCCAGCGTCTCCACCGACACCGGCTCAGGATCGCGGCCAAAGAGCCCAGCCAGCGAAAAGGCTTTTCGCTCCGGCATCGTCGCCGGCACGGGCAGTGCGTGTCTCGCCCGCTCCGGCAACAATCGACCCAGCTGCCAAGCCTGCAATACAGGCAGAACAAAAAGTCCCGCCGCCACGAGCGCCACGCCGCTCGCGCCCCAGCGCGACGCACCACCCTGTGCCAGCCACGACCCAGCCGCCACAGCCAGCGACCCCAGCGCCAGCCAGTGCCCAAACTCGCCTGCGAGCACCCCCAGTTTCCACGGTGCCCACGCGGGAGCCTGGACTAGCGTGAGGAGGCTCACCACGAGCAGCAGCATTGCTAGCGCGAAGAGTATCTTGAGAAGCATCGTTGCTGTTACGTTTTACAGCTCGCCCCAGAGGCGCACGTTTTCTTTTGCACCTCGTCCGCTTTTGGCGGCCTATCATCATTCTTCATGCGCCGCCTCGACCAACTTCTCTCCAACCTCGGCTACTGCAGCCGCAGCGAAGCCCGGCGCATGATCGACGACGAGCGCGTCACAGTGCGCGGTGAGCTTGCCGCCGGCCCCTCCCAGAAAGTTCTCGCCGCCGACGTGCGCGTCGATGACGAGCCGCTTGACCACCCCGACGGCCTGCTGCTCCTCCTCAACAAACCCCTCGGGCTCGTCTGCTCGCACGATGGCCGCGAAGGCCCCAGCATCTACTCGCTGCTCCCGTCCCGGTGGCGGCAGCGCAATCCTGTTGTCACCAGCATCGGCCGTCTCGACAAGGAGACCAGCGGCCTGCTGCTGCTCACGGATCAGTCGGCGCTCGTACACCGATTGACGTCTCCAAAGCACAAGGTTCCCAAGGTTTATCGCGCCACGGTCGATCGTGACTTGTCCCCGGATCTCGTCCCTCTCTTTGCCGCCGGCACGCTCGTCCTTTCCGGTGAAAAGGAGCCGTGTGCGCCCGCCGTCCTGGAAATCGTGTCTCCTCGCGAGGCACTCCTCACCCTCACGGAGGGCAAGTACCACCAAGTACGCCGCATGTTTGCTGCGCATGACACCACGGTGCTCACTCTCCACCGCGAGCGTTTCGGCCATCTCACACTCGACAATCTTCCCGCCAGCCAGTGGCGAGAGCTTCCGCTCAACATCCTTTAAAGCTCACCATCAGCCACTTACAGTATCGATCATCGCTGGCGCTAAATGCGCATGGGTTGCGAACTCACTGCCCGGAAATAAATCCGTTTCCAACCGGGCGGAATCACGCCATCAAGTAGCCGTTCTCATGTACGAATTCCCTCTCACGGGCGCGCAGCGCTCCCACCTGCGTGGCCTTGGTCAGTCGCTCGAACCCGCCCTCAAGCTCGGCCGCAGTGGCCTTACACCTGGCTTCTTTTCCGAACTTCAGAAGCTGCTCCGCGCTCACGAGCTCGTGAAGTTGCGCTTCCTCGGCGCCGAGCGCGACGAGCGGGCCGAGTTGTGCGACCGTATCGCCGACGAGGGTCGCTGCGTCTGTATCGGCGCGGTCGGTCACACCGCCCTTTTCTATCGCCAGCATCCCGATCCCTCGGAGCGGCAGATCGCGCTGCCCGCGTAGCCCAGCATGCCCCGCCCGCCCCCGCTTCCGGCGCGCTTCGTCGGCCCTGTAGTGCTGGGTTGGATACTCGGGTTTTCCGCTCACTTTTCTCCGGAGATCTTTGGCCGGCCTCTTCCTGTCTCTTTTCATAGCGAGTACCAGGTGGAGGCCTGGACTCCAGAAGATGGATTTCCGGAAAACTCCTGCTCCGGCATCGTCCCAGGCCCCGATGGCTACTTGTGGATGACCACTTTTCGCGGGCTGGTGCGCTTCAATGGGCACGACTTCCGCCGCTGGGCGCCGCCGCAGCTTCCCATGCTGGGGAGCGTGAGCATCGTCAATGTCCACCGCGATCCTGCTGGCCGCCTTTGGTTCAGCACGTGGGAGGGGCTGGTGATGCACGAGCGGGGTGCTTGGCGCCATTGGCGCAATGAGTCCGGCTGGGGCGCCGCCTCCGACTATGTGCGCTCCTACGCTTCGCACCCCCAGGCAGGCATTGTGTTCGGCCGCTTCAGCGGCGAGGCGACGCGATACGTCGACGGCCGCTTTGAGTCGCTGCCGCCGATCCCGGGTCGCGGCGGTGCCTTCTGCGCCTTCGACGAGTCGGGGCGGCTCCACGCCGTCCGGGGCGGGCATGTCGTAGTCTTCGATGGAGAGCAATGGCAGCCCGTCGAGCTCGACAATGCCACCGTCTCCATGGCGCTCGGCATCGCGCAGGATCGCAGCGGCCAGGCTCGTCTGGTTTGTCGCGACGAGGTGATCACCCTCCGGGAGGGCCGCGCGGCCGCACGGCTGAAGCTTGCGCAGCCGGTCCGCGGCTTTTGGGAGCTGGCCAGCGATGCCGGCGGCACACTCTGGCTGGCCTCGCTCGACTCCGGGGTCTACCGAATTTCCCCCGATGGGACGGTGAAGAATCTCCGCAAAGCCGACGGCTTGCCCAATGCCGGCGGAGTCCGGGCAGTCCACGTCGGGGAGCGGGGCACCGTCTGGGTCGGCAGTGGCGTGGGTGGGCTCACGAGCTTCCGACCGGCGCGCTTCCGCCAGTTGAGCGACATCGATTCGGTGAGCGACCGCGAGATACTCTCGCTCGCCCCGCTGCCCGATGGCCGTATCCTTTTTTCCCCTACGGGCGTGCCGCTTCAAGTGGTCGACAACTACGATACCGCACTGCCCGCCGCGCCGCGTGGGCCGGCGGCCTTCCCGCGCACTCTCCTCCGGGCCAGTGACGGTGTCGTATGGTGCGGCACTTTTGATCGCGGGCTCATGCGCCTGGAAGAAGATGCTCTCGTGCCTGCGGGCGACGAGATTTTCGTCGGTGGCGAGCCTGTCATTACCCTTTTCGAGGATTCTCGGCGCCGCCTTTGGATCGGCGGCACCACTCGAGTCGCCCGCCGGGAGGAAGGCGCCTTCCATCGCGTGCCGCTGCCCGAGGCCGGCGAGCGCACCTCGACGTTTTTCGCCGAACTGGCCGATGGCTCGATCCTGCTGGCACGGGAAAATCTCGTCTATCGCTTTGCCGATGGCCAGGTGGACCCGCAACCGCTCGTGCGCCTTCCGCCCAGGACACGCATCGCCACGCTGCTCGCCGACCCGGAAGGACGCCTCTGGATCGGCACCCAGAACCGCGGCCTCTTCGTCCACCACGAAAATACGCTCCGCGAAATCACCGAGCGCCGCATCCACGGCCAGCAGGTCGCATCGCTCCATCTCGACCCCGAAGGGTTTCTCTGGTTCGGCGCCGGCCGGCGCATCGCACGCATCAAGCCCGCCTCTCTCTGGCAGGTCGCGGTAGACCCGGCGGCGCGGCCCACGCTGCAGTTCTTCGATGCCGAGGACGGCCTCCGTAGTCTTGATTTTCCCTACGGCACTCAGCCGACCGTCGCCCCCGATCACCTCGGCCGCCTGTGGTTCGCGCTCATTCGCGGCGCCACCATGATCGACCCCGCGAAGCTCGCTATCGATGCCACCCCGCCTCCCGTCGTGGTGGAGTCGCTTGACTACGTACCGTACGACGACGATCGCGTGCGCGTGGTCGATACTACCGATCGCCGCGTCACGCCCACCTTGCCGGCGGGCAGCCGGATGATCCGCATCTCTTACGCCGCCCTGGATTTCTCCGCTCCGCGCAAGCAGCGCTACCGGGTGCGCCTTAATGACGAACGCGACTGGCAGGATATGCAGGGGGAGACGGCTGTCTCGTTTTTCGAGCTCCCTCCTGGCACGCACACCCTTCAGATCCAGGCGGCCGGGAGTGACGGCGCGTGGAATCAGCAGGGCACCACGCTCGCATTCCATCTGGCGCCATTTTACTGGCAGACGTCTTGGTTTCGCCTGCTGGTGCTGGGAGGCCTCGTCGGTCTTGCGGGCACCGGCGCGTGGCTCGCCTCTCAGCGTCGACTGCGGCATGTGCGCGATACCCTCCTGCGCGAGCGCAGGTTTGCCGCCGCGCAAGCCCGCCTGGCCCTCGTGCTCGAAAACACGACGGATTTCGTCCTCTTCAGCGACGCCACGGGCCATATCCTTTTCCTCAATCGCGCGGGCCGGGCGCTCGTCGGCTTGGCGCCCGAGGCGGAGATCGCCGGCCTCTCTGCCCGGGCTTTTCTGCCGCCGTGGGTCGGCGATACGCTTTCGCGCATTGCCCTGCCCGCCGCTCAGCGCGATGGCACCTGGTCCGGCGAGCTGGCCCTGCGCCGCACCGATTCGGAAGAAATTCCCGTCTCTGCCGTGTTGATCGCCAGGCACGGCCAGGATGGCGAGCCCGATTTCCACGCGCTCGTCGCCCGCGATATCTCCCTCACCCGCCGCCACGCCGCCGCCCGCGAAGCCCTCCGCGATGTCGCGACTGCCCTTACCGCTTCCCTCACTCCGGAAAAGCTCGGCCGGAGGGTCGCCCTCGCCAGCCGCCAGCTCTTCCGGCACGATGCCTTCTATCTGATGCTGATCGATCCGCGCGATGAAGTCGCTCGCAGCGCCTACATGGAGGATACCCCTATCGGCAGCAGCAGCCCGCGCACTTTTCCGCCGTTGGCTCGCAAACTAGGCGCGCAGGTGCAGCCGGTCCTCGATGGCACGCCTCTTCTGGTCAATCTCCAGCCAGACGACCCGCCTTTTGTCTCGGTCGGCCCCTGGGGCGCGATGGATCGGCGCTCTCTCTCGATGATGTTCGTGCAGGTCTCCTACGACGAGCGCACCGTCGGCATGATCTCCGTGCAGAGCTACACCCCGCAGCGGTACACCAATGAGGACCTGCAGCAGCTCAAGACCCTGGCCGATCATTGCGGCGCCGCCATCGCCCGCATCGAGGTCGAGCTGCAACTCCGTGAAAACGAGGAGCGCCTGCGCCTGGCGATGCAGACTGCTCACATCGGCTCGTGGGAAATCGACCTCGCCAAGCTCGAACTTCGCAGCTCCCCGGAGGCCGATGCACTCTACCATCGTCCCCTCGGCACCACCCCCGAGTCCCTTGTTGCCACCGTCGCTCCCCCACTAGCGGCCGAGTTCCGAGATCGCTTCGCCGCCCTCGTCGACGGCCGCGTCTCCGACCTCAGTCATATCCACGCGATCGCTCTGCCCGACGGCTCGCAACGCTGGCTCGAAGTCAAGGCCCGCCGCCAGGAAGTGGCCCTCCCCGCCGACTGCATGCGCATCATCGGCGTCACTGCCGATATCACCGAGCGCAAGCAGGCCGAGCTTGAGCGCTCTCGCCTCGAGGAGCAGCTCCGCCAATCGCAGAAGCTCGAAGCCATCGGCACGCTCGCTGGCGGCGTCGCGCATGATTTCAACAACATCCTCACCGCGGTCCTCGGCAACGTCGACCTCGCGCGCGGCGATCTTCCCCCCGATCACTCGGTACAGGAATTTCTCACGCACATCCGCGATTCTGGCCTCCGCGCCCGCGATCTCGTGCGCCGCTTGCTCACCTTCAGCCGGCCCCACCCCGTCCGCCGCCGACCCTGCGCACTACGCCCAATCGTCGACGAGGTGATACAGCTCCTGCGCGCCACTATCCCGGCGACCGTACAGTTGGAAATCATCCAGGACTCCGACGCGCCGCCTGTGAGCGCCGACCCCACGGAGATCCACCAGGCGCTGCTCAATCTCGGTACCAATGCCTGGCACGCCCTCGGCAATCGCCCCGGCTGGATCCGCTTTCGCCTCGAGGCATGCACGCTCTCCGCTGGTGCCGCGCCGCCGCACCCCGACCTCAAGCCCGGCCTCTATGCTCGGCTCCGCATCGAAGATAACGGCAAAGGCATCCCTGCTCCTCTCCTGCCCCGCATCTTCGATCCCTTCTTCACCACCAAGGCGCCTGGCGAGGGGACCGGCTTGGGCCTCTCTATCGTGCACGGCATCATGCGGGCCAGCGGCGGCGCGATCACCGTGGCCAGCACTGTCGGCTCAGGCACTCAGTTCGAGCTCTACTTCCCGGCGGCGGACGCCTTGCCTGCGCCACCCTTGGCGGCTCCGGCGCCCGCCAAACCGGCGAAGCACTCCGGCCGCATCCTCTTCGTCGACGATGAGCCTCTGCTGCTGCAAGTCGCACAGCGCGCCCTCACCGTCGCTGGTTTCACCGTCACCGCTTGCCAGGATCCCAGCGATGCCCTTGCCCGCTTCGAAGCATCACCGGCGGATTTCGATCTCGTCCTCTCCGATTTCGCGATGCCGGGCATGTCCGGCCTCGCGCTCGCCGAGCAGGTGCTGCGACACCGCCCCGATATTCCCGTCCTCATCGCTTCCGGCTACCTCCGCCCGGAGGATGTCGCCGCGGCTAAACTCCTCGGCGTGCGCGCCGTGCTGGAAAAGATCGATACCTTCAACCGCCTGGCCGCCATCGTCGCGGAGCACCTGCCCAAATAGCCGATTGACTGGCGGAAAAGTAACGCGGCCGCCCCCTCCCCGGGTGACGGCCGCGTGCATTGGCGTAGAGATATCCAGCGGTGACGCTTAGAGCTCGTAGGCTACGACGGAGTTTTTGCCCTTGAAGAAGAATAGCCGCCCCACGCTCTCATCGATTCGGTAGTCGGGCTCCTTGGTGCCGAGGATGAATTTCTTCTCCCCCTCGCCATTGCCCATGTTGATCCCGAGGAGCCCGATTCCCTTGTTTTTTCCATCCTCGACCTTCGTGAGCATGAAGCTGAAGTTTTCGCTGCCTTTGGTCGCAGCCTTCCGCTTACCCGCCTGCTTGTTGTAGATATCGAGCGAGCCATGGGTCATGTTCACGCCGCTGTCGTAGGCGGAAGAGCCAAAGCCGCCCTGCATCGCCATACCGTTGCCGGCGAGCCCCGAAAAGGCCGTCACCGCAAAGAGCGCCGTCATCCCGAGCGCGTCGCTGGGCGCGGCGCAGTAAGTCGACCAGGCGATCTGCTTCCCCGCCGGGTCGAAGCTCATGAGATGCTGCTTGCCCTGCACCACCACGCGGTCGCCGCGCCGCACGATGGCCACCGGCACATCCAGGCGCGCCTTGCTCTGGGCCATGCTGGCTTTTACGATACCACTCACCCCGCCGAGCACCCCAAGCCCGATCTGCGCGACCTCGCCGCCCCCCATCTTGCGCTTGAATTCGATCGGTACCCGGAACGTCTCCGTCGGTGCCGCTGCGGCGATATCGATGCCGTAGAGATTGTGCGCATCGGCAAACATCAAGGTGTTGCTCTCCGGCAGCACCACCAGATTGGTGATGCCCTCCTTGGCCTGGTCGAAATTATAGAGGTCTTTGCCGTCAGCCGCGTTTAGCGCCACGACGCCCAGCGGCTCACACAGCATCACGGTCTGTCCGTTGGAGAAGTAGCCGCCGTAGCGCGCAAAGATCTTTTCACCCACGATCTCGATCTGCGAGACCAGCGCATTGTCGCGCGCCTTCAACAGGCCCGCGTACGCGGAAATGCGATCGCTCTTCCATTCGATGGCGCCCGTCGCCTTGTTGATTGCGATCACGCTACCCCCGCCGGCCGCGTAGATGCGCTCCCCGTGGATGCGCAGTGGAGCATAGGTTTTTTTCAGCCCCTTGTTGCCCGGCGCAAATTCCGCCGTCCACTTGATCGCACCCGTCGCGAGATCGAGCGCTTGGCACCCCACGTAAGGGAGATAGGCGGTATCGCCCTCCACCACCGGATCGTAGTAACCCGAGAGATCCATCGTCGGCATGAATTTGCCCGAGTTGTCCGCCATGTGGAGAGCGATCGCTCCCGACTTGGCGATCTTGGTCGTCCACTTCGGTTTTCCCTCAAAGTCAAAGGCTCGCACGAAAGTGCCATGCTCCTTCATGTCGTCGCTCGACCCATTGGTCAGCAGCAGTACGAGATTCTTCTCCGGCACCGCAAAGGTGCCCATGAACTGGCCGTTGAATTCAGGTGTCTGCCAGAGTGTCTGACCGGAGAGATAGTCGATCTGCGAGAGGGTGAACTTTGTCATCCCCGCGAAGCCGCCCGCCGTATTGCACAGAAGATAGGGCGTCCCGGGCACTTCCCGCGCGCTATGCTGCGAGCTCTTCTTGAACTCATTGCGCATCCACAACTGCTGGCCGGTCTCAGGGTCGAAGGCCACGATGGCGTCGGGCGTGCCTACGATCAGGGTGCCGAGGCCCGTGAGCGAGTGCCACTTGGCATCGCCGGGCAGCTTGGCCGACCAGAGTTCCTTGCCCGCGCCAAAGAGCGGGGTGAGTGCGGCGGAGAGGGCCAGCAGCGCGGGTACGCGCCAGCCGAGAAGTGCGGTTCTCGTATTCATGGGAAGGAGGATTCGAAGCGGGACACTGAAGCGCGCGCATTCTGCCTCGGATGTTCCCGATCGAGAATACGCATACCTGCGTAAGCCCGGCGCGATCAGCCCGCGAATGGCCAGCCGCTCCCCTCGCCCGCTCCTCGATTTGACATCCGCCTCCGACTCCGATTGCCTGCAGCTATTCTGCCGCCCTGGAGCGGCTAAACCGCAACCACCAACCCTCCAAAATCATGAACGAGATTGTCTCTTCCCTTACCTCGCTCCCGACGGTTGGCCTTGCTTCGCGGCGTTAAGCGCCCGCGCACTTCTTTTGAGCGACAGGCCGCCCGCCCGGGCGGCCTTTTGTTTTACCGTATCCCGCGCCCTCGCGCGGCGGGATGACTGTCATGCTCCCCTCCTCTCTCCCCTTTCATTTTCGCGTCATGTCTCTGATTTCTCTCGGCTGCACCTCTGCCCTCGAAGCCTCATTTCAGCCTTACGCCGCCTCCGGCCTCCTGCTCGCTCGCGTGTCTCTTCAGCACAAAAACGCCTACGAGCTGCTCACTGGCTCGGGCTCCCTCACTGCCGTTTGCACAGGGCGGCTGCTCCACCACTCGACTCAACGCGCCGATCTGCCAGCCGTCGGCGACTGGGTCGCCGTGCGCGTGCGTCAGCATGAGCCCTTTGCCGACATCCATAGCGTACTGCCTCGGCGCACCCTCTTCTCCCGGCGTGCTGCCGGCGACGACGGCGGCGAGCAAATCGTCGCCGCCAATGTCGACACGGTCTTCCTCGTGACCGCACTCGACCAAAACTACAACCTTCGCCGCATCGAGCGCTACCTCGCTCTCGCGTGGCAGAGTGGCGCCCAGCCCGTGGTGCTCCTCAATAAGGCCGACCTCCACCCCAACCCTCACGAAGCGCGCGCCGAAGTCCAAGCGATCGCCGCTTCCGCGCCCGTTGTTGTCGTAAGCGCCCTGCAAGATTCCCCCGCCACGCTCGCCACCCTAGCGCCATGGCTTGTCCCGGGGACTACGCTCGCCTTCCTTGGCTCCTCCGGCGTCGGCAAATCCACCCTCGCCAATACGCTCCTCGGCGCCGAGCATCAGCGCACGAGCCACGTTAGCAAAGCCGTAGCCAAGGGCCGCCATACCACCACGCACCGCGAGCTCGTCGTCGCGCCGGGAGGCTGGATCGTCATCGACACCCCGGGCATGCGCGAACTGCAACTCTGGGATGCCGACGCTACCGCACTCGACACCACGTTTGCCGATATCGCCACCCTCGCCGCTCAATGCCACTTCGGCGATTGCGCACACCAGAGCGAGCCCGGCTGTGCCATCCAAGCCGCGCTGGAGGCGGGCACCCTCGACTTTGATCGCTGGCAAAGCTTCCAAAAACTCCAGCGCGAACAAGCCTACGTCGCTCGCCGCTCCGATCCCCGCATCGCCCGCGCCCGCCAGGCCGAGTGGAAGAAAATCAACCGTCAACACCGCGCCGATGCCCGCTCTCGACGGCAGCTCTTCGAAACCTAGCGCTTCTCGGCCCCGGCTTGGCCGCGTCGGGGCATCCAAACTTTTTTGGCCTATTCGCAAGTTTACGTATGGATAAGCCGGGCAAGAGGATTGCCTCGCCGCAGGGGCCGCACGCACTCAATCGCCATGCGTCTTCGTTGGCGTCCTTCGCGCTTTTCGCTGTGGGCTGCCATCACCTTGAAAGTGATGGCATCTGTGACGCATCTAATTGCTCGAGAATCGGATGCATTCTCAGACCCCGAGCTCGGTTCTTTGGCGATTCGATCCTTCAAACCTCGTGACTATCACGGCAGCGTCGTCTGCGCCCGCATCCTGGAACACCCCCATACGGGCGAATTGCTGATGCTGGCCGGTACAGTCCTGCATGTGTTTAACGGAGCCACGTGGACGGCCGTTCAGACCAATACGCCTGCGATCCGCTGTCTCGGCGTCGACGATGCAGGCCGCGTCTGGCTAGGCGGAGTCGACCAGCTTGGTTATTGCTCCCGAGATCCGCAGGGCGCCTGGTTGTTCACTCCCCTGTCCGCCCAGCTCCCCCCGGAGCACAGTAAAGTAGGCCGCATCTGGGACTGCGTCGTGCTCCGCGACGCCGTCTGGTTCGGCACCGAGACCAAGGCCCTTCGTTGGCAAGGAGGGAAATTCTCGGTCTTTGAATTTCCCAGCACTGGCACGCTGCTTGGCGTCGGCAACCAGCTCTTCTATCAGGTAAAAAACAAAAAACTCACCCGGTGGGACGGAGCGCAGTTTCGCGATTTGAGCAGCGATCCGCTTGTGAGCGGCGCCTCGATTATGCGGCTTTTTCCTGCCAGCGATGGCAGCCTCGAGGGTATGACGTCCGCCGGCGTCTTCTTTAGACTCCGCGGGGACAAAGTGGAGCCCATCGCTCCGGAGGCTGCGCGTTCGCTGGGCCAGACGAGGATCGTGTGTGCACTGCCTCGGCCCGGTGGCCGCGGATGGTATGTCGGCACGGAGACTGCCGGCCTGCTGATGCTCGACCGCGAGGGCAGGCTGCTGCGCCGCTTTGCCCGCGCTGAGGGACTCGTTGAAACTCCCATCGTGGATATGGCTTTCGATCGCACGGGTGCGCTCTGGCTGGCTACCTTCTCCGGCCCTTTTCAGATCGAGCAGCCCGAGGCCGTCAGCTACTTTGGCCCGGCGCAGGGCATGCCCGAGGCGAGCAGCCTGGGCCTTGAGCGGCATCAGGGCCGTATCTATGTTTCCACACCATCGGGGCTGCTGCGGCTGGTGCCTGGCCAGAGCCGCTTCGAGCTCACGCCTGGCACGCCGCGCTACCCCCAGCGCATCGTCTCGACGCCCGGGGGGCTGATCGTGGGCCACAGCGAAGGTCTCGTGCGCCTGCACGACGATCGCTTCACCACTCTGCTCGAATCGCGCAACGCCATCGTCTCCGTCGCCGTATCGCGCCGCGATCCCGCGCTAGTTTTTGCGGGCCGCAGCTCGGGTTTCACGGTCATCCGCCGTTCGCCCGGCGACACCGCGCCCGCCCAGGAGCTGCACCATTTCCCCGATCTGGGC
Source organism: uncultured Opitutus sp. (assembly GCA_964480585.1). Taxonomy (GTDB): domain Bacteria; phylum Verrucomicrobiota; class Verrucomicrobiia; order Opitutales; family Opitutaceae; genus ER46. The sequence continues at coordinate 27,775 of CAYZPV010000051.1, read as the reverse complement.
CAGGTCCGCGATGTTTACGAGGACGAGGCCGGCATCGTCTGGCTCGCCACCTCGACTCGAGGCATTCATCGCCTCGTGCCCGGCCCCGGCGAAGAGCCGTGGGCCAAGCCGGCGATCACTACGTTCGATACCCAAGGTGGCCGCCTGCAGGGTGGCTCCGACTCCGCGATGCTGCTACCCTCGGTGTTCGATCTCCTGTTTTACACCACCGGCGGCCATGTGCGCTACGACGCCGGGGCCGATGCCTTCGTCGCGGAGACGCGTTATCGGTACCGCGACCAGCCCATTGGCGCATTCGCCGTGTCGGCCCTGCACGGGCGCGAGATGTGGGTATCGACGTCGCCGCGAGCCGAGAAATCGCTTCCGCTCTTCGGGCCGCTCGAATTTTCCGGTCGGGATCGCGCCGATCTCCACCCCCTGCCCGCGAGCGTGCAGGAGTTGCTCGGCCCTGTCGAAGGCGGGCGCATCCTCGTCGAGGGCACAGCCACGGACCGCGTGGTATGGTCGCGCACCAGCGAAGGCCTGGTGCGCGTGCGCCCATCCCTGCTCACGCCGTCGCCCCCGCCGCAGCGCGTCCGGTTCACCCGGTTCGACGCTCTCGGCAAGGCACAGCCGCTCTTCGCGCGCGACGCTCCCCGCTTCGCGTATTCACGCCAGCCCTACCTCTTCTCTTTCGAGACCGCGCAGCTCGAGCGCGGCGCGCACATCGAGTACCAGACGAGGCTCATCGGCTGGGACCAGGAATGGTCCGTCTTCTCCCCTGCGCCCGAGGCGCGTTTCTCCAGCCTGCCTGCGGGCAAATACGAGTTGCAAGTCCGAGCGCGCGATCGGCTTGGCCGGGTTTCCGAGCCCGCCACACTCGCCTTTAGCGTAAGGCCGCCGCCATGGCTCAGCCCCTGGGCTTTCCTCGGCTATGCAGCAGGCTTGGGACTGGGCATCGTGGGGATTGTGCGCTGGCGCGTCGGCCGCCTCGAGCGCGATCGCCAGCGGCTAGCCAGTCTCGTCGATGAGCGTACGGCGCAGCTCGCCACCGCTCGCGATCAAGCCGAGGCTGCAAGCCGGGCAAAAAGCGACTTCCTCGCCTCGATGAGCCACGAGCTGCGCACGCCGCTCAATGGCGTCATCGGCTACGCGCAGGTGCTCCAGGGCGATGCTCGCCTGCTGCCGGATCAGCAGGAGCGGCTCCGCATCGTTCGCTCCAGCGGCGAGCACCTCCTGCGCATGATCAACGATGTGCTCGACCTCGCCAAGATCGAGGCCGGCAAGCTTGAGCTGCGCCCCGCTCCCTTCTCCTTGCCCGACCTGCTGCGCGACATCGCGGCCGCCCACGCCCCTGCGGCCGCCGCGAAGAAACTGGCCTTTGTCCTCGACGCCGCCCCGGATCTCCCGTCGTGGGTGCAGGGCGATGCGCAGAAGCTTAGGCAGATCCTCGATAATCTCGTCGGCAATGCGATCAAGTTCACCCCCGTGGGTCGTATCCATCTTTCAGTTACGCGGCAACGCTCTGCGACTCCTTCCGCTGGAGCCGACTCCACGGCCGAACTCATCGAGTTCGCCATTTCCGACACCGGCCCCGGCATAGCCGGGCCCGATCAGGCCCGGCTCTTCCAGCCCTTCGAGCAGGCGACCTCGCGCGGCAATGCGCCGGGCACTGGCCTGGGCCTCGCCATCTCGCGGGCCTTGGTCGAGCGCATGCGAGGCCGCCTCACTCTGGCAAGCTCTCTCGGTCAGGGCAGCACCTTCTCGTTCGCGATCGAGCTGCCCGCCGTCTCCGCGCCCCAGTCATCTGCGCGAGATACGCTGCGAGTCGTCGGCTACGATGGCCCGGTGCGCCGCGTGCTGATTGTCGACGACCACCCGGTCAATCGCAGCCTCCTCATCGATCTGCTCCAACCGCTCGGCTTTGTGTGCACCGCGTATGAGTCCGGCGCGAGCGCTTTGGCGGAGCTCACGCGGCCGGGTGAGCCCTGGCCAGACCTCGCTCTGCTGGATGTGCGTATGGAGGGCATCGATGGCCTCGAGCTCACCCGCCGCCTTCGCAGTTTGCCCCGCGGTCGCGAGTTGCGTGTCCTGCTCACGTCGGCCTCTGTCCTCACTTTCAACCCGGCCGATGGATTCGCGGCCGGCTGCGACGACTTCCTCCCCAAGCCCTTTCGCACCGTGGAGCTCATCGACAAGATCGGCCGCCTCCTAGCCCTTCAGTGGCGGGAGGCCGGCTCCGGCTCGGCCGCCCCATTTTCGCCGGCCCAGCCGGTTGTCGCACTTCCCGTCTCCTTGCCGGCAGTGGCCCGCAGGGAACTGCTCGACCTGCTCGAGGTCGGCGATCTGGACGGCCTCCGCACGGCCCTCGATCGCCTCCGTTCCGCGCATCCAGAGGCCGAGGCGTCGTGGGCCGCTCTGGATGCTGCGGCTTCGGGCTTCCAACTGCAACAACTCCGCCTCCTTCTCGATGGAGCATGAGTACGCCTACCCTCCTTGTCGTCGATGATACGCCCGCCGGTCTCGGCGTCGTCTGTGATGCGCTGCGCGCTCAGGGAATTCGCGTTCTCCTCGCAGAGAGCGGCGCGACTGCGCGGAAAGTCCTCTCCCGCACCCTGCCCGATCTCGTGCTGCTCGATGTGGTGATGCCCGAGGAGGATGGCTTTGCAGTGTGCGCCTCCCTGCGGGCGGAAACGCGCTGGCGCGAGCTGCCCGTGATCTTCCTCACTTCCATCGACGCCCCCGAGCAAAAGGTTCGAGCCTTTTCACTCGGTGCGGTCGACTACGTCACCAAGCCCGTGCACGTGCCTGAGCTCATCGCCCGCGTACGCGTGCAGCTCGATCTCCTCGCCGCCCGCCGCGCGCTCGAAGCGCAAAACGCCCGTCTCGAAGCGGAAGTCGCGCTTCGCATCGATGCCGAGGCGCAGCTCGCCAGCTCTCTCGATCGTGCCGTCGTTGTCCTCGGTCCCGGCGGCATACTGCTCTTTGCCACTCGGCTGGCACATGGCTTGATGGCCAAATATAATCTCGCCCCAGAGGCATTGATGGCGGGCGGCCTCTTCGGCGATCAACACGCTGCCCTTGTCGTTCGCCGCTTCACTGAGCCCGGCCGCGATGATACCGTGATGCTCGCCCTCGAGGAGGAGCATGCCCCGCCGGGTCCTGCCGCCCTCTGTCAGCTCGGCCTCACCCCGCGGCAGGCCGAGGTCGCGTATTGGGTCGCTCAGGGAAAGACCAATCCCGAGATCGGCCTCATCCTCGAGACTAGTCCCCGCACCATCGACAAACATATGGAGCGCATTCTCGAGCGGCTTGGCGTCGAAAATCGTGCCACACTCATCGTGCGCGCCAGCGAACTTCTCCGGCGGTAGCGAAGTGTAGTGGATTTTCCCATACGCAGACCTGCGTAAGGTGATTCCTCCGGAGAAATGATACTCTGGGCGCGAGCTTAGGCTCGCTCCATGATCCCTCCCCTCCGCTCTATCGCACGCCGCACCATGGCCATCTGCGCGCTCGCCCTTTTTGGGCTGCTCGCCCTTGCCCCTCAGGAGGCAAAGGCGCTGCAAAGTACGGCGCTCACCGCCGCAAATCTGCAGGGCAAGACCCTCAGATTCACCATCACGGGAGGCAACGCGCCGTTCGAGACGAGCGGCAGCTTCACGATCGTCTTTGGCCCCAACAGCACCTACTCGATGCCGATCTCCGATGGCAATGCAGCTGGCCGCTCCGGCACTTACACTCATCGCGTCGATAATACCGCGACCACGCTGACTCTCAGCGGCTATATCCTCAACAACGCCACCGTTCAGGTCTCGATCATCCATACCAATAACGACCTCCGCTCTCAGTTCGAGATGTTCACCAACGGCGCAAACAAGCACGGCGTCGTCGTCTTTGATACCGGCGTCGCCGGTGCCCCGAGCGTGACGAGCGCCACCACCGCTACGGCCACCACCAATACCCCCTTCACGTACAACATCACCACCAATCCAGCCGCCACCTCGTACACCAACTCGGGCGGCAATGCGCCCGTAGCCATCAATCCCTCCACCGGGATCGTCACCGGCACTTTCACGAGCGCCGGCACCTTCACCTTCTCCTTCACTGCCAACAATGCCTCCGGTTCCAGCCCCGTCACGACCGTCACGGTAACAGTCACCGCCGGCGGGAGCAGCGGCGGCGCGACCGGCACCGTCACCAACGACGCTCTCCTGCCCGCAAATCTCGTGGGCAAGACGCTTACGTTCTCAATCACGAGCCCAACCAATACACTCAATGACGGCCCTGAGACCTACCGCGTCACGTTCGAGTCTGCCGCGCTGCTCCAGCGTACCGCCACCGGCTTCACGTGGAATCGCACCACCTACGGCGCGACGTCCGCGCTCGGCGACGGCAATGTGCGCCTCACAACCATCACCACCGGCGGCGGGTGGGATAACTCCGCCACGGGCTACGCCGCTGTGATCACCCTCAGCCAGACCAACGGGGTAGGCCGCTTCACGACCCGCGATTTCAACAACGCGTCCCGCGCCAATAGCGGCACGTTCACCATCGGCAGCGGCGACAGCTCGGGCGGCAGTACAGTCGCGCAGTACGCCGGTCGTTACGTCGGCCAGATCGGCTCACGCGTCGGTGCCAACGTCAACGACACCCTCACGAATTACGAAGTCATCGTCAGCGCAAACGGAAGCGTCACGGTCAACATCGGCACAGTAGTCGGCTCTCTCACGGGTACGATCAACGCGTCGGGCCTCATCACCTTCACGGGCGGCTCAGGCCTCGGGACCTTCAATCTCCGCACAGCGACGATCGTCGGCACGAGCCTCAGCTCCGACTACAACCCCGCGCTTGGCTCCAGCGGGGCTCAATATCGCTTCGGCACCAGCACGAGTTTCACCCCCGCGAGCGGCGGCGCTGCCACCGGCTTCCTGAGCAATCTCTCGGTACGCGCTCCCGCCGGAGCTGGCGATGCGACCCTCATCGTCGGTGTCACCATCGGCGGCGGTTCCGGCGCCAAGGGTGTTCTAATCCGGGGTGTGGGCCCTGCGCTCACTTCGTTTGGCGTCGCAGGTGCCCTCGCCGATCCCATCCTCAATGTTTATCAAGGTAGCGCCCTCGTCACCACCAATGACGACTGGGGCACCGCAGCAGGCGTGGCCGCCACGGCGACCGCAGTCGGCGCATTCCCCTTCGCCGCCGGCTCCCGCGATGCCGCGATCAACGCCGCCGATGTCGCCGTCGGCAGCTACACCATCCAGCTCACCGGCAAAGGCGGTGGCACCGGCAACGCGCTCGTCGAACTCTACGATACCACGCCGGCCGCCAGCGTGACTTTGACCTCCTCCCGCTTCACCAATCTCTCGGCACGCACCTTCGGCGGCACGGAGAGCCAGACGTTGATCGTGGGCTTCAACCTCGCTGGTCCCAGCGCCCGCCGCCTTCTCTTCCGCGCAGTCGGCCCCGGGCTCGCACCCTTCGGCGTCGGCGGCACCATGCCCAATCCGAAGTTGGAGCTCTACCGCGGGCAGACCAGGATCGGTGAAAACGACGACTGGGCCGCCTCCACTCTTTCCGCACAGCAATCCGTCGGCGCCTTTGCCCTCACCGCTGGCTCCCGCGACGCAGTCCTCGTCCAGGACGTACAGCCCGGCTCCTACACTGTACAGGTGACCGGCGGGACCACCGGCGTAGCCCTCGTCGAGGTCTACGAGCTACCGTAAACTGAAAGCCAGAAAGCTCACGCCCCACTGGGGCAAACCCGCGGCCCTGCCAAAAGCAGGGCCGCTCTATTTGGATCCTAAAGCAAAGTAGTAAGCCTCCGTCGCTCGAATGCAGGCCAGATACCGCACTGAAGCGTCTCCTGTCTTCGACTGCGCTCGTATCACGGAATCCTCAGTCGCTGACCGGGGCGGAGGGAGTTTTCTCCGCGCAGCTGTTCGCGGTTGGCTTCGTAGATTTCCTGCCAGCGATTGCTCGTGCCGTAGTACCGCACGCTGAGACGCGTGAGCGAGTCGCCCTCGGAGACGACGTGCAGCCGCGGGGCGGCCGTCACGGTGGCGCCACCGACATTGGTCGTGGCGGGTGCGGTAGTCGCCGGTTGCGGAGCGCCACCGGAGTTGATGAGCCGGGCGGCCGAGGCTATCTGATCGAGCGTCCCCTGCGCCTGGCGCAGGCGGGCGGCGATGGCCGCGTTTTCCTGCTGGAGCTGAGTGACGCGAGTCGTGCGATCTCGATCGAGTGCCTGTACCGTCTCGTTTAACCGTGCGATTTCAGTGCGAGCGGCGTTGAGTTGATTCGCTGCCGCGCTTAGCGCGGCAGCGCGTTGCTCCGCCTCGCGCAGGGCAGCATCGCTCTGGGCGAGCCGAGCGTTCTCATTGCGCATCGCTCCGAGCTGTCCTTGAAGCTCTCGCAGATCGGTGGAGAGCTTGTCGTTGACCGCCGTAAGCTCGGCGACTGTGGCCCCTTGCTGCTCGGAAGCCTTTCCGGCTTCTGCTAGGCGGGCCTTCACGCTTTCGAGTTCGGCGCGCAGGTTCGTCGCCGTATCGCCTACCCCCGCGAGCCGGGAATTATCCGCCCGCAGCGAGCCGACCTGAGCGGTCAACTCCTTCACCTGCGTCTGAAGTTTTTCATTGGCGGCCGTGAGTTCACCGAGGGTCGCAAGCTGCTGCTGGAGCGCCTGGTCGCCTGAGGTCATCCGAGCTCGCAACTCGGCCACCTCGGCTCGCGCAACCTCGGTCGCTTGCCGGGCTTGCGCGAGCTGACGGTCGACTGCCGCGCGCTCATTGGAGAGTTTTTCGTTGAGGCCGGTGAGCTCTGCCACGCTGGCATTGTGAGCTTCGGCCACCTTGCGGGCATCCGCGAAACGCGTCCGCATGTCGTCGAGCTCAGCCCGGATGGCTGCCGCGCCGTCGGTGGCCGCAGCGAGACGGGCATTCTCGGCCTGAAGTGTGGAGACGCGCGTCGCCAGCTCCTTGATCTGCCCCTGTAGTTTTTCGTTGGCGTTGCCCAGCTCCGCGAGCCGGCCTGTCTGCTCTTGCAGCGCGCGATCTCCGGCCGTGACGCGAGAGCGCAGCTCAGCGACCTCGCCGCGTGCCCGTTCCTCCGACTGGCGGGTTTGAGCGAGTTGGCGCTCTAGATTGGTTTTATCGGTCGATAGCTTGTCGTTTGCCCCGATCAGCTCGGCGACGCTGGCGCCTTGTGCCTCGGCCGCCTTGCGCGCCTCAGTGAAGCGATTCTTTAGCTCTTCAAGCTCAGCCCGCGCCGACGCCGCGCCTTGCGTCGCGGTGGTGAGTCGGGCGTTGTCCGCCTGCAAGGCAGACACACGATTCGTGAGTTCCTTGACCTGACCTTGCAGCGCCTCGTTGGCGGTGCCGAGTTCACCCAGTTTGGCGAGCTGATCCTGCAAGGCGCGATCTCCGGATGTCATGCGCGAGCGGAGCTCAGCGACCTCCGCCCGCGCTACCTCTGCGGCTTGGCGGGTCTGGGCTAGCTGGCGATCTGCCGCCGCTTTTTCGTTGGCGAGTTTCTCGTTGAGCCCGGTGAGTTCGGCCACGCTGGCGGCTTGTTGTGCAGTCTCGGCGCGTGCTGTTTCGGCGGCCTGTTGCAGCGCCGCAAGCTGGCGCTCCATACCGGAAAGTCGTCCCTGCAGTTCTTCAGACTGAGCGCGGGCCGACGTACGAGCGGTCTCGAGTTCGCGTGTGCGCGCTTCGAGATCGGACTGCGCCGTCTTGAGCCTGCTGTTGAGCTGCTCGATTTCAGCTTTGATCGTGGAGTCATCGGCTCCCTTTGCCTGGAGAAGCGAGCGATTGGCCTCGCTCAGCGCACGGGTGGTCTCGCGGGCATTCTGCAGCTGCGCGGCGAGCGTGGCGATCTCGCGCGACGAAGAGCGCCGGTCTTCCTCCAGCTGAGTCTCGAGGCCGCGTACCTGGTTTTGCAGCGTCTGCATCTCCAACTTCATTGCATCGCTGGGGCCCACCCGGGCGACGGCGGCGGCCTGCGCAGCGAGCGCCGCAGCCGCGGTCTGCTTGGAGACCTCGAGATCCTTTTGGAGACTTTCATTGGCAGCCGTCAGCTCGGCGGCTGTGCGCCGAGCGAGTTCCAGCTGCTCCCCCACCTTGGCCAGCGCCTCGCGATCGCCTGTGCGCGACTGCATTTCCGTGCGTTGCTCGGCCAGTTCGGCGCTCATTTGCGCGAGTCGCTGCTCCAGAGCTGTCTTTTCCGCCGCTAACGTTTCGCGCGAAGATGCCGCAGCCGCCTGTGCCTGCAGGAGACGATCGCGCTCCGCCGCCGCTTGGGCTAGCTGCTCGCCGATCTCACGCACCCGCTCTGTTGCCGAGGCAGAGCCCGCCGCCTGCTCACGCTGCGCAGCCGCCAGCTTTGCCTGGGTATCTGCCAGCACGGAGCGCACCTCTTGAGCCTCGCGGCGTTCAGCTTCCAATGCCTGCGCAACGCGCTGCGCGGAGACCAGCTGGCTTTGCAACTGAGCAGCCAGCTCGCGCTGGCCCTTTTCCGCCTGCACTGCCTCCGAAAGCGACTTCCTCAGCTCAGCCACCTGGCCGCTCTCGGCTTTTGTCGCGCGCTCCGCCGTGGACTGTGCCACCGCCAGTGCTTGCCGGGCCTCTCGCAACTCTTGCTCGAGCTGCCGGGCTCGCGCACCCGCGGCATCTTGCATCGCCGCGATTTGGCGCTTTGCCTCGTCGCCAGCCTGCTTGGCCTTCGACAGCTCATCCAGCGCGGCGCCGAGTTGCCCGCGCAAAGCCTCGGCAGCGGGGTCCGCGACGGGCCGCGCGGCAAGTTCTTTCAGCTGCTTTTCCAGTGCGGCCTTTTCAGCGACAAGCGCATCCCGCTGCTTCGACGCCTCTGCCAGCGTCTGCTCCGTACGCGTCGCACCCAACTGGGCGGCGCCGAGCTGGGCGCGCACTTGCTCGGCCGCCTGCTTGGTTCTCGCCAGTTCATCGGCAGCCTGCGCGAGCTGCGTTCGCAGCGTTTGCACTACGGGGTCGATCGTCGGTCGCGCGGCCAGGTCATTCAAGCGCTTCTCCAGCGCCACCTTCTCGGCCAACAGCGCTTCGCGCAATGCGGCCGCTTCAGCCAGCGCCTGCTCGCTGCGCGCCGCGCTAGCCTGTGCTTCCGCGAGCTGTGCGCGAGTCTGATCGGAAACTTGCTGCGCTTTCGCCAAATCTTCCGAACTTCGGGCCAGCTGCGTGCGCAGAGCCTCCGCTGCCGGATCGACTGCTGGGCGCGCCTCGATCTCAGCCATCCGCCGCTGAAGCGTCGCCTTCTCGGAGGACAGGGCTTCACGCTGCGTCGATATTTCCGCCAAAGCCTGACGGACCTGCTGCAATTCGCCCTCGAGCTGCTGCGTACGGGCTCCGCTCGACTCCTGCATGATCGCGAGCTGTCGCCTCGCCTCGTCGCCCATCTGCTTCGCCTTCGCAAGTTCATCGCGAGCGCCGCTCAACTCACTGCGCAACGTCTCGGTCCTGGGATCGATCGTAGGGCGATTAGCGAGTTCGCTTATCCGCTTCTCCAGCGCCGCCTTGTCTGCGGCCAGGGCCTCTCGCTGAGCCGCCGCCTCGGCGAGCGCCTGCCGCGCCTGGGTGAGCTCTCCCTCCAGCCGTTGCGCGCTTACGCCACCCTGCTGAGCCGCAACCGCCTGGGTGCGGGCTTGCTGCAGCTCGCCTTCCAGCTGCTGTACGCGCGTGCTGCTGGATTGCTGGAGCGCAGCGAGCTGCACCTTGGCCTCGTCCGCCACTTTCTGCGCCTTGCCCAGATCATCGATCAGCGCTCCGACCTGGGTTCGCATCGACTGCAGCGCCTCTGGGTCGACTGCCGGCTTGGCGGCCAGTTCGGCGATGCGCTTCTCCAGCGCGGCTTTTTCGCCAGCTAGTGATTCGCGCTGTTTTGTTGCATCGGCCAGCGATTGCTCGGCACGGCGGGCACGCTCTTCCAGCGCAGGGACCTGCGCGGCGGCTACGGCTGTCGCACGCAGTTGTTCAAGCTCGCCGCGCACGCGCAACAGCTCGGCTTGCGCCGCTGCCGCCTGCGCTGCTGCGTCGCCGACCGCACTCGCCGTCGCGCCACCAGAAGTCACCGCAACCACGGAGCCGCTCCCGCCTGCAGACTGGGCAGCCCGCAGCTCGCGATTTAGCCGCATAAGCTCGATCGTGGAGCGCTTCACCTCGGCATTGAGCCGGGTGTTCTCCGCCAGGATGCGTGAGACTTGGGGATCATTGGAAGTAAGGCTCTGCGTGGCCGCGACGTTGCTCGGCGCTGCTGCCGCTGCGGCGCGCGACGCCTGCAACTCTGTCGCGAGGTCTTCGGCGCGTTTGCGGGCCTCGGCATTTTCGCGAGTGAGCTGCTCGACTTGGGCGCGAAGCGCCGTATCCGCGGCCGTAGGCACCGGAGCCTTTTTTGCCGACTTGAGCTGCGCATTTTCGGCCACGAGGCGGTCGCTGGCCGCGCGCGCTTCCGCCAAGGCTGCCTGCGCAGTCCTCAGTTGCTCCGCAGCAGTCGCGCCGACTGCGGCCCGCTGCTCCAGTGCGGATTTCTCGCCTGTCAGCTTTTGCGTGGCCTCGGCGAGACGCTGGTTCTCGGCCCGCGCGCGAGCGAGTTCAGCCTCGAGTACAGCCATGCGCTGGAGTAAAGTAGCATCGCCTTGCGCGGCTGCTGGCGCGCTCGCTGGCTGCGGGTTGGCTGCCGGTGCAACTGCCGCAGGGGTGGCGCCTTCGCCGCTCCGCAATTGTTCGCGGAGCCGTTGAAATGCCGCTGTAGCTTGCGCTAGTTGCTCGCCGTTAAACTGCTGCGCGACAATATCGCGACCGACGGGCTTGGCGCCATTTTCCACCGCCACGGCTAGCCATGCATACGCCTCGAGTAGATTGGCGGGGGCGCCTCGGCCCTCGGCGAGGAGGATGCCAAGATTGTTCTGCGCGGGCGCAAAATTCTGCGCCGCTGCGGCGCGATAAAACTCCACGGCCCCTGTCGCATCCTGCGGCCCGCCTCTGCCCTCCTCGAGCATCAGAGCAAGATTGTATTGCGCGCGGGGATAACGCTGCATCGCCGCCGTGCGGTACCAGCGCTGTGCTGCTGCTTCATCCTTGGCGAGACCCCGTCCAAGCTCGTAAGCGAGTGCCAGATTGTACTGCGCCTCGGGGATCCCCCGGTCGGCAGCCTGGCGAAACCAAAGCGCCGCTTCGAAGTGGTCCTGCTTCACGCCCACGCCGTTGGCGTACATGTTGCCGACATTGAACTGCGCAGGCGCAAAGCCCTGTTCCGCAGCCTTGAGGTAATGCTTGAATGCAGTCGCCGGGTTGGCTGGCACACCACGGCCGAGCTCATGCATCATGCCCAGGTTGAACTGCGCCGCCGCCAGGCCCCGGTCGGCGGCCTGCTGGTAAAGCTTCAGGGCCTCGCCGAAATTCTGCGGAACGCCCTGCCCGTTGGCAAAGGCGCTCCCCAGCGCATTCAGCGCCTCGGGGTCGCCCTGCTCTGCCCGAGCGCGGACGGAGCTCAACTCGCCTTGGCCGTACACGCCGATGCCTGCCGGCCCCAGCGCGATCAAAGCGGCTGCGAGCAGTGCGCGATTTTTCCTCGAAATGACGCGATGCGTCCGACCCCCGACTGGTTTAGGCACGGTCTCCGTTTAAGGCCAAAACCCTAGACGGAAGCAAGGCGGCGTCTTGCATGCCATGGATGATTTTTTTGTCGGGTGGGCAGAAGGTCGCCAAAGCCCCTGAAAGCACCGGCTGGCCACCCACTACGAAATAGTAAGGGCACAGGCGCAGTCGCCCTGCTTTGACGCCCGCCACAGGTGTTGCGCTGTCGGCCGTGCGTTCGTACACCGGGTGCTCCAGTCGACGGGGCTTCTTGTACACTTGGAGCACGTGCAAGTTGCCGGGTGCCAGCTCGATCGCCCGCTCCACGCCATGCTGCCATTCCTCGCGCGAGCAATCGCTCCCCAGCACCACGCTACGCGCGCCCCAAGCCGTCTCATGATAGCCGCTGATCTTGATGATCAGATCCCGCTCCTTCTGGGAGGCATTGGCGAGGTCGCGCCAGTTCGTGAGCGCCCGATTGCCTGCACGGGGACCATCGAGCACTGCACCCGGCGGCAGCGGCGCAGGGTCCATCACCCAAGATTGGGGGATGAGCGCGCGCAGGAGCTTGAGCGAGCGACTGCTGAGAGCCTCGGCCCAATATTCCTGCAGCAGGTGGTGATGAAAAAGCGCCAGCGTGAGCTTTTCCTCTTGGAAGTGCCGCATCGGCGGCGCGATCACGACCTCGCCGGCCTCCCATGCCTCGAAGATGAACTTCTGCGTGCGGATATTCTCGAGATCGAAGAGCTCGAAGAACCGGTAGATGACGTCGATCTTCTCAGGATTGCCCTCGATGTCGAAGAACAGGGCGTTCTCGAGCGGAAAGATATCCTCCGGCTTGAGGCAGAAGACCCGCTTGCCTTGTAACTGGAGTTGAAGCGCGAGCCACTGCATCTCCGGCCGGTAAGTCGCAGCTTCATCGCTGACCACGAGAGCGATTGCGGGGTTGCGTGCATCGGGCTTGAGGGATGCTAGCGAAGCATGGAAATTGCGGATCATCGCATCGTCAGCCCCCAGAATCTGTGCGCCATCGCCTGCGCTGCCGTACATCCGGTTGAGAAAAGCCGTCAGCCCTATCCCTCCCGGCACGGAATCCAGCTCAGTCAGAACAAATCCCTCCTCGGTAACGAGGAGATCGGGTCGTAACACGGTCGGAAAGGCTCCGCGGTTTTTGGCATCGCGCGCATGCGCAATCAGTGCAGCGGGCTTGCCCCGGTCGAGATAGTCTGCGACCCAAGGGGCGACGAGTTGCTTGTTCCGGAGGAGATTCTTACCCGCCACGGAGCGCAGGTACAGCGCCTCCAGCGCCTGATGAAACTCGAAGCACGCGACACCGATGGCTTCAAGTTGGGTCTTTTGTTCGGCCGAGAGTGGCCATGCCTCGGGCGAGAGCTGCCAGGACTTGTCTTCGAACAGCGGCTGGCCGGCGAGTGCGGTGCGGATCGATTCGAAGGCGAGAGGCATGAGGACTGGAGTCCAAAAGAGTGAAACACTCAGCCGCTAACGCAAGCGCCAGCCATCATACAGTCGTCCAACTCTCCCACCGGATCAGCAGCAGCACACACGCCACGACCCTCCTCGAGGCGGGCCTAACCCTCGCCATGGAGAACTCCGACCGCAGCGAGAAGACCGGCCCAGCCGGCCTATTCGGGGGCGCGCTTGCTCGCCGTACTCGGAGGACCGAACTCACCTCCGAGCACCCCACGCACCCATGCTCGTTAGCCTAGGCGTTGAGTAACAGCCACGGCGGCGGATCAGCCTTAATCATCCATCTGGATATCTTTGTTGCGGTGGCGCGGGCAGCCGGCACGGAGCCAGGCATTGACGAACCGATCAAGGTCGCCATCCAGCACGCCTTGGGTATCGCTGGTGCTCACGCCGGTCCGCAAATCCTTCACCATCTGGTAGGGTTGGAGGACGTAGCTGCGGATCTGGGCGCCCCAGCCAATCTCACCCTTTTCGCCGTAGAACTTGTCCATCTCGGCGCGCTGCTCATCCTGCTTTTTCTCGTAGAGGCGGGATTTCAGCACGTTCATCGCGGTGGCTCGGTTCTTGATCTGAGAGCGCTCGTTTTGGCACACCACCACGATACCCGAGGGGATGTGGGTGATACGCACGGCGGAGTCGGTGGTATTGACGCCCTGGCCTCCCTTGCCGGACGAGCGATACACATCTACGCGGATCTCGCTATCGGGGATGTCGATATTGATCTCCTCGTTGACTTCCGCGATCACGTCGACCGCGCAGAAGGAGGTATGTCGGCGCTTGTTGGCGTCGAATGGCGAGATGCGCACGAGGCGGTGCACACCGCGCTCAGCTTTGGCATAACCGTAGGCATTTTCGCCCTTGATGAGGATCGTGGCCTTGCTGATGCCGGCTTGGTCGCCTGCCTGTACATCTTGCAATTCGACGGTGAAGCCGCGTCGCTCTGCCCAGCGGTTGTACATGCGGAAGAGGATATCAGCCCAGTCATTGGACTCGGTGCCGCCCGCGCCGGACTGGATTGAGAAGATGGCGTTGTTCTTATCGAACTGGCCGGTAAGGAAAGACGCGATCTCGAGCTCGTCGAGTTCCTTGACCATGCCCTCCACCTGCGTCTCCAGCTCAGTCTCGTACATCTCACGCTCGGCGCCATCCGTGCCCTCGATGAGCTCTACCATCACGCCGACATCATCGACCCTTTTCTTGTAGGCGACGACAGGAAGCACAGCCTTTTTCAGGCCATTGAGCTTGGCGATGTGCTTCTGGGCGCGGTCGTTATTGTCCCAGAATGTAGGCGCACCCATCTCGGCCTCCATGGCCTCGATCTCGCGCTGCTTTTGATCGCAGTCAAAGAAACCTCCATAGATGCCCGGCGCGCTTCTTGATGTTTTCGATGTGATTGAAGGTCTCGGGAGCGATCATTGTAAATAAGGTGAGGGTCCAGCGAAGCGCCTTTCGCGGAAAGCTCAAGGCCGCAAAACGGAAGGTCGAAGAAGGCCTTTCTACGGCAAAATCCACACTTTGGGATCTTGCACCTTCAGTGTGACCTTCTCGAAAAAGCCGTCGTCGCTCTTGGCCGGCTCGCCATCAACTACAAAGGTCAGTCGCGTCTCACCGGGCGGCAGCTCGAGATTCTCCAAGCGCAGCGGCGTACTCGCCACCAGCGAGCGCCTGAGAAGAATCTGGCCATCGCACCTCACTTCGAGCTGTCGCGGGACCATGGAGCGCGCGATGAGGCCGATGGTGGCGCGCACGGGCTGCGTTGAGGTATTGCTGACGACAATGGCAGCTTCTCGACCAAGCGCCCAGCGCCAGGTAGTCTCCGGCCACCATTGCTGCGACGTCCACCCCGTATCGTAGCGCAAGGCGAGCGGCGCGGCAGCCGATGCCACACCCGCTTGTGCCTCAATTACAAACTCCGGCAGCGGCGGAGGCGTACGAAACTCGCGCATCCCATCGAAATAACGGATACCGAAGGGTACAAAGCAATTACCGAGCAAGAACCAGATCGCCCAAGCCTTGGTGGGGCGCATCGCAAGCAGGAGATTGAAGACGAGCGTGATCGGCAGGGCGTGGCGCGTGATCGTGAAATGACTTTCCCAAGAGAGGAAGCTGATGCACGAGAAGTACACCGCCGCCACCGCACCCCAGACCCACAGCGGATTTTTCCACTGGCGGTGCAGCGCGAGGTAGATGCTTTGGGTAAGCACCGCGATCATGGTGAGCACGGCATGCAAGTCGTAGCTCTTGTAGAGCTCGAAGAAAAGTCGGTGCCAGCGGATGGGACCGTGCACCGCCTTTACGCTGAACTCACCGAGCTTTTCCATCATGCCCACGAAGGGCATGGTGAGATTGCCGCCATCGAAATTCACCTCACGTCCCCGAAAAACCCACAGGACGTAGAGAGCCCACAAGGCAAACGGCGTCACTGCGATGAGACCCCACTTGATGTTTTTTCTGAAAGCCTCGCCCCACGGCGGCGGATATTGGGCGATACCGACGAACCCGATCAGCGACGTGCTGCGCACAAGCGTGGCCGCCGCGAGAATCCACGCGCCACCGGTGCCGCCGACCATGATCGCCCACAAGATAAGCGTGAAGCTCGGTAGATCGGTGAGCGACGCCTGCATCGACTCGATAAGTCCGCAGGTGAGCAGGATGGCCGCATAGCCAAGCAAGCCAGACCAGCCGTGGGGGCTAAACAGCCTCGCCGTCAGCCACGCAAACCCGACCCAGAAGATCAGGTTCATCGCCGCGTAGGCATTGATCACCCAAAACGGCTGGCCGAGCCCCACAATCCACGCGAGCCATGAAACAAGGATGCGCTGCGCTCGGTACGGCGGATTATCGAGGGCGACGTGGAGGTGAGGATCGAGCAGTAGAGGATCGAGCGCCATCTCCGCATAAAGCTGGCCATCAAAGCCCCAGCGATGCGCGGGATAGGGATCGATATACTTCGGCGTCTCACGAAAAATCTTGGTGCCACGATCGTCGAACTCTTTGCCGACGCGAAGAAACTTGGTGATACCGTGCTCCGGTGTGTAAATGCCTGCATAAACCCGCAGCAGAAATGCGAAGGCGAACAGTGCTACGAGGGCGAACGCCCAGCGCGGCGCGCGCGGAAAACGCAATCCCGCACGCGCAGACGGTGCAGCGGTATCGGGAGGGCTTTCGGGTGGCCGGTCGGCAATCATGCAGAGACGCGAAAAAGCGCGGATGTTCCGCGCCGCCGGGCCTGACGAAAAGCGGAAAATTTAGTTACATTTTTCGCTGCCGCATAGTGGAAGAGGCTCTGTGGATTGTCTGGCGGTGGCCTGATGCACAGCCGCCCCATTGTTGATGTACCTAGGAACCGTGCGATCTGCCATCGCAACGTCTGACCAAAGACGAGACGGATTCCCCCTTGCCGGGGATACTTGCATACGCGATACAACCAAGGGAGGCAGACTGCCCTTTCGACGGGCAATTCAACGCGCCGGGAAATGCTTAACCGCGTAACTTGCCCGCAGCCTTCTCAGCCTGATAGCTAGTAAAGGTATCTTGGACGCCCTCTAGAAGGGCGATACGCGCACGCCATCCGAGATTGGCGAGGCGGGAAACATCCATGAGCTTGCGTGGAGTGCCGTCCGGCTTGGACGAGTCCCACACGATCTTGCCGCCAAAGCCGGTGACTCGAGCCACCGTCTCGGTAAGTTCGCGGATGGTGACATCGGTGCCGGTGCCGACATTGATCCAGTCGGGCGGATTTTCCATCTCCAGAAGGAAAGCGCAGGCATCAGCCAAATCGTCGACATGGAGAAACTCGCGCTTGGGCGAACCGGTACCCCAAGCTACAACCTCCGGCTTGCCCGCCTCGCGCGCCTCGTCGAAGCGGCGGATCAGTGCGGGCAGCACATGGGAATTCTGCGGGTGGTAATTGTCGCCGGGGCCGTAAAGATTGGTCGGCATCGCAGAGTGGAAGAGCACGCCGTATTGCTTGCGATAGTACTGGCAGAGCTTGAGGCCCGTGATCTTGGCGATGGCGTACGCTTCGTTGGTGGGCTCCAGCGCACTGGTAAGCAGGGCATCCTCCTGCATCGGCTGCGGCGCGTGTTTTGGATAGATGCAAGAGCTGCCGAGGAAAAGCAGCCGCTTTACCCCGTGCCGGTAAGCCGAGTGGATCGTATTGGCCGCGATCGCCAGATTATCGAAGAGAAACTCCGCCGGGTAGGTATTATTCGCATGGATACCACCCACCTTTGCGGCCGCGATGATTGCGACATCGGGCTTTTCTCTGGCATAAAAGGCATCCACGGCCGCCTGGCTGGTGAGATCGAGCTCGTGTCGAGCACGCAGAAGCAGGCTGACGCCCGCTTCGCGCTGAAAGCGACGCACCAGCGCGCCACCAACCATGCCATTATGACCTGCAATAAAGAGCTTCATGGAAACAAACGCACGGAATATTGCGCCGCCGAAAAGTCGAACGGAGGCCGGCCGGGCGGCGGCGCAGGGATGATCAGAGAGCAGGCAAAGCGGCGATCTGAGCCTCGCGCTTGGCAAGCTCGAGATCGGCCTCGGTCATGATCTTGACGAGTTCCTTGAAGCGGACCTTGGGCTCCCAGCCGAGCTGGCGCTTGGCCTTGGCGGGGTTGCCGATAAGGAGATCGACCTCGGCCGGTCGCTCGTAGCGGGCGTCGTACTTCACGTACTTTTCCCAGTCGAGATTCAGGAGCGCGAAGGTTTCCTGGATGAACTCCTTGACGGTGTGCGTCTCGTTGGTCGCTACGACGTAGTCATCGGGCTTATCCTGCTGGAGCATCACCCACATCATCTCGACGTACTCCTTGGCATAGCCCCAGTCGCGCTTGGCATCCAGGTTGCCCATGTAAAGCGAGTCTTGGAGGCCCAGCTTGATGCGCGTGGCAGCTCGAGTGATCTTACGTGTCACGAAGGTCTCGCCGCGACGAGGGCTCTCGTGATTGAAAAGGATCCCGGCCGAGGCGTGGAGGTTGTAGCCCTCGCGATAGTTCACTGTGAGCCAGTGTGCGTACATCTTGGCGCAGCCATAAGGCGAGCGCGGCCAGAAGGGGGTATCCTCCGTTTGCGGCACCTGCTGAACTTTGCCAAACATCTCGGAGGACGACGCTTGATAGAAGCGGCACTTTTTCACGAGGCCGGCCTCACGGATCGCCTCAAGGATGCGGACGGCGCCGACGCCCACGACATCGCCGGTGTACTCAGGGATATCAAACGACACCCGCACATGCGACTGTGCACCGAGGTTGTAGATCTCATCAGGCTGGAGATCGTACAGCAGCTTCACCATTTGCACACCATCGGCGAGGTCGCCGTAGTGAAGGAACAGTTTGACCCCGTTGATATGCGGGTCGCGGTAAAGGTGGTCGATCCGGCTCGTATTGAAGGTCGATGCCCGGCGGATAATGCCATGGACCTCGTAGCCTTTGGCGAGCAGCAGCTCAGCGAGATAGGAGCCATCCTGCCCTGTGATACCGGTGATAAGCGCTTTCTTCATGTAGGCAAAAGGGAACGCTAACCGGCGAACCATGCACGGTGCAAGCCATTGTCCATGCTGCCTGAAATCGGTTCAACCAATCGTCGCTTCTCCCTCGAAACTTCGCGTCGGCGCCTCGCCCGACATCACTGCCTCCATACCTCCGCCTTGCCCGGGCGGGGGCGGATGCGATTGGGCAACGGTGCACCGGTTTCGCGGTCAAACTCATCGGGCGTGCGCCGGGGCGGCATCAGATCGGCAGTGTCCTTGCGCCAAGTGGCCATACGCCGCTGCAACTCAGCCAGTATGGGCGCGTAGGCGGCCACGGCGGCCAGATTATTGAACTCGCCCGGGTCGCTCCGCAAATCGTACAGCTCGAGCGCAGGACGCGGCAGGGTGAAGCACTGCTGCTGAAGTGGGCTCAGCTGGCCCAGTTTGCGGAGACGTAGCAGCTCGCGGTATGCGATGCCACGCACCGCGTCGGCGCCGGGCGTGAGCGCGCCATCCGTATAATCGTTGACGATGAACTTGTAGTGCTCAGTGCGGAGCGCCCGGCTGCGGTGATCGAAGTCATGCCAGTTTTGCTCCGCGAAGATCTCACTGCGGATGGGCCGACGAACATCGGCCAGCAGCGGCAGAAAGCTCACCCCCTGCATCGTCGGAGCGGGCGGGAGCCCGGCCGCCTCCAGAAAGCCCGGGGCTAGATCGATCGTACTGACAAGCTGCGGGCAGATGGCACCCGCTGGCGCGCGACCGGGCCAGCGAAGGAGGAGGGGGGTCTTGATACCACCGTCATAGACCGTCGTCTTATCGCGGGGAAAGGCACGGCCATTGTCGCTGAGAAAAACCACCAGGGTATTCTCCGCCACTTTTTGTGCATCGAGTTCTGCCAACACGCCGCCTACGAAACGATCGATGCGCTCAATTTCATCGTAGTATTGGGCAAGTTCTTTGCGGACAGCGGGCGTATCGGGCAGGTGCTGAGGCACGATAACGCGCTCAGGCGACATGGGATTATCGGAGATCTTTTCCTCGTAATCGCGATGCGGATCGAGGGCCGCGAGCCATACGAAGAAAGGCCTATCGCGCGGTCGCTCCTGCAAAAGCGGCACCCAGTCGGTACAGCCACTCTGGATATCGCCCTTCGCCTGGATGAGCATGGTGGTGCTGCCTGCGTTGGCCCCCGTAGGCAGACTGTAACCGGCGGGATCGGCCTCACGCACAACATCGAACCGCTGTTTGGCGGAGTTGCCGAGATGCCACTTGCCGGCGGCGCCGGTCCAATAACCTGCCGCACGCAGTAGCTCGACAAATGAAACCTGTTCCTTGGGCAGCGGCCAGTGGAGCTGCTCGGCATCCGCGCTGTGCGGATAGCGCCCGGTAATAAGGCTTGAGCGGCTGGGGCTGCAGGAACTCGCTGTGACAAAGGCCCGGTCGAAGCGCATGCCATCGCGCGCCATTTTATCGAGGTGCGGCGTGCGCACCGTTGGATGGCCAAATGCGCCGACGTCGTCCCAAGCGAGATCGTCTGCGATGATGAGTACGATATTGGGCCGAGCCGAGGAAGCGGCCCTTACCATGCTCACCAACACTAAAAACGCCAAAACAGCAGGGATTGCTCGCATAAGGGGCAGGATCAGACGTGGTCGGACGTACGAGGGTGAAAGCAGGGAAGCGCCTCCATTTCCACGCGCCCCCGAGTGGGAGGCGAGCCCAACCCACCACGCAGCGATCCCGATGTCGTTCGAATCGTTGCGCCCCGTCCTTCAGCCGGCAGGTGCGCTGGCTAGCCGCGCCGCCGCTCCGGTCTCGTAGCGCTCCACCCAGGCGCGATACCAAGTGCCGTAGTCGCCGGCCTCGATGTGCGCACGAGCCTGAGCCATGAGATCGAGGAAGAAGTGCAGATTGTGGAGTGTGAGCAGCGTGCAGCTCAGTATCTCGTTGGAGAGCGTAAGATGACGCAGATAGGCTCGCGAGAACGTTGCAGTGTAGTTCTTCGCACCCACGCTGCCGCCACCGCCCACCCCACCATCGTCGACGACGATCGGGCGCGGGTCTTTCCGGTACTGCTCGTTGCGGAGATTCATCGGCCCATCCGGCGTAAAGACCAGGCCGTTGCGCGCGACGCGTGAGGGCAATACGCAGTCGAACATGTCGACGCCCAGCGCGATCATCTTGAGCAGTTGCGGCGGCGTGCCTAGGCCCATCGTATAGCGGGGCTTATCCTTCGGCATGAAGGGCGTCGACGCACCCACCTGCTTAAGCATCTCGGGCTCTGGTTCTCCGACGCTTACGCCACCGACGGCGTAGCCGGGGAGAGCAAGGGCAGCGAGGGACTCTGCAGCCTCACGGCGAAGATCGTCGTATGTGGAACCCTGCACAATGGCAAAGACGTGGTGGCCTGCGGCCAGAAAACCATTGTCCGTAGCGATCTCCTGGCACTGCTTCGCCCAGCGAAGACTACGGGACACCGCTTTGGCGACGGCATCGCGCTCCGCGGGCCACGGAGGGCACTCGTCGAGCACCATCGCGATATCGCTGCCGAGATTTTGCTGGATAGTCATCACCTCGCGCGGGCCGAGGAAAAGCTTGGCGCCATCGAGGTGTGAGGCGAAGGCCACGCCGTCGTCACGAATATCACGGAGCTTTGCCAAGGAGAAGACTTGGAAGCCGCCGCTGTCGGTAAGGATCGGCCCATCCCACCCCATGAACTTATGCAGACCACCAAGATCGCGGATCAACTCGCTGGTGGGGCGGAGGTTGAGGTGATAGGTGTTCCCGAGTATAATCTGCGAGCCAATCTCGCGCAAATGCGCTGGAGTCAGCGACTTCACCGTGCCCTGTGTCCCCACGGGCATGAAGATGGGTGTCTCGATCGTGCCATGCCGGGTACGCAACCGCCCGCGACGCGCCGCTGTGGCCATATCCGTTTTGAGAAGATCGAAGTGCTCAACCATGCACCCCACTCATTGCTGGCAGTACAGCGCGGACGCAATCCCTCCGGTAGCTAACCTCGTATCCGCCTCACTCCCCCGTTGCATTTCGCTGTTTGAGCCTTTCAGTTCTTCAGCTCTCCAGCCTTTCTCTCCGTGCTGCTCGTCATCGACAACTACGACTCCTTCACCTTCAACTTGGTCCAGTACTTTGGGCAGTTGGGCGTGGAGCAGCGCGTCTACCGTAATAACGAGATCACGCCTGCCGAGGCCCTTGCGCTCAATCCCGATCGTGTGCTCCTCTCGCCCGGCCCCTGCTCCCCTACCGAAGCAGGCGTGACGCTGGATATCATCGGAGCTTTTGCCGGGAAGAAGCCAATATTTGGCGTGTGCCTCGGCCATCAGTCGATCGGGCACTACTTTGGTGGCAAGGTGGTACGCGCCTCGCGCCTGATGCACGGCAAGACCTCACCCGTAAAACACAACGGCAAGGATCTCTTCCGTGGCATGCCACAGAACTTTGCCGCCACCCGCTATCATTCGCTCCTCGTCGAGCGAGCGACGTGGCCCGAGGCATTGGAGATCACCGCCGAGACCGCCGAAGGTGAGGTCATGGGTCTCCGTCACAAGGCGCTCCCGATCTGGGGCGTGCAATTTCACCCCGAGTCCATCGCCACTGAGGGGGGCATGAAGATACTGGAAAACTTCCTGACACTGAATTGATCGGAAAGGCTCCGTACCGGGCCAGCGATCTTCTTCCGCGGTTCGCTATATCTTCGGCTTCAGTCGCTCGTCATCAACAACGGATCTTTCGTTTTCTACCCACTACAGCATGCGTTGCCCCAAGTGCACATCGATCGAGGACAAGGTGATCGATTCCCGCATCAGCAAAGACGGCTCCAGCATCCGCCGTCGGCGCGAATGCCTGGAGTGCGGTTACCGCTATAGCACCACGGAGTTGGTCGTGCGCGACGGGGTCGTCGTCATCAAGCGCGATGGCCGCCGCGAGGACTTCGACCGCGAGAAACTTGTGCGAGCCGTTCGCGCTGCGTGCCACAAGCGCCCAGTCGACGGCGAACAGATCGCCATGCTCATCGAAGACGTCATGGACGCCCTTGAAGCCAGCTACGAAAAGGAGATCCCCTCGCGCGCCATCGGCGAAGGCGTGATGCAGCGGCTGCGCACCGTGGATCAGGTCGCGTACGTACGCTTCGCGAGCGTCTACAAAGAATTTCGCGACGTGGCCGAGTTTGTCGACGAGATCAGCACGCTCGATCCCAAGAAGGATCAGGGCCAAGGGACCAAAGACCAAGGTCCCGCTTCGCTCGCATGAGCGCGCCGACCCGTATCGAACACCGGATCGTTTATCTTGCCTCTCGCGCGACACATCGGCGTTCGCCGGCCTGCTGCCCCCTGTTCCTAGTCTATTCCCACTCATGAGTCGCGACGACCTGCGTCGGCTGCACTTCATCAACGCGCTCTTCTCGCACGCGACCGGGCAGGACCTTTACCTAGCGGCACAGATCAAAGACGCCATCGCCTTCACCCTGGCGGAGTTCGAGGCTCAGATCGCCGCCGACCCAAAAAGCGCCAAGCTGTACGACGAGAAGTTCAACGCCGCGGCAGCGCAGCTGCTCGCAAAGATGTACACCCACCAGCCGCGCACGGGATTCTACCATTGGGATGCATCCCTCACCCTCGCGGGCGCAACGCCGCTCTTCACTCGCGCCGAAGTGATGGCGGGACTGAAACAGCTCGCTCCATATCGCGAGTCGACACTGCTTATCACCAATCTTAGGCCAGCACTCCTCCCCCCCGGCGCCCGTGCTACAGCGCGACGCAGGCAAGAATACGAGGATGCCCTCGCGTTCATCCGCTCGCTAGTCGCCTCGCGCACCGTGCGCGGCAACAATCTTCAACTGCTGTTTCTGTAGTCCAAAACTCCACGCTTCCACATGGCGCAGGCGTAACGCTTCCCAATTCGCGGCGTGTCTTGCGCACATTGAGCAAGCAGACTCTTTTCACGACCATGCCCAAGACACTTTTCGAAAAAATCGCCTTACGCGAAATCCCTGCCAAGATCGAACATGAGGACGAGCTTTGCCTCGTGATCCACGATATCCAGCCACAGGCGCCGACCCATTTGTTGATCATCCCGAAGAAGCCGATACCGCGCGTCGGCGAGGCAGTCGCGGACGATCAGGCGGTGCTCGGGCACTTGCTCCTCACGGCTGGCAATGTCGCGAAGAAGCTCAATCTCGCCCACGGCTATCGGCTCGTGATCAACAACGGGCCGCATGCCTGTGAGTCCGTGCCCCATCTGCATATCCACCTGCTCGCCCAACGACAAATGACGTGGCCGCCGGGCTGAGGTGCGTGGAAGCGGCTCTTGGCCGCTGCCATCTTCACTTCTTCTTTGGTACCTTCGTCGAAGGGATCACGGTCTTGGCGTCCTTGCTACGCTGCTTGGCATTGTCGATGCGCACGAAGCGCTGGTTAGCCTTCTGGTCTCGAATCGTCGGGATATATTTCTGAGCCATGGCGTAAGCCGGGGGGATGTGGCGCTGGCGCGCAACCAGATTCTATGAAGCGCCAGCCGCATCAGGCCAGCGGGCGAGGTAGGCCATCTGGGCATCGCGGTCGGCGATCATTTCGTAGCCTTCGCGCTCGAGGAAGCGCTTGGGGTAGCCGGCGTCTAGCGCCTGCACGCAAACTACATCTTGCTCCACAGTGAACCAAGCACGCCAGGCCCCGCAGCCAATCTCGAAGCGACCATCGGCTTTGCTGCGGATACGGCGGGTGCGATGGGGCCGTGGATCATGCGAGAGGAGTTCGATGAGGCGGGAGGTGAAATCGATCTGCCAAGTATCGCGCAGCCACTGGGCTTGGGCTTGCGCGAGTTCCGAAAAGCTCACGGTAAACTTTGCTGGCGCAGCGAGTTCCGCCTCCATCGCGTCGATCCAGCCGGCGCTCGACTGGGGGAAGGAATCGTAGGCAGGGACGTAGGGCTTGATGTCGAAGATGGGGGTGCCATCGAGCAGGTCGCAAGGGCCCAGCGTGAGCATACGCCCCTTCACGTGGATGAGCGGCACACACGTGAGGCCGAGCGGATTGGGGCGGTGAGGGGAGCGAGTGGCGAAGACGCCACGACGCTGCTGCACGCCGCGGGGCGGAAGGACCATGGGGCGCCAGTTTTCATTGCGATGAAACCACCAGAGGAGCCACACACGCTCCATCCCGGCGATGTCGCGCAACGCCTCCTCGTAACGACAGCCGGGCAACAGCTCCAATTCGTTGCGCTCCTCGGCCGAAGTCACCGGCTGGTGGCCCGCTTGAAACTTCACTTGCTGGCGGGTACGAAGATAGCCGATCGGCTGGAGCGTGAGCGACGGTGTCACAAAGCCAAGAAGGCGGTGTAGGGCGCCGAGGTCACTACGGAAGTGATTCCCGTCTGGGTGGAGAGGTTGTCTTTTCTCAATCCGGCCTGCCCGCACGGACGGGGCTACAAAAAAGGCGCGCCATTGCTGGCGCGCCTCGGGAAAACGGAACGTCTTGCCTAGACCTCAGACCTTGGGGCCGCCCTGCGCGAGGTTGCGCGCGCGGAGGCGGAGGCCGTTGAGGCGGATGAAGCCGGTGGCGTCACTCTGGTTGTACCAGCTCTTCACGCCCTCCATGGACGCGATCTTGTCGTCGTACAGGGAGTACTTCGACTTACGGCCGCAGGTGATGATATTGCCCTTGTAGAGCTTGAGGCGGACGGTGCCGGTGACGAAGCGCTGGCTCTCGTCGACCATAGCCTGCAGCATCTCGCGCTCGGGCGCGAACCAGAAGCCATTGTACACGAGCTCGGCATACTTCGGGATGAAGCCATCGCGCAGGTGGAGCACCTCGCGGTCGAGCGTGAGCGACTCCACCTGGCGGTGAGCCTGCATGAGGATCGTGCCGCCTGGGGTCTCATACACGCCGCGCGACTTCATGCCGACGAAGCGATTTTCGACGAGATCCACGCGGCCGATGCCGTGCTTGCCGCCGAGCTTGTTGAGGGTCTTGAGCACGCCGCCGGGGGTGAGCTTCTTGCCGTTGACTGCGATGCAATTGCCCTTCTCGAAGTCTAGCTCGACGTACTCCGCCTTGTCCGGGGCGTCCTCCGGCGCCACGGAGAGTTTAAACATCTCCTTGTTTTCCTTGGTGGTCGGATCGAACCAAGGGTCCTCGAGGATTCCGGCCTCGTACGAGATATGGAGGAGGTTGCGATCCATTGAGTACGGCTTCTTGAGCGAGGCCTCGACGGGGATCTTGTGCTCCTGACAGTAGGCGATCATCTCGGCGCGGCCCGGAAACTTGTCGCGATAGACCTCCATCTTCCAAGGCGCGATGATCTGGAGATGGGGAGCGAGCGCCATATAGGTGAGCTCAAAACGGCATTGGTCGTTGCCCTTACCGGTGGCGCCGTGGGCGACCGTATCCGCCTTTTCCTTACGCGCGATGTCGACCTGAGCCTTGGCAATCAGGGGGCGGGCGATGGAGGTGCCCAGGTAGTATTGGCCCTCGTAGATCGCATTGGCGCGGATCATCGGGTAGATGAAGTCGCTCGCAAACTCTTCCACGAGATCGAGCGTATAGTGCTTGGAAGCGCCGGTCTTGAGCGCTTTCTTGTCGAGGCCCTTCAGCTCCTCTTCCTGGCCGACGTCGGCGGCAAACGTGACGATCTCGGCGTCGTAGGTTTCTTTGAGCCACTTGACGATGACGGACGTGTCGAGTCCGCCCGAGTAAGCGAGGACGATTTTCATGGATGAAAGAGTGAGTGTGTGCCCCCTCCACCCTCCCGCGCAAAAGAAAAACGCACGGCCGCGCCAGCCGGCAAAATTGCGCAGCCCATGCGTAGCACTACGCATCCGAATCTTCACAAGCCGTTTACCCTCGGCGAATTGAGGCCGGAACATGAGCCGGACAGCATGGAGGGGTTAGCGATTATTATTATCATCATACCTCCGTTCCTTGATCCCCATGAACTCGATCGCTCCACCGCTTTGGCGGCGTGCTCGTTGCCGAGGGTTTACCCTCGTTGAAATCATGATTGTCGTCGTCCTCATCGGGCTGCTTGCAACCCTCGCGATTCCTGCCTTCGCGAAAATCCGGCAAGCTTCCCAAAACAGCCGATTCATCTCTGATCTGCGCACGTTCGCACAGGCTTTTGAAACCTACAGCCTGGACAACGGTACTTGGCCGCCAAATGCGACCACCGGCGCGGTACCAGCAGGCATGGCAGGCGATGTCGGCAATGCGTGGCGCACCGCTAAAAACTCCGTCGGCGGACGATGGAATTGGGACCGCAATCTGAATGTGGCAGCCGGCATCTCCACCACAGGGGTGACCGCAGGCGATGCCCAGATGCAGGCCATCGATGCTAAAATCGACGACGGCAACCTCGAAACGGGGCTCTTCAGAAAATACGATTCTCGCTTCACCTACGTCCTCGAATTCTGAGCGGACTGCGGAGTCCTCCCCTACCAACACAAAGGCCGCGGATATCACTCCGCGGCCTTTTGTATATATGAAGAGGGGGCCTACGCTTACTTCTTTTTTGACCGCGACGCCTCGAGCGCAACAAGGATGGCCTTCTGCACATGGAGCCGGTTTTCGGCTTCGTCGAAGACGACCGAGCGCGGATTATCCAGCACCTCCTGCGTGACTTCCTCGCCCGCGTGAGCCGGAAGGCAGTGCATGAAGAGCGCATCTTTTTTCGCGCCGGCGAAGACCTTACCCGTAACAGCGTACGGCGCCATCGTGCGGAGCCGCTCGGCCTTTTCCTCTTCCTTGCCCATGCTTACCCACACGTCAGTGTAGACGACGTCGGCGTCGCGCACGGCCTCCATGGGATTGGTGGTGAAATGATAAGCGGTCTTGGGGTCGTAGCCTTCCTTCACAAGGAGATCGTCGAGCTCCTTGCCGGGGGCGAACTCCTTCGGGCCGGAGAGCGAGATCTTCATGCCGAAGAGCGCCGCGCCGAGGATCCACGAGTACGCCATGTTGCACGCGGTATCGCCGAGGAAGGCGATCTTACGGCCCTTGAGCGAGTCGAAGAGCGCCTTGCCCGTGGTGCCCTTGGCCCACCGCTCCATCATCGTGAAGGCATCGGTGTAGATCTGGCACGGATGCAAGAAATCGGTCAGCGCATTCACGACGGGCACCGAGCCGGCCGCAGCAAGGCGCTCGACATCGCGGTGGTCGAAGGTGCGCACGATCAGGCCATGGACGTAGCGAGAGAGCACCTGCGCGGTGTCCTCGATCGT
>CAYZPV010000050.1:0-50086 GCA_964480585.1 uncultured Opitutus sp. | reverse complement strand
TCGTTATATTTCCCTAAATATAACGCCTGCTGCTCCCCTGCTACCCCCTCCGCCTCAGCGGTTAACGAAATAATCTAAACCCCGCTTGCCATTCGCCCGTTCCCGCTAGATTTTCGGCCCCGGTGGCGCTCTCCCCTGCCTATTCCACCCCATTGCTATCCGGTTCGCTACGGATCGGCGCCGGCCTCCCCGTCTCTTTTATTCAGCCATGAATTACACCCTCAACGTCAACGGCCAGTCCCGCACGGTGGACGTGGCGCCCGACACCCCGCTCCTCTGGGTGCTCCGCGATAGTCTCGACCTCGTCGGCACCAAGTACGGCTGCGGCATGGGCATCTGCGGCGCTTGCACCATTCACCTCGATGGCAAGGCCTCCCGCGCCTGCTCCATCCCCGTCAGCACCGTCGGCAGTCAGAAAGTCGTCACCATCGAGGGCCTCGCCGCTGCCGCCAGCAAGCAGCTCCACCCGCTCCAGCAAGTCTGGTGCGACGACGACGTCGCCCAGTGTGGCTACTGCCAGGCGGGCCAGATCATGAGCGCCGCCGCTCTCCTCAAGGAAAACCCCAAGCCCGACGACGCTGCCATCGATGGCGCCATGGCCGGCAATCTCTGCCGCTGCGCCACCTACATGCGCATCCGCGCCGGGATCAAGAAGGCGGCCGGCCTCGCCGTCGCCAAGGAGGCCGCCCAACAATGAGCACCTCGACTCTCTCTCGTCCTCTCGCCCGCCGCGACTTCCTCAAGCTCACCGGCCTCGCCGGCGGCGGCCTCGCCCTCGCGTTCTACATCCGCTCCGGCGGCTCCGCCTCGGCCCAGGCCAGCGCCCCGGCGGCTGACGAGTTCGCGCCCAATGCCTTCGTCCGCATCGCCCCCAGCGGCGCGGTCACCATCGTCTCCAAGCAGCCCGAGATGGGCCAGGGCGTGAAGACCTCCCTCCCCATGATCATCGCCGAGCAGCTCGAGGTGCCCTGGGAGTCCGTCACCATCGAGCAGGCCGATTTCGATACGCCCCGGTACGGCGGCCAGGGTGCCGGCGGCAGCCGCTCCACCCCCAATAACTACGATAATTTCCACCTCCTCGGCGCCACCGTCCGCACCATGCTCGTCGACGCCGCCGCGCAGACTTGGGGCGTCCCCGCCGCCGAGTGCCGCGCCGAGGCCGGCGCTGTCCACCACGCCGCCAAGGGCAAGCTCACCTACGGCCAGCTCACCGCCAAGGCCGCCACCCTGCCCATCCCCGCCAAGGAAGCGGTGAAGCAGAAGGAGCCCAAGGATTTCAAGCTCCTCGGCAAACGCATCCCCCAGGTCGACAGCAAGAAGATCGCCACCGGCCAGCCCCTCTTCGGCATCGATATCAAGCTCCCCGGCATGCTCTACGCCGTGTACGAGCGCTGCCCCGTCTTCGGCGGCAAGGCCGTGAGCGCCAACCTCGATGCCATCAAGCAGCTCCCCGGCGTGAAGGATGCCTTCATCCTCGAGGGCAACGGCAAGGTGAAGGAGCTCCTCTCCGGCGTCGCCATCGTCGCCACCTCCACCTGGTCCGCCCTGAGCGCCCGCAAGCAGCTCAAGGTCCAGTGGGACGAGGGCAAGACCGCCACCCAGAGCTGGGAGGCCTACGTCGCCGAGGCCCGCGCCAAGGCCAGGGCCGGCGAGCCCGGCCGCACCCTCCGCAAGGATGGCGATGTCGATGCCGCCCTCGCCGGCGCCGCCAAGACCGTCGAGGCCGAGTACGTGTATCCGTTTATCTCGCACGCCAACCTCGAGCCGCAGAATACCACTGCCCTCTGGAAGGACGGCGTCATGGAGGTCTGGTCTCCCACTCAGATCCCCCAGGCCGGCCACGGCATGGTCGCCCGCGTGCTCAAGGTGCCGGAGGATAAGATCACCCTCCACATCACCCGTGCCGGCGGTGGCTTTGGCCGCCGCATCAGCGCCGACTACCTCATCGAGGCCGCCGCCATCGCCCACAAGCTCCCCGGCACCCCCGTCAAGCTCACCTGGACGCGCGAGGACGATCTCCAGCACGATCACTTCCGCCCCGGCGGCCTCCACTTCCTCAAGGGCGGCGTCGACGCCAAGGGCAAGGTCGTCGCCTGGAAGAATCACTTCTTCACCTTCGGCGAAGGCGGCAATCCCGGCAGCGGCGGCAATCTCAGCCCCGATGAATTCCCCGGCCGCTGGATCGCCAATCTGCACACGCAGCAGACCATGTTCGATACCGGCTGGCCCATGGGCCCGTGGCGCGCTCCCGGCAGTTGCGTCTTCGCCTGGGTCTTCCACTCCTTCATCGATGAGCTCGCCCACGCAGGCGGCCGCGATCCCCTCGAGCTTCGCCTCGAGCTCCTCGGCGATCGCGACGAAATGCCCGCCGGCGGCGTCGGCGGCGGTGGCGAGGGCAAGAAGAAGGCCGGCGGCCCCGCCTACAATGTCGCCCGCATGCGCGGCGTCCTCCAGCACGTCGCCGAAAAGGCCCAGTGGGGCAGGAAGAAATTCCCGAAAGGTTCCGGCGCCGGCATTGCGTTTCACTTCAGCCACAGCGGCTACTTCGCCCAGGTCGCGGAAGTCACCGTCAGCAAGGATGGCCGCCTCCGGGTCGATCGCTTCATCACCTCCGCCGACATCGGCGCGCAGATCGTCAACCTCAGCGGCGCTGAAAATCAGGTCGAGGGCTCCGTCATCGACGGCCTCGGCGTGCTCATGACTCAGGCCATCGATGTGAAGAACGGCAAAGTCGTGCAGAGCAATTTCCACGATTACCCGCTCATCCGCATCACCGATGCGCCCACGAAGATCGAGACGCACTTCCTCTCCACGAAGTACCCCACCACCGGCCTCGGCGAGCCCGCCCTCCCCCCCGTCGCCCCCGCCATCTGCAACGCCATCTTCGCCGCCACCGGCAAGCGCGTCCGCGAGATGCCCCTCAGCAAGGTCGACCTCAGCTGGAGCTAAGCCTCTCCCCCAAGGGCGGGTCGCAAGACCCGCCCTTTTTCCTCACCCCGCTTACCCGCTTTCATGTAAATAAACCCTCGTCCTCGCGCGGAGCGCCCTCCACCCACCCGCCGCCCCCGGTTCCACCCCGTCCACTCGCCGCCCGCCGCCAAGCCCAAAAAAAACGCGCACCACACGGTGCGCGTTTCGCAAATTGCGGAGAAAGTCGGAGCGCCTCGCGGCGCGCCCGTCTTACTTCTTGGCCTCGGTCTTGATCTTGCCCGCGCCACCGCACTTGGTGCAGTTGTTGCCGGCCTTGGCGGCCTCGACGCAGCACGGGTGGCTGCAGGTCTTGCCTTCGGCGGAAGCCTTGGCGCAGCACTTGCCCGGCTTGGCCTCGTCAGCGGCGAAAAGAGCACCGGAGGCGATGATCGCGAAAGCCGCGAAAGCGGCGAGGAACTTGGTCTTCATTGAGTGATGGGTGTTGGCGGTTGGGGATACTAAACGAAACTGGTGCGGGCGGAGGGAATCGAACCCTCCTCTCATGCTTGGGAAGCACACATAATAGCCGATATACTACGCCCGCGGGGGCGCTGAAAGGAACGGGCACAGCATTGGCCCACACCCACCTCGGGTGCAAGTTCAAACACACCCCCTCCTCGCCTAACCCCGTCCCGGCAACCGCTTGCGCCGCCTCACTTGTAGCCCCGCCGCCCCTCCAGCGCGCTCTTCAAAGTCACCGCATCCGCATACAGCACCCCGCCGCCGCTCGGCAGGCCAAACCCGATCCGCGTGGCCTTCACCTCGCGCTCCGCCGGCAGGTGCTCCGTGATATAGTGGCACGTCGCCTCCCCCTCCACGTCGTTCGGCAGCGCCAGGATCAGCTCCGCCACCTCGCCCGTCTCGATCCGGCTGTGCAGCGCCGCCAGATTGAGATCCTCCGGCCCCACCCCGTGGATCGGCGAGAGCTTGCCATGCAGCACATGGTAGGTGCCGCGAAACGCCCCGCTGCGCTCGATCGCCACCAGGTCGGGCACGTGCTCCACCACGCAGATGCTCCCGCGATCCCGCTTCTCGTCCGCGCAGATCGCGCACAACTCGGCCTCCGCCAGGTTGCCGCAGCGCGCGCAGCGGCGCACCGCGCCCGCCGCCTCCTCCAGCGCGCGCACCAGCTCCGGCAGCCGGCCCGGCTTTTCGACCAGCAGGTGCAGCGCAATCCGCTCCGAAGACCGGAAGCCCAGCCCGGGCAATTGCTTCAGGTGCTTCTGCAGCCTCTCGAAAGCAGGTGTCATACAAGTGAGGCCGGCCGGGGCATCGCCTCGCCCGGCCTCGCAAGCTCAGTCTCGTCAGAACAGCCCCGGCATCTGAAACGCACCGGTCACCTTCTGCATCTCGGCTTCGTTGAATTCCTTGGCCTGCTTGGCCGCGTCCTGCACGGCCGCGAGCACCGTGTCGGCCACGAGCTTCGCATCTTCCTTCAGGAATTCCGGGTCGAGCGTGAGGCCGAGGAATTTCCCCGAGCCATTGATCTTCACCTTCACCGCGCCGCCACCGCTGGTGACCTCGATCTCCTTGGCGTCGAGCTGCGCCTGCAGCGCCTCGATGCCGCGCTTCATCTTCTCCGCTTGTTTAACGAGTTTGCCTAGACCGGCCATGATTGAGTGGGTTGATGGTTTACGTTGGGAAAGCGGTCAGCAGACACGACCCGACCCGCCGAGGTCAACGCGACAACAGACTTTCGTAGCCCTCGCGAAAAGTCGCATAGCGGGGCGCCCAGCCCAGGATCGCCCGCGCCTTGGCATTGTCGATCAGGCGATCGGGCGTGATCGCGCGCCGCCCGCCTGCGGGCTCCCCCGTGAAACGCGGCGCCGGCAGGCCCAGTCGTGTAGCCAGCCAGCTCACCAGCTCCACCTTTCGCGCCGGGCCGTCGTCGGCGAGGTTGAAGACCTCGTCGCGCACCGTCGCCGGTGCGAGAAAGCAGGCCATCACCCCGCGCACGATGTCGTCGCGATGGATCAGATTGAGATGGTGCGTGCCGAGCCCGGCGACCTCGCCCGCGCGCACCTGATCGAGCAGGTGATGCCGGCCCGGCCCATAGATGCCCGCGAGCCGCAGCACAAACCAGCGCCCGCACACCCCCGCCGCCGATCGCAGCCTCTCCTCCGTCGCCAGCAGCACTCGGGGGCGCTCGCCCTCCGTCTCGTGCGTGGGTGCGCGCTCGTCGACTCGCACCCCACCGCCTTGCGGATACACCGAGGTGCTGCCCGTGTAGACGAGCGTGCCCACCGGGCCCGCCGCCTGCGCCCAGGCGAGGATCGACTCCATCCCGGCGAGATAACTATGCCGATACCCCTCCACGCCCCCGCCGCCGGAGCTCACACAGTTGAGCACATGGTCCGCGGCGCCCGCGATCTGGGCATGCCACTCGCTGCCGGCAAGGTCCGCGACGACCGTCTCGATCCCCTCCTCCCGCAGGAGCCGCGCCTTGGCGGCATTGCGCGTAAGCGCAGTCACCCGCCAGCCGCGCACGAGGCCTTCGAGCGCCGCCGCCGCACCCACGTAACCGCAGCCAAATACCACCAGCCGCTTCGTCCGATCGTCGCTCATGTTCCTTTCACAACATACCGGTTGCGCTCCGACGCAAAAAATTTGTGTTCCCGGCTCCACTCACCTCACTGACTTACCATGCCGAGCGTGCTCATTCCTCTCGCGGAAGGATTTGAAGAGATCGAAACCATCACGCCTATCGACCTCCTGCGCCGGGCTGGAGCCGATGTCACCGTCGCCGCGCTGGTCGACGGCATCCACGTCACTGGCCGCAGCGGGATCACCCTGCACGCCGATACGACACTGACGAGCGTGGGCGAGACGCTGTACGACTGCCTGCTGCTGCCCGGCGGCCCCGGAGTAAAGCACCTCCGGGCCGATCCCCGCGTGCGCGCCCACGTGCTCCGTCATCATACCGCGGGCCGCTGGCTCGCCGCGATCTGCGCCGCCCCCACGGCGCTACACGACGCAGGGTTGCTGGAGGGGCGCCGCTATACCGCTCATTTTTCAGTTGCCAACGAATTGACCCAGATCCTTGCCGCGGAACGCGTCGTCGTCGATGGGCGGATCATTACTTCCCGGGGAGCCGGCACGGCGGGGGACTTCGGCTTGGAAGTGATTCGCAACCTCTTTTCCCCCACCAAGTCACAAGAAATCGCCCAAGCGATTTGCGCCTGACTTTCGAGGAGGGTTGAGCCACCCTCTGATCGTCGGAGTTTTCTGACTTTTCAAGATAGGGTCTTAACCCTAGCCTCATCCCCATCATTCGGGCCGATCATATACCCGTCGCAGCACTTCCCTGTCCGGAAGTGATAGGGCGAAGCTTTCCCTGAAGATTTTCGTAAGTCCATGTGTGGCATAGCAGGCATCATCGACGCGGCGTCTGAGCCCGAGACGCGCTCGGCGGCTGTGGCGCGAATGTGCGACGCGATGCGGCATCGCGGGCCGGACGATGGCGGCCTCGCGACCATCGGCGCGGCGACGATCGGGATGCGGCGGCTCGCGATCTTCGACCCGGCACACGGACACCAGCCGATGCAGAGCCCTGATGGCCGGTGGACGCTGATCTTCAACGGCGCGATCTACAACTTTCGCGCCCTGCGGAGCGAACTGGCCAGCAGCGGCTGGAGTTTTAAAACCGAGTGCGACACAGAGGTGCTGCTGGCGGCATTCAGCCGATGGGGCGAGAAGTGCCTGGAGCGCCTGCGTGGGATGTTTGCCTTTGCGGTATGGGATGCGCGGGAGGAGTCGCTTTTCCTCGCCCGCGACCCCTTCGGGATCAAGCCCCTGTACTTCCAGCACCGCGGTGGCCGACTGCTCTTCGCCTCGGAGCTGAGAGCGTTGCAGGCGGCGGAGCGCGGCGGGCGCGAGGTCGACCCGGCGGCGGTAGCCGACTACCTGGGCTGGCTCGCGGTGCCGGCGCCACGCACGCTCTATCGCGGAGTCTTGAGCCTCCGTCCCGGCGAGTGCGCAGTCTTCCGCGACGGCAAGCTGGCGGTGCGGCGCGCCTGGAGTTTTCGCCAACCGGCCCGCCAGGAAAAACCGTGCCGCTCACGGGAGGAGTTTACTCATGAACTGAGAGCGCGCCTCGAGGATACGATCCGCGCGCACATGGCGGCTGATGTGCCAGTGGGCGCGTTTCTCTCCGGCGGACTGGACTCGACCGCCGTCGTGGGGCTGATGACGCGGGCAAGCAATGCGCAGCTCCGCACGTTTTCCATCGTCTTTGACGAGCCGGGATACTCCGAAGCCTCGGAGGCGGAGGAAAGCGCGCGGCACTTCGGCACCGCGCATCATGCCAAGGTGCTGGCAGGCAAGACTGTCGCCGCCGATATCGAACGACTTCTGGCGGCGCTCGACCAGCCGACGGGCGACGCAATAAACACTTACTACGCCAGCCAAGCGGCCCGCGCGGGCGGCGTGACGGTGGCGCTCTCCGGACTCGGTGGCGATGAGCTCTTTGGCGGCTACCCCGCCTTTTCCCACACGCGCACGCTCGCACGCGCGCTGCCTTTCTGGCGGCTTGCCCCGCCCCCCGCCCGCCGGATGCTGCTCCGCAGGCTCGCGCGTGGCGACACCCGCCAGCGCAAGCTGGGTGACGCGCTCGGGCACGCCACCACGCTGCATGAACTCTGCGCCCTGCAACGCAGGGTATTTTCCGATGATGCGCGGGCGGAGTTGCTCGCTCCCGAGGCGCGCGCAGCCGCCGGCACCTTTCACCCCGAGCTCGAGGCATTGCGCGCAGACCTGCCACAGGCGGAGGCGTTTGAAGCGGTGAGCGCATGGGAGCTGCGCACCTACATGGCGGATGTGCTCCTGCGCGATAGCGACACGATGAGCATGGCCCACTCGCTGGAGCTGCGCGTGCCCTTCGTCGATCGCCCGCTCATCGAGTGGCTCCGAGCCCAGCCGACAGCTTTCAAACACACCCCCGCGCAGCCAAAGCATGCGCTGTTCGCCGCCGTGCGCGACATCGTGCCGGCCAGCCTGGCCGACCGGAGGAAGCGGGGCTTCACACTGCCTTTCGCCGTGTGGATGAAGCGCGATCTGCGGCCGTTTCTCGAAGAGACTTTTTCCGACGCGACGATCGATCGCTCCGGCCTCTTCGAGCGCGCGACCGTGCAGCGCCTCTGGCGGGGCTTTCTCGCGGGCGACGACACGCGGGAATGGCCGCGCGTGTGGAGCCTCGCCGTGCTGCTCGCCTTTCTACGCCGCTCAGCGTGACAACCCTCCTGCTATTTCCCGCGCTCTTTTCCTCCGATGGCGGCATCGAGCGGATTTTGCGCCTTTACCTAAAGGCCACCTGCGAACTCGCGGGCACCGAAGACCGAGTGGAGCTCATCGTGCTGAACGATCACGCGCTGCCAGCGGACAAGCTAGCGCCCTTTGCCACGAGCGCCCTGGCGCGCGGACCCGTCGCCTGCGGTCGAAAGAAGCTGGTGTGCGCCTGGCAAGCGCTGAGCCGCGCCCGGCGCATCGATCGCCTGATCTGCGGGCACATCAATCTCATCGGCCTGGCGCGGCTTGCCCAGCGACTATCGCGCAAGCTGGAAGTCTGGCTCGTAGCGCACGGCACGGAAGTGTGGCGGGGTTTTTCCGCAGCGGAGCAAGAGGCGCTGCGCGCCGCCACCGGCATCCTGTGCGTGAGCGACTATACGCGCAGAGAGCTCGCCGCCCGCTGCCCTGGCCTCGATGCGACGCGGCTGCATGTGCAGCCTAATGCGCTCGATCCTCAATTTGAAGCGCCGCTCGCGGGGCATGTCACCAAATCCGGTGCGATCCTCACCGTCAGCCGACTGTGCCGCGATGATGCGTACAAGGGGATCGATGACCTCATCCGCGCCGTGCCGACCATCCGGCAGAACATACCGCAGGCCCGTCTCACCGTGATCGGCGATGGCGACGACCGGGAGCGGCTCGAGGCGCTCGCGCAAGAGCTCGCGCCAGGCGCCGTGACCTTCGCCGGACGCGTCACCGACCGCCAGCTGCGGGAAGCTTTGGCGACGTGCGAGCTCTTTGCCCTGCCCAGCCGCGGCGAGGGCTTCGGTCTGGTCTACCTTGAAGCGATGGCGCATGGGAAACCATGCCTCGCCGTGGCGGCGGCCGGGGCTCCGGAAGTCGTAGATCCCCGCAGCGGGGTGCTCGCCCAGCCTGGCAACGCAGCAGACATCGCGGCTCACGCCAGCGCGGCACTCGCACGCTCGTGGGATAGCTCCGCGATCCGCGCGCGTGCGATGGAATTTGCGTACCCACGTTTCAAGGCGCGGCTCGGCCACGCTCTCGCAGCATGAACGATTCCCCGAACAGCACACAGGAGACCGTCATCGAGCGCGCGCATGATTTTCATCTATTTTCGTGGCGCGAGCTGGTGGCTTACCGCGACCTGCTGTGGATGCTTATCTGGCGCGATTTCGCCTCGCGCTACAAGCAGACGATCCTGGGCCCGCTGTGGTTTATCATCCAGCCGCTGTTGATGACGGCGGTCTTCACGATCGTATTTGGCAAGTTCGCGCGCCTCTCGCCAGTGGGCACGCCGCCGGGCCTCTTCTATCTCTGCGGGCTGCTCGCGTGGAACTACTTCGCGCAGACCTTCCAATCGACGTCGAGCACGCTGGTCAACAATGTGGGCATCTTCAGCAAGGTCTACTTTCCCCGCCTTATCGTGCCGCTGTCGTCGGTCGTCTCCAACCTCGGCACACTCGTGATCCAAATCGTCACCTTCGGCGCCGTGTACATCGCGTACAAGATGATCGGCACGCCGGGCGACACGCATGTGCGGTGGGAGGTGGTCTTCCTGCCGCTCGTCGTGCTGCAGGTCGCGGCGTTGAGCTTGGGGGTGGGCCTGTGGCTCGCCGCGCTGACGACGCGGTATCGCGACTTCACCGTTTTGGCGGTGTTTCTTCTGCAGCTGTGGCTCTACGCGACGCCCGTGATCTATCCGCTGGAGCGAGTGCCGCTGGCATGGAAGTTTGCCGTGGAGCTCAATCCGATGACGATGCCGGTAGAGTGCTTTCGCTACATGCTGCTCAATACCGGCCAGCCTGAATTGAGGCTCATGGTGCTATCGGGCGTAATCACGCTGGCCTGCCTAGTCACGGGCCTGTACGCCTTCAAGCGAGTGGAGCGCAACTTCGTCGACGTCTTATGAGCCGCCCGATCATAGAGGTATCTGGGCTGAGCAAGGTCTACCGTCTCGGAGAGATCGGAGCCTTCAGTCTGCGCGAGGAGCTCGCGGGGATGTGGGCGCGCCTGCGCCATCGCCCTGTGGCAACGCCGCCGCAGGAATTTTGGGCGCTGCGCGATGTCTCCTTTACAATACAGCCGGGCGAGGTCGTGGGGGTGATCGGAAGGAACGGCGCAGGCAAATCGACGCTGCTCAAGGTGCTCTCCCGCATCACGGAGCCGACCTCCGGGCGCGCGGTGCTGCGAGGTCGCGTGGCCTCGCTTCTGGAGGTGGGCACGGGATTTCACCCCGATCTATCCGGCCGCGACAATATCTTCCTGAACGGCGCGATACTCGGCATGAAGCGCGCCGAAATACGGCGCAAGTTTGACGAGATCGTGGCGTTTGCCGAGATCGACAAGTTCATCGACACGCCGGTGAAGCGCTACAGCAGCGGGATGTACGTGCGGCTAGCCTTCGCGGTGGCGGCACATTTGGAGCCGGAGATACTCATCGTCGATGAGG
Source organism: uncultured Opitutus sp. (assembly GCA_964480585.1). Classification (GTDB taxonomy): domain Bacteria; phylum Verrucomicrobiota; class Verrucomicrobiia; order Opitutales; family Opitutaceae; genus ER46. The sequence continues at coordinate 39,423 of CAYZPV010000050.1, read as the reverse complement.
TGCTGGCGGTGGGAGATGCGCAGTTTCAGAAGAAATGCCTGGGGAAGATGCGGGATGTGTCCAGTCGGCACGGCCGCACGGTCCTATTCGTCAGCCACAACATGGTGGCAGTGCAGAGCCTCTGCAACCGCACCCTCTTGATGAGCGGCGGCACGATAAGGCAAGATGGCGTCGTTGAAGACGGCATTTCTCAGTATCTGCAAAGCTTTCATCAAGCAGGCGGCCCCCAAGCGTGGGCCAAACCGGAAGATGCTCCTGGGAACGACACGGTGCGCGTAAAACGGGTGAGCATCGCGCCGATCGATGCCACGGCCGATGGCTTGACAATGCGCACGCCTTTTGGCGTCGCATTCGAGTTTTGGGTTCAAGACGCATCCCGTCCATTCCACCTCGTAATCCATCTCATCAACGAGCAGAATATTGTGGTGCTCACTACTGGCACCGCGTCCCGGCGCCGGGCGATCGGCGTCCATCGGGCTCGTTGTCATTTCCCAGGCGGGTTGCTCAATTCAGGAAGCTACACCATCAAACTCCTTATCGTCGAAAATGAGAACCGCCTCGCATTCGTCGACGAGGGTATAGCAGCCTTCACGATCGCGGATCGTGGTCAGCGGGAAGGCGCATGGCATGGACGCGAGCCGGGAGTAGTGCAGCCCACGCTGGCTTGGGAAATGGACGACTAGATGATGCAAACGGCTCTCCGTCAGACTGAAAGCCTGTCGCCACGCATTGTGGGGGGCATGTTTGGACTAGAGCTCGGTAAAGGTGGCGGCGAGCTCCCCCTTTTTCTGCGCGGTGCGCAACGTCGATTGGCAACGGCGCGGGGAGCCCTCGCCTGCCTAGTGCGCACACTTCAGCCGCGAACGGTCTGGCTGCCCTCGTATCTCTGCCCAGTAGTAGTGCCTTGCTGCGAAGGCCGTGAGAAATACTTTCCCATCAACGAACGCCTCGACGTCGAGGCACACGATTGGGTCAACGAAGTGAAGAGTGGAGACATCGTCGTCCTTGTTGACTATTTTGGCTTCCGGGGGTGGGACGAAACGGCGGCACGAGTCCGCAAGCATGGAGCTTGGGTAGTCGAAGATGCCAGCCAGGCGGCATTGAATCGCGAATTCAGCCCGCACGCGGACTACGTGATAACGAGCCCGCGCAAGTTCGTTGGTGTCCCTGATGGCTCAGTCCTGCTTGCGCTGCATGGTCCCTTGCCGGAAATGGATCTGCCGACTGCTCCGGCAGCGTGGTGGCTTGATGCTTTTCGCGCCTCGGCTTTGAGACACGCATTCGATCGTGGCAGCTCGGACCGTTCTTGGTTCGACCTGTTTCGCCAGGCGGAGGCGAATGGCCCCATCGAACCTGCGCGTATGAGCGAACTGGCGGAGCACCTGCTACTGCATGCCATCGACTGGGAAGCGCACACCGCGCAGCGACGCGCCAACTTCCTTTTCCTCGCGGAAAAACTCCGTGATATCGCTCTCTTCACTAGCCTGCCTGACTTCGTAGTACCGCTCGGCTTTCCCATTCGACTGGCAAGGCGCGAACATGTCCGCCAAGCGCTCTTCGCCGAGAACATCTTTCCACCAGTTCACTGGGCGCTAGCTCCCGTTGTACCCGCGGAGTTCACCGCGAGCCACCGGCTTTCGCTGGAGATTTTGACCCTGCCCATCGATCAACGCTGCACTACCTCGGATCTCGAACGCATGGTACGCTGCATCCGAAATTCGCTCGAATAAGGATATCGCCATGAAACTCGGGATCATGCAGCCGTATTTTTTCCCCTACCTGGGATACTTCGAACTCATCAATCGAAGCGATCAATGGATCGTCTTCGACACTGCTCAATACATCCGCCACGGCTGGGTAAATCGAAACCGCATCCTCCACCCCAACGAAGGCTGGCAGTATATTCTTACCCCGCTGCAGAAGCATACGCGTGAGACGGCAATCCGTGACATCCAAATCGCACCGATTTCCGAATGGCGGCCTCGATTACTCGGTCAGTTGATGCACTATAAAAAGCGCGCGCCTTTTTTTCGCGAAACCTTCGCACTGGTTGAGCGCGCGCTCGACATCGAGGACACGCATCTCTCACGCCTCAACACGCGCGCGCTGGGCCTAGTCTGCGAGCATCTAGGCATCCCATGGCGGCACTCGGTGTTCTCGGAGATGATGCTACACCTCGGCCCGATAGATGGCCCGGGCGATTGGGCGTTGCGTATCTCCGAAGCGACAGGCGCCACCGAGTACATCAATCCCATCGGCGGCGAGGCGCTTTTCGAGCCCGCTCGCTTCAAGGCACTCGGCATCAAACTTACGATCCAGCCACCGTTTGAATTCAACTACGAATGCCCAGGCTATAAATTTGAGCCGGGCCTTTCGGTGATCGACGCGCTGATGTGGAACGAGCCAACGAAGATCAAAGCCCACCTGGATGCGCGCAGCGTCGCAGAATAAGGAAACAATGTCCGCTTTGCATCTCTCCAGACCCGAGCCATCACACTCGGCGCGGCGCGGTGTGCTTGTCACGTGCGGTGGAAAATGGGCTGGATTAGTCATTCAAATGCGCGAGGCCATGGCTCGCTTACCCGCTTTTCATGGTGGGCGGCTAGTCGTAGCATCGTCGGACGAATTCACGCCAGCGGGATGCTTCGCCGACGCGACCCATGTCGTGCCCCTCATCCGATCTCCAGACTATGTAGATCGCCTGCTGGCGGTAGCGGAGATGGAAGACATCAGGGTCGTTATTCCCCTCATCGACCTGGATCTCGATCGCCTCGCTCCACATCTCGAGCAGTTCGCGCGGCGCGGTATCTCCGTCATCTGCCCGCCTCCCAAGCTCGTGGATCTCACGATGGACAAGCTCGCTTTCGCGCGTTTCGCCGCAGCGCGGTCGCTGCCACACCCGCCGACCTGGCTGATTGACGAGGTGCCGACCGAGTCGTTTCCCGTATTTTTCAAGCGCCGCCGCGGCTTTGGCTCACTAGGCGCAGGCATCGCCAATTCTAGCGAGGAGGCCCGAGCACACGCACGCCTTGATCCCCATTTGGTGTTTCAGCCGCTGATCCGCGCCGAGGAGGTCAGTATCGATGCCTACATCGCGCGCTCCGGCGGGTGCGTCGTGTGCGTGCCGCGTGTGAGAGACAAAGTGGTGGCGGGAGAGTCTTACAAATCGCATACTATCCGCGATCGAGAGATCACGAACGCAGCGCGACGCGTCATCGATGCCCTTAGTATGGCCGGCTTACGTGGCCCGCTGAATGTACAGCTCTTCGCAACGCAGCCGCCCACACTTCTCGAAGTAAATACCCGGCTGGGCTCCGCGGCGGTACTCTCCAACATGGCCACAGACGGCCGGCTGTTTGAAGCCATCCTTGACGAAGCTACCGGTGGTGAGGCAAGGGGAGATCCCGAGGACTATACCGACAATCTCGCACTGAGCCGCTTCCTGGGCGATGTATTCCATCGAGACAACATGCCGGTCGCCATCAAACCTGCAAAGGACCCGCGCCCGCTGCGATGATCCGCGCAGTGATCTTCGACTTGGACGATACGCTCTATGACGAGCGCGAATTCTTCGCGGGTGGATTCCTCACCGTTGCGACCAGCCTTGCCAGCCGCGGGCACGGACAACCTGAAACTACGGTCTCGATGTTGCGGCGTTTTCACGAGGAGGACCGGAGCGACGTGCTGCAACGCCTCGCGTCCGTGCTCGGCTTCCCGTCGGCATGGATTCCCGGGCTCGCTGAGCTGGTGCGGATGCACTCACCCCGCCTTTCGCTTTTTCCGGATGCGGCCGCGGCGCTTCGCACGCTGCGTACGCGATACAAGCTCGGATGCATCACCGATGGCTGGGCACGCGTGCAGCGCGCCAAGGTGGCCGCCCTTGGCTTGGAGTCGATGCTCGACGCGATCGTGATCACCGACGAACTCGGCCGGGAATTCTGGAAACCTCATCGTCGACCTTTCGACGTCTGCTGCGCAGCTCTTGGCGTCGCAGCACACGAAGCGCTCTATATTGGCGATCATCCTGAGCGAGATCTCCGCGGCGCAATCGATGCTGGTCTGGCGTTTATACGCATACGCCGGCCGGGCGCCTATTTTGCCCGACAGCCTTCGGCATTTGTTTCGGGAGAAGTCGCGGGAGAGATCGAAAGTCTACTCGATGTAGAATCGCGAATCGCCGCCATCTCGCGGACTTCAGCTGCGTCATCACATCATGCTCGATCTGATTGAAACTCAGGTGTCGGCCGAGAAGGAAAAGCTGTGCGCGAGCATTCTCGCAGCACGCGAGCCGATCTACCTGCTGGGCCGCAACACCTATGCGCGGCTGATCGCGCAGACTCTGCCAATCGAAGCCTTTGTCGACGACTACGCTGTCGAAAGCGAGTTTCTCGGCCGACCGGTCTTGAGGATGCGCGACCTGCCTTCTCACGCACTGGTTATCTCTTGTGTAGTGGATGGCCGACCCATCACCGCGCTTCGGCGACTCTCCGCCGCCGGCGCCCGCGCGATCGACTACTTCTCATTGCACCGAATAGCTCCGGAAAGATTCTATCCACCTTCTTTTTGCGAAGGCAATCGCCTGGACATTCTCACGCATCGAGATGACTACGCTTGGGTATACGAACAGCTGGCAGACCAAGTATCGCGCGACGCGTTTGCCGCAGTCGTCCGCTTTCGCCTCACCTTCGACTTAAAGTGCATGGACGGCTTTGAGCTCGCGATTGATCGGCAGTATTTCGAGCCGTTCCTACCCCTGCCGCAGCGCGGCGTATTTGTAGACGGTGGCGGCTACGATGGGCAGACCACCCGGCAATTCGCAGTGCTCGCGCCAGACTATCGCAGTATTTATTTCTTCGAGCCCTCGGCCGTTGCGATGGCCCAGGCACGAAGCGCTCTGGCGCCGCTGCGCGACATCCACTATGTCCCGTGCGGGCTTGGAGCGGCCACCACGCGAATGAGGTTCGATGCTTCAGCAGGTCCGACCAGTCGTCTCTCGCCCGAAGGCGGCACCGAAATCGATGTCGTAAGTATTGACGATGCCGTCGCCGAGCCCATCACGCTGCTCAAACTCGACATCGAGGGAGCCGAATTCGACGCGATTGCCGGTGCGGCGAACCACATCCGAGCAGACCGACCGGCGCTAGCGGTCTGCGTCTATCACGACCAGCGCGACTTCTGGCGCATTCCTCGCCGCATCCTCGAGTTGCACCCGGACTACCGCGTGTATCTCCGCCATTATTCCGAAGGCATCTTGGAAACAGTGATGTTTTTCATACCCACCGCGTGACCTATGACGGCCAATCCCAGTCTATACAACTCCTCGCCCGGGCTCGCTGTATTTACCGGTCGCCCGGCCTTTGCCGAGCAACTCCATGTCGGTCGGCCCAACATCGGCAATCGACAGGCATTTCTCAGCAGGGTGGAGGATCTGCTCGATCGAAAATGGTTCACCAATAATGGTCCGCTTGTCCGAGAGTTCGAAAGTCGCATTGCATCATTTCTCGGGGTGAAAAATTGCGTGGCCATGTGCAATGCCACGGTCGCATTGGAGATCGCTGTAAGAGCCCTCGGCCTGAAGGGTGAAGTGATCGTGCCCGCCTACACTTTTGTGGCGACCGCACATGCGCTGCAATGGCAGGAGATCACTCCTGTCTTTTGCGATGTCGATCCCGCCACACACAACATCTCGCCTGCCGCTATCGAGCGCCTGATCACGCCGCGCACCACCGGTATCGTGGGCGTCCACGTATGGGGCCGCCCCTGCGACACCGAGGCCATCGAGCGCATCGCCGCGCGCAGGGGCCTGAAAGTGATGTACGACGCGGCCCATGCCTTCGGCTGCGCGCACCAGGGTCGGATGATAGGAAACTTCGGCTCATGCGAGGTGCTAAGCTTCCATGCCACAAAGTTCCTCAATTCTTTCGAGGGCGGAGCGGTCGTGACGAATGACGACGCTCTCGCAGAGCAAATGCGCCTAATGCGCAACTTTGGCTTCGCCGGTTACGATCGCGTTGTTTACATCGGAACGAACGGCAAGATGTCGGAAATCTGTGCCGCCATGGGCCTCACATCGATGGAAGCGATGGAGGAGATCATCGCCGTCAACCAACGCAACTATCACTTGTACCGCGAAGGCCTCGCTCCCCTTTCCGGATTACGAGTGATCGACTACGCCAATCTCGAACGGTGCAACTTCCAGTATCTAGTGGTCGAGACCGAACCATCAGCGAGTCCACTCGATCGCGACGAGATCGTTTCCACGCTGCATGCGGAGAACGTCATCGCTCGGAAATATTTCTGGCCCGGAGTGCATCGCATGGAGCCATACCGCTCCTATTTTCCCAACGCCTCCCTTCTTCTGTCAGAAACCGAGCGCTTGGCGGGCCGCATCTTTACCTTGCCCACGGGCACGGGCGTTTCTCCGGAGGACGTGACGGTTATCTGTAGCATCCTCCAGAAGGCCTTTGCAAAGGCCCCCGAAGTCAAAGCCGCCCTTCGCAAACGGAGTTCATGAGCGTTGCCAGCACCGGTAGTCCTCGCCTGAGTGTCGAACTCATCACCTACAAGCACGAGCGTTTCATCGCTCGCGCCATCGAAGGAGTGCTCATGCAGCAAACGACCTTCCCGATCGAACTGGTGATAGGCGAGGACTGCTCACCCGATGGGACGCGTGAGATCGTCAAACGCTACGCCGCGCAGCGGCCGGACATCATCCGGCCGCTTCTGCACGAAAAAAATATCGGCGGCGCCGCCAATGCCCAGGCCACGTTGGCCGCCTGCCAAGGAGAATTCATCGCCTGCCTTGAAGGCGATGACTACTGGACCGATCCCCATAAGCTCCAGCGGCAGGTCGAGTGGCTCGATAGACATCCAGACGCCAACTTCTGCTTTCACGATGTCCACGTCATAAGCGACGAGACGGGCAAAGTGTTGCGGAACCACTGCGAGCATAAACCCCCTAGCCGCGTGACCGTCGCCGACATGCTCACGCACAACCCAGTCCCCACTTGCGCCGTAGTGTATCGACGCACGGCGCTCCCACAGTTAAGCGAGCATGTACGCAATCTGCGCATGCAAGACTGGCCTTCCTGGATCCAACTCGCGGAAAAGAGCTATGGCGGATACTTAGATGAAGTCTGGGGAGTATATCGCCTGCATGGCTCCGGCGCGTGGTCCACGATGGCGGCCGAGCGGCAATATCAAAGCACCCTCGATTTCTATACGGCCATGCTCAAAGTGCTCGAGCCGAAGCATCATGCCACCATCTGGACGGCGCGAAAGCGCCTTCTGGAGGCACTCATCAATATCCTAGTGCAGGCGGGCCGCTGGCGCGAGGCCAGGCCCTACGTGATCGAATATCTGACCCAGCCGCCGGATCGCCTGCGCCCGCCAGCGGGCCAAGCGATTCTCTACACTCGCATTCTTCTCAAGCGACCGAGCGCGCCGATGGTAAATCCACAGATGGCGCCCACAGGTTCCACCGTCCCTGAATTTGACCGTACGCGCGCCTCCTAAGACGATGCTTAGCGTCTTCACTGTCGTCACCCGCAATCATCTGCATCGCGCTCGTGTGTTGATGGCGGATGTGGCGCGGCATTTGCCGGAGGCTCGGCGGGTGGTGTATCTCGCGGATGATGCGGCGGGATTTGTAGAGGCAGGCCGGGAGCCTTTTGAGGTGGTCGCACCGACGGCGTATGCGCCGGCGCTGTACCGGCATCTCGCTTTCGCGCTGCCGGTGTACGGGCTCTGCTGCGTGCTCAAGCCGAATGCCGCGGCGCATTTGCAGAGTATCCGGCCTTCCGATACGCTCCTCTACCTCGATTCCGACACCCGGCTCTATGCCAGGCCCGAGGCGCTGCTCGCGGCGGTGGAGCGCCATGCGATCGTGCTGACCCCGCACTTGATCGACCCGGCGAAGAACAGGCGGATGAATACCGCGATAGCGCTCTCCGGCACTTTCAACGCGGGCATCTTTGCGCTGGCGCCGTGCGCGATGGCCCGTGAGTTCGTAAGCTGGTGGCGCGGCCAGCTGGAGGATCCGTTTCGCGCGAGCAAGGAGTTCTATTTCGACCAGGTCTGGATCGGCCTCGCGCCGGCGCTTTTCGATGATGTGCATGCGCTGCGCCACCCGGGCTACAATGTCGCCTACTGGAATCTGCACGAGCGACCGCTCGAGGCTGCAGCGGAGCCGGGCAGGTGGCGGGTGGCGGGGGAGCCGCTAGTGGTCTACCACTTCAGCGGGTTTGACCCCAACCAGCCCGGCGTGCTGGCGGGCAAGCTGGGACATCTTTTCATCCAGCCGGACGCGCGGTGGAGCACGCTGGGAATCGATTATGTCGAAACGCTCCAGGCGGCGGGAGCGCGCGAGTGCGAAAGCTGGGGCTACGAGTTTGCAGCCTTCGGCGACGGCAAGCCGATCCAGCCGATCCACCGGCGCTATTTTACGCAGGTCTTGTGGGGAAATCTCGATGGTTCGGCCGACCCCTTCGACCCTTCTCTCGCGGCGCCGTCCTCGGGACTGCGCTCGCTCTACCATGCAGACCATCCCCTCACCCGTCTGTATCGGCGAATCCGGGGCAAGGGATAAGGGCGCTGGGCGTCTGGGCGGATCAACAATCTAATTTCCAGGCATGGCCGCACAGTCGAGTCCTTCGATCAAAGCCGGCGCACGCGCGCTGGTGCGCCGCCTCTTGAGCCACGATGCGTTGTGGCGGGCGGTGCGGCCGGTGGCGGGCGGCTCCGCCTTCCTCTCGGTGCAGCGGCAGGTAGCGGTGGAGAGTCGCTTCGAGGCGAAGCGCGAGCGTTTTTTTGCCCGCGGCGAGGTGATCGCTGGGCCCTTCGCCGGCATCGCCTATCCCGAGGTGGCATCGTTTGGCAGCGCGCTCTTTCCCAAGCTGCTCGGGGTCTACGAATCAGAGCTTTTCCCGACGCTCGAGGCACTGCATGGCACCCACTACGAGGCTATCATCGATATCGGGTTTGCCGAGGGATACTACCTGGCCGGCCTCGGTCGGCGGCATGGAGATGCGGCGCTCCTGGGCGTCGATATCAGCCCGGAGGCGCATCGGCTCTGCACGGGGCTACTGCGGCACAATGGCATCGCCGCGCAACGGGTGCGACTCGCCTACGATGCCAGCCCGAGCACCCTCCAGCCCCTGCTCGAGCGGAGGGCGCTGGCGGTGATCGACTGCGAAGGTTTCGAGGCGGAGCTGCTCACACGGGAGACCGTGGCGCTCTGGCGGCGGGCCGACCTCATCATCGAGTGCCACGACTTCCTGCGTAGCGGCATTTCGGATACGCTCAAAGGGCTGCTGCAGGAGAGCCATGACATCACGGTGATAGCGGCGCTCGCTCCAGAGAAAAAACTAGCGCACGCGCCGCGCGCAGCCCGCGAGGCCTTCGCAAAAGACGAGCTGATCCGCCTGGTGTCGGAGGGACGCCCGGCGGGGATGCAGTGGATCGTAGCGCGATCGCGGCTATGAGCGCGGCGGTGCTTTTCATCGTTTTCAACCGGCCGGAGCTAACCCGCCGGACGTGGGAGCGCATACGCGCGGCCAGACCGGCGCAGCTATTTGTACACGCCGATGGGGCGCGGTCAGACAGACCGGGCGAGGCGGAACGCTGTGCGGCCGTGCGGGCGGTGATCGACTCCGTCGACTGGCCTTGCGAGGTGCGGCGCCGCTTCCAAGCGGCCAATCTGGGGTGCGGCCGGGCCGTGGCGGGGGCGCTGGACTGGTTTTTCAGCGAAGTAGAGTCCGGCCTTGTGCTGGAGGACGATTGCGAGCCGGAGCCCGCGTTTTTCGCCTATGCCACCGCGATGCTGGACCGCTACAGACATGACGACCGGGTGATGCACATCTCGGGCACAGGATTTGCCGCGCAGGCGGCCGGCGCAAAGCAAGGCGGCTACAGTCTCGCGCCCTTCCCGCTGATCTGGGGCTGGGCGAGTTGGGCACGGGCTTGGCAACACTATCGCCGTGAACTGCCCAGGGTGGACGAGATAGCGGCCGTGGTCGAACGCCACTTACCCCGGCCGATAGATCGCCGCTACTGGACCGCCAAATTTCTCGCGACCCGCGAGGGGCGCATCGACACGTGGGACTACCAGTGGGTGTTTGCACTATGGCGACGAGGCGGCCTGGCGGTGACCCCTCATTTCTCGCTCATCACGAACTCCGGGCACACGGAAGATGCGACGCACGCGCTCGGTGCGCCACCGAACTTCGCCCCTCTGCGCATGGGCGAGCTCGATCTCGCGTGCCTGTGCGAGGAAGAAATACCGGCGGATCGCTTCCTTGCCGCGATCAACGATCGGATCTTTCACACCGCAGTCGAGGCGCCGCCGCCTCGCTGGCTGGCGGCCCTCTACCGGGTGCCGGGTATGAAACGGCTCGCATGGGAGCTGCGCTCACGCACGCAGTCGCCGGCATGAAGGTAGTGCATATCGCCACGACGCTACGGGGAGGGGCCGGCATCGCGCTCCAGCGGCAGCATACCGCGCTGCTCGCCGAGGGGATCGACTCGCGGATTGTGCTCAGCGAATTCGATGTTGCGAGCGAGGAGCGCATCGCCCGCGCGCCGCGAGCCCCCATCTCGCTGCCGCTACGGATTGCGCGACGCCTCGGATGGGCCTCAGACCCGGCCGCGCGCCTCGCGCGGAGGATCCCCGCCCCGACAACTCCGCCCACGTTTGAGCTCTTCTCGTCGCCGTACAGCGCGTGGGCGCCGGAGGCTCATCCCTGGGTGAGCGAGGCGACCGTGATCAACATCCACTGGGTATCAGGTGGACTGGACTGGCCCCGCTTCTTCGCCGAGACGAGGCAGCCGGTCGTCTTCACGCTGCACGATCAACAGCCGTACCTCGGTGGCTTTCACTACGAACTGGATCGCGCGCGCAATCCCCAGCTCGCTGAACTGGAAGCGGAGGTGGTCGCCATCAAGCGCCGCGCCATCAGCGGACGCCGCTGCGCCATCGCCGGCAACAGCGAGTGGAACACGGGGGCAGCCGCCGCGAGCGGATTTTTCTCCGGGGATGTGTGCCGCCGCACCCTCTACTACGCCTTCGACGCCGCGGGGTTTCAGCCCCGGCCCGCTGCAGCGGCACGCACGGCCCTGGGTCTGGCGGACGATCGATGCACCCTGGGCTTTGCCTGTGAAGACCTCGGCAACCATCGCAAGGGGCTCGACCTGCTGCTCGCTGCCCTCGACCGGCTGCCGACCGCGTTGCGGACTCGCCTGCAACTCGTAAGTTTCGGCCGACAGCCGACGGGCGAGCGCACAACGCGGACGCACGAATTGCCGTGGAGCCATCTTGGCCACCTCGATGCTGATGCCACCAAGGCCGCCGCGTACTCAGCGATGGATCTCTTCGTCGCGCCCTCGCGAGCGGAGGCCTTTGGCCAGACAGCACTCGAGGCGATCGCCTGCGGCACCCCTGTCGTCGCCAGCGACGTGGGTGGGCTGCGGGAGGCAATCGCGGATGGCAAAGGAGGCATCTTGTGTGCGCCCGGCGATGCCGACGCCCTCGCAAAGGCGCTCGCGGAAGGCCTGGAGCGCGCTCCGGAGCTGCGCGCCCGAGCCGCCACCGCACGCATCGAGCTGCTTGCCCGGCATGCTCCGGCGCGCTGCGCCGCCGCGTATCGGGAGCTGTATAGCCTGGTGGGAGCGAGTCGCAGGTGACGATGCGCCGGCCAATCACCCTCTCCGACCTCCCACCGCCGCCGGCAGGCCGCAAGGGCTGGCCATGGGATGCAGCGCCCCAGACACCCCGCGCGGGAGAGGCGCCCGGGATCACGCTCGTGACGCCGTCATTTCGCCAAGGGGCCTTCCTGGAGGAGACGATCCGCTCCGTGCTGCTGCAGGGGTATCCAAGTTTACAGTACATCGTCATTGACGGCGGCAGCGACGACGGCTCCGTGGAGATCCTCAAGAAGTATGCTCCCTGGCTCGACTACTGGGTGAGCGAGCCCGACCGCGGGCAATCGCATGCCATCAACAAGGGCCTCGCACGCGCGGAGGGCATCTGGTGCAACTGGCTGAACAGCGACGACTGCCTGCTACCCGGAGCGCTGAATGCAGTCGCCTCGGCCGGCGCAAGCGAGCGGGTCTCTGTCGTCACCGGCCAGCTCCAGTTTGGACCGGCGCTCGCGGAGCCGCTGGTCGTACGACAGGCGGCGCCACGGGATGACCTCGAGCAGTCGCTCGTGCATCATTGCATCTGCCAGCCGGCGACGTTTCTGCGCACCGCGCTGCTGCGGGAACTCGGAGGCGTGGACGAAAGGCTGCATTTCACGATGGATCTCGCGCTGTGGCTACGCGCGCTCTCGCTCCGCGGGGCGGCCAGCGTCGCATCGATCGAGGCCCCCATCGCCTTCTTCCGCGAGCACGGGGAGGCGAAGACCGCACGCCATGCGGCTGGCTTTGCGCAGGATGAACGCCGTCTTTTCCGCGCGCTCGCCGAGGCCGCCGGGCTGCCGCCCGCCGCGCTGGATGCCATCTCTCCGGCCCGCACCGCCCTGGAGACCTGGCCCATCCCCGCGCTCGACCGCCAGCGGCTCCGATCGGCGCTGGTGCAGCGCTTCGTGTGGGCGGAGCGCGTGGAGGCCGCATGGCGCCAGCGCGACTACGCCGCCTTTCGCGAGGCGCTGAGGCTTTTCCGCAGCGTACGTGTCGAGCGCTGGACACGCCGCCAGCTCGCGCTTGCGGGACTAGGCCTGCTGCCCGACTCCCTGCTGCAAACCAGCGCCCGGTGGCGGGCGGCGCCCTCCCACGCCCTCCCTCCCGCTCCGTGAAACTGCCGCGTATCCTCACCTTTGTCGCCGCCCGCACGGGAGGCGTCGGCATTTTTTGGGAGAATCTCCACCAGCAGTTTCCCTCGATCGACATCGTGCGGGTGGCGGAAGCAGCGCGCACCTGGTTTGACCGGGCCACGCGCACGCTGCACGTGAGCGCATTCGATCCCCTGCACTACGTGCACCGGCTCCTCGCGCGCGAGATCGACCTCACGCAGTACGATGCTCTCGTGGCCAACGAGCGATTCGAGCTCGAGTTTTTCATCGCTCGGGCGACGCAGCGGCCCATCCTGTTTATCGTCCACGGCAATCATCCGCACTACTACGACACCGTCCTCCGCTACGCCACGCAGATCGATCGCGTCCTATGCGTCTCGGCGACGGCCGTAGCGTATCTACAGGCGCGGGGCGTAGGGCAGGCGCTCGAGTTTGCGTACTCTCTCAGCCTCACAGTGCCGCGTCCGCCGAGCCGCCGCGACCGGGTGGTCTACGTCGGCCGATTCGAGCGCGACAAGAACATCCGGGAAACGATGGCGATCTTTCGGTTTCTGAAGCGCAACGGCTTTGAAGTACGTCTGATCGGCGTGGGCTCACTCGCTTCGGAAATAGCCGATCAATTCGAGGCCGGGGAAGTGCTCGCAGGCCTGCCGCGCGCAACCGTGCTCAGCGAGATGGCGCAGGCCCGCTTCCTGTGTCTCAACTCCTACGTCGAGGGACTGCCGGTGACGTATCTCGAGGCGCAGCATTTCCAGCTCGGGGTGCTGTGCAGCTACCTCGATAGCTCGATGCACCGCGTGCTCGGAGACAACGCTATCCTCTGCTCCGATCTCCTCGCAGTACTCCGCTGGATGCGCCAGTTTTCCTTTCGGCCGCCGGAGGGACCCGCCCGGGTGAACAATCCGGCGCTCAACGAAGAGCTCATGGCCCTGATCGCAGCCACGCCGCGCCAGGCCGCTGCGCCGCCACCGGCTATCGGCGGCTGGCTGGATCGCGCACGATGGCTGCCGCCGCGGGCCGTGGGCTTCATACGCCGACTGCGCTGGCAGCGCCGGAGATCCACCCCACAATGACGATCCCCGGACTAGGCTGGCTGCATTACCGGTTTGTGGTGCGCCCTCGGGCTCAGGCCAATGCCCGCGAAGCTGCGAGGCTGCTACCCGCGCTGCGTGCATCCGTGAGCCGACTCGAGCCCATCGCCTACCCAGCAGCGGAGAGCGCGGAGGCGCCAGAGATCGCAATGATCACGGGCGCGGAGTTTTTTCATCTCACCGTGTTTAGCGCCTATTCGCTGCTGCGCACGACGGGCCGTCCCTTCCGCTTTCGCATCATCGACGACCGCACGCTCTCCGCGGCGCACCTCGCGGAGTTGCACCGCATTTTCCCCGGGCTCGTGGCGTGCCGCCCCCCGGAGGAGCAAGATGCGTACGTCGAATCGCTTTTCCCGGCGCAGCGCTTCCCTGCCCTGCTCAGGGCGCGCCGGGAGTGCATCTTTTTCTGCAAGCTGCTTGATGTGCATGGCGGCCGCACAGGCTGGCGGCTGTTTCTCGACAGCGATACTTTTTTCGTGCGCCGACCCGGCGCTTTGCTCGACTGCATGGCCAAGGGCGCTCAGCCCTGCTATATGCTCGATCGCTGGTCCAATTACGGCCACCCACCCGAGTTCCTCGAACGGCTCTGTGGGCAGCCTGTCGTGCGCAATGCCAACGCAGGCATCGTGGGCTTTCGCAGCGAGACGCTCGACTGGGAGCGCATGGAGCACTGGCTCACCGCCATGCTAACGGCGGGGCGCGAGCGGTTCGCTTTTTTCGAGCAAGGCATCACCGCCATGCTGCTGTCAGCAAACGATAGCCTACTCCTGCCGCCGGCGGACTACATTCTATCACCCGACCGCGCGGCCATACTGGGGCGCAGGGGGGTTTTTCACCACTACGCGGGCGAAAGCAAAAATGCCTACGTGCGCTATCAGGTGCCGCGCTCGCTCTTCACTCCACATCCACCCGCATGACCTATATCCAATATGGCTGCGGCCATGAAGCATGCCCCGCCTGGATCAATTTCGACTCCTCGCCGACCATCGTGCTCGAGCGCATCCCGATCCTGAATCGCCTCTACTCAAAGAACGCGGTGCGGTTTGCGCCCTATGTGCGGCGGGGAGACATCGTGCGCGGGCTGCCGGTGCCGCCAGCCTCGGCCGACGCGGTCTACTGCTCGCACACGCTCGAGCATCTCGCGCTCGATGACTTTCGCGCCGCGCTGCGCAACACGCACACGATACTGAAACCCGGCGGCACCTTTCGCTTCGTGCTACCAGACCTGGAGTATCTCGCGCGCCAGTATCTCACGAGCGAAAGTCCGACCGCGGCGCATGTCTTCCTGGAGGAATCGATGCTCGGCATCGCAGCACGCCCGCGCGGGCTGGTGGAGTTTCTCAAGCGCTGGCTCGGAGGCAGCAAACATCTCTGGATGTGGGACTACAAGGCGATGGCACACGAGCTGGCAGCGGCGGGCTTTGTGGATATTCGCCGAGCAAGCTTCGGCGACGCGGCGGACGCCAAGTTCAACGAGGTAGAGAACATCGGCCGATGGACCAACTGCCTCGGAGTCGAGTGCCGCAGACCTGTCGCATGAGCATCGCCCGACTTTTCCGCCCGCTCAAGATGCGCCTGCTAGGCAAGGGCCTACGCCCGCGCCGGATCCGCTGCGGCATCGCCCGCGGCCTGGTGATGCAGATCGACCCGGCAGCCAAGACGCAGCGCATTCTCGGTCTCGACGAGCGAGAGATCCAGAGCACCTTCCTTGATTTTGCGCGCTGGGCGGAGGTGCTGGTCGATATCGGCGCTTCCGACGGGTACTACAGCCTCATTTTTCACAAGCACAACCCGCGCGGAGCGATCCACCTCATCGACGCCAATCCCGTCTTTGCCGCGGAACAGCGCGAGCACTTTGCCGCCAATTTCCAGGGTCTGCCCGCCAACATCCAGCTCCACACTCGTTTCGTAGCGCCGCCAGAGGCCGCGCCCGAGCCGGGGAAACTCGTGCTTTCACGCGATCTGGAGCTGAAGGGACGGCGCGTATTCTTCAAGGTTGATGTCGATGGCTGGGAACTCGACATCCTCCGATCGGCAGAGGCGCTGCTCCGCGAGACGGAGTGCCGATTTCTGGTGGAGACGCACTCGGCCGAGCTCGAGCGGGAGTGCCAGACCTTTCTCGAAGCCCGCGGCTTCAAGGTAACCATCATCCACAATGCGTGGTGGCGCACATTCATCCCCGAGCGACGTCCGATCGCGCACAATCGCTGGTTCTCCGCCGTCCGACGGTGATTTCCTGTTCCCTATTGAGCTACGGATTTGGGCACCACCTGTTTCAGCAGGCGGCGGAGCTGCACGCGCGATTCACCGGGTATCGTTTCGCGACGTCATCCTACTTCGAGGCGCCCACCGTGCAACGGGCTGCGCGCCTCTCCGCCCGGCTCGGGCGAGGTCTCGCTCGGCGGTCGCATGCACGCGTGCCGGGTCGCATCGCCCGCACCTACCCGGTCGAATATGCCTACCAGGCCGCCGCCCGCCTGCTGCGCCGGCCTTACAGCTACTTTTCAGCCCACGATCGGATGGCTCGCAGGATCCTGCGCGACTTCCACCCGCCCAAGGCGCTCCTGGCGATCGACACGGGAGCGGAGTCGCTCTTTCGCGCCTGGAAAGGCCGGACACGCTGCGTGCTCGATCTCACCATCGCCCTGGCCCACTACCGCGCGCATGTCTTCAGCGCAGCCGAGGCAGAGCCGCGCAATGCGGGCGTGCGCTTTCACCACCCGGGGGCCTGGGAACTGGCCCGCTACGCCGCGGAGGCGCAACTGGCAGACCTGATCCTCTGCCCCTCGGAGTTTGTGATGGATTCCTGCCGCTTTGTTGGCGTCCCCGAGGCGCGGCTGCGCCTGCTGCCCTACGGCTTCGACCCTGGTGTTTTCGCGGCTCCCGCGCAACCGCCCGCGCCTGCGGAATCGCTGCGTATCGCTTTTGTGGGTACGTTTTGCACGCGCAAAGGATCCCACCTGCTGCTGCCGGCCTTTGCCACTGTCGCAAGGAGATATCCGGACGCGCAGCTGCATGTCTTCGGCGACGTCCAGGATGCCCCGGAAGCACGCCCGGCAGGCGTCGTTTTTCATGGGCGCATCTCGCAGCCGGAACTCGCTACCCAGCTGCAGCACATGCATCTCATGGCCTTCCCCACGCTGTTTGAAGGCAGCGCCTACGCGGTGTACCAGGCACTCGCCTCGGGCGTGCCCGTGATCACGACACGCAATTGCGGGAGCATCGTGGATGCTTCATGCGGCGTGATCCTGCGCGAACCAGATGCCTCCGCTCTGAGCGAGGCGATCCTGCGGCTCGCCGACGACCGCGTAGCACTACAACGTCTCGCCCTGGCAGCACCCCACCGGGTGCGGGAGTATACCTGGTCCCATTACGGCTCCCGCCTGCAACAGATCCTCTGTGATGCTTTTCCCGAGCTGAGGGCAGACCTCCGAGCGCAGCCACTCCCGTCCGCCGCATGAGAGCTTTCTGCACGACTGTCACCGCCTCCCATTTCCCTTATGCGCGGGCGCTCGCCCAGTCATTGAGCGCGACGGGCAATACCGAGCCGCTCCATGTGCTGGTCCTCGGCAGTCCCAAGCAAGCTCTTCCCAGCGACCCTCAAGTCTCGGTGCTCACCTGGGATGAAGTCGCGGGCAAAGCGCCGGCACTGATGCCGTACTACTTCGACGCCTTCGAATTCTGCAATGCGGCGAAGCCCTTCCTGATCTCCCATGTCTTCGAGCAACTCGGCGCGGAGAAGGTCATCTACCTCGACTCCGACCTATTGATCGCCGACCGCTTCGAGCGGATCTGGTCGGCGCTCGAAGCGCACTCGCTGCTGCTCACGCCGCACCATCTCGCGCCACCGCCGCTGACGATGCGCCATACCAACGAGGTGGACGTGATCGACCTCGGCTTTCTCAACGGTGGATTCACAGCCTGGCGGCGCAGCCCGGCGAGCGCGCAGATACTCGCCTGGATGTGCCAGCGCTTCGCGATCTATGGCTTCTACCGCTACCTGGGGATGGCGGCGGATCAGAAGCTTCTTCCGCTCGTGATCTCCTATTGGCCGAACGATGTGCGCATACTCTACTCCCCGGCGCTCAACATCGCGTACTGGAACGCGCAGGAGCGCGCCGTGACGCTGCGCGATGGCCACTGGTACGCAGGGGAGGACCGGGTGCTCTTTTTCCACCTCAGCGGGTACAAGCTCTCCGCGCCCGATCTCGCCTGCGCCTACGTGAGCCCGGCCGCCAACGCCGTGCTCCTGGAGGCCGCCCCCTGGCTGCGCAGCGTGATGGAAGCGTACCGGGCACAGATAAGCCCCTACTTTGCGGATCACCGGCCCGCGCCTTACGAGCACACACGCTATGATGGCGTGTGGCTCAACAGCGACTTCCGGCGGCTGCTGTTTCGCACCGGGCGCTTCGATCGGACCTCGCGAGAGTTTTGGCGGATCTGGCTGGTGCAGACCTTGCGGATGGGCAAGCGCCTCCTGACGGGCGTGCGCCCGCTGCGTTGAAATCGATGGCCCACCCTCTCTTTCTCTTTTATGAGGAGCCGGATCCAGACCGCTGGCTTCCGGGCGATCATGTGCCGCGACGTTTTATCCGGCGCCTGATACGCGGCCGCCCGCAACCCGGGGGCGTGATGCGCTGGTTTCTCAACCTCCAGGCAGGGCTCGACAGGCTCGGGACACCGTATCGACTCAACGACTACGCCGGACTTCGCCGCTCGCCGGGAGCGTGGGCTCACGTCATCGGCAAGCCGCATGTCATCAAAAAGATACCGGCAGGTCATCCCATCATCTACGGGCCAGGAATCGCCGCACATCCCTACGAAGACGATTTCTGGCAGGCGGCAGACATACGGCTGATCACGATCTCCTGCGAATGGTTCAAGCAGATGTATGACCGGGATCTACCTCGCGCGATCCCGACGGCGGTGTGGCCCGCAGGCGTGGAAACCGAGATATGGCGCCCGCCAGCGACGCCGCCCGCCTCCAGCGATATCCTCGTCTACGACAAAATACGCTGGCAACGCGACAGCCTCGAACCCGGCCTAGTGCAGCCGATCCTCACCGCGCTGAAACAGCGGGGCCGGCGAGCACACCACCTGCGCTACGGCCACTACCGCGAGGAGGAATACCGCTCTCTGCTGCAGGAAGTCTCCGCCATGATCTTTCTCTGCGAACACGAGACTCAAGGCTTCGCGTATCTCCAAGCGCTCGCCACGGATGTGCCGATCTACGCGTGGGATCGCGGCGGATTCTGGCAGGACCCATCGATGTACCCACACCGAGTGAAGTTTGCCCCCGTCACCTCGGTACCGTATTTCGACAAGCGCTGCGGAGCACGCTTCGCCGATCCGGCAGAGTTCCACGCAGGGCTCGACACCTTCCTCGAAAAAGCGGGCACCCATACGTATCGGCCCCGGGACTATGTGGTCGAGAACTTCGATCTCGCCCGGCAGGCCCAAGCCTACCTCGATCTGAGCGCGCGCGCACAACGCACCGCATGAGAGCGCTTTTTCTGCATGATGACGACGATCTCTCCGCCACCATCGCGGGCGGAGTGCAACTCTGCACCCGAGAGTTTCTGGCCATCGTGCAGGCCGCCTCCGAGCGAACGGAGACCCTCGCCGTAAAGCGCAGCCGGGCGGCAGCCGACCGAGTGCTCCGGCGCGCGCATCTCTCGGCCTACCGACTGTACCGCCCCCAGGAGTATGCGACGCGGCTGGACGATGCACTTCGCAGCCTGGATGCGACGCATGTCTTTCTCAACCGCGCGGAGCTGCTTCGATTCAGCCCCCTGCTGCGCCACCTAAAGCCAGCCGTGCAGGTCGTGGTGATGTCGCACGGCAACCAGAGCGGCGACGATCTCTATGAAATCGCTGGGCCGCTCGGCCGACGCACCGGCCTCGCGCGCTTCACGGCCACGTGGCAGCTCGGCCTGGACCTCGTCACGGAGTCGTGGCACCGCCATCGCCACGTCGACGGCGTCTGTGCTATGTCTCAGGAAGAAGCAGTGATCGAGCGGTGGCTCGGGGCGCGCCGCACGCTCGTGCTGCCGCGCCTCGTCGAGCCGGCGCCGCTCGATTGGCGGCCGATCGCCAATCGCGCAGGCTATGTCGGCACCCTCGATCATACGCCCAACCGGGCCGCCCTTACCAGCCTCTGCGAGGAGCTACGCGCCGCAGGCCGGCCCCCAGAACTGCGCGTAGTCGGAGGGCCGGAGAGTGTCGGCCGCGAGTTCGCGACGAAGTACTCCTTCGTCACCTACGTCGGCCGCCTGCCCGATGCCGATCTCGCGGCGGAAGTGGCATCGTGGAGCGTGTTTCTCAATCCCATCTTCTGGCTCGCTCGCGGCGCCTCGATGAAGCTCCGGCAGGGGCTCGGCTGGGGCGTGCCCGTGCTCACCACCGAATCCGGCCGCCGCGGCTACGAGTGGCGCGACGGTGACGTGCCGACGACATCCGACCAGCCCGCGGTCTTTGCCTCGCGCCTCCTTGCGCTGCTCGGCTCGGCCGAGAATCTGAAGGCAGCGCACGCGGCCTCGCTAGCCGCGGCAGGCACCGCGCCCACCGCACGCCAACTTGCCAACCGCCTCGCAGGCTGGAGCGACAGCCTTCCCTCGTGAAACCCACCAAGCAGTTTAGCGATCTTACCTGCAGCGATCTGGCGCAGATCGTGCAGCCGCTGCTGCTGAAGACCTTCAATCTCGGGGCGCTCGTGGTGGTGGCACTCCTGGGCTACATGGCAGCCACTGATCACCCGGCGTGGCTTGCCTTTACTCTCGTAGCGGCCGGCGGCCTCATCCCCTGCATCGCGTGGGCTCACTCCAAGCGCCCGGGGCTACCACTCGTGACATTGCTGGGGACACAGACCATCGCGTTTTACGCCACCCCGATTTTTGTACGCAATCCCGACGTGATGGCGTACGGGATGCCGGCGATCAACTCGGTCGCCGTCGACGTGCTGCTCTTCGGCATAGCGCTCGCTGGGGGTTGGTACTACGCGAGCCACAATCTCCGCTATAATCCCCGGCCGACATATCGCCGCTTCGGTTTTATCGGCGGGGCCAACGAACAGCGCCTCATCATCCTCGCCCCAATCCTTCTCGGGGTAAGCGTCGCCTATCTCCTGATCGGCCTGCTGGGCATGCTCTACCTGGTGCCAGCCGGCGGAGCCTCCGTCTTGCGCGCAGTCGCAGACTCCGCCGGCATCGGCGGCGCGCTGCTGGGGGCCTATTTCGTCAGCATGGGCCTGCTGCGCGGCCTGTATCGTACGATCTACTGGGTATTGATCGCGTGTCACTGCACGCTCACCATCTACAACTACACCCTCTTTCCCGCCGCGGGCCTGCTCATGGCCATGATGCTGGGGCTCTTTCTCGGTGGCGGCCGGGTACCGGTGGTGCCCCTTATCCTCACCGTCCTGACGCTGGCGTTTTTCAACCTGAGCAAGTTTGAGATGCGCCGAAAATATTGGGCCGAGGGCGAGGCCTTCGCCTACCAAGGAATCGGCGAGCTGCCGTCTCGCTTTTCCGAGTGGGCCGCCCTGAGTTGGGCGACGCTTACGGAGGAGGACACGCAGGATCCGGATACCCGCCGCGAGACCCAGCAGCTCTCCAAGCGAGTCAACAATCTCAGCAACCTCCTTGATGCCCGGCTGGCGATGGCAGAGGAAGGCATCAAACCCTATGGAGGCGGGAGCTACACCATCATCCCACTACTCTTCGTGCCGCGCATGTTTTGGGTCTGGGGCGAGGAGAAACCACGCACACATGAGGGCATGGTAAGACTCAACGTGCACTTCGGCCGGCAAACGCGCGAGGAATCGCTCACGACCTACATCTCCTGGGGCTTGCTGCCGGAGGCCTACGCCAATTTCGGATCAATCTGGGGACCGCTCTTCATCGGCCTCGCGCTGGGGTCCTTCGCGGGCTACCTGGAATGCTGGGCCCGGCCGTTTCCGTTTACCTCGCTCGAAGCCCTGGTATTTCTGAGTATCGCGGTACAGTTTGGCACCTCCTTCGAGATGGTGGCGAGCGTATGGCTCACCTCCATGTTTCAGATGGTGGTGGCGTTAATCATGGGTACGATATTCTTCGTCACCAAGATCAAGCCGCCGCCGAAGACCCAGCAAGTCCACGCGTGAGCTTGCCGCCAAAACTAGCGGTCGTCGTCTCGCACCCGATCCAGTATTACGCGCCCTGGTTCCGGCACATCGTGGAGAGCGGAGCCGCCCGACTGCGCGCGTTCTATCTTTGGAATTTCGGCGTGACGACACAGAGGGACGCGGGCTTTGGCCACGCGCTGAAATGGGACGTGCCCCTGCTCGATGGGTACGAGTCAGAATTCGTACCGAATGTGAGCACCTGCCCGGGAACGGACCACTTCTTCGGCTTGCGCAATCCCGAGCTGGCACGGCGCGTGGCGGGCTGGGCGCCGGATACCGTGCTGATCTTCGGCTACGGCCACGCCACGCACCTGCGCTTCCTGCTCACCTGGCGGCGGGAAGGGCGCGCGCCGATGCTCTTCCGCGGCGACTCGCATCTCATCGGGCGACCGCAGCGCCGGCTGCGAGACCGCATCCGGGAAGCGGTGACACGCCGGGCGCTCGGACGCTGCGCCGGGTTTCTCGCCGTGGGCCAGGCCAACCGAGAATTCTTCCTCGCGCACGGCGCACGACCGGAGCGCATTTTCTTCGCGCCGCATTGCGTGGATAACGCGCGATTCTCCCGAGACCCAGAGGCCACCAGGGCGGCGGCCGCCGCGTGGCGCGCAGAGCTCGGCATCGCACCGGAGCGCAGGGTGTTGCTCTTTGCCGGCAAACTCGAGCCAAAGAAGCGGCCCGACCTATTGCTCGAGGCTTTTCTCTCCCAGCCGCTGCCCGGAGCCACCCTGCTCTTCGTCGGCCATGGCCCCATGGAAGAGGCGATTCGGAATCGCTCGGCCGGGCGCAAGGACATCATCCTCGCCCCGTTTCAGAACCAAGCGGCGATGCCCCGCACCTACGCTGCGGGGGACGTGCTGGTACTCCCGAGCCAGGGGCATCAAGAGACCTGGGGCCTGGCGGTAAACGAAGCGATGGCCACAGGCATCCCCGCGATCGTGAGCAACCATGTGGGCTGCCGACCCGACCTGATCGACGAAGATGCCACGGGGTGGAGCTTTCCGGCTGGCAGCGCCCCCGGGCTCGCGCAGGCTCTCGCCATGGCCCATGCCCGACTCTCAGATCCAGCGCACCGTGCGCGCATCGTCGCCAACGTAGCCGCCAAGATCCGCAGCTACAGCTACGAGGCCGCGACCGCAGGCCTGCGCGCGGCACTCGCCGCAGTCGCGCCGCGCAAGTAGCCTTCGGCGACTCTCGCATGCTGCCCATCCGACGCCTCCTCAGCCTGCTGCCGACCCGGCTCGCCTCGAGCCTGTGCTACCGGCTCTTCGCCCGGCGCTCGGCGGCATACCCGGCGTACTTCGACGCCGCACCGTTGCGCTTCGCGCCACAGACCCGGATGCGTCTACGGGCGGGCGACTGGGCACACGTCTCGATTGCCTTCATGGGCGTCTACGAGTTGCCCCTGACCCGGCTCGTGCTCTCGGTGGCGCGCCGCTCGCCGGGCGGCCTGATGATCGATGTCGGCGCCAACTACGGCTACTTTGCCCTGCTGTGGACCTCGCTGCATCCAGAGAATCGCGCCATCGCCTTCGAACCGGCCCCGGCCAATGCCGCCGCACTCTCCGCCAATGTCGCGAGCAACGGCTTCGCGGCCCGGGTGGAGGTGGTGCCCGCGGCGGTGGGCCGTGAACGTGGTGAGGTGCGCTTCACACAGGATACCGAGCAAAGCGGCTGGAGCCGAATTTCCGACAACGGGATGACCGGCCAGGCACTCCCCCTGATCACGCTCGACGACGCGATCCCGGCCTCTCGCGGCCCGATCGCCCTGCTCAAGATCGACACCGAAGGCCACGACTGGGCTGTGCTCGAGGGCGGCCGAGGCCTCTTTATCGGACGCCGAGTAGACGTGGCGGTGTTTGAATGCGATGCCGCGGAGTACCATGGCGCGCAGGGCTCCGGCCTGCAGGCGCTCGCCCGCGAGGCCGGCTATCGCATCGGCGTGCTCGAAGAAAACACGGAGGGGCTCATGACCTGCCTACTCACCCGCGACGATATCCCCACTCCATGAACGGCACATCGCAAGAGGGGCCCTACATGGGCCAGGGCAATCAACGGCCCTGGCCGCTCTCCCACGTAGCCCGCCGGATGCTGTGGGACCTGGTGCAGGCAACGCTTTTTCGCTGGAGCCCGCGGCCCTGGCATGCGCCGCGGATCGCACTGTTGCGGCTGTTTGGCGCGGAGATACCGGATGCCACTGGCATCGCCATATTCCCCACGGCGACCATCACATTCCCATGGAAGCTCACGCTTGAGCCGCACACCCTGCTCGGGCCCTACGTGCGGGTGTACAATCTCGGCCGCATCACGATCCACCGGGGCGCCAAGATCAGCCAAGACTGCCATCTCTGCGCTGGCTCGCACGACTACACGCTCTGGTCGATGCCGCTGACCTCACCGCCCATCGACATCGGCGAAAACGTATGGCTGGCCGCCGAAGTCTTCGTAGGCCCGGGGGTGAAAATCGGCGAACTCTGCGTGGTAGGCGCGCGATCAGTCGTGATCAAGGACCTGCCGCGGCAAATGGTCTGCGCCGGGCACCCTTGCCGGCCGCTCAAGCCGCGGCCACTGCCGCAATGACCCGACCCTAAGGCCCCGGCGCGCATGCGGCTCACTCATATCGTACCCAGCCTCGACCGCGACCGCGGTGGACCGAGCGTATCCGTACCATGCCTTGCCGGGGCGCTCGCGGCCGCGGGGCATGCCACCGAACTCCTCGCTACCCAAGGCGCCGAACCTCCGGCGGCAATCCCCGCGGGCACGGCTTCGGTACGCACCTATCGCCGAGGCTGGCCGGCGTTTTTACAGCACTCTTCCGAGCTGCGACAGCACATAAGGGAAAACCCGGCGGATGTATTTCATCATCACGCGCTGTGGCTGCCAACGCTCCACTACGCCCACGAAGGCGCCCGACGGCATGGCGCGGCCCTGGTGATCTCTCCGCGCGGCATGATGACGCCCTGGTCATGGAACCGCCACCGCCTGCGGAAACGCATCGCGCAGGCAGCGATCCATCCGGGTGCGTTCAGGGCAGCGCGGGGCTGGCACGCGACGAGCCCGGAGGAGGCGGACGAGATCCGCGCGCTGGGCTTTCGCCAGCCGATTTGCGTGGCGCCCAATGGCATCGGAGCGCCCTCGCAGCAGCAGGCCGACGCGGCCCGCACCCACTGGCAAGGAGTCTGTCCCGCAGTCGCGACGCGCCGCACAGCGCTGTTCTACTCCCGCTTCCACGCCAAGAAGCGCGTGCTGGAGCTGATCGATCTCTGGCTGGCGCAAGCTCCCGCCGACTGGCTGCTGCTCCTTGTCGGCATACCGGAGATGTACTCTGTCGCCGAGCTCGAGGCGCTGGTCGACCGCAAGTCCGGCGGCAACCGCATCAAGGTCTTCGACGGCCGCGACGCGCCGCCACCGTATCCAGTAGCTCAATACTTCATCCTGCCGACCTTCAACGAAAACTTCGGGCTGGTGGTGGCCGAGGCGCTCGCCCACGGGGTGCCCGTGCTCGTCACCGACACCACGCCGTGGCGAGGAATGGCGCGCGCAGGCGCGGGGTGGTGCGTGCCATGGGAGGATTTTTCCCTGGCCGTGCGGCAGGCCTGCGCACTGCCGCCGGAAGAGTTGAGCGCCCGCGGCGCCGCCGGTCGCGGGTGGGTGCTGGCCAACTACTCCTGGGCTGGATCGGCGCGGGTGCTCGGCGAGTTCTACACGAACCTTGTGAAACCGGCCTGAGATGCACGCCATGGACGGCACTTCCGCAACCCACAGCCCCCGCAGCGGATCGCCACTGGAGATGCTGACGCTCCTGCACGTGGGGGCGCTCTTTGGCTTCACGGTCTGGGCGTTTGGCGGCATGACAAGCTGGGCGCGACTGCCGATCTGCCTCTGGGGCAGCCTCTCGGTGCTGTTGCTGGCCGGCTATATCCGCACCCACCGGCACTCGCCTGGCGCGCTGCGTCCCCTGCACTGGCTGTGGCCGCTGCTGGCCTTTAACGCGCTGGTGCTTGCCGGCACGCTCAACCCCGCCTTTGGCGTCGTGCAGATGGAGGGCGAGCCGATGCTCTACCGGCTGGACGAGAAGGCGCACCTCCCGATGTCGTCCCGGCCGGAAATCGCACTGCGAGCGCTGTGGCTTTTCAACGCGCTCTTCCTCTCGTGCTTCAATCTCGCCCTGATCGTGCGCCAGCGTGCGCGCCTGCGTGGGCTGCTGTACTTCGTCGCGGGGAATGCATTTGCGCTCGGGCTTTTCGGGCTCGCGCAGAACTTCGCGGGGGCCCGCGGCTTATATTTCGGCGCAGTCCCCACGCTGCAGCCGTACTTTTTTGCGACCTTCGTGTATCACAATCACTGGGGCGCCTTCATGCTCCTGATGATCGCGCTCTGCATCGGCCTGCTCTGGCGAAGCGCCCGGGCGAGCGGCGGGCGGGACCTGCTGCACTCGCCGCTCTTTGGCGGCATCGTGGCCATCTTCCTGCTGGCTGCGACAGCGCCACTCAGCGGCTCGCGCTCGAGCTCGGTGGGCCTGGCGGCGCTCATCGGCCTCGCACTGGTGCACCTCCTGGTGAAAATAGTGCGACGCCGGCATGCTTCAGGCAGATCCGCACTGCCGCCGATCATGCTCAGCGTGGCGCTGGCCGCGGCTGGCGGCTATGGCGTCTACGATGTGGCTCGCCCCATGATCGAGCGGCGACTCGTGCACACACAGGAGCAACTCGAGGCTGCCACGCGCCACGGCGATCTGGGCGCGAGACCGGCGCTGTATCGCGACACGCTCCGCATGGCCGAAGCCAAGCCGATCTTCGGCTGGGGCATGGGCAGCTACCCCTCAGTCTTCCAACTCTTCAATACCCGCTCCGCTCCCGACCGCTGGGCAGGCTACCAACGCAAGGCGATCTTGTACAACGACGCGCACTCGGACTGGCTGCAAAGTCTCGCCGAGGTGGGTATCGGGGGCACGCTGCTGCTCGTGGCGCTAGCGGCGATACCGCTGCTCGCCCTTCGCCGGTCGGGCCTGGGCGGCACCCTCCCGGGCTACCTGCTGCTCGGCTGTGCGTTTGTGGCACTCTACGCCGCGGTCGAGTTTCCCTTCGGCAACATTGCCGTGGTCCTCTCCTGGTGGCTCTGCTTTTTCGCGGCTGTCGGCTATGCCCGGCTGAGCACGCATGCGCATGCCAGCTGAAGCGATGTTTTCAGTCGTGATCCTCACGCTCAACGAGGAGCGGGATCTCCCCGCCTGCCTGGCCTCCGCCGCGGCGAGTGACGACATCGTGGTGCTCGACTCCGGCTCGACCGATCGCACCATCGAGCTGGCCCGGGCCGCAGGCGCACGCACCTTCACGCGGCGCTTCGACAGCTTTGCCGGTCAGCATAACCACGCGCAGGAGCACATTCGTTTTAAAAACGCGTGGGTCTTCCATCTCGATGCCGACGAGCGCCTCACACCTGAACTTGTGGCGGAGTGCCGGGCCCAGGCCGCTCGCACCGATGTGGATGGTTTTTACGTTGCACCCAAGATGCTCTGGGAGGGCAAATGGCTGCCGCGGTGCACGGACTACCCGGCGTACCAGGCAAGATACGTGCGCGCGCCGGAGTTTCGATTCATCCAGGTCGGCCACGGCCAGCGCGAGGCGCTCGACATGCGCATGGGTCGCCTGCAAGCCAACTACCTGCACGAGCTCGCCTCGGGCGGCGAGAGCGAGTGGCTCGATCGACACCGCCGCTACGCCCGGGCTGAGGCCAAAACCCACTTCGCCACCGCCGCCGAGCCCCTGCATCTCGAGGTGCTCTGGAAGGGCCCCACGCTCGCCCGCCGGCGCACGCTCAAGCGCCTGAGCTATCGCATGCCCTTCCGGCCTGCGCTGCGTTTCATCTATCAGTACTTCTTCCGCCTAGGCTTCCTCGATGGCACTGCCGGGCTGAGGTACTGCCGCCTGCTTGCCCGCTACGAGCACTTCACGGTGGAAGAACTCAAGAAGCTCCAGCGGGCCGGCGGTTGATCCCTCCAAGCGTGCGCCTCGTTTTCATCAATCGCTTCTATTGGCCCAATGAGTCCGCGACCGCGCAACTCCTGCATGACCTCGCGCGGCATCTTGCCGCCCAGGGCCACGAGGTCACCGTCATCACCAGCGACAGCGCCGACTCATCGCGGCCGCGGCGCGAAGCGATCGCCGGCGTGCACATCCGCAGAGTCAGCAGCCACTCCCGGCAAATCGGCGTCGCGACAAAGGCCAAGGAGTTCGCGCTCTTCCTCCTGGGGGCCGCCCGAGCCCTCTTCTCACTCGCGCGCCGCAACACCGTAGTCGTGGCGATGACCGATCCTCCGCTGCTCGGCATCATCGCCCACCTAGTCACCAGCCTGCGCGGCGCCCGCCTCATCCACTGGACTCAAGATATTTACCCGGAGATCGCGAGCCGGCTCAGCCAGCAGCCCGCGCTCTCTGTAGTCGCCTCGCTGCTCCGGCCCCTGCGCAATCTCGCCTGGCGGCAGAGCGCGCATTGCGTGGCGATCAGCGAGGGCATGGCGAGACATCTCCACGATGAAGGCGTGTGTCTGGCCGATACGACTGTGATCGGCAACTGGGCACCGCAAGGGCTCGCGCCGCAGCCAGCAACCGCCGGTGAAACACTCCGCGACGAGTGGGGACTCAGCGGGCAATTTGTCGTGGCCTACTCCGGCAATCTGGGGCGGGTGCACGATCTCGACTCCATCATCGCCCTCGCGGAGGAGTTGCGCCCCGAGCCACGAATCACTTTGCTCTTGATCGGTGGCGGCCCCGGCCGCGCCGGACTCGAAGCCACCGCCTCCAGCCGTGGCCTCGCCAATGTCCAGTTTCGCCCCGCCCAACCGCGCGCCCGCCTCGCGGAAAGCCTCGCTGTGGCCGACGCCCACCTCGTCACGCTCCGGCCTGAGTGCACCGACCTGGTATTCCCGAGCAAATTCTACGGCATCGTGCAAGTAGGCCGCCCCACCGTCTTCATCGGCCCGCGCGACTGCGAACTCGCCCGCATCGTGGAGCGCCACGGCCTCGGGCTGGCTGCATCGGCCGGCGATCTGCGCCCCCTTGCCGCCGGACTGCGCGCCTGGGCCGCCGATCCCTCGGCTCACGCCGCTGCGACGGCGGCCTCGGTCGCGTACGCCCGCGAACATGCCGCGCCCGAAAGCGCGTTGGCCAAATGGGACACGCTGCTCAGCCGTCTCGCATGATCCCGGGACGCCGCAAAACCCGGTCTTTCCGGCCCAGCTATCGCCGGCAGGGATTTCTGCTCCTGGCGCTCGATGCGTGCGCGATCTTCTTCACGTTCAACGCGGTCGCGGCCCTGCGCGGGCTGAATCTCCAAGGCGACAGCCTGCTGCTGCTGGAGCTCATGCCCGCCTACCTCCTGACGGTGTTTGCATTGTATCTAATCGATGGATACACATTGCGGACGGACATGGCCAGCCTGGACTACGCGAGCCAGCACCTCATCGCGCTGATCCTGGCCGGGCTCGGCGCGCTCCTGCTTACCTTCGCCGTCATCCCCACCTCGCTCGGCGGCGATGCCCTCCGCGCCTCCCGCGGCGTGATCGTGGTCAGCTTCCTTGCCGTGGCTTTGCCTACGTTGGGATACCGGCGGGTGTTTCGCTTCCGCCAGCAGCGGCTGCACGGGCAGCGGAGTATCGTCTTCGTCGGCTCGCAGGAAAGTTACGAAGCCTTTGCGGCCAGCTACCGGCAGAGCGGGATGACTCAGCCGCTCATCGCCACCGTGGTCGAGAATCTCTCCACCTCCCCATTCCAGACCACGGTCGCAGGGCACCACACCCTCGGGGACGTGCTTGCCCGTGTGCAACAGGGCGAGCTGGGGGTGGAAGCGATCGTACTCCGAGAATCAGGCCGCGACCTCGAAACAAACGTCTCGGAGCAACTGCTGGCGCTCTACTTCGGCGGCGTGCCCACCTACACCCTCGAGCTCTTCAACGACATCTATTGGCGCAAGATTCCGCTCTACCGCATCAATCAGACTTGGCTATTCCAGGAAGGCTTTCAAATCGCCCGCGTGCCCGTCTTCGCCCGCGTGAAGCGCGTCAGCGACATCGTGCTCTCGACGGTGGGCCTTGTCTTGGCCGCGCCCGTCATCGCGCTCGCGGCGATCGCGATATGGCTCGAGGATCGCGGCCCGGTTTTCTTCCGCCAACCGCGCACCGGCCTCAACCGTGAGCCGTTTGAACTGGTGAAGTTGCGCTCCATGCGGGTCTCGACGAGCGAAGGCGGCCTGTACACACAGCCTGGCGATAGCCGCATCACGCGAGTGGGCTCACTGCTACGCGCGACACGCATCGACGAGCTGCCCCAGCTTTGGAATGTGCTGCGCGGTGAAATGAGCCTCATCG
The DNA here is from genome assembly GCA_964480585.1 of uncultured Opitutus sp. Lineage (GTDB taxonomy): Bacteria > Verrucomicrobiota > Verrucomicrobiia > Opitutales > Opitutaceae > ER46. The sequence continues at coordinate 9,021 of CAYZPV010000050.1, read as the reverse complement.
GCCCGCGCGCGGAATGGACCCGGCTGGTCGAGACTTATCAGAAGGAGATCCCGTCCTACCACTATCGCCACCTGGTGAAACCCGGCATCACCGGCTGGGCTCAAGTAAACTACCCCTACGGCGCAAGCATCGAGGACACGCGGCGAAAACTCGAGTACGACCTGTACTACGTGAAGCACTTCTCGTTCGTCATGGATGCCGCGATCGTCCTAAAAACGATCCACGTGATGCTCGGCGGCAAAGGCCGATGAGCGCGCCTGCCGCACGACCAGCCCACTGGCGCTGGCTAATTCTGGCGAGCCTCGTGGCCGCGACGCTGTTTTTCCATCGTGGCGTGGCGCGCGCGCTGGACCATGGCCTGCGCGATTTTGCGGGGCCTTTCGCAGGCACCCGCCTCTTCTGGGCCGGGGGCAACCCCTACGACGCCACCGCATTGCTGGCGACGCTAGAGCGAGCCGGCGCCACCGATACTGCCCCACCGCCCGCCGTCTACCCGGCGGCGACCTTCGTGGCGCTGGCTCCCATCGCGCTCCTCCCGGCGCACGCCGCCAAGCTGCTTTTTCTCGCCATGGGCCTGCTGCTCCTCGGCATCGGAGTGCGCGTCTGGGCAAAAGAGCTGGCACTCTCGCCCTCGCACACCGGACTCCTCTGCGCCCTCACTCTCGCGGGCTCGCACCTGCACACCGCGCTCTTCGTGGCGAATCCCGGGCTTGTCGCGGTCGGTGCGCTGATCGCTGGCGCAGCATGTTACCAGCAGCAGCGAAACAGGCCTGGCTTTGTCCTGCTGCTCTGGGCGCTCTTGCTCAAGCCGCAGCTGGGAATCGTGGGAGTTCTCTGGTTGTTCCTGCAGAAGCAGTTTCGCGCAGGGATCGCCCTTACGCTCGCCAGCGGAGCCATCGCGATGGGCAGTATGGCCTACCTGCAGGCGCGTGTACCCGACGCGCTTTCGCAATGGCGGGCCAACGCCACTGCCGAGCACACCTCCGGATCGATTTCGGCGACAGGATCGCTGGGTGTGCATCGTGTCGATCCCGCGGGCTTGTGGGCGGCGCTAACTGGGCGCGAACTCGCCGCGCCAATCCAGATCGGCGCAGCGGCCGCGTACGCCGTGCTCGCTCTATGCATGATGCGGAGCGCCAGCACCACGGCCCGGCCCGCTGCATCGTTGGCAATACTGGGGGTGGCGGCGCTGCTCGCCTCCTATCACCGAGCTTATGATGCCGTGCTGCTTATCCCCGCATGGCTGGTACTCCTCTCCCCGGCGGCGACTCCGTCGCTGCGAGTCGGCGCAACGTTGCTAGCGGCAGCTTGGATCATGCCGGGTGGCGGTTTTTGGACTACGCTCGCGGGCACCCACCCCTGGATGCCCGCAGGTCTCGCCCACTCGAACTTTGCGCAAGTCGTGCTGGTCCGCATGCACGCATGGGCGCTCCTCGGCACTGCAGTCATCCTGCTGATCGCCGCCTGCCGCCTCAAGGGGACGTCGACAAAAGCGCCCTGAGGCCTTCATCGTCGTGCGCAAGCTACTTACCGCCCTCGTCCTCGCGTGCCTCATGCTAATCGCGGCGTTGGCCGTGCGTCGCTTCGTCGCGATCAAGGAATCCGCGGAGATCGCTCCCGGCACGGCGCAAACCACGGGCTGCGAGGAGGAGAGCTTCTATGCTGTCTGGCGGGCCGCGCGCGGCGAGGAAGTGTACGCCGACACGTCCAAGCTCCCATTTGCCTCCGCCTATTTCAACTGGCTCTTCTACCGCTCCTATGGCGCGGTGGTGAGGCCCATCATCGACCGCCATGGCGATGCCTCCCTGCCCTTCGCCGGCAGGCTGGTGACGCTCGGCGGGGCTTTGCTCGGCGCGACGATGCTTTCCTGGCTGTTTGCGCGTATGCTGCGCGAACAGCCGCCAGGGATACGCGGGCTCGGGACCGCACTGGCACTCTGCGTCTATTTCGGGACACTGCCGGGGTGGTGGGCGTTTAGCGTTCGCCCCGATGTATGGGCGCTTGCGCTGGAGGGCTGCGCACTCACCCTCTTTCTCGCGCTCTACCGCACCCGGCCCACGCTCGCGACAGCAGCGGCGACAGTGGTGTTTTACGCCGCGTGGTCTTTTAAGCAGAATTTTGTCGGAGCGCTTGGCGCGACCTTGATCTTCCTGCTCGTGCAGCGTGATTGGAAACGCGCCGCGCTCACCTCGGTCGTGAGTATCGCGCTATGGGCCGCCACGTTTTATCTCCTCGGCCCGCGCTACCTCGAGGGCATCCGCTCCTCGACGCACGCGGACTTCTTTCTATGGCAGGGAATCGACCTCGCGAAGCACGCAGCGCTCAAACTCCTTCCGTTGCTGATTGGCGCGCCCCTCGTCATTGCTGCCCTGCGAGCGCGGCGGCAGGGCGCCCACTCACCCACACTCGCTAGCGACGCGCTCTTGCTGGGAGCCATCGGCACCGTGCTTTGCCTCAGCCTCGCATTTCCCTCCAGTTGCAAAGGAGGCGCGGCGAGCAACTACTACTTTGCCCCGCTGCTCATGGGCTCCCTGCTCGTGTGCGCCGCCCTCGCGAGCGCGCGGTCGCTGCTGTGGCCCGCGATGATCGCAGCCGCACTCGCAGCCACGCTGGCAGCCCCGTTGACCGGCCGCTTCGGAACGCTCTCGCTGAGGCCCAGCGCCGCCGAGCTCGCGCAACGCTGGCAGGTGCTCCAGGCCGCGCCTGAGCCGCGCTTCAGCTACGATCTCCGGTTGATGGTTCCCTGGCTGGCACCGAAGTCCCCGCCCATCGTGCTCGCTTTCAACTACGACTGGGACCGCCGGCATGGCCGCACGTTTGAAGCAGGCGGTATCGGCGGATTACTCGACCAAGGCTATTTCGCTGCGGCATTGCTACCCATCGGCCGCGTACCGTGGGACGGCAGCGAGCTCTCCCGCTACGTACCCGCGCAACAAGTAGGCGACATGATGCTCTACGTGCGCAAAGAGGGTGTGTCGACAGCCGTGCCGCGTTGAGCGAATAGTTGCGCTGGGCCGATTACCGGATGCAGTCGCAACTAGCTTTTATCTTTTCATGAAATCCTACGATTTCGTCGTCATCGGCGGTGGCAGCGCAGGCTTCAACGCCGCGCGGGTCGCCACGGGCCTCGGTTTGAAGACCGCCATCGTCGATGGTGCGCGCGAACTCGGAGGGCTTTGCATCCTGCGCGGCTGCATGCCCTCGAAAACCCTGCTCTACATGGCCGAGGTGCTGCACCTCGCGCAAAAGGGGAAAACTTTCGGCCTCAAAATACCCTCGGCCAGCGCCGACATGAAGGCGATCCACGCGCGCAAGAAGAGAATCATCGCCGACTTTGCAGACTACCGCGACCGAGCGCTGAAATCCGGCAAGTTCGATCTCCTCCGTGCCAACGCCCGCTTCCTCGATGCCCATACGCTGCAGCTCTCAAACGGTGAGCGCATCCGAGGGAGGAAATTTCTCATCGGCACAGGCTCGCGCGTGAGTACGCCCCCGATCCCCGGCCTCGCGGAGGCAAAGGCTTGGACGAGCGACGATGTGCTGGATCTCGATTTCATGCCGAAGAGCGTGATTGTGCTCGGAGGCGGGATCGTAGCGTGCGAGCTGGCTCAGTTTCTCAATCGCATCGGCGCCAAGGTAACCCTGATCCAGCGCAGCCCAAATATCCTGCGCGATCACTCGCCCGAGGCCTCCACGGTGGTGCAGCAGGCCTTTGTTGACGAGGGCATCGAGCTTTTCGCCGGCACGCAGCTCAAGCAGATTTCGACAGATCGTCGCGGCGTAGCCGTCGAATTCGTCCACGATGGGAAGAAGATCGTCCGCCGCGCAGCGCATCTTTTCAATGCGCTCGGCCGCGAGCCCAACACCGCGCCGCTCGATCTCAACGCCGCACGCGTCGCCACCAAGCCCAACGGGCAGATCGTCATCAACAAGTGGCAGCAGACGAGCGCACCGCACATCTACGCGGCCGGCGACTGCTCGGGACCGGTGGAAATCGTACACATCGCGATCCAGCAGGGAGAACTCGCCGCGCGCCATGCGGCCGGCGTGAAGAAGCTCAAGCCGGTCGACTACTCCCTCCTACTCAACGTCGTCTTCACCGATCCCCAGCTTGCGACGATAGGCAAACTGCAAGAGGAACTGGAGGAGGCCGGCACCCCGCACCTCGTCGCCAGCTACCCCTTCAACGACCACGGTAAATCCATCCTCATGGAGGCCAATTATGGCTATGTGAAGGTGATCGCTGAGCCCAAGCGCGGTCGCATCCTCGGAGCCGAGATTGTCGGCCGCGACGCGGGCGAGCTGATCCACTGCTTCAGCGGCCCGCTTGCGATGAAGGCCACTGTTTTCGATCTACTCCGCGCGCCTTGGTATCACCCGACGCTGGCGGAGATCGTGACCTATCCGCTCGAGGAGATCGCAGACCAGATCCAGAAGTAAAGCGCGACCCGCGGGGCGCGCCTCCCCCTCACTGGGCGATAGCCAGAAGATCCGGCAGCTCCACGCGCTTCTCGTACAGCGCTTTGCCGACGATCACCCCATCCAGATTGGCGTAACGGCGCGAGAGCTCCGCCAACTTAACAACATCTTCGCGACGGCTCACGCCGCCACTGGCGATGACGTTGAATCGGCCAGCCTGGAGCATCGCTTCCTGCGCGGGGTAGTTGGGGCCAGTGAGCATGCCGTCCGTGCCGATATCGGTATGGATGAGCGTACGGACGCCGAGGGCATCCATGCGTTTCGCGAGCGCGAGCGCGCTCATATCTGCTGTAGCGACCCAGCCCTTCACGGCGACCTGGCCATTCTTGGCGTCGATACCGACAGCGATCTTGTCGCCAAAAGCCTGCACGAGCTCCCCCACAAAGGCCTCACTCTCCGCCGCGCGCGTGCCGATGACCACGCGGCTGACGCCAAAGCCCAACGCCCGCTCCACGATCGCGCGCGTGCGCATGCCGCCACCAAGCTGCACCTTCATGCCCAAAGCGGCGATGGCCTGCACGACTTCGAGATTCTGCGGCTCGCCGGCGAAGGCGCCGTCGAGGTCCACGACATGCACCCATGCGCTGCCCGCGGCCTTGAACTCCTGGGCGACGGTCGCCGGATTCTCCGCATACACGGTCTCCTGATCGGCGCGGCCCTGCGTCAGCCGCACAGCGCGGCCGCCCTTGATGTCGATGGCGGGATAAATGGTCATTCGATAAAAACGCTTTGCGGCGAGGCCGGGTAGCGCGAGATTAAAACCCATGTCGACCTACAAAGTCCCGACGTTCCTTTCCGAACTCCTCCACGCCCGCTCGCCCTCCGGCTACGAAGCCGAGGCGCAGGCCGTCTTCGACCGCCATGTAAAACCCGCGGCTGACGCCTACGCCAACGACGCCCTCGGGAACCGGCTGGCGACCCTCAATCCCAAGGGCGATCCCGTGCTGATGCTGGCAGGCCATATGGACGAACTCGGCCTCATCATCACCTACATCAACAACGCTGGCTATCTCTACTTCGACACCATCGGGGGCCATGACCTGAGCGTGATCTCAGGCCGCCGCGTAATCATCCAGACGGCCAACGGCATCGTGAAAGGCGTGACCGGCAAGCGCGCCATCCATCTTCTCGAAGACGAAGAGCGAAAGAAGGTGCCGAAGAAGCACGAGATCTGGATCGACATCGGCGTACGCTCCAAGGCGGAGGCCCTCCAACTCGTCGGCATCGGCGACTCCGCGACGTACGATCATGAGTTTGAACTCTTCAATGGCAGCATCGGCGCGGCCCGCGCGTTTGACAACAAGGTCGGCGCCTACGTGGTCGGCGAGACCCTGATACGGCTGGCCAAAGAAAAGAAGAAGCTCGCGGCGAAGGTCGTGAGCGTCGCCACCTCGCAGGAGGAGATCGGCGTGCGCGGCGCGACCACGTCGGCCTACCTCGCCGATCCGCATATCGCGATCGCAGTCGACGTCGCACACGCCACCGACCATCCCGACTGCGACAACCGCCGCTTCGGCGAGACGACGCTCGGCGGCGGGCCGATCCTATGCCGGGGCGCCAACATCAATCCCAAGGTGTACGACCGGCTCCTCCGCGCCGCCAAGAAGCTCAAAATTCCCTACCAAGTCGAAGCCGATCCGCGCCCGACCGGCACCGACGCCCGGGCGGTGCAGATGGCGCGGGGTGGAGTCGCCACCGGGTTGGTCAGCATCCCGCTGCGCTACATGCACACCCCGAGCGAAGTCGTGGATCTCGAGGATGTGGAGCGCTGCGTGCAGTTGCTGGTGGAGTTTGCCAAGGGGCTCGAGAAGGGCGACTACGCTCACTGGTAAGAGCAGCCGGTTGCGCGTTTACAAGCCCGCCTCGCCCGCCCAGGGTGCCAGGGACGGCGCCCGCGCTCCAGCCGCCCAGCGCCGCCTATGCCGCCGATCCACCACGTCTACCTTCTCCTGCTCCACAAGGCACCCGAGCAGGCGCAGCGGTTGATCGCCCGGCTGGCGCGGCCAGCCACTCGTTTCTTCATCCATATCGACCAGCGCGTCGATGCGGCGCCCTTTCACACGGCGCTGGCCGCCTTTCAGGAGAGCGTGACCTACCTCAGACGCTACGACAGCGCGTGGGGCGGCCAAGGAGCGGTGCTCGCGACTCTCGAGGGGCTGCGCGTCGCGCTCGCCCGCGGCAGGGACTGGCACTATATCCATCTCATCTCCGGCCAAGACTATCCGATCGCCGATAACAGGACGATCGATGGCTTCTTTGACGCAGCCAGCGGGAAAAACTTCATAGAGCACCTGCCCATGCCTGTCACCGGCATGCATGAAGGTGGAATGAACCGGATCGAAGATTATCACTTCGTCCCACGCCGCCGCTACCGCTCGCGCCTGGAGGCCTGGGGCCTGTCCTTCGAGCGCAGCGCAAATCGGCTCCTCCACGCGCTCGGCCAGGCACGCCGCTTCCCGGCCTACGCCAAACCGCATGTGGGCTCCAACTGGTGGAGCCTTACGCCAGCCGCGGCCGCCTACATCCTCGACTTCGTCGAGGCCCATCCCGACTACCTGCTCTATCACCGGCACACCCTCTCGGCCGACGAGGTCTTTTTCGCCTCGATCCTCGCCAGCGCGGAGGATGCCGAGCTGCGAGCGAGCTTGGTAAACGAGAACATGCGCTACGTCGTCTGGGATAAACCCGGGCAAAAAGAGTTTCCCGCCATCCTGCGCAGTGAGGACGCCGATATGATCCTGCGCAGCGGAAAGCTTTGGGCCCGCAAGTTCGATGTAGCCGTCGATGCATCCGTGCTCGACCGCATCGACGAAGCGGTGGCTGCACGCAAGCCTGCGCCATGACGCCCCCAGCAGAGGCCAACCCCAGCCGCTGGCTCGCGCTCGCCCGCTCCCCGTGGGCAATAGCGGTGGCGACGTTGCTGCTGATCCACGTCTTCGCCTTTCCCGTCTATTTTCACCTCAGCCCCGCCGCCCAGCCCTGCCCGGAATGCTGCGATCTTCAGGCCAAGATCGACCGACGCGACCACCTGCTCTCGTCGGTGCAAGACCGCTATCCAGCGTACTACCACATGGCCAAGACGGAGTTTAGACTGACGCCGCCGCTTCTTTTCAAACTCACGGGCATCACCGCCAAGCCCGCCGCCTACGTGCTCCAACTCGCGCTTGGCCTGGTATTTTTCGCGACGGCCGCCCGGCTCTTCCACGAGATCACCGAGGATCCGGTACTCACCCCCGCGCTGACACTCGCGCTCGGGCTGATCTACACGGGATTCGCCTTTGTGGTCGATGTGGAGGGGTTTCTTGATCCATTTGGCTGGGCGTTTCTCGCGCTCTGCCTGGACCGCAGGCTCCAGCGGCTAATCCCGCTTTTCGCACTCCTCGCTTTCTTCACAGATGAACGCGCGGTCATCGCTGCGGGCCTGCTGACGGTCTGGTATCAACTTGACCGTCGAGGTGAGCCAGGCGCTTTCGCGTTGCTCAAGCCCACTCGATCGACGCTGCTACTGCTGCTGGGTCTCCTGCTGTATGGAGCGCTGCGGATGACGCTCGTCGCGGGCTTCGGCTTCAAGAACCAGACCGCTGGCACCGGCCTCGAGATCCTGCGCTTCACGTTGCCGCTCGCGGATCAGACGCTGTGGCAGATGCTGGAGGGCTTCTGGCTCTTTGTCGCGCTGGCGCTTGCCGGCCTATGGCGCGAGCGGCGAGACCGGCTGCTGCTCCTCCTCCTTCCCGCCGCCGCAGCGGCAGTGTATGGCGTCGCTTTGCTGGTGGAGGATCTCACCCGAAGCGCCGCTTACGGATTTCCCGCCCTCTTCATCGCACTCCGGCTGGCAAAGCCAACCGTGTCTCGCGCCCATTTCCGCACATTAGGCCTGCTCTGCCTGCTTATCTGCGTGCTCTATCCGCCGTACGCTCAGATCGCGCGCAAATCGCCCCGCTACTTTGCGCCGCTGTACGTGCGCATCGGCGAGAAGCTGGCAGGCCCCTAGCGGGAGAGGCCGCCTCCTCGCCCGCGGGCCCCAAAAGAAAACGCCGGCTCCGATGGGAGCCGGCGCGAATCTCTTGTATCCGAATATCAACTACGCTTAGTAGCGGTAGTGATCGGGCTTGTAGGGGCCCTCCACCGGCACGCCGAGGTAAGCGGCCTGGTCGGCGGTGAGCTTGGTGAGCTTGGCGCCGATCTTCTCGAGATGCAGGCGGGCGACCTCCTCATCGAGGTGCTTGGGAAGGCGGTACACGCCGACGGCGTAGGTATCCTTGTTCTTCCAGAGGTCGAGCTGGGCGAGCGTCTGGTTGGTGAAACTGTTGGACATCACAAACGACGGGTGGCCAGTGGCGCAGCCGAGGTTCACGAGGCGGCCTTCTGCCAGCAGATAGATACTGTTGCCCTTCGGGAAGGTGTACATGTCGTACTGGGGCTTCACGTTGACGCGTTTTGCGTCGGAGGCATTGAGCTTGTCGACCTGGATCTCGTTGTCGAAGTGGCCGATGTTGCAGACGATCGCCTGGTCCTTCATCGCGCGCATGTGCTCGAGCGTGA
>CAYZPV010000049.1:0-50857 GCA_964480585.1 uncultured Opitutus sp. | reverse complement strand
TCGAGCATGGCCTTGCGGCGATCGCCGAAGCCAGGGGCCTTGACGGCGCACACGTTGATCGTGCCGCGGATCTTATTGACGACGAGGGCCGCGAGGGCTTCGCCTTCCACTTCCTCAGCGATGACGAGGAGGGGCTTGCCGCTCTTGGCGACGATCTGGAGCAGGGGCAGGAACTCCTGCAGGTTGGCGATCTTCTTCTCGTGGATCAGCACGTAGGCATCCTCGAGTACGGCCTCCTGGGCCTCCGCGTTGGTCGCGAAGTACGGGGAGAGGTAGCCCTTGTCGAACTGCATACCCTCGACGACGTCGAGCGTGGTCTCGATGGACTTGGCCTCTTCGACAGTGATGGTGCCGTCCTTGCCGACCTTGTCCATCGCGTCGGCGATGATGGCGCCGATCGTGGTGTCCCAGTTGGCGGAGACGGTGGCGACCTGACGGATCTCGTCGGTGTCATTCACCTTCTTGGAGACGCGGGCGAGCTCGCTGATGGCGGCCTCGACCGCCTTGTCGATACCGCGCTTCAAGTACACGGGGTTCGAGCCGGCGGTGACGTTCTTCAGGCCTTCCTTGTAGATGGCCTCGGCGAGCACGGTGGCGGTGGTGGTGCCGTCGCCGGCCGCGTCGCTCGTCTTGGAGGCGACTTCCTTCACCATCTGGGCGCCCATGTTCTCGTAGGGATCGGGAAGCTCGACTTCCTTCGCGACGGTGACGCCGTCCTTCGTGACGGTCGGGGAGCCGAATTTCTTGTCGATGACGACATTGCGGCCCTTGGGCCCGAGGGTGACCTTCACGGCCTTCGAGAGGAGCTCGACGCCACGGAGGACTTTCTGACGAGCGGCCTCGTCGAACAGGAGTTGTTTAGCAGCCATTGTAAGTTATGTGTGGTTGAGTTTGAGATTTGGATGCGATCGCTCAGCCGATGACGCCGAGGATGTCGTCCTCGCGGACGAGCGTGTACTTCTTGTCATCGAGCTTCACCTCGGTGCCGCCGTACTTGCTGATGAGCACGCGGTCGCCGACCTTGACTTCGAAAGCGGTGACCTTGCCGTCCTCGCCTTTCTTGCCGGTGCCGAGAGCGATGACCTTGGCCTCCTGGGGTTTCTCTTTAGCGGAGTCCGGGATGATGATGCCGCCGCGGACCTGCTCTTTTTCTTCGATATGCTCGACGAGAACGCGATCCCCGATGGGCTTGATTTTGACGTTAGCCATTTTGGTTTTTGTTTGGGTTGAAGGGTGGAGTTTTTGTTTTTTGTGGTGAGCAAAGCGCGCCTGCCGCGGAATCGCCGAGACGGGCGCGCAAAGGGTGAACGTAAGGGATTACTTCTTCTTGTCTTCGTCGACAACCTCGAAGTCCGCATCCACGACGTCGGCTTTCTTTTCCGTTTTCTTTCCGGAAGTTTCGCCAGTCGGGGCTGCGCCCGCAGCGGCGCCGGCAGCGCCGCCCGCAGCTCCAGCGGCTTGCGCCGCCTTGGCTGCTTCCTGATAGATCTCGCCGCCGACCGCGCTGAGCTTCTCCGTCGCGGCCTTCATGCGCTCCGCGTCGTTGGACTCGAGGTCCTTCTTCGCCTCGGCGATCGCCGCCTCGCCCTTGGCCTTGATCGCGGAGTCGAGCTTGTCGCCCGCATCCTTGATGGCCTTTTCGAGCTGGTAGATGGCGCTATCGAGCTGGTTCTTGGTCTCGACGGCCTCCTTGCGCTTCTTGTCCTCGGCAGCGTGAAGCTCGGCCTCCTTGGTCATCTTCTCGACTTCTTCCTTGGAGAGGCCGGACGAGCCTTGGATCGTGATCTTCTGATCCTTGCCGGTGCCAAGATCCTTGGCGGAGACGTGGAGAATGCCGTTGGCGTCGATATCGAAGGTGACCTCGATCTGCGGCGTGCCGCGCGGTGCGGGCGGGATGCCGTCGAGCTTGAAGGTGCCGAGCACCTTGTTGTCGCGGGACATCGGGCGCTCGCCCTGGAGCACGACGATTTCCACCCCCGGCTGGTTGTCGGCGTAGGTGGAGAACACCTGCGTCTTCTTGGCCGGAATCGTGGTATTGCGGCTGATCATCGGCGTGGCGACCTGGCCGGCCGTCTCGATGCCGAGCGTGAGCGGGGTCACGTCGAGGAGCAGCACATCGCGCACCTCGCCCTTGAGCACACCACCCTGCACGGCCGCGCCGATGGCGACGACCTCGTCGGGATTCACGCCTTGGTGCGGCGGCTTGCCGCCAAGCTGCTTGGCGATCTCGACCACCTTGGGCATGCGCGTCATGCCACCGACGAGCACAAGCTCATCGATCTGGGACGACGTGAGCTCGGCGTCCTTCAAGCAAGCCTTGAAAGGCGGGAGGCAGCGCTCGAAGAGCTGCTCGCAGATTTGCTCCATCTTAGCACGTGTGAGCTGCACATTGAGGTGCTTCGGGCCCGATGCGTCGGCGGTGATGAAGGGGAGATTGATGTCGACGGACTGGGCCGACGAGAGGGCGATCTTTGCCTTTTCAGCCTCTTCCTTCAAGCGCTGGAGGGCCATCGGGTCCTTGCGGAGATCGATGCCGTTCTCCTTCTTGAAGGTCTCCACGAGCCAGGTGATGAGCTGGTCGTCCCAGTTGTCGCCACCGAGGTGGGTGTCGCCATTGGTAGCTTTTACCTCGAAGACGCCGTCGCCGATTTCGAGCACCGACACGTCAAACGTGCCGCCGCCCAAGTCGAACACCGCGATCTTCTCGTCCTTCTTCTTGTCGAGGCCATAGGCCAGCGAGGCGGCTGTGGGCTCATTGATGATGCGGAGCACCTCGAGGCCGGCGATCTTGCCGGCATCTTTCGTGGCTTGGCGCTGGGAATCGTTGAAGTACGCGGGCACCGTGATGACGGCCTGCGTGACCTTCTCGCCGAGGTAGGCTTCGGCATCGGCCTTCAGCTTGCCGAGCACAAAGGCGGCGATCTGCTGCGGAGCAAACTGCTCCGTCTTGTCGCCCACCTGCACCTCGATGTAGGCGTCGCCGTTCTTACCTTCGACGACCTTGAAAGGCATGTTCTTCGCCTCTTGGTTCACCTCGCTGTGCTTGCGACCGATGAAACGCTTGGCGGAGAAAACGGTGTTGCGGGGATTCGTCACGGCCTGGCGCTTGGCGGCTTGGCCGACCAGACGCTCACCCGACTTGGTAAAAGCGACAACCGAAGGGGTCGTACGCGCGCCTTCGGCGTTGGGGATGACCACGGGCTCTCCGCCTTCCATAATGGCCATGCAGGAGTTCGTGGTGCCAAGATCGATACCTAAAATGCGGCTCATATGCCCCTCTTTAAGCAATGGATATGCCCCACCCTTTTACAATTACACTAGTATCTGTTTATCAATGACTAGAAAGTTACACCATCCTTTCTCCTTCCATCGTGTGGCCCGCCTTGGCTCGTTTTTTCGGCCAGAATGTCCCACTCCGTGTCACACTGGGCCCCTGTCGCACTGGGACATTGTCTCAGTTGAATTTGGCGCGACTCGCGCTTAACCTTCCGCCGAACTCATGGAAATGGAGATAACCCTGCCGGACGAGGTGCCGGTGATGACGCTGCCCAATACCGCGTTTTTCCCCCAAGCCTTGATGCCTCTGCACATTTTTGAGCCCCGCTACCGGGAGATGCTCCGCGATGTGCTGGCCAGCAACCGCTTCTTCGCCGTCGCGGGGCTCAATCTCCGCGAGATCGAGCAACCCGGCAAGTTCGAGCCTCCGCACCGCATCGCCACCGTCGGCATCGTGCGAGCCTGCCAGGGCAACGACGACGGCACCTCCAATCTCCTCCTGCAGGGCCTTTGCCGTGTCGCCATCGAGGAAATCGTCTGCGATCAGCCCTACCGCAAGATCCGCATCCGCGCGCTCGCCAGCGAGCCCGGCGGCTCCGAGGAGGATAACCAGCACCTCCGCAAGGAACTCACCCGCCTCCTCAATCTCAAACTGCGCCTCACCCGCCCGGAAAAGGGCAGCGGCGCGGGTGAGATGACAGCCTTCCTTAAAACGGTCGAAGACCCTGAGGCCTTCGTGGACATCGCGGCCTTTTCACTCTGCGAAGACGCTTCGCTCAAACAGAAACTCCTCGAGACGCTCGACGTGCATCATCGTCTCGCGCTCTTCGGTGCGCGCCTGCGCCGCGAGATCGAGGAGCTGAAACTTCGCCGCAAGCTCCAAGGCAGCCTGCCCGACGAGAACATCTCGGATAACTGATCGCCCCGCTCCCAAGAGAGCTCGGGCGGAAGTTTACGTTTTTTTAAACGGACTTTGTCCAGTTGGGCCTCGTCGTGCCCACCAGGTCTCCCCTTAATCCATTTTCGTATTAATCCAGCCAGCATGGTAGCCACGCCCGCATCGACGCTCTCCATCCTCGTCGCCGACGATGAAGAAGGTATCCGCCAGTTGCTTTCGCACTGGCTGCAGCGCGCTGGATATCAGGTGACGTGCGTCGATTGCGGCCAGGAGGCTGCCCGTGCGCTGCGCGCCCGCCCTTTCGACCTCATCATCACCGATATCGTGATGCCAGACGGCGATGGCTTCGAGCTCATCACCGAATTTCGCCGCGCCCAGCCAGCGACGCGCATCCTCGCCATCTCCGGGGGCGGCAAGTATCTGCAAGGCGCCGACTGCCTGCGCATGGCCAAGGGGCTCGGCGCCCACGGCGCCGTGATGAAGCCCTTCACCCGCGAGCAACTGCTCGCCGGGGTCGATGCCGTCATGGGCGTGCCTACTCCCCCACCCGCTTGAAACGCAGCAAGTTGCCCCCGCGCCAGGCTAGGAAAACGCCTCTGCGTAGAAATGGTGCTTGCACTTCCCCACCCGAAGGCTTTTTTCCGCCCTTCTCGCGCGTGCCAACATAGCTCAGCTGGTAGAGCAACGCTTTCGTAAAGCGTGGGTCATCGGTTCAAATCCGATTGTTGGCTCCAGCGCGTGACGCCTTTTCCCTCTGAGAAATCAGAACGGAATCTCTGACTGGCGTGGGCCTTGGTTGGCTTTAATTAGGCCAAACCGAGGGTTTTGGGCAACGTTTTGGGCAATGCTCCCCCACCATGTCACGTCCGGTCAGAAACGAACTACACCTTGCACCCTCCCCCGATGGGCGATGGAGGCTATTTGGCTACTTCCGAGGCGAACGGATTCGCCGGAAGTCCTTTGACCTAGCCGAGCTCGAGAACGCCAAGGCAACGATGGAGGCACAGCTCGCCGCCGTCGCGGTGTCTGAGGCCAAGCGGCCCCAGCTACGCATGACCTGGCTCAATGAGGACCAGCTTCGCGATGCCGAGGCCTCCGTACTGATCTCGCAGGGCCGACGCCTCACCGAGTGCGTCGTCGCTGCAGACCGGGTCTTGCCGCCCGTCCAAGGCATCAAATGCCCCATTGCGCTCGAGGACTGGGTCGAAGCCCTCAAGAAGCGCAAACGCTCGTGGCGCACGATTGAGAACAACGTTGGTCGAATGAAGGCGTTTATCGCTTTCGCAGGCGTCGCGACCATTGAGGCGATCCTTCCACGGATGATCGAGGACTGGGTCTATCGCGATGGAACGCGCGCCGACTTCACGAGAATCACCGAGGCGCGCATCCTGCGAGCCTGGCTCAACCACTGCAAGCGGCGCCGGTGGCTGCTCGTGTCGCCCTTCGAGGTCGACATGAAGGATATGCAAGCGACCGCCCGACACGTCGAGACCTCGCGGATCTTGTCGCCTGCTCAGGCGCACGCGCTGCTCGCGGCCGCGCGAGAGGTGGCAGACGGCCTACTTGTGCCCTACGTGATTCTGTCGACGTGGTGTTTCATGTCCCCGCAAGAGGTTGTGCGAACCACCCGGGAGAAGATGAAGCTCGATGGCGCGACTCCGATCATCGAGGTCGATACCGTGAAGCGCCGCACGGCCAAGTTTCGCACCGTGACGGTACCCGCCGGAGTCCTACCCCTACTTCGCCGCGCCGTGTCGAGCTGGCCCGCAACGCACGAGATCGTGCCGCGCAAGACCAAGGAGCCGGTAACCGTGCCTTACACCGTACCGTTCAACCGAGCGGCATGGGATCGCGTGCGCGAGCGTGCGGGGCTGATTGAGCGCGGGCCGCTTTCGAAGCGCGGTCGGCGAAGGAGCTTCGTCGCCAGCGTGTGGCAGGACAATATCCTGCGGCACACGGGAATCTCGTATCTCTTTCAGTCCCTTTCGGCCAAGGCGCAGGCGGGCAACTTTGAGGAGAAGAGCGTCATCGCCGAGGTATGCCGTCAGGCAGGTAACACCAACGATACGGCGTTCCGACACTATCTGTCCCTGCCGGAGGCAGGAGCATCGGTGCGGTTCTACGGTGAATTTGGGGGCCAATGTCTTACGCATGCTTCGTAGAAATGGAGCACTGATTTCTAAGACGATTTGTGTTGGCGGGAACCAATAGTACCATTTCGGTACTACACATGCCCCGCAAGATTCGCCAACTCATCGCCGACCTTAAGGCCGCCGGTTTTTCCCAAAAGCCCGGGCGGGGCAGTCACCGCAAATTCACCCACGCCAAAGGGCAGGTTGTCATTCTCTCGGGACACAACGAGGGTGTTGACGCCAAGCCCTACCAAGAGAAACAGGTCCGGCAAAAGATTGAGGAGAGCCAACAATGAGTGAGAAATCCAAGAAAGACCGGGTCGCCCAACTGGCGGCCCTCTACCCGCGACTCATCGAATGGAGCGACGAGGATAAAGCCTATCTCGGAAGTGCTCCGCCGCTTATCGGGCCATCGTGCCACGGAGACACGGTAGCGGAGGTCGCCACTCAACTGGAGGCAATCGTGATGGATCTCTGCGAGGATATCGTCGATGGCTCCATGCCACAGCCAGAGCCGCCACAGAAAAGCTACTCCGGGAACTTCAATGTCCGCATTGATCCGATGCTGCACAGATTCGCCGCACTTCGTGCGCTCTCGAGAAAACAGAGTCTCAATGACTTTGTTGCGGAGGCGATCACGGCAGCCGCTTACCCTCAGCACAGCGTGCGACAGGCGTGGGTTAGATGGGCCGAGACTCTTGCTTCTAGCGCATTTGTCGGCAGTTCACTGGAGGAGTGCACTAAAAGGATGTCCACCATCCTCCGTAGTGATGAGCCCGAGAACCCCTATAAAAAAGAGAGGGCGGTTGCGCACGTCATCATCGACACATGGGGACGCGCGGATACCACAAGCCCAGCTTCTGGTCGCAAGAGCACGAAATTAAAGTAGAGCTTTGGGCAAATCCGTCCCGAAAACCTATCGTTCCAAGGGTTGGTATTCTTCCGACAGAGTTGGAAAGGCGCACCTCCATTCCAAGCGTGACGCATTCCTGTTGCCCGGAAAGCGACGGGATGCGACAACGCGCGCATGCACCTCTCACGTCGAGAAAAGAGGGCGCTAGCGAAGGCCCAGCAGAAGACGGAAGCGACGATCGTACACGCCACGAGACCTGTGCCCCCCGCTGGCGTCACACCTACCGTCGTCGTTCCCAAGCCCCTTGTGGTCGGGGAACAAAAACCGCATCCACTCACGTTGATCTGCGCGATCATCGGTGTGGTGACGGGCTTACTCTCGCTGGGTTGGCAGTTAGTTCAGTGGCAAGATTCGAGAACGGAGCGCGTGAAAATCGTCGCTAGCAATGAGTGGGCGCCAGATTCAGTAGAATACCGTGTTGTTATAGCGAACCTATCTGGAATCCGGGTCTACCTCACTGAAGTGGGGATGCATGCGCAAAACCATCGGCATTTATCAATGTATTTTGAAGAGCCGGATAAAATGAATATCTCCCTCGAGCCCGGAGAATCTCGTACGTTCTCGCTAAAAATAACCCCTTCATATTCGCCCGACATTTATGATATCATTGTTAAAACGACACGAAATGTATTTGTGGAGCGGGGCCCGAACGCTGCGGAGGAAATAGCGAAAGCGACGGAAGCGTGGAAAAAGTCTCTTGACGACCAGCGCGAGTTTGAAGTCGCTATGGCTACACGCGCCCGCCTGATGGCGAAGACACCATTGAGCGCGGCGGAGACTATTGAGATGGCGGCCGCCGAAAAGGTAATCTCCGCATACATAGACCAGATGGCAACCCCCCAGCGCTTTAGGTACAAAAAAGCATCATCTAGGATCATCCAACCGAAAAACCTCACTAAGACTAAATAGGCGCAATCCCCACCTGTTTACTATGTCCCTAATATCGCTCGGGAGCGGCGTGATCCCGTTGTCCACGGCACTACCTACGACCATCCACTAAGACTCTCGCCCGCCGCTAATGCGCTGTTTTAGCGCGAGTACATCATTATGCGTAGCCATTTTTACCGCTTGAAGGATGTCGAGAACGCGATCGCGCGTCGTACCTACCGTAGAGCCAGCAAAGCCAGCAGGTGATGGGATGGATTAAGCCACGGCGTCCAGCACGGCCTGCGGGTTTCGCTCGGCGACCCTGAGGAGCACGCGAGCGGCACCGCTCGGCTGGGTGCGTCCCTGCTCCCAGTTCTGAAGCGTGTCTACGCTGATGCCAAATGCCTTGGCGAACTGATGCTGGCTCAGTTTGAGTTTGGCGCGGATCGCGGACACCGACTTGGGATCGATGTGGGCGACGCGTAGAGGTCGCGACAACAACCGGTGGTATCAAGCGAACCAAATACGACGCATCCGATCTTATCGATTCAGTGCAGCAAGGGGCGACCAACCGAAGACTCGGGGCGTTGGCGGCGAAGGCTGAGAAAGTTGGATATTTCCAGCTGACGAATGATGAACGTGCATTCCTGAATTCAACGCCGGAGGGACGGCAAATCGCCAGCAGGGCCGTCGACAAGATTCTCCGCGATTCGCAGGAAAGGCTCGATGCGGCGATTCGATGCGGTTGTTTTCGTTATCTTATTAAGATTATGCAAGCATTATTTTTGCTTAGATTACTAAGATTACGCAGACCTCCCGCATGCCACGGCCCAAAAAGCAGGGGGAAAAGAAGGGGAATATCTCCGTCTCCGTCACCCCTCACGAGAAAGACTCAGTGCAGCGGACAGCGCGAAAGCTCGGGTTCTCCAATCCGGCTAGGTACTTTCTGGCACTACACGAGGCCGCGCATCGCCTGGAGCTTCACGCGAAGTCTAACTTCAATGGCGAGCGGTGGTTTGTGCTGTCGCAGTCGGACGCTGTGCCTGAAGACATCACTGTTGAGCAGGCTATCACGGCGCTCGTGGAAGATCGCCCCGTTTCGGAGGACGCATCGCCTTATACGCCAAAGCGTATCCGCACCAGCGATACAGTGATCGCCGGACAATCGACGGAAGTATTGCAAGCTGACGCTACGAAACCAAAACGGAGAGCCGGGCAGTGGGGAAGGCCGGACTCTCCCGATGCGCAGAAGACCGGCTGATTTCACATGATCGCCTGCCCTCACTGCGGCTCGGCCGAGCACTACTTCAAAGTCAGCGCGCTGTACGAAGGCGAGACAGCAACTGTCGCCGGCGGAGGTATTGGCATGGGGCTATCCGGCGGTCTTGGGGTAGGCGTGGGGTCAGGAACTAAACAAACTCTGCTTGCAGAGAAGCTCTCCCCTCCTGTGCAGCCGGAGCGCCCGGGCCCTGCGATTGTCGCCTATATTTTCGCTACTCTCGCAGCAGCGGCCACGGTCGGGGTGTTTCTCATCAGCGAATGGTGGGCGGGGGTGATAGCGGCAGTAATCACGGTAGCGATCTGCGTGGTCGTACCCAAAAGCCACAGAGCGTATGTGGCAAAACGCGAAGCTTTCCCCGGCGAGTTGGAGCGCTGGCAACGCCAGTGGGTCTGCAAGCGCTGCGGGGAAATCTCGGATCCTAACTCCTCAACCCAATCATCCAACCAATGAACCCAACCCCAGAAGAGATCCGATCCACTCTAGCATCTAACGACGATGTGCAAATAGTGCCACTTGAGACAACCGACCAACCCGGCTTCATCGAAACTTTAGTTGTGACGATTCGGAATTATGCGGTAAGGATTTTCCGTCGTTCAACTGTCCAACGAGTCATCTTCGCGGTGGTCATGCCGCTTGCTGCTTTTGACGGCGTCGAATTCGCGATGCCCCGACCGATCGAGATTCCAAGCTTTGTCGTAGAGATACAGAACACCTCGCACTGGATAGCCAATATTTCAGCTCGAACTACGCCGGAAAATAAATCCAAATACCTCGTATTGGGGGCCTTCGGAAAGCCGACCCCTGCGGACGACAAGTACACGGGGCCCGAGTCAACGATCTTCGCCCCGATCTCCGGATCGAATATCATAAGCGAGAGCAGCCACTCGTTCCGGCCCTACCAAACGGGAAGTTACGTTTTTAAAGTCTGACCATCTTCTATCTGCCACCCCTTCGATTCAACCTCTTCGGGAGCGAGGATCCATTTGGGCGGGATCAACCCCACCGCCCGCACCGCGGCCTTCAACTGCTCAAGCTCGTGGCAAAGGTAAAGGCCAAGCACGACTACTTGCCCATGCGCCCGCTCTTCGCGGATCGCCTGACTCAAACAAGCCATTGCCGCGCCCGTCTCCATCGGCGGCAAAACTCGCTGCTCAATGGCCCACTGGCGGAGTTGGTCAAACTCGGCGGCCACCAGGAGCGCGGCATCGATCGCCGCTTGCTTGGTGCGCGATTCATCGAGGGCCTTTCGAAAGTAGAAGACGCTCGGCTTGTAGACGGGGAACTCTGATGCAGACACGACGAACCACTGTCCTGAAACCCCGGAGCGCCGGGGCGGCGGGCGCGAGTTCCAACTCGCAGGGTCGGCTGGCGATTCGGACAAAGGCGCCAGTGGTCGACTTCGGGGACGAGTGTTCACCCGTACACTATCCCCGACAAGCCGAAATTATTCACAACCTATCCACACCCTGAACCACCAACCCTAACGATCCATCCCTCCCTCGCCCGTCATTTCCTGAGTTCTGGGCAACGCGCCGCCGCCACATAGGTGACCCCCGAAGTATTCGTAAAGCGTGGGTCATCGGTTCAAATCCGATTGTTGGCTCCAGCGACCGCCGCTTGACCCCATAACAGGGGTTTTATTCCTATAGCGAATGACCGCCACGGCATTTCTCGATCTTAAGCAACGGGCGTCAAAGCTCTCCGAACGGGAGCGTCAGGATTTGTCGGCCTATCTAATTCGCCTCGGCCAAGACCGCGCGGTGTGGAAAAAAGAGACCGCCCGTCGCTTAAACGAAATGGCGAAGGGCAAAAAGACCAGCGTGGCAGATCTTCGGAAGCAGCTTGGCCATGCCTGAAGCTGCGGGCTACGAAAGCCACCTCTCGCGGGAAGCGGTGGCCTTCGTCATGGTTCTGTCTAAGAAGAAGCAGCGACTAGTCTTGGACTTGGCAGATCAAATCGCCCTGCATCCATCCCGAATAGGCGACTATCAGACGTTCGACGCAGTTGGTCGACCGATCAAAACCTGCGACTCGAGGGTTATCTTTTTTCGTACTGGGTGGACCATGCGAGTCGCGAAGTCCGAATCAGCGAGACTCCAAAAATGAACTCTTGGAAAATCGATGCGGCAGGTTGGCTTCAAATCAACGAGCCTCTCCACTTTACAGTCTTTCTGGACACCGCGACTTCGACACTTCTGTCGGCGTACTCACTGCCTATTCTAGTTATCATCAGGCTTCTTCGGCAGTTCCGGCAGCCCACGACCTACAAAGTAGTGCAGGCCCAGGCATAGAACACGGCGCACACCAAATCGGAAAATTCCTCCGCTATTGCGTCAGCCTCGTACAAGCCGCATTGCTTGAGGTCGGTCAAATCTCCCTACCTTGCCGCCGCTCTCCGCCGACCTCTTCGACTATCCGCTCCCGCCGCAGCTCATCGCGCAGACGCCTGCCGCGCGCCGAGATCGGTCGCGGCTAATGGTGGTCCATCGCGCGACGCGCACCCTTGAGCACCGCCAGTTCTCAGACCTCCCGGAGTATCTGCGCGCGGGCGACACCCTTTTCCGCAACAACGCCGCCGTCCTCCCCGCCCGCCTTCACGCGCAAAGGCCCACCGGCGGGCAGATCGAGTGCTTCCTCCTGCGCCCCCTCGATGAGCGCACGTGGCGCTGTCTCGTAAAGCCCGGCAAGAAGCTCCCCGTCGGCGCCACGTTTGCGCACGCCAGCGGCGGCTTCAGCGGTGAGATCGTCGGTCGCGAGCCCGATGGCTCAGCCTTGGTGCGCTTCACGACACCCGGCGATCAACCGATCACCGAGGTCGCCGCGCGGCTCGGCGACGTGCCCCTACCGCCCTACATCGAGCGCCGCGAGAAAACCGGCGCGACTCACGACGCCCAGCGCGCCGTCGATCTCGAGCGCTACCAGACCGTGTACGCCAAGACCGAGCGCCGAGTCGCCGTCGCCGCACCCACCGCTGGCCTGCACTTCACGCCGGAGCTCTTCGCACAACTCGCCGCCAAGGGCATTGGCACCGCCGATGTCACCCTGCACGTAGGCCTCGGCACCTTCAAGCCGATCACCACAGACACGGTCGAAGCCCACGAGATTCACCGCGAAATCTACGAGATCCCCGCGGCAACCCAGCGCTCGTTGTTCCCCTCACCCGCCGAGGGCCGCACCGGCCGCCGTATCGCCGTCGGCACGACGAGCGTGCGCACCATCGAGGATTTCCTCTCGACGCACGATGCGCCCGTGCCCGGCGAGAGCGCGCATCTGGCCGAAGCCGGCATCTTCATTTACCCGCCGCGCACCTTTCGCGGCGTCGATGCGCTTGTGACCAATTTTCACCAGCCGCGCTCCACCCTGCTCTGCCTCGTCTCGGCCTTCCTCGCGCCGGGCAGCACCGACGGCATCGCGTGGATTCGCGAGATCTACACCGAGGCCATCGCGCGCGAGTATCGCTTCCTCAGTTATGGCGACGCGATGTTGATTCTCTAACAACCCGTCGCACACTGCACCCTCACGCATGACGAGTGACGAGCTCCAGACCCTCATCGAAGACGCCACCGCCGACTACGCTCTCGGGGACAACGACTCCGCGCTCGCCAAGCTCGGTCAGGCGACCGCCGCCGCACCCGACTCCTTCGAGGCCTGGCACGCGCTCGCGGAGGTCAATTTCTCCCTGCGCCGGCTCGACGCCGCGCTCGCCGCCGCCGATCGCGCGCACGCGCTGCGGCCCTCCGACGTTTTCATCAACACCTCCCTGTCCCGCATCTGGATGGAGCGCGGCGACAAGGCCAAGGCCGAGCACTTCGGTGCCCAGGCCAAGATCGCCTCCTGGAAAGACCAGCTGAAAAACCCGCAGGGGTAATTATTGAGGTGTCGTGCCCGTTGACAGCGTTTGGCGCGCCTCGGTAGCCTGCACCCTCAAATCTACTCATGGAAGCACCGGCCTACGCGTTGGAGTTCGAAAAGCCGCTTCGCGAGCTCGTCAAACAGCTCGACGAACTTCGCCAGCGCTCGATCGAGACAAATGTCGATCTCGCCACCGAGATCCGCGCCATCGAGCGCAAGATCGAGACGATGCAGCGCGACATCTACTCCAACCTCACGCCCTGGCAAAAGGTCCAGATCGCCCGTCACCCCAAGCGCCCCTACGCGCTCGATTACATCAATGCGATCTGCCAGGATTTCCAGGAGCTCCACGGCGACCGCCAGTATAAGGATGACCAGGCGCTCATCGGCGGCACTGCATTCTTCAACGGCGAAGCCGTGATGATCATCGCCCAGCAGAAGGGCCGCGACCCCAAGGAGCGCATCGCACGCAATTTTGGCATGCCCCAGCCCGAGGGCTACCGCAAGGCCCTCCGCCTTTTCAAGATGGCGGAAAAATTCCGCCTGCCCGTGCTCACCTTCATCGACACGCCCGGTGCCTTCCCCGGCGTCGAGTCTGAGGCCCGCCACGTCTCCGAGGCCATCGCGGTTAATCTCCGTGAGATGGCGATGCTCGCCACGCCCACGCTCTCCGTCGTCGTCGGCGAAGGCGGCTCCGGCGGCGCCCTCGGCATCGGCGTCACCGACCGCGTGCTCATCTTCGAAAACAGCTACTACTCCGTCATCTCCCCCGAGGGTTGCGCCGCGATCCTCTGGAAAGACGGTGCCGCCGCCCCCAAGGCCGCGGAAGCCCTCAAACTCAGCGCCGATCACCTCGAGCGCCTGGGCGTCGTCGATGAGGTCATCCCCGAGCCCCTCGGTGGCGCGCACAACGATCTCGCCCAGGCCGCTGAAGCGCTGAAGTACGTCATTCAGAAGCACCTCAACGACCTTCGCGGCCTCTCCTCCGAAAAGCTCCTCGACCTGCGCTACGAGCGCTACCGCCATCTCGGCGTTTACGAAGAAGCTGGCTCCGTGCGCAGCTGAGAGTAGCCCCGCCCCGTGAGGGGCGGGACCGCATCGCCCTTTAGCCTCCGCTCCCCGCGCTCACGCGGCGAGCTCCCCCCGGACACCCGTATCCATCAGCTCAGTACCTTGAGCCCGACCACGCCGGATACGATCATTACGATGCACGCTACCCGCCCCGCTGTCGCAGGCTCGCCGAGCAGCACCATGCCCAGCGTTGCGGTGCCCACTGCGCCGATCCCTGTCCACACGGCGTAGGCCGTGCCGATCGGCAGCTCGCGCGCTGCCAATGCCAGCAGATACATACTTGCGGCCATCCCGGCGATCGTGGCGACGGAAGGCCAGAGCCGGGTAAAGCCGTGCGTATACTTGAGGCCGATGGCCCAACCGACTTCCAAACCGGCGGCCACCAGCAGAAAAATCCAATTCTTCATGATTGGCTTGTCCTGAGTGTGCGACGCCGACCTCCGGCAGGCGTCTGCGATATCATGTCAAACGCCGGTGGTCCGTCCCGAGGCAATGCAGCCTTCCTCTCCCGTCAAGTGCACCCTTTATGACGCCGCCGATTCCCCTCGCCCAAGCTATCAACCCCACGAAAGATGGGTAACTTACCCAATCGACTTTACACATATCAACAGTTACATATACGTTGATTTGACATGACGCCAGACCGGCCCATCTCCGACCTTTTCGCCCAGCAACGTCCCCTGCGCTCCCTCGAGTTCTTCCCGCCTAGGGACGACGCGGGCGTGGAGGCCCTGCGCGCCACCGCAAGCGCCCTCAAGCGCATGAACCCCGACTTCGTCTCCGTCACCTACGGCGCAGGCGGCACCACGCGCGACCGCACGGCCCAAGTCAGCGCTCTCCTCAAAAACGAGCTGGGCTTTACCGTCATGCCCCACCTCACCTGTGTGGGCCACTCGGGCGCGGAGCTCGGCGAGATCGCCGACCGCATCCACGACGGCGGCTTTCGCAATATCATGACGCTCCGCGGCGACCCGCCGAAGGGGGCCACGCAATTTCAAGTCGCCACCGATGGCCTGCGCAATGCGAGCGAGCTCGTATCGCTCCTCAAGGCCCGCCACCCGGATTTCTGTCTGGGCGTCGCCGGCTACCCGGAAAAACATCCGGAGGCCCCTTCGCTCGAAGCCGACCTCACGCACCTCCGTCGCAAGGTCGATAACGGCGCGGCCTTCGTCACCACGCAGCTCTTCTTCGATAACACGCAGTACTATCGCTTCGTCGAGCGCTGCCGCGCCGCCGGCATCACCGTGCCCATCGTGCCCGGCATCATGCCTGTCCTCTCGCTCAAACAGATCCAGCGCTTTACCCAGATGTGCGGGGCTACGCTCCCCAAGCAGCTCATCACCCGCCTCGAAGTCGCCGCCGAAGATACCGACGTCGTCGAGACCATCGGCATCGACTGGGCACTCACCCAGATCCGCGGCCTCCTCGCCAACGGCGCGCCCGGCTACCACCTCTACATCCTCAATCGCGCGAAGGGCGCGCTCGCGCTCACCGCCGGCCTGGCCGCCTAAGCCCCTGCTTGCGGCCCGCTCAGCCTCCGGCCATCACCGGCCGGAAGCCCGCCTCGGCCAGTATCCGCGCGATCGTCTCACGCTGGTCACCCTGGATCTCGATCGCACCGTCCTTCACGGTCCCGCCGCACCCGCAGGCACTCCGCATCTTTTTGCAGAGTGTCTCCTTCTCCGGCAGGCCTATGCCCACAAAGCCGTCGACGACGGTCACCGTCTTGCCGCCGCGGCCGCCCGTCTCGCGGCGCACATCCACCCTACCCCGATTTTTCTCCTTCGCTGCCGCCGCCGGTTTGGCCGGCTGTGCCCCCGCGGGAGGCGTCTTGGGGGCTTGTGGCAACCCGGCCCCACTCAGTGCGCCAAAGGGATTCTGCCCCAGCGATTGCCCGCCTTCAGTCGAGATTTTATTAGGATTGGCCATGGCTTTTGGAAGAGGACCGCGTTGTTAGCCCTTGGCTTTGCCCGCCCGGCCGCCGCAGACCCCCACCGGGATATCCAGCTCACCACCCAGAAACATTACGGCTTTTGCGTAGCTCCGATTCTGCAGGAAATGCACAAGTTGCGGGTGCAGCGTGTCTCGGCCTTTCTCGAGAAAGTCATCCAGCTTGCCCATCTCCGCCGCAATCGTCTGCCCATCAGATGCTTTTATAGCTGACAAGAGTGCGTTAAGCGATGCTTTGATCTGTGTTTCCATGATGAGGGCAGGGATTTACTAATCGGCCTGTTACCTACCTTAAGCCGGATTGCAATCCCCCCGAGAGTCCGCGCCATACTTGTCTCTGCCCCCGCCGTATGGTCTAGTCACCCTCCCTATTTCCCAGTCCCTAACCCTTTTCAATGAATAGCCCTTCCGTGCCCACCCACGCCAACGCCGCTGTCATCGAGGCTGCCTACGAATCCTGGCAGAACGACCCCAATTCGGTCGA
Source organism: uncultured Opitutus sp. (assembly GCA_964480585.1). GTDB lineage: Bacteria > Verrucomicrobiota > Verrucomicrobiia > Opitutales > Opitutaceae > ER46. Next base: position 34,132 of record CAYZPV010000049.1, on the reverse strand, counting down.
CCCCACGTGGCGCGCCTTTTTCCAAGGCTTTGCCCTCGGCTCCAATGGCGTGCCCCCCTCCTCTGCGGTCGCGGGCGCCACCGATCTCGAGGCCCGCGCCGCTCTCGCCACTCCGGTGATCGACAGCCTCAAGCAGGCCCGCGTCCTCCACCTCATCAATACCTACCGCGCCATCGGCCACTTCGAGGCGCACCTCGATCCGCTCAGCGACGCCCCTGCTCCGCACCCCAAGCTCTCGCTCGCCCAGTTCTCCCTCAGCGAGTCCGACCTCGATACGACGTTCGATACCGGCACCTACCTCGGCGGCGGCCAGATGAAGCTCCGCGAGATCATCCACAATCTCCGCCAGACTTACTGCGGCCACGTCGGCGTCGAGTTCATGCACATCCAGGATATGGATGCGCGCAACTGGCTCCAGGAGCAGATGGAGGCCAATCGCAACCAGCCCAAATTCTCCAAGAACGAGAAGGTCCGCATCCTCCGCCGCGTCCATAAGGCTGAGCTCTTCGAGCGCTTCCTCCACACCAAGTACGTCGGGCAAAAGCGCTTCTCCCTCGAGGGCGGCGAGACGATGGTGGCCGCGGTCGACTCCATCATCGAGATGTGCCCCGCGCAGGGCGTCGAGGAAGTCGTCATGGGCATGGCCCACCGTGGCCGCCTCAATATCCTCACGAGCGTCATGCGGAAGTCGTTCGATGTCCTCTTCGAGCAGTTCTCCGAAAACTACATCCCCGACGCCGTCGGCGGCGATGGCGACGTCAAGTACCACCTTGGCTACGAGGCGGTGCTCGATACCCGCGCCGGCAAGAAGGTCGAGGTCCGCCTCGCTGCCAATCCCTCCCACCTCGAGATCGTCAATCCCGTCGTCGAAGGCAAGGCTCGCGCCCGCCAGCGCCTCCGCGGCGGCGCAGGCTTCCGCCATCAGGTGCTCCCGCTCCTCATCCACGGCGATGCGGCCTTTGCCGGCCAGGGCGTCGTCGCGGAGACGCTTAATTTCTCGCAACTCCCCGGCTACCGCACTGGCGGTACGCTTCACATCATCGTCAACAACCAGATCGGCTTCACCACGGCTCCGTCCGATGCGCGCTCCACGCGCTACTGCACCGACGTCGCCAAGATGATCGAGGCCCCCATCTTCCACGTAAACGGCGACGATCCCGAGGCCGTGTGCATGGTCGCGCAGCTCTCCCTCGCCTTCCGCGAAAAGTTCGGCCGCGACGTCGTGATCGACATGTATTGCTACCGCAAGCATGGCCACAACGAGACCGACGAGCCTGCCTTCACGCAGCCCCTCCTCTACAAGAAGATCGCCGCGCATCCCCAGGTCTCCGCCGTTCTCAGCAAGCGCCTGATCGAGGAAGGCGCCATCACCGCCGCCGAGTCCGAGGCCATCAAGGCCGAGTACTCCGCCGCTCTCGAAAACAACCTCGAAAAGGCCAAGGCCGCCGAGGTCGCCAAGAAGGATAAGCGCGCCGCCAACCTCGAGAAGCGCAAGTTCGAGGGCTCCACCGCCATCTTTCAGCCGGATTACCACTTCAACCCGGTCAATACCAAGGTCTCCGCCGAGGTCATCGCCCAGGTCGTCAAGGGCCTCACCACCCTACCCGCCGACTTCAAGCCCAACCCCAAGATCAAGCGCTTCCTCGATGCGCGCGTGCAGGCGCACAAGGATGGCGCGGGCATCGATTGGGGCTTTGCCGAGGCCCTCGCTTTCGGCACGCTCCTCGTCGAGGGCACGCCCGTCCGCCTCTCCGGCCAGGATTGCGAGCGCGGCACCTTCAGCCATCGCCACGCCGTCCTCCACGACGGCGAGACCGATGCCACCTACGCCCCGCTGAAGAACATCAGCGAGAAACAGGCCCAATTCTGCGTCTACAACTCCCTCCTCTCCGAGGCCGCCGTGCTCGGCTTCGACTACGGCTACTCGCTCGACTACCCCGGCATGCTCATCATGTGGGAAGCGCAGTTCGGCGATTTCGCCAATGGCGCGCAGGTCGTCATCGATCAGTTCATTTCCTCCGGCGAATCCAAGTGGCAGCGCAATAGCGGCATCGTCCTCCTCCTGCCCCACGGCTACGAAGGCCAGGGCCCCGAGCACTCCTCCGCTCGCCTCGAGCGCTTCCTCCAGCTCTGCGCGGAGGATAATATTCAGGTCGCCAATATCACGACCCCGGCCAATATCTTCCACGCTCTCCGCCGCCAGGTGAAGCGCGATGTGAAGAAGCCCCTCATCGTGATGTCGCCCAAGTCCCTCCTCCGCCATCCTGCCGCCGTTTCCAAGCTCGCGGACTTCACCGACGGTGGCTTCCAGGAGATCATCGACGACGTCGAGGCCCCCAAGAAGGCCGCCCGCGTCATCCTCTGCTCGGGCAAGGTCTACTACGACCTCGCCGATTACCGCGCGAAGCAGAAGATCGCCGATACCGCCATCGTCCGCATCGAGCAGCTTTATCCGCTCAACGAAAAGCGCGTCGCCGAGATCGCCAAAAAATACGCCGGCGCCAAGCTCGTCTGGGCCCAGGAGGAATCCGCCAACAACGGCGCCTGGTCGCACATGGCCCCCCAGCTTGAGACGCTCTTTGGCAAGAAGCCGCTCTACGCCGGCCGCGATGCCTCCGCCTCGCCCGCCGTCGGCTCCCTCGCCTTGCACAAGCTCGAGCTCGCCGCTCTCCTCAAACAAGCCTTCACGATCTAACGAACCAAGGTGCGAGTAGTGAGTAGCGAGTAGCGAGCCTACGCTACTGAGCTGCCTTTCTACTCGCTACTCACCACCCGCTACTCGCTACTTCTCAACATGCCTCTCATCGAAGTCAAAGTCCCCCCCATGGGCGAGTCGATCGCCTCCGGCATCCTCGCCAAATGGCACATCGCCGATGGCGCCACGGTCAATAAAGACCAGCCTCTCTTCGAGCTCGAGACCGACAAGATCACGAGCGAAGGCACCGCCGAGGCTGCCGGTAAGATCGCCCTCAAGGTCGCCGCCGGCGATGAGGTCAAGATCGGCCAGGTCGTCGCCACCATCGACACCGCCGTCTCCGCGGGCGCTGCTGCCCCCGCCCCGGCCGCCGCCGCTCCCGCCGCGGCCAAGAGCGCCGAGCAGTCGCCTGCCGTCCGTCGAGTCGCAGCCGAGACGGGCATCGATCCCGCCAGCGTCGCCGGCACCGGCAAGGGTGGCCGCGTCACCAAGGGCGATGTCCTCGCCGCCGCCGAGGCCAAGCCCGCTGCCGCTCCGGCTCCGGCCGCTGCGCCTGCCGCCGCTCCCGCCAAGGCCCCCGCGCCTGCCGCGCCCGCTCCGGCTCCCGTGCCCGCTGGCACCCGCCAGACGCGCAAGAAGATGACGCCCCTCCGCGCCAAGATCGCGCAGCGCCTCGTCTCCGCTCAGCACGAGGCCGCCATGCTCACGACCTTTAACGAGGTCGATATGTCCGCCGTCATGGCCCTCCGCGCCAAGTATCAGGATGACTTCGTGAAGAAAAACGGCCTCAAGCTCGGCTTCATGTCCTTCTTCGCCAAGGCCGTCGTGCACGCCCTCAAGGAGGTCCCCGGCGTCAATGCCCAGATCGATGGCGATAGCATCGTCCAGAATCACTACTACGATATCGGCATGGCCGTCTCCACCGAGAAAGGCCTCATGGTCCCCGTCGTGCGCGGCTGCGACACGCTCGGCATGGCCGATATCGAGAAGGCCATCGCCGATGTCGCCAAGCGCGCCCGCGACGGCAAGATCACCCTCGCCGATCTCGAGGGCGGCGTCTTCACCATCACCAATGGCGGCATCTTCGGCTCGATGCTCTCCACCCCGATCATCAACCCGCCGCAGAGCGCCATCCTCGGCCTCCACGCCATCAATGAGCGCCCCGTCGCCGTGAATGGCCAGGTCGTCATCCGCCCGATGATGTACCTCGCCCTCAGCTACGATCATCGCCTCGTCGACGGCAAGGAAGCCGTCACCTTCCTCGTAAAGGTGAAGCAGGCCATCGAAGACCCGAGCCGCCTGCTCCTCGCGGTCTGATCGACCGAAAAGTAGCGAGCAGCGGGTGGTGAGTAGCGAGCATCACGCTACGAAGCTGCCTCCCCCGCTCGCTACCCGCTACTCACCACTCGCTACTTCGCATCATGGACTCCTTTGACGTCATCGTAATCGGCGCCGGCCCCGGCGGCTATGTGTGCGCGTTTCGCGCCGCGCAGCTCGGCCTCAAGGTCGCGCTCGTCGAAAAGCGCGCCACCCTCGGCGGCACATGCCTCAATGTCGGCTGCATCCCCTCCAAGGCGCTGCTCCACTCCAGCGAGCACTTCGTCTGGGCAAAGCAGCACGCCCAGGAGCACGGCATCAAGCTCGGCGCGGTCGAGCTCGACCTCGCCGCATTCCTGAAGCGCAAGGATGAGGTGGTCGCCAAGAACGTCGGCGGCCTCAGCCAGCTCGCCAAGGCTCGCAAGGTCACCGTCCTCACCGGTGCCGCCAGCTTCGTCTCCGCCAATACGATCGCGGTCGGCGACAAGCAGCTCACCGCGAAGAATATCGTCATCGCCACCGGCTCCGCCCCGGTCGAGCTCCCCATGATGAAGTTCGACGGCAAGACGGTCGTCTCCAGCGATCAGGCCATCGCCTTCGACTCCGTGCCGAAGCATCTCGTCGTCGTCGGCGGCGGCGTCATCGGCCTCGAGCTCGGCTCCGTCTGGGCTCGCCTCGGCTCCAAGGTCACGGTCGTCGAGTTCCTCCCGCGCATCGCCGGCCCCACCTACGACGAGGATATCGTCCGCAACTTCACCCGCATCCTGCAGAAGCAGGGCCTCACGATCGAGGTCAATGCCAAGGTCACCGGCTTCGCCAAGGGCGTCGTCACCGCTGAGCGCGAGGGCCAGAAGCTCGAGTTCCCCGCCGACAAGGTGCTCGTCTCCGTCGGCCGCCGTCCGTTCACCGATGCCCTCGGCCTCGACAAGGTCGGCGTCGAGCTCGACGAGCGTAAGCGCGTCAAGGTCGACGGCCACCTCCGCACCAATGTCCCCGGCATCTGGGCCATCGGCGATGTCGTCGCCGGTCCCATGCTCGCGCACAAGGCCGAGGAAGATGGCGCTGCCGTCGCCGAGTGGATCGCCGGCAAGCACGGGCACATCAATTGGGACCTCATGCCCGGCATCGTCTACACCAGCCCCGAGGTCGCCAGCGTCGGCCTCGGCGAAGACGCCGCCAAGGCCAAAGGCCTCGCCATCAACGTCGGCAAGTTCAACTTCGGCGCCAATGGCCGCGCCATCGCCGCCGCCGCCACCGATGGCTACGTCAAGATCATCGCCGACGCCAAGACCGACAAGATCCTCGGCGCCCAGATCCTCGGCCACAACGCCGGCGAGCTCATCAGCGAGATCGTCACCCACATGGAATACGGTGGCAGCGCCGAAGACCTCGGCCGCACCATCCACGCCCACCCCACCATGAGCGAAGCCGTGAAAGAAGCCGGCCTCGCCGTCAGCAAGAGCGCCATCCACGCGATCTAAGCTCCGGTCAAACTTCATCCTCTTCGCGGCGGCCCCTCCCCGGGCCGCCGCTTTTTATTTCCCAAACTATTGAACCACGAATGGACACCAAGACACACGAATAACGGCCCTTTATACCGCTCTTCCCGACCTGCCTCTTCACGCCCATAAGCGCTAAAAACGCGCGCGACAGTAGATCACTCTTCTATTCGTGTCCCTTCGCGTCCATTCGTGGTTCACTCCCACGCTCGTCCACGAGCCTAAGCCTTCAAAAACGCGATCAACTCCCTCGCCGCCCCGCTCAGCGGCCGCCCCTCGCGATACACCACCCCAATCGCGCGCGTCACGCCCGCGATTTCGCGGTATTCGACGCCCCTCACCGCCACTCGCCGCGCCATCGCCGGCACGAGCGACACGCCCCAGTTGGCCGCGACGAAGCTCAGCACCGTCTCGATCTGCGCGCTGCGAAAGCTCACCCGCGGCGAGAAGCCATTGAGCTGGCAAAATTGCAGCGCCTGCCCCGCGAGACAGTGGCCTTCCTTCATCAGCACGAAGGCCTCCTGCTCCAAGTCATCCAGCGTCACCGGCTTGGCCCCGCGCTTCACCAGCTTGTGCTTCTTCGGCAGCGCCGCGAGCAGCGGCTCCTCGAAAAAGGTCTCCGCCACCAGGCCGGCGCGTTCCACCGGCAGGCTCAGCAGCGCCACATCGATCTCCTTGGCCATCACCGCGCGCACGAGCTGCGCCGTGGTATCCTCGTGCACCACCACTTCGATGCCCGGATGCTTCACCGCAAAGCGCTGCAGCCGCTCCGGCAGGTAGTACGGCGCGATGGTCGGCAGCGCCCCTAGTGCCACCCGCCCGCGCACCAGCCCGCGCACATCGCGCAGGCTCTCCTGCGCATCCTCCATGGCCGCCACCACCCGCTCCGCGTGCTCGCGGAAGAGTTCCCCCGAGGGCGTGAGCGACACCGCGCGCTTCGTCCGCTCGAAAAGTTTCTCCCCCAGTTCCTCCTCCAGCTTCATGATCTGCTGGCTCAGCGAGGGCTGCGCCACATGGCACTGCTCCGCCGCGCGGCTGAAGTTGCGCGCACGCGCCACGGCAAGGAAATAGCGGAGCTGGTGTAGTTCCATGAGCGATCGGCGTTCTGTACCGTGATAGCCAATACCTATTACTGAAATGGGAAAGTCATATTTCCCACCTATCGCGCTTTTTGTTACTCTCCGGGCATGAGCAGCGCAGTTTTCCCCACCTCACTCCGCACGCCCACCCTCGCCGAAGGTCTTGCTCTCGCCCGCCGGCTTGCCGAGCGCGCCCTCGCCGAGCGGCGCTCCTCCCGCGTCGAATCGACTTCTCCCGCCGCCTGGCTCCCCTCCCTCGAAGCCCTCACCGCCGTCTATTTCCAAGCCGTCACCACGATCAACGGCGGCTGGCGCAAGTAGCACCCGTATCGTTTTCCGACGGAGGCGTGGCATCCCCACCCGGCGGGTCAGGGTCCTGCGTCGTGCCCTGCCCTCGGCTCCCTCGTCGCTGCCAGCACCCCGGGCGCATCCGAATGCGCCACTCCGGTAAAGTGTTTCCCGCCAAACCGCGCCATTGCCCGCGCGGTTTTTCCGTTTTCGCTCTTCGCGTGAAATACCTCCTCCTCTGGGACATCGATGGCACGCTGATCCTTTCCGGCGGAGCCGGCGCCCGCGCTCTGCGCGTCGCCCTGAAGTCCGCCTTCAATATCGAAGACTCCCTGGAGGACATCGACTTCGCCGGCCGCACCGACACGTACATCCTCCGCGCGATTTTCCAAAAAGTCGGCCTTCCGCCCACGCCCGAAAACGTCGCTCGCCTTTTCGAGCCGTACCTCTCCGCCCTCCCATCCGCGCTGCGCAATCCCCACTCCCGCGTCCTTCCCGGAGTCCACGCCATCCTCGACGCCGCCTCCACCCACGGCGCGATCGCGCAGGGCCTCCTCACCGGCAACATGCGCCGCAGCGCCCAGGCCAAGCTCGAGCATCACGGCCTCTGGGAGCGTTTCGCTTTCGGCGCCTTCGGCGACGACGCCGAGCTGCGCAACGATCTCGGCCCTCACGCCCTCCGCCGCGCCCTTGAGCGCCACGGCGTCCATTTCCCCGCCGACAATGTCTGGGTCATCGGCGACACCCCGCACGACATCGCGTGCGGGCAGGCTATCGGTGCCCGCACCCTGGCCGTCGCCACTGGCAGCGCGACCTACGATCAGCTCGCCGCCCACCGCCCCACCGCCACCGTCGCCGACCTCAGCGACACGTCGGCCCTGCTGCGCCTTTTCGCCTCGTAGCCCGCCCCGTGAGGGGCGGGACGGGAGTCCTGCTTAAGCCCCCGTTCCTCGCCGGACTACAAACCTACCCAAACCTTAAACCTTACTTCCCGCGCGTCTCGATCGAGGTCACCACCCCACGCTGGTCAAAGACGACACCCATCTTCTCATCGTCGTGGTACCCTGTGCCCGTATTGATGCCCACGCTGCCAAACGAGCCACCGCGACTGCCAAATGACCCCACGCCCACTCCCACGCCAAAGCCAAATTTCGGCCCCCGCTCGCGGTAGCTCCAGATCTGCGCAGTGCCGTCCGCCGAAGTCCGAGTAAAGACCCGATCCGGCTCCCCGAGCGCCACTCGCACCTGCTCGGTGGTAAAACCGATATCCACTTCTCCTTTCACCACCCGGTCCTGCACCGCCGGCGGCCACGTGTTGAAAGCCGCCCGGTTCTTGTCGATCCGTGAGTCCACGGTCGAGCACCCCGCGACAAGCGCGAGAGTCACAGCGCCTAGGAGCGATACGAGCTTGGTTTTCATGTCAGTAAATTGGGTTGCTGGCTAGTCCGCCTAGGTAGTACGACACCCGCTCGCCCTCCATGTTTCGTGGTAGTGGCCTACCCATACCTTTCCCATGTCCCGCAAGTATTCCGTAGCCATCGGTTCCGATCACGCCGGCTTCGCCTACAAAGAGGCGATCAAGGCCATGCTTCTCGCGGAGGGTCATACCGTTCGCGATTTCGGCACCTACTCGGATGCCTCCTGCGACTATCCCGACTTTATCCGCCCTACGGCCGAGGCCGTGGCGCGCGGCGAGTTCGAGCGCGGCATCGTGCTCGGCGGCTCGGGCAATGGCGAGGCCATCGTCGCCAACCGGGTGCGCGGCGTCCGCTGCGGCCTCTGCTGGAATGAGCAGCTCGCCGTGTGGAACCGCTCCCACAATGATGGCAACTGCCTCTCCATCGGCCAGCGTACCGTCAGCGAAGCCGAGGCCCTTGCCATCGTAAAGGTCTGGCTCGCGACCGAGTTCGAAGGCGGCCGGCACATCGCCCGCATCAAGAAGATCGATCCCTGATCGTCAGGTTCGGGGCACACCGCGCGGCCTCCGTGCGGCCCTTGGCAGCCCGAAGTCATCAAACCCTCGACAGGGGGATGACACGCTGCCCGTTTTCAGCTAGAGTGAACTCCGTCAGGCCGGCGGCCCCAAGCCCACCGCCTTCCTCGGTTTCTTCATTCGTGCTCCGTCGTGTCCATTCAACTCCCTGCCGCCTCCGCCCCAAGCCAACGCTGCGGCGCCGCATCTTTTTGCCCAAATCCTCCTCTATATCCGGGCTATTTCGCTCTCCGCCGCCTTTGCGCGGCCAAAGTCGCCCGAAAAAATTTCCACCCCGCTCGCCGTTCATCGCCCGCCGTCTTAGCCTGCCCGCCGCTTGCACTTGGCCCGCACTCACCTTTATTGCGCCGCGTCTCGCAACGACTTGTGACACGCATCCTATGGCTCACCTGACCTATCATCATGTTTACGAAGCTGGCTCGAGCCCTTCCGCGCCTCCTCTCCTGCTGCTGCACGGCACTGGCGGCACGGAGCACGATCTGCTCCGGCTCGGTCGCACGATCTCGCCCGGCTCCGCGCTGCTGAGCCCGCGCGGCGACGTGAGCGAGGGCGGCGCCTTGCGCTTCTTTGCCCGGCTCGCAGAGGGCCGTTTCGATCCGGCGGAGGTCACCCGCCGCACGCACGCGCTCGCCGATTTCGTCGCCGCTGCGTCCATGGAGTACAAGCTCGATCCCGCGCGCCTCATCGCCCTCGGCTTTTCCAACGGTGCCAATATCGCCGCCACGATGCTCCTTCTCCGCCCCGAAGTCCTTGGCGGCGGTATCCTCTTCCGCTCGATGGTCGTCCTCGATCAAGCCGCCGCCCCCGGCACCCTCGCCGGCAAACGCGTGCTGCTTACCAATGGCACCACCGATCCCATCGTCCCGCTCGATCACCCGCAGCGCCTCGCCGCCCTCCTCCGCGCCGGCGGCGCCGAGGTAAAGGTCGAGCCCCTCCCGGCTAGCCATCAGCTCACTCCCCAGGACGTTGCCGCCGCGCAAAGCTTCCTAGCCCGCGCCCCCGCCTCGTACATCGTAACTCCAAAATCGTAAATTCCTCCCATGCTCTACCGTCGTCTCGGCCACTCCGGCCTTCAGATCAGCGCCCTCTCCTTCGGAGCTTGGGTGACGTTCGGTAAGCAGATCAGCGACGACACCGCGCGGGAGCTCCTGCACACGGCCTACGATGCAGGCGTAAACTTCTTCGACAACGCCGAGACCTACGCCGACGGCCAGGCCGAGCGCGTGATGGGCGCCATCCTGCAAAAATCCGGCTGGCGTCGCAGTTCCTACCTCGTTTCGAGCAAGGTCTATTTCGGCTGGGAAGACGACAAGCCCAACCAGACCGGCCTTTCCCGCAAGCACATCGTCGAGGCCTGCCACGACGCTTTGCGTCGTCTTCAGGTCGACTACCTCGATCTCTACTACTGCCACCGTCCCGATCCCAATGTCCCTCTGGCCGAGACCGTGCGGGCGATGCACGACCTCATCGTGCAGGGCAAGGTGCTCTACTGGGGCACCAGCGAGTGGCCCGCCGATGCCATCAAGGAAGCGCACCGCCTCTGCGCCGAGGGCAATCTCCACGCCCCCATCGTCGAGCAGCCGCAGTACAATCTCTTTCACCGCTCGCGCGTCGAGCGCGAGTACGCGCCACTCTACCGCGCGCCCGTGGGCCTGGGCCTCACGATCTGGTCGCCACTCGCCTCCGGCCTTCTCACCGGCAAGTACAACAACGCGCTCCCCGCCGATTCGCGGCTCAACACCGCCGATCTCAGCTGGCTCCGCGATCGTCTCCTCGGCCAGCCCGACGCCCCGCGCAAGCTCGCCGCCGTCACCGCCCTCACCGCCATTGCCCGCGAGCTCGGCACTACCCTCCCCCGCCTCGCCGTCGCCTGGTGCGCCCAAAATCCGCACGTCAGCAGTGTCATCCTCGGTGCCTCCCGCGTGGAGCAACTCCGCGAAAACCTCGCCGCCCTCGACCTCCTCCCGCAGCTCACCCCCGAGGTTCTGTCCCGCATCGAAAAAATCTCCGCCCCCGTAGCCGCCTGACCGCGACAAACTCCATATCTCAAAATTCCAAACGCCAAAGTATCGGCACCTGAGATTTTTTGGCGTTCGGACCTTTGGCGTTTGGGATTTTTCAAAAAATGAAAATCACCTACCTCAGCCACTCCTGCTTCCTCGTCGAGACCGCCAAGGCCCGGTTGCTAATCGACCCATATCTCACCGACAACCCCGCCGCGAAATCCAAGGCTGAGGATCTCCGCTGCGACTACGTCCTCCTCACCCACGGCCACGAGGATCACACGTGCGACGCGCTCGATATCGCCAAGCGTTGCGATGCCACCATCATCGCCAACTACGAGATCGCCGAGTACTTCGGCGCGCAGGGCGTGAAGAGCCACGGCATGAATCCGGGTGGCGGCTTCAATTTTCCCTTCGGTCGCGTCAAGCTCACCATCGCCCACCACACCTCCAGCATAAAGGCGGGGCTCAATCCCATCTACTTGGGCGCCGCCTGCGGCATCCTCATCCAGGCAGACGGCAAGACCGTCTACCATGCTGGCGATACCGCGCTCTTCCTCGATATGCAGCTCATCGGCAAGGTGGGCCTCGATCTCGCGCTCCTGCCCATCGGCGACAATTACACCATGGGCCCGGAAGACGCTCTCATCGCCCTCGATTTCCTTAAGCCCAAGCTCGCCGTCCCCATGCATTACAACACGTGGGCGCCCATCCAGCAGGATGCCGGCAAATTCGCCGCCGACGCCGCGAAGTCCGGCCACACCGTCCGAGTTCTCGCCGCTGGCGACTCGCTGAAGATCTAGCCCGGGAGAGATCGTCCTCTCAGGGCGGCCAATCAGCCCTGGCACGTAAGAAAGGTCCACCGCCCTAGTCGGGGCCCGCCGGCGGTCCCCACGCTTGTTTGCCGTCTGTCGCGCCGGCCTTCCCGTTCGTCGCAAGATCCTCGCCCCTCGCCTCCGGTTCGCGCAACTTGGGGCCCTCCCCTCCGGCAGGTATCAATCCTGCTAAGCCCCACCCCGTGGCAGACGCAGCGCTGCACGCTGCGTGCGCCACGCCTTCCCAGCCGCGACTATTATGAACACCACCCGTTCGGCGCTCGCTTCGCGCCGCAGCCCGTCCGTCGTACCCAGCCTCCTCGCTCTTGGCGTGGTCGCCAACCTGGCCGCACAGACCCCGCCGCCCCCCGCGCCCCTGCAATTGGAGGCCGTCACCGTGACGGGCTCCAATATCCGCCGCGCCGATATCGAGACCGCGCTCCCCGTCACCATCCTCGATATGGATGATTTCGACCTCCGCGGCGCCAGCACTCCTGCGGACCTTTTCGATACCATCACCATCGCCAATGCCCCGCTTCTCACGGAGCAGGAATCTGCCGGGCAGAGCGCCCGCGGCGACAATACCTCCATCGATCTCCGCGGCCTCGGCTCCGGCAGCACGCTCGTGCTCGTCAATGGCCGCCGCATGCCGCCGCACCCGATCTCGCAAAGCGAGTTCGGCACGCCTGCCCTGTCCGTCAACGTCAACACCGTCCCCGCGGGCCTCACCTCCCGCGTCGAGATCCTGCGCGATGGCGCCTCCGCCATCTACGGTTCCGAGGCCGCCGCCGGCGTGGTCAACTACATCGTCGCCCCTCGCTACGACGGCCTCTACACCAGCGTGCGCGGCTCCTTCACCGACGATGGCGGCGCGGGCGAGATGCGCTACACCGTCCGCTGGGGCAACAATAAGCTCAACGGCGGCAAGTCGCGCATCTCCTTCGGCGCCGACTTTCTTTCGCGCGACGCCCTGATGGCCTCCGATCGCTGGTACGCCGCCGATTCGGATCTCCGGCGCACGCGCACGCTGCCCGCGCCATGGAATGGCCTGCCCTTTACGCTCCCGGGCGCGACCGCGCTTACTCGCGACAACGATTTCAACAACTCGAGCAACATCTCGCGCTTCGGGTTCTACACGCGCGGCGTCGCCCAGCCCGACGGCTCCGTCCTCGGCTCACGCCCCGATGGCAATCGCGGCATCAGCACCAGCACCTCCACCACCGCCCAGACCTCCACCGCGGCGATGAGCACCGCGGGCGTCTTCTACTTCGTGCCGCTCGCCGATGGCACGGTCGGGTTTCACCCGTCGTCCACCGTGCCCACTGCCGCCATCGACAGTCACCTCAGTGGCTACTACGAAAACGTCAACGCCGGCGCCTACATCCTGCCCCGCACCGAGCGCTTTCAATTCGGCATGAGCTTCGATCACAAGATCAGCAACAAGCTCACCTTTTTCTCCGATGTTTTCCTCTACCGCGCCAATTCCGTCCTGGGCCGCGTGGGGGTGCAGATCGACGCCGCCGACACGCGCAATCTGTCGATGGGCGTCGATAATCCCTTCAACCCCTTCGGCTCGCGCTTCTACCACCCCACCGGCGCGCCCAATGCCGATGGCACCGCGCGCTTCCTCGGCACCCCCTCGCCCATCGTCCTCGGGGCAGTCCGCCCACTCGATCACAAGCGGCGCCATGTCTACGTCCATAGCTACTCCTACCGCGCCACGGCGGGGCTGCGCGGCAAGCTCGGCAATCGCTGGGAATGGGAGTCCGCCCTGCTGTACGGCGGTGCGCACACCAAGGATATGGAGAACTACAGCATCCGCGAGTCTCGCCTCGCCGAGGCGCTGCAAAGCTCCAATCCCGCCACCGCGTACAATCCCTTCGGCTTCACCTTCCGCGTAAATCCTGCGACCAATCTCATCGTCATCGATCAGCCTTACTCCAACCCGGAGTCGGTGATGCGCCCGATGATCGGCGAGTACGAACGCAGCGCCTGGACTGGCCTCGGCATCGCCGACTATAAAATGAACGGGCCGCTCTTCGAGCTGTTTGGCAACGATGTCTCCGCCGCTGTCGGCGTGGAGGCCCGCTACGAATCCTACAAATTCCGCATGCCGCCGTACGCCGGCCCCGCGCCCGCGAGCGATACCAACCCCTTCATTCGCCCCGGCGACAACGACTACATCCTCGCCAGCCCCAACGAAAACGCCGACCTGAGCCGCAAGGTCTACTCCACCTTCGCCGAGGTGCTCTTCCCACTCATCACCCGGCGCAACGATCTTCGCTACGCCCGCCTCCTCGAGCTCTCGCTCGCCGCCCGGCTCGAGCGCTTCCCCGGCTTCGGCAACGCTACCAAGCCCAAGGCCTCCCTCGGCTACATCCCCGTGCGCTGGCTCAAGCTCCGCGCCTCGTTCAACGAGTCCTTCAAGGCGCCCAATATCCTTCAGACCAATCCCGCGCGCCGCCAGGTCTTCTCCACCGGCATCTCCGATCCTTACCGCTTCGAGGTCACCAATATCTTCACCGATGGGTCGACTGGCCGCACCGTCTTCCGCTCCGGCAGCGCCAATCTTCTCCCCGAGGAGTCCATCACGTACACCGCGGGTTTTGTCCTCGATGTGCCCTTCGTGAAGGGCCTCTCCTTCACGGTCGATTTCTGGAAAGCCAATCAAAACAACCTGATCACGTCCTCCGGGGGCGACGACCAACTCCTGACCGATGAGCAGTTGCTGGATGATGAGACTCGCCGCCAGCTCGCCGCCGGCGTGCCCATCGCCCAAGTCGACCTCGGCTCAGGCACGGCCAACTACAAGGGCAATCCGCTCATCAAGCGCGCCCCCGTCACGGCCGCCGACCGCGCCCTCTACAACACCTACAACAACAATCCCAACAACACCACGAAGCGCGGCGTCGTCGGGCCCGTCGTCGATATCAACGAGGAATTCGTCAACCTGGCCGGGCGCGATCTCGAGGGCATCGATTTCGGCGTCGAGTACACCACCCCCCGCAGCGCGACATGGGGCTCGCTCACGGCCCAGGTGGAAGGCTCCTTCCGCGCCAAGTTCATGCTCCAGGAGACCGTCGGCGCCGCCCCCGGCGACGACCTCTGGGAAGATGGCCGCGCCATCTGGCGGTGGAACACCACCCTCCGCTGGCGCAAGGACAACTGGACCGTCGGCTGGTTTACCAGCTACTACGGCTCCTTTGTCGATAGCAGCGCCGCCACCACCGCCGCGGTGTACGAATACCTCGGCCGGCCCAAGTACATCGACGACTCCACCACCTCCAATGCCGGCACCCGCCGCTACCTCCTGCGCGTCGAGCCCTCGATCGCGCACAATATCAACTTCGCCTATCGCTTCGGCCGCGATGCCCACGTCGTCCTCCGCAATAGCGCGGTACGCTGGGGCGTGAGCAATATCCTCAACACCGAGCCGCCGATCGCCGACGCCACATACGGCTATCAGAGTGGGACGTACAATCCCCGCGGCCGCCAATTCTGGATGGAGCTCTCGCGCAACTGGTGACCCAGTAGGGCGGGTCTCCGACCCGCCCTTTAGCGCCTACCCCTCACCCCATGCGCCTCGCCTCCACCCTCCTACTCGCACTCTCCCTCCTCGCGGCCGCCGCGTCTGCCGCCACCTTCCCCGGCAAGTCCTGGGAGGTCGCCGCCAAGCCCGAGGATCGCGGCTTTTCCTCGGCTGGACTCGCCGCCGCGCGCGAGTTCTCCGCCACGCTCAAGACCTCTGCCGTCATGATCGTGCACGACGGCGTGGTGGTGGCGCAGTGGGGCGAGGTCGACCGGAAATTCAACACCCACTCCATCCGGAAAAGCTTTCTCGCCACGCTCTACGGCAAGCCCATCCGGGAGGGTAAGATCGACCTCGAAGCCACGCTTGCAACGCTCGGCCTCGACGACACGCCCCCGCTCTCACCGGAGGAGAAGAAGGCCACTGTCCGCGACTGCCTCAAGTCCCGCTCCGGTATCTACCACCCCGCGCTCTACGAGTCGGCCGGCATGAAGAAACTCAAGCCGGAGCGGCACACCCAGCGAGCCGGCACGCACTGGTACTACAACAACTACGATCTCAATATCGCCGGCCACATCTACGAGAAACTCGCCGGGCGCAAAATCTTCGAGGCCATCGACGAAGAGATCGCCAAGCCGATCGGCATGCAGGACTACTCCCCGGCCGACGGCAACTACGTCACCGGCGCGGAATCCATCTATCCCGCCTACCCTTTTCGCATCACGGCCCGCGACCTGGCGCGCTTCGGCGTGCTCATGCTGAATCGTGGCCAATGGGCCGGCCGCCAGCTCATCGACGAGGCGTGGCTCGACGAGTGCACCCGCTACCACTCCGACGCCACTCTGTATTCGACCTCCGGATACGGATACATGTGGTGGGTCGCCCGAGACCACAACAAGTTCCCCCACCTCCCGCACGCCAGCATCCCCGAGGGCAGCTACTCTGCCCGCGGCTCCGGCGGCCACCACCTGCTCGTCATACCCGCTTACCATCTCGTGATCGTGCACCGCGTAAACACCGACCGCCGCAGCGACGAGGTAAGCTCCGCCAATTTCGGCCGTTTGGTGGCGCACATCCTCTCCGCCCGCCTCCCAGCGCGGCAAACATTGTAAGCAATTTGCTCTGCCAGAACAAAATATGCGCAGCCTACCGCGCACCCCGCTGGTAAAATGAGCGCCCAAGTCCTTCATTGACAACGTCGGAAGCCCCTAGACGCGGATAGGTAGTTCAGCCCAGACGCTTCGCGGCCGATGCAGGGTACGAATGACTACTCACCCGCTTCATCGCCGCCTCGCTGCGGTAGCTCTGCTGCTGGCCACCCCGCTCATGGGCTTGGCTGCGAGCGATAAAATGCCTGCAATCCACGGCGCCGTCAGCGTGACGGGCGCTTACTCCGACCGCTACAATTTCCTCGGTAACACCGACGGCAACGCCGACCTCAACATCGTCGAAGGCATCGTAAATGCCTCGTACCGCTTCGAGAACGGCATCCGCACTTCCGCTCAGCTGTATTCCTACAAGCTGGATGACTACAGCGATGTCGCCCTCGACTTCGCCAACGTCGACTACTCCTTTGCGCCGCAGTTTGGCCTCCGCGCCGGCCGCCTCAAGCGCTCCTCCGGCCTCTACGGCGATTCGCAGGATATCGACGTCCTCCGCCCCTTCGCCTTCCTCCCGCTCGACGCGTACTCCAAGACCCTCCGCCCGATCAACGCGGCGCTCGATGGCGCAGCTCTCTACGGCACCGTCGGGCTCGGCCGCGCGGGCAGCCTTAACTACCAAGTCAGCTATGGCTGGCTACCCAAGATCGATCCTGCCTCGCCGTATGTGCAGGGCGTCACCCAAGGCGGCCTTTATGATACTGATCGCATCGACGCCGACAATATCGGCGTCTTTGCGCTCTCTTGGAATCTTCCGGTAGACGGCCTGCGCCTGCTCTTCTCCGCCAGCCGGACGTACGGGCTCTCGCTCGGCGGCCCGATGCGCACCGCGGCTCAGCTTGCAACTTCTCCCAGCAACAATCGCCTCGTCCCCGGTAACTTTCCTCCCGGCGTTTGGGACGTTGTCGTCGCAGGGCGCCAGGGCTCGCTCGACGGCGATATCAACGGCTTCACCTACTCTGCGGAATACACCCGCGGCGACTGGCAGTTCTCGGCGGAATATGCGCTCAATGCCAACGACCTGACCGTACGCATGCCCGCGCCTCTCGGCACGAGCTTGTCCAAGACGAAGAACGACTCTTACTTCTTCATGACGACCTGGCAGGCCACCCCGAAGTACCAGGTCGGCGCGTACTACGCCGAGAGCTTCGGCTCCAAGAGCGATCGCGAGGGCAAAAAGATCACGGCTGTCCCGAGCCACACCGGCTACCTCAAGGACTTCGCCTTTGCCAATAGTTATGCTCTTACAAGCTGGTCCTTGGTAAAAGCCGAGGTCCATCTGCTGGACGGCACTCGTGGTCTTTCTGCGGCTGCCAATGGCGACGCGCGCAATTGGAAGTCCAACTGGACCTACTTCGTCGTCAAAACGACGATCAGCTTCTAACCGGCCCACCCCCGCCAGAAAGAACTACCATGAAGAGCTTCATTCTTCTCGCCTTTCTCGCCCTCGGCGTCGCCGCCCGGGCCCAGGATATCGCCTTCATCGCCCATCCGAGCCTCAAAGAAGGCGCGGTCACGGCTGATGAGGTGAAAAACATCCTCCTCAACAACAAGACCAAGTGGGCCAGCGGCCCCGCGATCAAGCTCGCCATCCTCAACGACGGCGCGGTGCACGAGAAAGTCATGAAGGACTTCGCCGGCCGCTCCCCCGAGCAGTTCCTGGTCTACTGGAAAAAGCAGGTCTTCACCGGCGTGGGCAGCATGCCCGCCCAGTCCAAGACCGACGCCGAGGTGATTGCCTATGTCGCCGAGAATCCCGGCGCCTTCGGCTACGTCGCCAAGGCCAGCGTCACCGACAAGGTGAAGGTGCTGACCCATTAAACGCTCGTCGCCAAAACCCCTTCGTGTGCGAGGGCCCGCGGGCACTCGCGCATAACTCACCGCCTGTCTCCGCAAGGAGGCAGGCGTTTTCGCTTTGCGCTACAGCTTGCGCGGTGCACCCAGGGAGTTCTGCCGCAGCCAGGCCATCGTGACATCCGTGAAATCGGTGAAGAGACCCTCGACGCGCTCGTGGCCAAAAAGGGCGGAGTGGAGCGCGTCGGTGGAGGGACAATTCTTGGGCAGCTCGTCGCGGCGCAGGGTATAGGGATGGACGGCCAGCTTTGCGGCGTGTGCGAGCGTCACGAGTTGGGTAAACTTCGGCTCACCGCCTCCTGCGGGCCACGCGACGATGCGTGAGATCGGCGGCCCGATGCCATCGACCAGCGTCGCGAGCTCCTTGATGCCGGCGGGGGTGCATAGTGCGTCGTGATCGACGCCGTCTTTTTCCCTCGAGCCGCCCGCGATCAGCATCACCAGCCGGCCCTTCCAGCCCAGTTCGTTGCGAAGGCGGCGGACCTCGCCGATCTCGAAGCACTGGAGGAAGCACAAATCGGCTTTCGTCGTGTACCCATACTTGGCGAGGATGGGGAGCACGGCGCGGCTCAGATCGGCGCCATTTTCGTGGTGCCACTGCGGCTGCTTCAGCTCAGGGTAGATTCCCGCCACGCGGCCTGTGCTGCGATTCATGCCCTGGATAAGCTGCAGCTCCTCCTCGAACGTGGAGATCACAAACGTCGAGGGCGACGCCTTGGAGTCGTAGCGCTTCGGAAACGCCGCCTTGCCGGTCTTGGCATTGAAGCGCTCGAAGGCCTTCAACTGCTTCAGCTCCGCCACCGTGAAATCGAGGGCGTAGTAGCGGCCATCGGCGCGCTTGCGCCCGGGGAAGCGCGTGGCGACATCCGTCGTGGTATCGATGTGGATATCGTGGAGCACGACGGGCACGCCGTCCTTCGAGAGCACGAGATCCTGCTCAAGATAGTCCGCGCCCTGCGCGTGCGCGTAGGCCTTGGCCTCGAGCGTATGCTCGGGCAGATAGCCGCTCGCGCCGCGATGGGCGATGACAAGGGGCTGGGCGGTCTGCGCTGACGCCGTCACAGCCAGCGCAAGCGAGAGGGTGGCGAGGAGCATTTTCATGGGATAGGTGCTATTTCGCGACGCTGGTGGTGCGATGAGCGAGCGTGAGCGCGCTGAAGCCCATGGTAAGAACACAGCACACGATCATCGTGATAAACACGGCATTGGTGCCCCAGTGATCCCACACCCAGCCCACGCCTGTGCCCGCGATCGCGGAGCCAAAGGCATAACCGAAGAATCCAGTGAAGCCCGCCGCCGTACCCGCCGCCTTCTTCGGCACGAGATCGAGCGCGTGAAGACCCACGAGCATGATCGGGCCGTAAATGAAAAAGCCGATGCCGATCAGCGCGGCGATATCGATCCAGAGCGGCCCCTTGCCGTTGAGCCAGTACACGATCACGCAGATCATCGTGAGCACCATAAAGAGGATGGTGGCGGGCGCGCGGCGGCCTTTGAAGATTTTATCGGAGATGACGCCGCACAGGATCGTGCCCGGAATGCCCGCGAGTTCAAAGGCCGTGTAAGCAAAGCCAGCTTCCTTGAAATTGAAGCCCTTCGAAAGTTGGAGATAGGTGGGAATCCAATTCAGCACACCGTAGCGCACGAAGTAGATGAATGCATTGGCGATAGCGATGAACCACAGGAACTTGTTGTTCAGCACGTACCCGACAAAAATCTGTTTAAAGGTGAAGGTGCGCTCATGCTCGGCCTGATAATCGGGCGGGTAGTCATTCTTGTACTGCTCAATCGGCGGCAGACCGCAGCTCTGCGGGGTGTCGCGGAGGAAAATCATGATGAAGATCGCGATCGCGGCAGCCACGGCCGCGTTGAAGTAAAACGTCGCGCCCCAGTCGTTGAAAAAGCCGACCGACCACGTGGCAAACAGGGCCACGGCAGCGCCGCCTATGTTATGCGCCACATTCCAGAAGCCCACGGTGGTGCCGCGCTCTTTGGTGCTCCACCAATGGACCATGGTCTTGCCGCTCGGCGGCCAGCCCATGCCATTGAACCACCCATTCATGAACTGCAGCACTACGATAAGGCCCAGCGAGCTATAGACAAACGGCCATACGCCGAAAAGCGCAGTGACTCCCGCGGTCAGCAGCAGCCCGACCGACATAAACCAGCGTGGATTACTCCGGTCGGAGACCGAGCCCATGATGAATTTCGAGAGACCATAGGCCAGCGACAGGAAGGTCATCGCCGTGCCGAGCTGGGCCTTGGTAAACTCCGGATGCGCCTTCAGGATAGCGGGCATCGCCAACGAGAAGTTATTCCGAACGAGGTAGTAACCTGCGTAGCCGATGAAGATACCGGCAAAGACCTGCCAGCGGAGGCGGCGGTATTCGGGATCGATGCGATCGACGGGAAGCGGCGTGGCGGGCGGAGCGGGTTTGAAAAGGGAAATCACGGAGTACAGTCGGGCGGGGCTGTTGGGTGCGCCCCAGGGTTAAAAAAAGAAAGGCGGAGGAAAGTCCTCCGCCTCAATCGCAGATGCGAAAGGGCGGGTCAATGACCGCGCCCTACTCCATCACAGCTTGAGCTGCTCGCGGAGCCAGCCCGGCTTGTCGGTGGTGATGCTCTTCACCCCGAGGCCGATCCAGCGCTTGGCGATCTCGACATCATTGACCGTCCAGACGTGGAGCTCGAGGCCGGCGGCCTTGATCTTCTTCACGTCGGCCTCGGTGAGGGGCCAGGTGTGCTGGAGATCGAGGCCGGTGAGCTTCGCCGCTTTGCACTTGGCGATCATCTCGTCGACCGTCGGCACCGGCTTGGCGTTGGGATTTTTCTTCGCGTTCGGCGCGGGGTGGCCGACGAGCCAGAGCGTGGGAAGGCTGGGCAACTGCTTGCGCACTTCCTGGAGCGCCTCGTACTGAAAGCTGATCACCGTGATATTCTTCTCGGTGGCCTTATTGGCGGCAAAGACACGCCTGAGCTCCGGCACGATCTCGGGGCCGACCTTGATCTCGACCAGCAGGCGCTTGCCCGCGGGGATGGAGGCGATCTGCTCATCGAGGAGCGGGATCTTCTCGCCCTTGAACTTCGGGTCTTTCCACGAGCCGGCATCGAAGGTACGCGCCTTTTCGAGCGTGAGCTCGGAGATCGCGATTTCGTGGCCGCCGCCGGTGCGCTTGGCGGTCTTGTCGTGGTGGACGATGATCTTGCCGTCCTTGCCGAGATAGATGTCGGTCTCGACGGCGTCGGCCTTCTGCTTCCAAGCGAGGTTGGTCGCAGCCATGGTATTTTCGGGCGCGTCAAACGAAGCGCCGCGGTGGGCGACGATGTCGACAGCGCCGAGGGGAGCGAGGGCCGCAAGCGCGGCAAGCGCGAGGGAGAGGATACGGGGGCTCATGCGTAATGAAGGGGAAAATAAAAAAGAGGGCGGGCGACTCCCGCCCGCCCTCTCAACTCATCAGAAGCGCTTGGAAACTTCCATCGTGAACTGGCGGCCACGCACGTTGAAGGTGCCCGCCTGGTAGCCGTATTGCTCGTCGGCGAGCGCAGGCTCCGTGTCGAAGACGTTGTTGATGCCGCCACGCAGGCTCACGCCCTTGAGGTAGCGGCCGGCGCTGCTCGGGAAGCGGTAAGCGATCCACGCATTGTGGTTGATCTGCGGGTCGACGCGCAGGAGGTAGCGGGTGACGCCATTGTCGTTGAAGACCTTGATGTACTCGGGCTGGCCCAGCAGGCGGTAGACCTGCTCGGTAGTAGCGGCCGACGTGTCGACGAAGGAGCCGTAGAAGCTTGTGAACCAGCCGGCCGAGTACGGCCCCTGGCGCCACGAGACGGAGGCATTGGCGCGCCAGGCGGTGCGGCCATTGCGATTGAGCTCGTCGAGGATCGGGGAGACCTCGTCGGCCTTGGACTCGCGCTTCACGTAGTGGGTGGCATCACCGTTGAAGGTGAAGGTGCCGAAGCGGGTCTTCGGCGTGCGGTACTGCACGCCAAACTCGTAGCCCTGGATATCGCGGCCACTGAGGTTGAGGTAGTCGTCGATCACGTGGACGATCTCGCCGACGGGAGCGCGCGGCAGCGACTGGCCTGCAGCCGAGGCATTGTAGGCGGCAAAGGCATCGCGGTCCGCCTGCGTGACAGGCTTGCGCACGATCTTGGAGGAGCCGCGGTAGTTGGCCGTGCCGGAGCCGAGGTCGATCTGGTTGAGCGGCGTGCCCTTGGCGAGCTCTTCCTTCATCGCGAGATCGAGGATGATTTCGTCGCGATCAATGGCAGAGGCCGCGCCGATGTTTTCGATGACCTTGTTCTGATTCAGATTGAAGTAGTCGAACGAGAACGAGAGACCCTTGATCTTCGGCACTTCGAGCACGAAGCCCGCGAGCCACGTCGAAGCCTCTTCCGGCTTCAGGTTCTGGTTGCCCTGGCGAAGCGTGCTGCGCTGGGCGGTGCCATCCGAGGGGAGGCGGGTAGCCTCGAAGCGGTACGGATCGTCGGCGCTGATCTGGCGGCGCAGCGGGGTGATATTGGTCTGCACCAAGTTGGGCGCGCGGAAGGACTCGGCGGCCGAGGCGCGGAACTTGAGCCAGGTCGCGGGCTTCCAGATGAGCGAGGCCTTGGGCTTCGTCGTCTGGCCGTGGATGGAGAAGTGCTCGAAACGGCCCGCGAGGGTGAGCTCCAGCGCCTCGAAGAGCGGAGCGCGGTTCTCACGGGAGATAAACGGCAGGGCCGTCTCGAGGTAAGCGGCGTAGATCGTCTGATCCGCGCGGATGCCCACATTGGAGCTCAGCGCGAGGAAATCATTGTCGCCCTCGCGCAGGTACGGGAACTCCGCGCCCGAGCCAGGGGGATTGGTGCCGACGTAGGTCGCACGCTTGTCGGCGTACGTCTCATAGCGCACCTCCACACCGGTCGCGATGCCGATCTCTCCACCGGAGAAAAGGCGGCCGACACGGCCGTTTATCTTCGCATCCCACATGTAGAGGCCGGTCTGGCCCATGCGATCCTCATCATCGTAGAGGGGATCGATGACGGAGGTGGGATTGGTGAAGGCCCTGTCGACGACGATCTGGTTATTGACGATCTTGAAGGTGACGGGGAAGGGGTTGAAGGCCGTGGCATCCGTGCGGGCGAGCGCACGGCGCAGGAAAGACTCGCGCACCTGGAAGTGCTCGTACTCGTGCGTCTGCGCGGCTGAGGCCACAAGCGCAGACTCCCACTCCCATGAGCGGCCGAGCTTGCCGCGCAGGCCGCCCATCAGGCGCCAGGCGTAGCTGGTGACCTCGGTCTCGCGGGGCTTGAAGCCCTCGGGCGTCTCCGCGTTTTGGCCAGGCGAAATGCCCGTCCAGAGCGTGACATCAGCCGGCGTGCCGACGAGGCGCGGGGTGCCATCGGCATTGGGCGCACCGGTGGGGTGATAGAAACGCACGCCGAAGGGGTTGTAGGGATTGGTGGAGGGCATGTAGATGCCCTGGTCGTCGGTGTTCTTGAAGTTCACCGGCTCGCGGCCCGTGCGGCTGTAGGCGCGGTAGAAATTCACATCGCCGAAGAGGCTGAGGTTCTCCTTGAGCTCGCGATCGAGAAAGGCGGAGAACTGGATGCGGTCGGTGGCGGGGATGAGCTGCTTCCACTTGTTCCAATTGGAGAAGGTGGCATTCTCGGGGCTGTCGATATTGGCGGAAGGCGCGGTCTGCTTGAACATCACGCCCGCTGCGCTCGGCCAGAGGTAGAACATGCCATCGGCCGACATCGTCGCGACGCCCACCGGGGGCGTGGTGCTGGTGGTGATGCCCGTATTGCCCGCAGGCCGGGAGCCGGTGAAGCTCAGAAAGTCGGCGCCGATGGTGCCGCGCTGGTACTGGCCCCACTGGTTGACCGCGTTGGCATTGCGGAAGTCATTGTCGCGGGCGATGGCCGCGCCGGTCGTCGGATCGGTGAGCGGCAGGCCATTCCACGGCGCGGGCAGGGCGCGGCTTTGGCGCAGGTCGGAATTCTTCGACCAGGCGCGGTCGCTGGCGGCGAGCGCATCGCGATGGAAATAATCCAGCGACATGGAGATGTGGGTCTTGCCGGTCTTGAATCCGTCGAAGACCGTCACGCCGACTTCATTGGCGCCGCCGTGCTGGGTCATGGAGCCCTTCACGGTGATGCCGCGGCCGACGAAGCTGCGGGAGACGATATTGTTGACCACGCCGGCAGCGGCATCGGCGCCGTAGATGGCCGAAGCGCCGTCGCGGAGGATTTCCACGCGATCCACCATCGCACGGGGGATGGTGTTGATATTGACGGCGAGCGAAGGCACGCCGTTTTCCGCCATCGAGATCGGGTGAGGCGCGACGCGGCGGCCATTGAGCAACGTGAGCGTGCTGCCGGAGCCGATGCCGCGGAGGTCGATGGAGGCGACGTCGCCGCGCGCGAGCTGCGGGCCATTATTCAGCTCCGTGATGGCAGAGATCTCGGCCGCGTTGATCGTCTCGAAAAGCTCGGCCATGGTGGCCGCGCCGCGCGCTTCCAGGTCGCCCTTCTCGATGACGGTGACGGGGAGCGCGGTCTCGGCATCGATGCGGCGGATGTTGGAACCCGTCACGGTGAAGACCTCGAGCTTCACGGGCGACTCCGGGTCGCTGGCCGTCGGAGCGGAGGGAGGGTTGGCAGTTTGGGCGGCGGCAGTCGCGGCCATAGCGGCAGCAGCCAGCGCCCGGAGGGGGTTCGGGTATCTCATGGTTTGTAGTGCGGAGACAAGACCCGTGGTTCTTTCCGCCTGAATCGGCGAGTAAAAACTTTATGCGACTAAATATTTGCCTAGTTTTATTCTATTTGTCACGCATTTGTAACCGCCCGCGGTTTTCCTTTTTCACTCGCCCTTACCTATCTTCAACCTGCCCCTCCTCATGCCGAAAAAAGTGAGCTACCCCGACGACGTCCTCCGCATGGCCGCCACCCTTTATTACGTCGACGGCCTCGGCCAGACGGAGGTGGCGGATTTCGTGCACGTCTCGCAGACGAAGATCTCCCGGCTGCTCGCGGCCGCGCTCGAGCGCGGCATCGTGCGGATAAACGTGGAGCAGTACAACGCGCGCAACGAGCAGCTCGAGCAGCGGGTCTCCTCCGAGTTTGGGTTGAAGTCGGTCTTCGTGATCAAGACGGCGGGCAGCGCCAATGCCGAGGCGGCGCGGCAGACGGTGGGGCACTTCGGCGCGCCGTTTGTCGCTTCCCTGCTGCCCAATGGCGGCGTCGTGGCGCTTGGCGGCGGCCGCAGCGTGGCCGATGTGGTGCGCCGGCTGCGGCGCGGCGATCTCAAGCGGCTCACGCTCGTGCAGGCGATGGGCTCCATCGCGGCGACGATCTCGCCGGTCGATGCAATCGAGCTGGGTCGCGTGGTGGTGAGCCTGTGGGGCGGCGAGTTTCTCACCCTGAGCACGCCCGCCTTTGTCCCCGACAAGAAGACGCGCGATTTCTTCCTCGCTTCGGACCAGATCCAATCGGTGTGGCAGCGCCTGCGAAAGGCCGACGCGGCGCTCG
Source organism: uncultured Opitutus sp. (assembly GCA_964480585.1). GTDB lineage: Bacteria > Verrucomicrobiota > Verrucomicrobiia > Opitutales > Opitutaceae > ER46. The sequence continues at coordinate 8,385 of CAYZPV010000049.1, read as the reverse complement.
TGGGCGTAGGGCCGCTGGAAAATTCCGTCTACATCGAGCGCGGCGTGCTGAGCACGGCCGACGTGGCGCAGCTCCGCACGGCGGGCGCGGTGGGCGAGATCTGCGGGCGCTTCTTCGATGCCAAGGGCAAGGAGTGCACGTCGCCGTGGCGCAATCGCGCGATCAGCGTGGAGCTCGAGCAACTGCGCAAGATCCCGCAGGTGATCGGCGTCGCCGCCGGCCCCGAGCGTGCGGCAGCGGTAGCCGGCGCCCTGCGCGGCGGCTTGCTCAAAACCCTGCTGATCGACGAGAGCGGGGCGCAAGCCCTCCTGGGAAGGTAGGTCCATCCCTTCCGCGGCCGCGCCCGGCCGCTGGCTCGCTTCTTTCCGTCATTCAGCCGGCCCCAATCCAAGCTGCCCAGCTCTGAAGCGCGTGGCTGGCGGAGGGATAAGGCCGTCCGCTCGCCCATCCCGCCCGACGGAGCGCCGCCACAGAACCGCGCTGCTTTCGGCGGCACACTCCTGTACCCCAGAACTCGCGCTTGCCCGCGCCGCGCGCGGGCCTCACCTTCCGCGCCAAAGTTCATGGCATTTCCCATTCCTCCCGCGATCCTCGGGGCCCGCTCTGTGCAGGCCGCGGAGCTTGACCAACCATCGGCCGACGCCCTTTTGCGCACGTATGCCTGGATGCATCTCGCACGCACGACGGATAATCGCATCCTCGATCTTTTCCGGCAGGGCCTGATCCGCGGCACCGTCACCGGTGGCCAAGGCAACGAGGGCCTGATCATCCCGCTCGCCCTCTTGGCGGACAAGGCCACAGACGTCGTCTCCTTTACCCATCGCGATCTCGGCGGGCACCTGATCTGGAGCGGCCATCTCTGCGAGCACCTCAACCAGTACTTCGCCAACGCGCACAGCCCCACCAAGGCGCGCGAAGGCAATATCCATCACGGCGACCCGGCCAATCGCTCGATCCCCATGATCAGCCACCTCGGCGCGATGCTCTCCACCGTGGCGGGCACCACCGACTCGCAACGGCGCAGCGGGAGGAAGGCCGTGGGCTTTGCGCTCTTCGGCGACGGCGGCTCGAGCACCGGGGACATCCACGAGACGATGAATCTCGCCTCGCTCCTTTCGCTGCCGGTGATCTTCATCATCGAAAACAACGGGTACGCGTACTCCACGCCGATGAGCGAGCAATTTGCCGCCGGCACGGAGCTGTGGAAGCGCGCCGCCGGCTACGGCATCGAGGGCATCCAGCTCGATACCACCAAGGATGTGGCCGAGACCACGCGCGCCCTCGCCGCCGCCCTCGCCAAAGTGCGCGAGACTTCGCGGCCGCTGCTGATCGAGGCCCGCACGCTGCGCCTGCGCGGCCATGCCGCCTACGACACCTGCGACTACCTGCTTCCCGGTGAGAGCGACGGCTTTTTCGCGCGCGACGTGCTCCCTCGCTTCCGCGCGCAGCTCGCGGCGAGGCTCGGGGAGCCGAGCCTCGCCGCCCTCGAGGGCGAACTCAACGCCTTCATAGAGGCCTGCATCAAGATCGCGCTCGCCACGCCGCGGCCCGAGCCGGGCGACATGCTCGCGGATGTCTTTGCGCCCGCTTCCGCTCCCCTGCCCTGGCAGGCCGAGCCCGCCTCGCCCACGCCGCTCAACATGGCGCAGGCGATCAACCTCGGCCTCCGCAAGATTCTCCGCGAGCGCCCCGAGTCGCTCGTGATGGGCCAAGATATCGGCACGTACGGCGGCGCCTTCAAGGTAACCGAAAATCTCCTCAAGGAGTTTGGTCGTCCACGCGTGTTCAATACCCCGCTCGCCGAGAGCGCCTGCACGGGCTACGCCATCGGCCTCGCGCTCAATGGCCACAGGCCGATCGAGGAGTTCCAGTTTGCCGACTTTGCCACCGAAGCGACGACGCAGATCGCGCTCAATGCCGCCACGATGCACTTCCGCTCCGGAGCGGCGTGCCCCCTGGTGCTGCGGTTTCCCTGCGGCGGGGGACTTACCTTTGGCTCGTTCCACTCCCAGGAGCTGGAGTCCCTCTTCCTCTCGATGCCGGGCATCAAGGGTCTCTATCCGAGCACGCCGCAGGATGCCTTCAACGCCCTGCTCGCCGCGTACGAGGATAACAACCCGGTGATCCTCTTTGAGCACAAGGGACTTTATCGCCGCAGCCGCTCGCCGGTCGTGTGGGATCCCAACTACCGCGAAGTCTGGCAGCCAAAGAAACTGCGCGACGGCGATTTCGCCACGTTCGTCACCTACGGCGAGATGACGCTCCTCGCGCAGGCGGCAGCGGAGTATTTCGCGAGCGAGTACGAGACAACCTTCGACCTCTTCGACCTGCGCGCCCTCGCGCCGCTAAGGCTCGACGCCATCAAGGCATCGTTGCAGCGCACCGGCCGCCTGATCGTGCTGCACGAGGGCCGCCGCACTCACGGCTTTGGCGCCGAACTCGTCGCTCGCCTCACGGAAGAGCATTTCTCCGCGCTCAAGACCGCGCCGCTTCGTATCGCCGCACTCGACCTCCCGGTGCCCTTTGCCCCGGAACTCGAAGCCGTCCACCGACCCACACAGGACAAGATCGTCGAGGCGATCTCGGCCTGGATGGGGTGAGCGGATTGCGCATTGAGGAATCAGGTTTGGGAGTTCAGCATTTCCCCCCGCCCATGACTCATCTCTCGGTCAACATCAACAAGGTCGCTCTCATCCGCAATTCGCGCGGACGCGATTACCCGAGCGTGTCCTGGTTTTCCGAACGCTGCCTGCAACTGGGCGCGCACGGCATCACGCTGCATCCGCGGCCCGACCAGCGCCACGCGCGCTACTCGGACGTGCATGAGCTAAAGACGCTCGTCGATCGCTTCCCCGGCACGGAGCTCAACGTGGAGGGCAATCCCACTCCGGATTTTCTCGATGTGGTGATCGCCGCCAAGGCTCACCAATGCACGCTTGTGCCCGATGCGCCTGGCCAGCTCACCTCCGATCACGGCTGGGATGTGCGCACGGAGGCACGCCGTCTCGAGCCTATCCTAGCCCGGCTGCGAGCCGCCGGCATCCGCTCGAGCATCTTCATCGACTACGACTCACCCGATATCGCGCTCGCCCGGCAACTCGGCGCGGATCGCGTGGAGCTGTATACGGAGCCCTACGCACACCATTTCGACGACCCGGCCCAGCGCACGCGCATCCGCGATGGATTTGCGCGGGCGACCGAGACCGCCCGCGCGGCAGGGCTGGGCGTCAATGCCGGGCACGATCTCAATCTCGATAATCTCGCGCACTTTCTCGAGATCCCGGGCATCCTCGAAGTCTCGATCGGCCATGCGCTGATCGTCGAGTGCCTCGCCTTTGGCGTACAGCACGTCATCGAGTCTTATTTGAAGATCGTGCGCGCTTCCGCCTGAGCTCGATGACCGCCACCACCGCCAAGCTCGCCATCCCCCCTGCGCATTGGGCCGCCATACGGCTCTTCGCCATGGACGTCGATGGCGTGCTGACCGATGGCACCGTGCAAATATCCTCCGACGGCACGGAGGCCAAATCGTTTTCCATCCTCGATGGGATGGGGCTCAAGCAGCTCGAGCGCGCCGGCATCGCGACCGCATGGATCAGCGGCCGAGCCTCGGGCGCCACGACCGCACGTGCGACGGAACTGAAAATCCCCCACCTCGTCCAAGGCAGGGTGGACAAGATACTCGCGCTGCAGGAACTGGCCGCCCAGCTCCAGCTCGCTCCCGAGCAGTGCGCCTACATGGGCGATGACGTGATCGACGCCGCCGCGATCTCATGGGCCGGCATCGGCATAGCGCCGCACGAGGCGATGCCAGCCGCCCTGGCCGCCGCACGCTATATCACCACCCGCCCCGCCGGCCGGGGCGCCGTGCGCGAGGTCTGCGATCGCCTCCTCGAGGCCCGCCTATGAAGCGCGCCGTCTGCACGCTCCTCCTTCTCTCCTCCCTCTCCGCCCAGCCCGGCGGCGCTCCCGCTAAATCCGCGCCTGCCGGGGCGCCCGCCGTGAATTGGGTGCTCCCGATCTTCACCGACAAGGAGGGCCACCGCTCGATGACGCTGCGCGGCTCGGAAGTGCGTCCGGCGGGCAAGACGGTCGCCGTCACCGACTTGAGCATCACCATCTTTTCCGGCGATGCGGAGGCCAAGGTCGACAGCATCCTCCTCAGCCGCGAGGCCCGCTTCTTCCCGAAGGAACAGCGCGCCGCAGGCGATGACTCCGTGCGGTACATCCGGGGCGACATCGAGGTCACCGGCAATGGCTGGAGCTACGACCACGTCTCCAAAAAAGTTTCGCTGCAACGCAACGTCCGCGTCACCTTCAATTCTCAACTCAACGACATCCTGAAATGATGCTCCGCCGCGCGTCCGCCTGTCTCCTTGCCGCTGCTTCGCTCGCCTGCGGCCTCCGCGCGGCCGAAAAAGCCCCCGCCGCCGGCGCGGCGGCAAACGCGCCCGCCGCCCCGGTGGTGCCGACGGTGATCGAGAGCGGCTCGGCCGACATGGTGAGCTCCGCGACCGAGACGACGTTTACCTTTCGCTCCAATGTCACCGTCACCGCGACCAATATGAAGCTCACCTGCGATGAGCTGGTGGTCGTCGCCAAGCGCAGCGGGGATGCCGCCGCCACCATCGGCAAGCAGGAGAATTTCAAATCGCTGATCGCCACCGGCAATGTCCGCCTCCTCCAAGGCGACCGCGAGGCGACCTGCGGCCGGGCCGCGGTCTACCCGGGCGAGGACAAGGTGGAGCTCACCGAGAATCCCGTGGTGCGCAGCGTCAAGGAGGGCTGGTCGCAGACCGGGCCCAAGATGGTGCTTTACCGCGGGGAGCGCCGCGCCGTGATCGAGGGCACCGCCACGGAGCGCCCGCGCCTCACCCTGCCCGCGCTCAAGGATCTGGGTGATCTCGGCGAGCTCGGCAAAGACGGCAAGAAGAAGGAGGCCAGGCCGGAGCCGCCGGCCGGAGCTCCGGCCGCTCCTCCTCCTCCTCCTCCCGCGGAGGAGGCCACCCCCAAAGTCACCGTGCCTGGCCTCACGCCTCCCACGAAATGAGCGCCCCAATCTCCGGTGCCTCCGAGATCGTCACGGAAGGGCTCGTAAAGACCTACGGCGAGCGCGCGGTCGTAAACGGCGTCAACCTCCATTTCCGCGCCGGCGAGGTGGTGGGCCTGCTCGGGCCCAACGGCGCGGGCAAGACCACCACGTTTTACATGGTAGTCGGCCTCGTGCCGGCGACCTCCGGCCGCGTGCAGCTCGACGGCGCCGACATCACCCGGCTCAGGATGCACCAGCGGGCGCGGCACGGGATAGGGTATCTGCCGCAGGAGGCCTCCGTTTTCCGCAAGCTCACCGTCATCGAAAACATCCTGGCCATCGTGGAAGCCATCGGCATCCCTCGCCGCGAGCGCGCCGCCGTGGTGCAGACTCACCTGGAGGAGCTGCACCTCACGCACGTCGCGAAACAAAAGGCCTTCACGCTCTCCGGCGGCGAACGCCGCCGCCTGGAGATCGCACGCGCCCTCGTCACCAAGCCGAAATTTCTCCTCATGGATGAGCCTTTCGCCGCGATCGATCCCATCTCGGTCGGCGAGGTGCAGAAAATGATCCTGCAGCTCAAATCGCGTGGCATCGGCGTGGTGGTAAGCGATCACAACGTGCGCGAAACGCTGCGTATCGTCGATCGCGCGTACCTCATCCACCAAGGCAAGGTGCTCACCGAGGGGACGGCGGAGTTCCTCATCCAGGACGAGCAGGCCCGCAAATTCTACCTCGGCGAAGAGTTCAATATGTAAAGGTAGACGGCGTTATCAAACCCAGCTCCCTGCCCCCCAATCCCTCCGCCAGCATGCAAAAATCCATCCACGGCTTCACCGTCGCACACTTCCTAGAGACGTATCGCGAAAAGCTCAAGATGGAGCTCATCGTGGGCGAAAACGGGCTCCACCGCATCATCCACGAAGCCACCATCAACCGCCCGGCGCTCGCGCTCACAGGATTCTTCAAATATTTCGCCAACAAGCGCGTGCAGGTCCTCGGCTCGGCGGAGATGACCTACCTCAAGATGCAGACCACGGAGCACCAGACAGAGGTATTCCGCAAGATGGTGCAGCGCCACATCCCCTGCATCGTCCTCACGCGCAACTATCACCCCACGCCGACGATGCTCGCTGTCGCGCGCGAGATGAATCTCCCCATCCTGCGCACGCCGATGATCACGATGAACTGGATCAATCTGGCGACGCTTGCGATCGACAACGAGTTTGCGCCGCAAGGCACCGAGCACGCCACCACCCTCGATGTCAAAGGCGTAGGCGTCATGCTCCGCGGCGACTCCGGGGTGGGCAAGAGCGAGTGCGCCCTGGCGCTGATCGAGCGCGGCCACTCCCTCGTCGCCGATGATCTCACCGTCATCAAGCTGCTCGATGAGCGCGAACTCATGGCCAGCTCCCGCCCGCTCAATCGGGGCTACATGGAATGCCGCGGCATCGGCATCATCAATGTGGGCGAGATGTTTGGCATCAAGTGCGTGCGGCTCGAGAAGCGCATCGACATGGTCGTCTCGCTCAAGGAGTGGACGCCCGAAGTCGTCGAGGAGCGCACCGGGCTCGAGGAGAATTATTACGAGATCCTCGGCAAGAAGATCCCGCATATCGAGCTCTACGTACGCCCGGGCCGCGACATCGCCCGCCTCGTCGAAGTCGCCGCACTCACGCAGGCGCTCAAGAAGATGGGCCATGATCCGGCCCGCGATTTCAACGACCGGCTGATCGCTTTCATGACGGCTCAGGCCAGCGAGGCTCCCGCCACGAAGATCCGTCCCATCGAGCGCGACGACGGCCGCTAGCCGTCCGGCGCTCTAGCAAAGGCGGGGCCACCAGGCGCCGCCTCAGCCGGCGGCTCTGGCCGCGGCATCCGATTTGAGATGCGCCTTGAGCACGACGGCGAGCGCCGTCGCCGTCTCCGCCTCGTCGTAGCTCACGGCATCGGCTCCCGCCTCCTCGAGCGCGCCGCCCTGCGCGACGTACCGGGCGCGGGCCAGCACCTTGATATCAGGCTTGAGCTGCTTGGCGGCCAATACGACAGCCGTGCTCATCGCCGAGTCGGGGATGGTGACGAGGATGTACGAAGATTGCGCGATGCCCGCCTCTTTCAGAATATCGGCCCGAGAAGCATCTCCGTAGAGAGCCTTTTTGCCCTCGGCTTGGAGCGCCAAAACGGTGTCGACGTTGGAGTCCACCACCACCGGCTCGATGCCGCACTCCTCGGCGCGGCGCGCCACCGTGCGGCCCACCGGGCCATAGCCGATCACGAGCGCCCGGGGCACCGAGGGCTTGGCCAGCTCGGCGGCGACGGGCGCATTGGCCGTGCGGCCGAGCTTCTCCACCCGCCGGTTGAGGAGGGCGTGCAGCTTGGGCTGCTTCTTCACCCACCCCTCCAGTTCCAGCATCGATTTGAAGAGCCAGGGATTGAGGCTGATCGATACGATCGCACAGGCGACCAGCGCATGATGCCCCTCATCGGGCATCAGATCATACGTGCGCGCCATCTCGCCCAGGATGAAGGAAAACTCTCCGATCTGCGCCAGGCCACCGGCGACGGTGAGACCCGTCCGCAGCGAGTGGCCGCTCACCAGCACGATCACGAGCGCCGCGATGGGCTTCACCAGCAATACCACGATCAACATCCCGAGGATCAGCCACGGCGCGGTGAGGATCGCCCGGGGATCGAAGAGCATGCCCACCGAGACAAAGAAGAGCACGGCAAACGCATCGCGCATCGGGAGCGCATCCGCCGCCGCCTGATGGCTCACCTTCGACTGGCCTACGACCATTCCCGCGAGGAAGGCCCCGAGCGCCATCGAAGCGCCAAAGGTGATGTAGCCCAGCGTCGCCACGGCCATCGCGATCACCAACACCGTGAGCGTAAAAAGCTCGCGCGAGCGGAGCCGCGCCACCTTCAGCAGGAGCCAGGGGACAAAGCGCGCGCCGACAAAGGCCATCACCGCGCCGAGCGCGGCGAGCTTCAGCACCGCGATGCCCGCCGTCTGCCAGATCGGCGCCGCCGCCGCTGCCTCGGCGCCACCCTTCACCGCGAGCGCCGGCAGGAGCACGAGCACCAGCACCGTGATGATATCCTCCACCACGAGCCACCCCACAGCCACCCGGCCCTCGCCCGTCTCCACTAGATTGTGATCCATCAGCACACGGAGCAGCACCACCGTGCTCGCCACCGAGACGGCGACGCCCAGCACCGCGCCACCGCTGATGCCCCAGCCCGCCCATACCGCTATCGCCATCGCGAAGATCGTGGCCATCGCGCTCTGCCCCAGCGCACCGGGGATGGCGATCGACTTCACCTTGAGCAGATCGTCCAGGTGGAAATGCAGT
>CAYZPV010000048.1:0-51409 GCA_964480585.1 uncultured Opitutus sp. | reverse complement strand
GGTGGATCTCCTCTTCCTCCTTCTTGGGGATGGCCATCTTGATACCGGTGTAGACGAGGAAGGCGCCGAAGATGTAGAGGATCCACTCGAAGCGCTGGATGATCGTGACGCCCACGAGGATGAAGACGGCGCGCATCGCGACCGCGCCGATGATGCCCCAAAAGAGCACGCGGTGCTGCCACTCCGGCCTTACCTTGAAATAGGCAAAGATGAGGATGAAGACGAAGACATTATCCACGCTCAGACAGAGCTCGATAAGGTAAGAGGCGATAAACTGCTGCCCCAGCACGGGCCCCCGCCAATGCCACACGATGGCGGCGAAGCCCATCGCGAGCGTGAACCACACGGCGCACCAAGCGAGCGCCTCCTTCATCGATACCGCGTGCGACTCCCGCTGGAAAACGCCGAGGTCGAGCGCGAGCATGGCCGCGATGAACGCAAAGAAGCCGACCCATGCCCACCATGGCATCGTGTCGAGAACCGCAAGCATTTGGAACATAAGCCGGGGAGCTTGGGCAGCGCAGTCGGCGGCTGGCAACTGGGGAGTGGCGGAAACGGATTGGAAAATCGGCAAATTTTTTGACAACGCCGCCCCCTATTTTCTGACTAAGAGGAGCCTATGAAGCGTCTGCTCCTGGTCATCGCGTCTCTTTTTGCACTGAGCCTCGCGGCGCATCTCGCCTTTGCCGCGGATGCGCCGGAGGCTGCAAGCTCGAAGGCGGCGGCCGACGAAGCAGCGGCCAAGACGACGCAGGCGGTGGCCGCCAGCAAGTACCTCACGGGCGAGCAGGTGCGCGCGCCGGGATTTCTGGGCGAGGTGGTGGATGCCATCCTGCGCGCCTTCGATGTGACGATCAGCCACAACGAGAATACCGCTACTCACTACATCGTAGCCTGTTGCATCCTGGTCGCGGCCCTGCTGATGCGGCGGCTGGTGGTGGGGTTGGTCTTTGGGATATTCCGGCGGCTGGCGAAAAACACGCAGACGACGCTGGACGACAAGCTCTTCGTGGCGCTCGAGGCGCCGGTGCGCGCGCTGGTGATGCTGGTGGGCCTCTTTGCCGCGCTGAGCGTGCTGAAAGTGCCGCCCGAGGCGGACAAGGTGATCGCCTACGCATCGACGATCTCGTTTTCGCTGGTGTTTTTCTGGCTGCTGCTGCGGGCGTTTACCACCGTGCTCGATCATGCGCACGACCTGGCGCGAGCGAAGAACAAGGGCATCGCGGCCTTCATGCCGTGGATCAAGAAGTCGCTCGTGACGATCTTCGTCGTCGTGGGCGTGCTGCTTGTGGTGCAGAGCCTCGGAGTAAACGTCGCGGGCGTGCTGGCAGGCCTCGGCATCGGCGGCCTGGCCTTTGCCCTCGCGGCGCAGGATACGATCGCGAATATCTTCGGCTCGATCGTCGTGGCGATCGATCAACCGTTTAAGCTGGGCGAGTTCGTGAGGATCGGCGCCAGCGACGGCTTGGTGGAGGATATCGGGCTGCGGTCGACCAAGCTGCGCCGGGCGGATAAATCGCTGATCATCGTGCCCAACAAGACGGTCGCGGCGGAGCCGATCACCAACCTCTCGCGTTTCACCCGCCGTCGCGTGGAGCAGGTGCTGGGGCTGACCTACGATACCAAGCCCGAGCAGATGGACGCGATGGTGAACGAAATCCGCGACATCGTGAGCAAGGACCCCGATGTGGACCCGACCTCGGTGATGGTGTACTTCCGCGATTTCAATGCCTCCTCACTCGATATCTGGGTGGTCTACGAGACACCGGATCCTGATTTTAGGAAGCACATGACGGCCAAGCAGCGCCTCAATCTCGCGCTCATGCGGGCCGTGTATGCGCGCGGGCTCTCGTTTGCGTTTCCCACGCAGACACTTCAGATCGCCGGCGGCGCTTCTCCTGAGCGGCTCACCGGGCGCCCGGCAGGCGAGCGCCCCGCGGCGGAGCCAGCGGCTCCGCCGCCGCCGCGAGCCTAAGATTGTTTACCCACATCCGTATATTCTCCGTCACTTGACGCTCGTCCGGGCGTCTCTATCACTCCGTATCCCCGCCATGCCGCATCGAATCAACCTGCTTCGCCGTCTCGCGCTCTTGGGCAGCGTGGCCGTGGGCGGGATGGCGGCAGAAGGGATACGCTCGCCCTTCATGCCCGAGGCGGGAGCGGGCTCCTCGGCGGTGACGCAGAACGCTCCCCTGGAGTATCGCGGGTTTCTCGAAAGTGGCGACGGGATGCAGTATCGGCTTTTCGACCCGGCGAAGAAATCCGGTTTCTGGGTGCAGAAGGATGTGCGCAACGACGAGGGCGTGGTGGTAAAAAATCACGATCCGGCCAAGGATATCCTCACGATCGAGCATGGCGGCCGCTCGCTGACGCTCGAGGTGCGCAAGGGGCGGATCGTCGCCAGCGCCAATCCCGTGCCGATGCCACAGCCGCTGCCGCTGCCAGGCGGGCCGCCGCAGCCGGCGAATGTCGCGCCTGCGGTGACGCAGGCGGTGGTGATGAATCCCACGCCGGCGGACGAGGCGAAGCGCTTGGAGGCCGTCGCCGCGGAAGTGGCGCGCCGGCGCGCGCTGCGCGAGCAGGCGGCCCAGCAGCCCGCGCCGCAGCCGGCGCAGAATGCGGCGCCGCAGCCAGGGCAAAACGCGCGCTGAGCCGGGCGGAGGGCGGGAGATTTTCCGGCAGACGGGCCGGGAGCGGAGGCTGAAAAAACTTCGTGCGCGGCAACGGTATGCGGCTACGGTGTGGGTCTCGTCATGTCCGTCGCGCCGCCTTTATCGACCGCCGCCGCCGTGCAGTCCAACCAGGCGCTCGTCTGGCGGCTGGTGGGGCTGGCGTGGCGCTATCGGCTGCATTGCGTGAAGGTGCTGGCGATCCAGATCGTGCTGCTCTCGCTGGGCATCTTTGGGCTGGGCTTCACGGGAGTGGGCATCGACTACATCAAGCACAAGATCGACGGCACGCCGCTTGGGGCCAACAAACTGCACCTGCCGCTGCCCGAGGAGTGGCCGTATTTGCAGGTTCTGGGGATGCTGGCGGGGTTGATCCTGCTTTTCGCCCTGGCGCGCGCAGTGCTCAACTACACGTATGCCGTCTCGGTAAACAAGCTGGTGCAGCAGCGGCTGGTGGTCGATCTGCGGGCGGAGGTGTACGACAAGCTGCAGCGGCTGAGCTTCCGCTTTTTCGATGCCAACACGACGAGCTCGATCATCACTCGCGTGACGAGCGATGTGCAGAGCGTGCGGATGTTTGTCGACCAGGTGCTGATCCAGAGCGTGATCATGGTGATCTCGCTGACGGTGTATCTCGTCTACATGGTGAGCCTGAGCCCGACGCTCACACTGGCCTGCCTGGCGACGACGCCGCTCCTGTGGTTGCTGTCGGCGTGGCACACGCGGCGCACGCAGCCGGAGTACGCGCAAAACCGCACGCTGGTGGAGAAGATGGTGCAGACCTTTGTGGAGAGCATCCAAGGCATCGCAGTGACCAAAGGCTCCGGGCGCGAGGAGGAGGACCGGGCGCGCTTCGAGGCGGCGAACAACGCCGTGCTGAAGCAGCAGCAGATCATCTTCTGGAGGGTGAGCCTTTTTTCGCCGGCGATCGGCTTTATCACACGCATCAACATGATGGTGCTGATCGGGTACGGCGGTTGGCTGGTGATCCGGGGCGAGCTGCCGCTGGGCACGGGCCTCGTCGTATTTGCGGGCCTGCTGGAGCAGTTTTCGGGACAGGTGAACAACGTCGCGACGATCGTAAACTCCGTGCAGCAATCGCTGATCGGCGCGCGGAGGGTCTTCGAGATCCTCGATGCGCCCGTGGAGGTGAAGAATGCGCCCCAGGCGCTGCGGCGGCCGAAGCTCAAGGGCGATGTGACGTTTGAGAACGTCTCCTTCACATATTCGGGAGCGGATGCGGTGGTGCGGAATGTCGACCTGGAGGTGAAGGCCGGCCAGTGCGTGGCGATTCTCGGGGCCACCGGCGCGGGCAAGAGCGTGCTGATGAGCCTGGTGCCGCGCTTCTTCGATCCCACGAGCGGGCGACTGCTGATCGACGGGGTGGATGCGCGGCAGATCCATCTCGACGACCTGCGGCGTAATATCGGCGTGGTGTTTCAGGAGAGCTTTCTCTTCTCCAACACGGTCGGGGCCAACATCGCCTTTGGCCACCCCGAGGCCACGCCCCAGCAGATCGAGAAGGCCGCGCGCATCGCGGCGGCGCACGACTTCATCTCCAAACTGCCCAAGGGCTACGACACCGTGCTGGGCGAGAGCGGCAACACGCTCTCCGGCGGCCAGCGCCAGCGCCTCGCCATCGCGCGCGCGGTGCTGCTCGAGCCCGCCATCCTGCTGCTCGACGATCCGACGGCGGCGATCGACAGCGAGACGGAGCACGAGATCTTCGAGGCGCTCGACCGGGCTATCGCGGGCCGCACGACTTTCATCGTGGCGCACCGCCTGAGCACGCTGCGGCGGGCGGACTTCATCATCGTGCTGGAAAACGGGCGGATCGTGCAGCGAGGCACGCACGAGCAGCTCATGCGCGAGAAGGGCCCTTACCTGCACGTGGCCTCGCTCCAGCTCGTCGACGACCGCGAGCTGCAGGAGCTCAAGCTGAAGGAGGATGCGGCATGAGCGCGATGAGACGCATCGTGCCCGCGCCGCCTCCGGCGGAGATCCGCGATCTCGGCCTAGTGCGCCGGCTGCGCGATGATGACGAGGATCTGGAAGTGCAGCGGCCGCTGGAGTGGTCTTTGATCCGCCGGCTCTTCACGTACGCCGAGCCGGTGCGCGGGAGGCTCACGGCGCTCACCGTGATGAGCGTGATTCGCGCGATGCAGCTCCCGGCATTTGCGTGGATCACGGCGCTCATCATCGATGGGCCGATCAAGCGCGGCGACACCGACGGTCTCTGGTTGGGCGTGATCGGCTACCTGGTGCTCGCGCTTTCGACGGATGGGCTCTTCCACTTCCGGCAGCGCTATGCGCTGGAGATCGGCGAGACGGTGATCAACCGGCTGCGCGCCGATATCTTTGCCAAGACGCAGCGGCAGCCGATGAGCTTCTTCCATCGCGTGAAGCTCGGCCGCATCATCGGCCGCGTGACGAGCGATGTGGAGGCGCTGCGCCTGGGCATCCAGGACGTGCTGTTCGTGAGCGTCATCCAGCTGGGCACAATGCTGTTTTCTGCGGTGGTGATGGCGTACAGCGACTGGGTGATGTTTCTCGTCGTGCTCGGGCTCGCGCCGGTGCTTTGGGCGATCAACCGCCATTTCCGGGTGAAGCTCAGCCACTACTCGCGCGCGGCGAGCGACAGCTTTTCGCGCATCACCGCCACGCTCGCCGAATCGGTGAATGGCATCCGCGTGACCCAGGGCTTTGTGCGGCAGGAGCGCAACGCGGGGCTTTTCCGCCACCTGCTGGCCGATCACTCGCTCTTCAGCATCGCGCTCGCGCGCACCTCGGCGATCCTGACGCCGCTGCTGGAGCTCAACAGCCAGTTCTTCGTGGCCACGCTGCTGATGTTTGGCGGGTGGCGGGTCTTCCATGGCGACATGGGCGTGGGGGAGCTCATCACCTTTTTCCTGCTCGCCAACCAGTTCTTCGCGCCCATCGCGATCATCGGCAACCAGTACAACCAGGCGCTGGTGGCGATGGCTGGAGCGGAGCGCGTGTTCAAGTTGATCGACACGAAGCCGGACTGGGAGGATGCGCCGGATGCGACGGAGCTCACCGATCCGCGGCGCGCGGGGGGCGCGGGCGTGGGCATGCGCGTGGAGTTCAGGAATGTCTCCTTCGGCTACGATCCCGCGCGCCCCGTGCTGCACGAGGTGAACTTCACGGCGCACCCGGGGCAGACGATCGCGCTGGTCGGCCACACGGGCAGCGGCAAGAGCTCGATCGTGAACCTGGTTTCCAAGTTCTACCTGCCCACGCAGGGCGAGCTCCTGATCGACGGGCGGGAAATCCGCACGCTCACGAGCCGCTCGCTGCACCGGCAGATGGGCATGGTGCAGCAGCAGAACTTCCTCTTCAGCGGCACCGTGCTCGATAATATCCGGCAGTCGCGCCCGGAGGCGACGGAGGCCGAGGTGCGGGCGGCGGCGGCGCGGCTGGACTGTATCGACATCCTGGATGCGCTGCCCAAGGGGCTGCACACGGACGTGGGCGAGCGCGGCGCTGGCCTCTCCGTGGGGCAGCGGCAGCTCGTGTGCTTCACGCGCGCGCTGCTCGCCGATCCGCGGCTCGTGATCCTGGACGAGGCCACGAGCGCCATCGACGCGCTCACGGAGGCGCGCCTGCAGAAGGCGCTGCTCGAGCTTTTGCGCGGGCGCACGAGCTTCGTGGTGGCGCACCGCCTGAGCACTATCCGCCACGCCGACCTCGTGCTCGTGCTCGACCAAGGGCGTATCCAGGAAATGGGTACGCATGCTGAGCTGCTCGCAAAAGGGGGCCGCTACGCGGTGCTTTACCGCCAGTTTGTGCAGGTGGACGATGCGGCGTGAGAGAGGCGAAGGGAGGTTTGACGAGAAAATTACGAGGGAAATCGAGCTGCTTCTCCTCTAGAAAGTTACAGATTTTCCTAGGCAAGCGGTCGGTTTTCCCTCTAGTAGACCTCTGTTTGCCGAGGTTAACCACTCAACAACCCAAAACAACATGGCTAAGAAATCCGCCCGTAAACCGAACGCTGCCTTCATGAAGCCGGTGACCCCGAACGACAAGCTCGCTGCTGTCGTCGGCGCCAACCCGCTCCCCCGCACCGAGCTCACCAAGAAGCTCTGGGCCTACATCAAGAAGAACGGTCTCCAGGACAAGAAGGTGAAGACCCAGATCAACGCCGACGACAAGCTCAAGGCCGTCTTCGGTGGCAAGACCAAGGTCTCGATGTTCGAGATGACCAAGCTGGTCTCGAACAACCTGGTCAAGTAATACGACCTCTTTCCCGCAAAGGCCGCCGCGACGTGTTCGCGGCGGCCTTTTTTTTTGCGCCGACCTTGGGAGCTTTACCGGCTTGACTAGATATAAAAGTGATATCACGTCGTTATCACGTATCCCTCTTACTCCCATGTCTACTCCAGTTCCTTCCGGGCAGGGTCAGAATCACGAGCGCGTCGTTTCCGCGCCGAGCGGCTGGTTGATGTTGTTTGTGGTGCTGGCGCTCTTCGTCGGGGCGCTGGGCTTCTTTTCGCTGGGTCGAAATGCGACCCTCCTGTGGCTGGGTTGCCTGATCGCCGGCATCTTCATCTCATGCGGCTTTTTCAGCCTGCAGCCCAACGAGGCGGCGGTGCTGATTCTGTTCGGCCACTATCGCGGGACGGTGCGCCAAAGCGGGTTCTTTTTCACGAATCCCTTCAACAAGAAGCTCAAGATCTCGCTGCGCGCCCGCAATCTCAACGGGGAGCAGCTCAAGGTAAACGAGAAGCGGGGCAATCCCATCGAGATCGCCGCCGTGGTCGTGTGGCGGGTGCGCGACACGGCGCAGGCGACCTTTGATGTCGATAGCTACGAGTCCTACGTGAAGATCCAGAGCGAGTCCGCGGTGCGGCACGTCGCCAGCAGCTACGCATACGACGACGGCGAGCCCGACGAGCTCACCCTGCGGGGCAGCGCCGACGAGGTCTCGACGGCGCTGACTCGGGAGCTCCAGGAGCGCCTGGCCAAGGCGGGCGTGGAGGTGGAGGAGGCGCGGCTCACGCATCTCGCTTACGCGCCCGAGATCGCGCAGGCGATGCTCCGCCGACAGCAGGCCGAGGCGGTGATCGCCGCGCGGCAGAAGATCGTGCATGGCGCCGTCAGCATGGTCGAGATGGCGCTCAACGAGCTTTCCGCCAAGCAGGTCGTAAAGCTGGATGAGGAGCGGAAGGCTGCGATGGTCTCCAATCTCCTCGTGGTGCTGTGCGGCGAGTCCGAGGCGCACCCGGTGATCAATACGGGTACCCTCTATAACTGAGGACTGGGGGCCCCGCTACCGAGCCATGCCGAGGGAGCGATCGCTGGAGGACGTGGAGTTTGCCGCGCCGACTGGGGTGCGGATCAAGGTCGTGACGTGGGTGAGCTTCGGCATCGTGGCGGGGTTTGTGATCTACAACCTCGCGCTGACCCAGCACCTCCCCGCCCGAAAATTCTGGCCCGTCGCGCTGGCCCCTTTGGCGGGCCTGCTCATTCTGGTTCCCGTCTGGGTTTTCGCCCGCATCAAGGCTTACCGGCTGTCGGCCGAGGAGCTCGTGGTCGTGCGCGTAGGGCGGGTCAATCGCTTCGCGCTGGCCGGGCTCGAATCCGTCGCGCACGATGCGCAAGCGATGAAAGGAGCATGGAAAACGATCGGTAATGACGGGCTGGGCGCCATCACGGGCAGCTTTCGCAGCAAGCGGCTGGGGAAGTTCCAAGGGCTGCTCACCGATGCCACACGGGCGGTGGTGCTGCGCTGGCCGGAGCGCACGCTGGTGGTATCGCCGGAGCGGCCGGCGGAGTTCGTCGCGGCGGCACGCGCGCGTACGAGGCTGAGGCGCTGAAGCGATGGCTACGGAAGACCGAAAAGCTTTTCTGCTGCGGATCGATCCCGAGCTCTGGAAGGAGCTCGAGCGCTGGGCCGCGGAGGACTTGCGGAGTGTGAATGGCCAGATCGAGTTCGTCCTGCGCCAGGCGGTGCAGAAACGGAAGCGGGCGCACGCGCCTGAGGCCGAGGAGGAGCGCAAAAAGTA
The DNA here is from genome assembly GCA_964480585.1 of uncultured Opitutus sp. GTDB lineage: Bacteria > Verrucomicrobiota > Verrucomicrobiia > Opitutales > Opitutaceae > ER46. The sequence continues at coordinate 42,714 of CAYZPV010000048.1, read as the reverse complement.
GCCGCGAGTGGCGCCGCCGCGTTCGTGATTGCGCGGATGCGGGCGAGAGGCTTGGTTGAGTGCGCCGGAGGTCTCCGGCCCCGCTTCATGCCGCCCCAGCACAAGAAGACACTCCAACTTATTGCCGTGTGGGGAGGGGTCGTGCTGCTAGGTATCGTGGGCGGGCTGATGACCGCACGCGGGCGCGATCGCGAGATGCGTGAGGATCTGAAGGATGATGCCCGCCGCTCGGCGGCGGCCTTTGACCGGGCGGCCCTGGCGGAGCTGACCGCGACGCGGGCCGACTTGGGCACGCCGGCCTACGAGCACTTCAAGGGCCGGCTGCAGCGGCTGAGGGCCGTGGATGAGCGCGTGCGCTTCGTGTATATCTTTCGCGCCGATCCCGCGACGCGGGGGGTGGTTTTCATCGGCGATTCCGCGGGCAAAGGAGCCAAGGATGAGTCCTTGCCCGGCGATGCCTACCCGCAGGCCGCCTCCTCGCCTGGGCTGCAGGAAATACTGCTCACGGGCGAGCCCACGGCGGAGGGGCCTCTGGCCGACGATTTCGGCCGCTGGGTGACGGGCTACGCATTGGTGGGCGAGCGCGGCGCGCCGGGCGCCCGCTACGTGCTCGGCCTCGATGTGGATGCGGAGGATTGGACGCGCAGCCTTTGGCGCGAGGGGCTGCAGGGCGCGTTTCTCGTCTGGGTGCTGCTGGGCCTGCCAGCCGCCGCGGTGCTCATCGTGAGGCGGCAAGGCGAGCAGCGGGAAGTGATCCGCAATCTCTCCGAGGCGATGGAGCAGAGCCACTCCGCCATCATGATCATCGATCTGGAGGGCCGCATCGAGTACGCCAATCGAGGCCTCTGCCAACAGATCGGCTATGGGCGTCGCGAGCTGATCGGGCGGCGCTGGCGTGATTTCCAAGTCGCGGAGGAGGGCAGCGCAGTCCTCTCCGACATGGTGGCGGCCGTGCGTGCCGGCCTGCCATGGGAAGGCTCTTGGACCAACCGGCGCAAGGACGGCACGGCCTACCCCGCGCGCGGTGCGGTCACGCCTGTGAAGCGGCGCGATGGCTCCATCTCCTGCTTCGTCGCCGTCTTTGACGATGTCACCGAGGGTGAGCGGCGCGAGAGCGAGCTGCGCGAGGCCCGCGACCTGGCGCTGGCGGGAGATCGGGCCAAGGGCCGCTTCCTTGCCACCATGAGCCACGAGGTGCGCACGCCGCTCAATGGTATCGTGGGCTTTACCGGCCTGTTGCTCGATACGCCGCTCACGCCGGAGCAGCGCGAGTACGTGGAGACCATCAAGCTGAGCACGCAGGCGCTTATCCAGCTCACGGGGGACATCCTGGATTTTGCGCGAATAGAGTCGGGCAAACTCAAGCTGGACCCCGTGGCCTGCGATCCCCTCGACTGCGTGGAGGAGGCCCTGGATCTGCTCGCGGCCGCCGCCGCGAAGAAGAATATCGAGCTGCTGCACTCGATCGCCGCCGATGTGCCCGCAGCCCTCACGATCGATGGCGGCCGCCTCCGGCAGGTGCTTACCAATCTCCTGAGCAATGCGGTGAAATTCACCGACGAGGGCGAGATCGAGGTGCGGGTGGAGCGGCTACCCGGCGGCGAAGCAGGCGTGGGCACGCTGCTTTTCTCGGTGCGCGATACCGGCATCGGGATCGCGCCGGAACACCACGACAAGCTCTTCCGGCCCTTTTCACAGGTCGATGAGACCACGACGCGCCGCCACGGCGGCACGGGCCTCGGCCTCGCGATCAGCCGTAACTTGGTCGAGCTGATGGGGGGTGCGATGCGGGTCGAGAGTGCTGCCGGGAAGGGGGCGACGTTTTTCTTTACCGTGCAGGCGCCGATCGTGGCAGGGGGTAGGGCGCCGATGGTCTTGCCCGGGCTCAATCTGGCGCTGGTGGGGCATCCCGGCCCACTCCGGCGCGAGCTGGCCGAGCTGTGCAGGAGCTGGAGCGCGGCGGTGGCGGAGGGCGATCTCTTGGAGGATGTCGTCGCCGACACCTGGGATGTGCTGCTGGCCGAGGTGAGCGAGGAACATGCCCGGGCGCTGGCGGGCCAGCCCGCGATGAGCGGTGTGCCGCCCGAAAAGGCGATCGCACTGGTGCCGGTGACGTTGCCCAACGAGCTGCGTAATGCGCTGCGGACGCATTTTCGCCTGCTCCTCAACCGCCCGGTGCGGCAGGCGGCCCTGCATGGCGTGCTCTCAGGCGCGTATACCCGCCCTCCGCTTCCCGGCCCCGTACTGCAATACGGGCTCCGGGTGCTGGTGGCCGAGGATAATACCGTCAATCGCAAGCTCATCGCGCGCGTGCTCGCCAGCCTCGGCTGCACCTCGGTGCTCGTGGACGATGGCCGGCAGGCGCTCGACGAGCTGGCCCGCCGCCCGGCGGACTACGATATCCTGCTGCTCGATCTGCACATGCCCGTGCTCGATGGCATGTCCACTCTACGGGAGCTGCGCGCCGGGAAGGCCGGCGCGGCCGTGCAGAGCCTCTGGGTGATCGCACTTACCGCCGATGCGCGCGAGCAGCAGCGCGCCGAAGGCTTGGCGACCGGGCTCGATGACTATCTTACCAAGCCTCTCGACCGTGCGGAGCTCGAGGCCGCGCTCCGACGCTTTGGCCAGGAGCGGAAGCCGCTGCAGGGATAGCCGCTTCCAGCGGGCTCCGCTTCTCGCAGAGCCCGGCGTCCCCCTGCGATCAAGGGCCGAGGCGGATCGCGCCGCTCGCGGGCTGGGGGAGCGAGGTCGGCGGCGACAGCACCCGCATCCATTCGCCGCCGTACTGGCGGTAGGGCTCCATCCCGCGGGCGCCGAGCATGCCTTGCAGTTTCTGATCCGTCTCCTGCCGCAGCGTTGCGAGCTGCTCGGCCCGGGCTTCGCGATTGAGCGAGGAGTCGCTGTTGACCGCGCGGGCGCGTTTCTCTACATCCTGCCGCAGATCCCAGATGCGGGCGGTCGTCTCGGTGGGCAATTCGAGGCGGGAGACGAGTTGGCTGGTCTGGCGGTAATAGTAGTCGTTGGCCCGCGTGAACTCCTCGGCGCGGACGGGGCCGAGCATGCTCTTGATCTGCTCGTTTACCTGGCGCTGTGCTTCGGTGCGGCGCTGCATTTCCTCGGGCGTGGCAGAGGAGAGATAGGGCTGAAGCTGAGCCTTGAGCCGGTAGATGGAGCGAAATTCCTCTTCTGTCGGATTGAAAGCCGCGAGCTCGTACCGGAGCTGGTTGGCAGTATCGCTGTTGCGGAGATTGAAGTCCTCGAGCTGAGCGGGGGTGAGGAGAGTCGCGAGCGTGGCGTCGAATTCCTTCTGGAGTTCCTGCACCTTGCGCTGCATCTCGGGGCCGATGATGCCGCCGGTGAGCTGGGAGTAGATTTCCTGACGGCGGTCATCGAACATGCGGTAGGCGTCCTTGATATCGTCGACCTTGTCGGCGGGTACGGAGTCGTAGCGGCGGGTGTTGTAGAGACTCATCTCGGGGCTCTCGGCGTCGGCGCCGAGCAGCTCGCGCATGGCTATGCGCTGCTCGCGGTAGAGCTGGTATTCGCTGGCACGGATGCGGGGATCGATCGTGTCGTTTTTCCAGAAAGGCTGGTTTTGCAGACCGGCGCGCAGGGCTTTGCGGCGCTCGGCAAAGCTCTCGCCGATCCGTGCGGCGGCCAGCGCTCGGATGAACTCGATCGGTACATTGGCCTCGCGCATCTTCCTGACCATGGTGGGCAGGTCGTCGGCGCTGAGGTGAGTCCAAGTGTCGGCGGCGGGGCCGGCGGCGGCGCGCTCTTTGGGCGGGGAGACCTCTCGGGCGGCGTTGGCGGCGGTAGGCGAGGTGCTGGCACGGCCGGCGAAGAGCAGACCGACCAGCGCGATATTTGCTCCGAGGGAGATGACGGCGAGCGTGGTAAGAAGAGGCTTCATGGGAGCAGTTACTGCTTTTTGGGTGCGACGGGGCGCGGGGGCGTGATGCTGCGGAGCGTGATGCCGCCCTCCGCGTTATGGGAGAACGCCCGGCCCTGCTCCAGATAGGTGAGCCAGCGGGCGGCATTGGCGTAGTTGGGGCCGGCATTGGGGCCGAGCGTGGAGAGGAGGGTGGTGCGCGACTCCTGCGCGATGCGCTTCAGCGCGGCGAGCTTGTCCTCGGAGCTCATGTTGCGGTCGTTGGCGATCTGCAGGGAGGCCTGGCTGGCGGTCTGGCGGGTGTCGAAAGCCTGCACGAGCTTGTCGTGGGAGATGTTTTCCATGCGGCCCGCAGCGTAGATCTGCTGGAATTCCCGGTCGTTGGCGCGGGCATACTCGGCGAAGCGCGCTTCGCCGAGGCTCTGCTTGAGCGTCGCGTTGACCTCCTCCGCGGCTTTGCGCCGACTCTCCATCATGCCGGGTCCGTACACGATCATTCCGCCTGAGGCGGTGGGGAAGAAGAGCTCGGCGTGAGGCTGGTAAGCCTGGTAGATGGCCTTGTACTCGGCCTCGGTGGCATCCATCACCGAAAAAGTCGTACGCATGCGTGAGGTGATGGGCGAGGTGCGCATCTCGTAGTCGGCCAGTTCCTCCGGGGTGAGGATGCCGGCAAGATCCTCGCGTCGCGATTTTTCGAGGAAGGCGAGCTTCTCGCGATCTTCCGGGAGGGTGATGCCCTGCATCGCTCCGCGGACTTGCGCCAGCATCTCGGCGTAGTCATCGGCCACCTGCTGGACAAGGGCGATCTTCTGCGGGGAAAGGTTGCCGAACTGCCGGCGCTGCGCCTCCGAGGGATCGATGCCCGCGAAGGCAAAGGCATCGCTGCCGAGGAGCTCGCGCAGGGCCTTGGCGCGGTCGCGCTGGAGCTGGGTCATCTGCTCGGAGATTTTTGCGTTGTAGCCGTAGGTGGTGCTGCCCTGCCAGTACGGGGTATCGGTGAGCGACCGGCGGATCTCCTCGACGCGACCGGCGAAACGGCGCTGCAGCTCCGCTTCGGCGATGGCGCGAATCATCGCGGGTGGAAAGCCGGCCGCGCGGAGTTGCGCGACGAGCGTCGGCAGATCGAGCGTCTGAAGACGCGTCCAGAATACTCCGGCCGAGGCCTCGGGGGCGGCTTCGGCGGGGCGGGCGGCAGGCTTGGCCGACGCAGCCTCGCCGCCGGAGCCAAATTCGAAGAAGCCCCGCAGCGAAGGCGGGGCGAGGGTGGGCTGCTTCACAAACGCGGCGACGAGGCCGACGTTGGCCGCGACGGAGGCGGCGACGATGGAGATGAGGACTTTCATGGCGCGCGAAAGGGGTGAGGGGAGGGCAAAAGAAAGACGCGCAGAGCGCTACGTTCTTAGAGGGACGGTGAGGATGTGACTCGAAAGGCGGTGGTTTGTGCCGTCGAAGCGACTCGGGGCGCGGTAAGCGTGCAACGCTCGTCGCTACCCGAAGTCAGGTAGAAAACGTGCACAGGCTCCGCAGGAAGTAAATCGCCAATCGCGCGAAAACGCGTTCGTGCTCGTGCCGGAGCGGCGGCGCTGCTGTGCTGGCGGGCTTACCAACCCGTGACTGCCGCCTCCACTCCCGCCCAACGCTCCCGAGCCTTCTGGATGCTCGTGCTCGCGACCTTTTTCTGGGGCCTGAGCTTTCCGGTGATCAAGACCTTGCTGCTCTTGCAAGCGCGGCTGCTGCCGGGTGCGAGCGAGTGGTTTCTCTCCATCTACGTGCTCGCGCCGCGCTTTCTGCTCGCGACGCTGCTCGTGATCGCGTGGCGGCCGCGCGGGTGGTGGCGGATCTCGGGGCCGGAGTGGAAGCAGGGTGTCATCATCGGTGCGTTCTCTTCCGCTGGCATGCTGCTGCAAAACGATGCGCTGCACTATACTGCGGCGAGCACATCGGCGTTTCTTACCCAGTTTTATGTCATCATCATCCCGCTGTGGCTGATGTTGCGGCATCGGATGGTGCCAGGGGCCAAGACCTGGCTGTGCTGTGCGCTGGTGCTGGCCGGCGTGGCGATCCTCGGGCGCTTCGACTGGCGCGAGCTGCGCCTCGGCCGCGGCGAGTGGGAGACGCTGCTGTGCTCGGTATTCTTCACCGGGCAGATCCTATGGCTGGCCAAGGGTGAGTTTGCCGGCAATCGCGCGGAGAAGGTCACGCTGGTGATGTTTGCCGTGCAGACGGTGGTCTTTGTGGTCTCCGCGGTGGCGATGGCCCCCTCGCCGCAGGCGCTTGTCATCCCGTTCAGCTCGGGCGCGTGGTTGGGGCTCACGGCGATGCTCGCGGTCTTCTGCACGGTAGGTGCCTACACGCTCATGAATGCGTGGCAGCCCAAGATCGGTGCGACGGAGGCGGGGCTCATCTACTGCGTGGAGCCGATCTTCGGCTCGATCATGGCGTGCTTTTTGCCCGCGCTGTTTTCCGCCTGGGCGCTGGTCGACTATCCCAACGAGACCGTCACGTGGACCTTGCTGGTGGGTGGCGGCCTGATCACCCTCGCCAATGCGCTGCTTCAGGTGCCGGACCGGGTGAAGAAATAGGCGCGATTCCTTGCCGCGAGGCTCGCTCCAGGAGCCATTGTAACCGTGCTGATGGTGGGGACGCTCTGCCTGTGGACTTACGCCGTGCGCAAATATCGCTGCTCGATGGTGTTTGTCGGAGGTTGGCGCGGCTTTTGAAACGCGGGAGTTGATCGTGGGGCCGCGGGCGCGAAAGCTTTGCTCCCTCCATGACGATGATCCCTTTGTTGATTTTGGCGGCCTATGCTGTGAGCCACTTTGGTTTATGGCTCTATACCTCGCGCCAATACCCCCACTCAGCCGTCTTCCAAGGCGGTAGGAAGTGGCTATGGTTTGCCGTCCTGATGCTGCTTCCCTTCGTGGGGCCGATGCTTTTCCTGACGGCGTTGCAAAACGGCTCGCGGCCGCCACCGGGGGCGAAGCAGCGCCGCTGATTAGTCGAGGAGCGTGCCAGCTCCGCACCCCCATCCGATTGGCCGCTATTTCTTCGGCGGCGGCGTGGCGGCAGGGTTGGCTGCGGGCGTGATCGTGGTGCGCGTCGCGGTGCCGCCGCTGGCTGGCGCCGTGGTGGAAGTCTCCGAGGAGCTGAAGGTCATCACGCGGGCGCCTTCGATGACGGCGCCTCCGCCACCGAGGAGAGTTCCGTCGCTGACGCCGACGAAATCGGCGCCACCGAGCGGAGCCGCGACCGTGACGGTCTGGCGCACGTTGCCAGCGGTGCCGCTGGGCGGCACTGGGTAAACGGAGCCGCCGGTGCTGGCCGCCGGGCTGGTGCCGCCGCTCCCCGTCTGCGGCGTGCCGTAGGCCATGCCACTTTGCAGCATGTTCACCCAAGCCGAGCGCTGCGCATAGGCGTCGGCTGCCTCCTGGCCGAGAGCCTGGGTGATCTCGCTCTTGGCGCGGGTGCCGAGGGCTTGGATCTGCTCGCGGCGCTGGGCGGCGGATAGCGAGGTATCGGCATTGATGCGCTGCGACTCCGCGGCGTAGGCTTCGCGCGAAGCCGCGACGCGATCCGTGGTGCCCGAAGGCAACTGGAGGCGCGAAGCGAGCGAGTCGAGCGAGCGCAGATCGTAGTCGCTGGCGCGCTGGAGGGAGGCATAGGTGGCATCGCCCACGGCGGCGCGGATATCGGCCTGCAACTGGCGCTGGGCCTCGGTGCGCTGGCGCATCGTCTCGGGGGTCACGCGGCCAGTGAGGGCATCGGCTGGGTACTGTTCGTCAAAGGCCTTCTGCAGCGCGTAGATCTTGCGGAAATCCTCCTCGGTCTCGATGCCATCGCCGTAGCGGGCGCGGAGGGTGGCGGCAGTCGGCGAAGTGCGCATCTCGTAGGCCTCGCGCTCCGCCGGGCTGAGGAGAGCGGCGATGTCGCGGTCGCGCTCCGCGCGGAGGAGCTTCAGTTTCTCGCGATCGGAGGGGAGCGGGATGCCGCCGGAGCTGAATTTGAGCATGAGCTCGTCGTAGTCCTGCGTGATGCGGCGGAGCGCCTCGCGCTTCTCGGGCGAGAGAAAGGCGAGGAGTTGGGCATTGTCGGTGGGGGTGAAGAGCCCCGGGTCTTCGAGGCCGGCGGCGGCGAGCGCCTCCGCGATCTCGCGGCGGGCCTGGAGCTGCTGCTCGCGCGCGGCGAGGGGGTGGGCGCGATTTGTGCGCCACCAGCGGGCATCGCTCGCGCCCGCCTTGGCCGTGCGCGCGCGCTCGAGAGCGCGGACGAGCGCGCGGCCCACCGTGAGCTCGCGAATCGCCTCGGGCGAAAAGCCGGCGGCGGCGAGGGCCGCAGTGTCGCCCGCGGCGAGCGCCGCGCGCAGAGCATCGCCCGCCCGGGCGGCGCCCCCGGCCGCGGGGGCGGCAGGCTGGGCGACTGGCGGGGGGGGGGGGGCGCCGCGCGGCGCCACGAGCAGGGCGACGAGAGCGGCGTTGGCGGCGAGCGACGCCGTGAGGAGGAGGGCGGTAGGTTTCACGGGGATGCGGTGTTGCGTTACGGAGGGGTAAGCGTCGCGGGCGTTGGAAGCTGTCTAGCTCTCGGCCCCTTTTGGGTAAGACGCGCGCTGCGGCCGACCGTTAATTCCGCAGGAAAGAAAGGGTGCGCCGGCGACCGGGCCCGCGCTTGACCCAGAGGCCGAAGCGGCGGCGACTCCGGCCACCGGCGCGGCGGTCCACTGGAGGCGGTGCCTGGCGATAGGAAAGCCGGAAGGCGGGCGCAGGGCACGCAAAAAGCGAGCCGCCTATCGTTGCTCCCCGGCAGTTGCGGTTTCCCCGCCGGTCGCGACGCGCGGTGCGGTGGCGCTGGGCTACCGGGCGAAGGCCCCGCTGCGGAGAAACGCCGCCACTTGCCGGTAGGTAGACCGGCGGTAAAGGATAAAGGTATGCGAGGTGGGCAGGGTGCAGTGATCGCGCTCTCCAGTGAGGTGAGTGGCAGCTACGGAGACCTTGCCATCATGCGGCAGCGGCAAGCAGCCGAGGCCGTGCGGAAGAGTGGAGCGAGCACCCGCCAGGATGCCGAGCTCCGCCGGGCCGGGCCACGGGCCGAGTTGCGGCGGGAGCGAAGCGGGCCCGGTGCCGAGACGGCGGCCATTGGGCCCCGTGAGCCAGCGAAAGACGGCAAAGCCCGCCAGCCGCTCGGCGAGCTCGCTGCCGGCGTTGGGGGGAGCGATCATCACCACGCGTCGCAGCTCCGGCGGCGCGCCGCAGGCCGCGAGCCAGGCGCGCACCAGGATGCCGCCCATCGAGTGCGTGACGAGGTGCAGCTCCTGCGGGCGCGGCGATAGCCGCGCGAGCTGCGCGGGCAGCCAATCCGTCGCCAAGTGCTCCAGCGGCACGGTCAACGAGGGATAGCTGAGCCGCACCACGCGGTAGCCCTCGCGCTCCAGCGACCACGCCAGCGGCGCCATCGACCAGCCGGTGCGGCCGAGCCCGTGCAGCAGCACGACGGTCTCGGGCTCACGGGCACGGAGAGTTGAAGCGAGAGCGACCACGAGGAGAAGACACCGCAGCATGGCTGGAAGTTACGCGCACGCAAATCGGCTGCGCGTGACGGGTGCGACCGCGCGGCGCGACGGAAGTTCGTTTATCGTTGCTCGGTGGTGGGCGCGTTTACCCGATTCGACCGGAGCGCGATCGACGTCGTGCGCTTGCGCCGATTGCAGAAGTCTCCGCTACGCCCCCACCCGCTTCGCCCGCACCGAGGCCGCGGCGCGGAGTGTCACCGCGCCGAGCACGATCGCGCCGCCCACGAGGGCGAGCGGCGAGGGTCTCTCCTGCATCGCGAGCAGCACCCAGAGAGGGTTGAGGATGGGCTCCATCACGGGGATGAGCACGGCCTCGAGGGCGGTGACGTGCTTGATCGCGCGCGCGTACAGCCAGTACGAGGCGCCGAGTTGCACCACGCCGAGCGCGAGCAACGCGAGCCAGCCATCGAGTGGCAGCGCTGGCGCCTGCACGATCCAGGGCAAGCCCACGAGAAATGCGAGCAGGTTGCCGAGGATGATCGACTCTACGGGCGAGCCCTGGCTCTGCTTGCGTAGAGCGATCGTCATCGCCGCGAAGCACACGCCGCTGAGCACCGCGAGTGCGTTGCCGAGCAGGTTGCTCATCTCCAGCCCCTCGGCGAAGAAGAGCCCCATGCCCGCCAGCACCACGCCGATGGTGACCCAGTCGGCGCGCGTCGCGCGCTCGCCCAGAAACCACGCCCCAAAAAGCGCGATCCACACCGGCGCCGTATACTGGAGCAGGATGGCGTTGGCCGCGGTGGTGAGCTTGGTCGCGGAGCAGAAGGTGATCGTGCAGGCTGCGTAGGCCACCGCGCCGAGGATCTGATCGCGGGAGAGGTGGAAGCGCAGCCCGCGATTCGTAAGAAAAAGAAACAGCCCCGCGATGCCGCCGCGTGCGCCCGCCACGGCGAGCGGTGACCACGTGACATATTTGATCAGCAGCCCGCCGATGCTCCAGCAGAGCGCGGCAATGACGAGCAAGAGGACGGCACGGGAATGGGCGGCGGACACGGGAAAAGAGGGATTCCGGGGCCGCAGGGATGCGGGGCAACGGGAAAATGGCCAGGGCTCCCGACGGTGGTCCCCTCCTGCGGGGCGCGATTTCAGTTCGCGCCCCCGGCGCCAGCCGCCTTCACTCCTACCCTATGAAACGTCTCGGCCTCGTGGTGGCGCTCGCCCTCCTCGCTGGGGGAGGCTGGTGGCTGCTGCGGCCCGGCGGAGCGTCGCCGGGCCCTGCCGCGCCGGTGCCTTCGGCGGCCGGCCGGTCGGAGGCGTCCACCCTCGAGCCGCCCTCCGCTCGGGGCACGACGGCTTCCGATCCCGCGATCCCTGTCATCCCTCGCGCGCTCACGTCGGCGGAAAAGGTCGCGCGCATCGAGCAGATCAAGCGCGACTACGATGAGGTGCGGGCCAAGATCGCGGCCGAGTACGCCGCAGCTGGCAAAGACTTCCCTGGCGGGCTCAATGCCTTTCTCCGGCAACTCGCCCTCCTCGAGCGCGAGAAACGGAAGGATTTTGCGACCGTCCTCGACGCCGCCGAACTTGAAGCGCTCGAGTACCGCGAGACGACCGCCGGGCACCTCGTCGCCCGGCTGCTCGATGGCACCACGGCCAGCGATGCGCTGAAGCGCGCGGTCTTCCGCCAGGTGCTTGCCTACGAGGATCGCTTTGCGCTGACATTCGATCTCTCTCCTCCCGCTCTGCTCGCGCGCGAGACGGCACGGCAGGCTCTGCAGGGCGAGATCCGCGCCATCCTCGGCGATGCACTGTTTGCGACCTGGCTGCGGGGTGAGGAGCGCGACATGGAGGGCGTCGCCCGCCTGGTGCAGGATCATGGGCTGCCCCCGGAGCGAGTGTTCGAGCTGTGGCAGGCAAAAAGCGACTTCGTTCGCCGCCGGCTGGAGATCAACACGCGCGGCCTCGAGGCCGCGCAGGCCAAGGGGCTCCAGCGCGAGCTCACTCGTGAGATGCATGTGCGGATCGATCATCTCCTGGGCACGACTGTGCCGGAGCCTGCCCGTCGCGAGGCGCTCGGCTGGCTGCCAGCCAGGTAGCGAGCGGCGGCGAGCGCCCTCCCGCGCCTACGCGCTCCGCAGCGCCACCGGAGGGGGCAGCGGGCGCGGATTGCGCAGCACGCTGTGGTTTACCGGGCGGCGCTGGTCGGGCGTGAGCTGGGGTAGATCGGGGAGGGTGTCGTTGCGCACATCGCGCAGCCAGTCGCGCGCGAGCGCCCGGAAATTGTCCCAGCGCTCCGCGATGAAGTGGTCGCGGCCCGTCATCGGCGCGCCATCGCCGAGGAGCGGACCGGCGGCTGCCGCCTGTCGGAGGAGGCTGCGCCACTCCGTGAGGAGGCGGTCGATATCGCCGCGGCCCGCGGTCTCCACCTCGTCCATCACCTGTCGGGCACGCGCGCCTTCGGCGACGAGCGCGCGCACGGCCTCGTTGGCCCCGGAGCCGTACTGGAGCGGCAGGCCTTCATTGAGCCAGCCGTCGATCGTCATGCGGCGGTACGCGCGCGTGCAGGCATCGGCCAGCCGGCCGATGGTGCGGGGATTGGTGCCGGCAAAGCGGTCGCCCGCGAAGAGGTTGGCCGCGTCGAAGACGAGATCGTCGAGCGGGTAGCGGCGATCCTCCAGCGCGGCGGCGAGCGCCAGCCCCTCGGGCCCCAGGAAGAAGGAGACGATCTCGCCGCGCGCCGTGAGCTTGAGCTGGCGATCGAGCACGCCCACGCGCTGCCACTGCCAGAGCAGCGTGGGCGCGGTCGGCAGTGCGAGGCACTCAGCGCGGTGCGCGCAGCTGCGACAGCCCGGGAAGGGATTGCGCTCGCGGCGCACGAGGCGCGCCCGGCCGGTATCCGTCGCTTCGTGGCAGGGGATCGTCTCGGGCCGTCGGCTGGAGGGCGAGAGGCCCAGCGAGATGCGATCTTCGCTGAAAAACAGACTGGCCTGCGAGAGCGCGAGCTCGCGCGCATCGCGCCCGCTGCGGAGCTGGCGGAGAAACATCGCCCACGGCAGCGGCACCGCGCGCTTGAGCCGAAGGGGCTCGGCGCGGCGCATGCGGGGCGTGCTGTGGCTCACCAGCACGTAGCCCACCTCGTCGAGCCCGCGGCGGCCCGCGCGGCCGATCATCTGCAGCAGGTCGTGCGGAGCGATCTCCCGGTCGAGATGATCATGCCGGTAGCTGCTCGCCGTGATGAGTACGGAGCGCAGCGAAAAATTGATGCCTGCGCTCAACCCCAGCGTGGCCACCACCGCGCGGAGCTGCCCCGCCTTGGCCAGCGGCTCGATCACGCCCGCGCGTTGCGCATAGCTGAGGCCGCTGTGGTGATACGCCACGCGGCGCGAGAGGAGTTTCGCCAGTTGCGGGCCGCAGAGCTGCTCCTGCTCAGGCGTGAGCGTGAGCGGATCGGCGAGCGGCAGCTCGCGCGCAAATTGCCGCGCCAACCGCTCCGCATCCGAGCGATGCGGGGCAAAGACGAGCACGGGCCCGAGATTTTCGCGCAGCGCGCCCGCGACGCGCTTGGCCCAGAAGCCCTCGATGCACTTCGGCAGGCCGTGGATGAGGTCGTCGACGTCGACCTCCTCCAGCTGTACGGGGCGCTCCCGGTGCTGCACCACCTCGGCCTTCCGCCCGAGGCGGCCCAGCCAGGCGGCCACATCGTGGGGATTGGCCACTGCCCCGGAGAGGAGCAGGAGCTGGAGCTCGTGCGGCGCGGCCAAGAGCACGCCTTCGTAGTGGTTGCCACGGTGCCCGTCGGCGAGCCAGTGGTACTCATCCACCACGAGGAGTTGAAAGGGCGCGGGCGCGTCGCGGCGCGGGGGGCCGGAGCTTTGCCCCACGATGTGCCCCTGTGCGGCCTCGAGCGTGGCGACCACGATGGGCGCCTCGGGATTTACGCTCAGGTCGCCGGTCATGATGCCCACGTCCCAATCGCGCGCGCGCCACTCGGCAAACTTGTCGTTGGCCAGCGCTCGGGTGGGTACGGTGAAGAGCGCGCGCTTTGCGAAGTTATGCTGCTCCGCCCAGCGCTCGAAGACGTAGGTCTTTCCCGCCCCGGTGGGTGCATCCACGACGACATCGCTGCCAGCGCGCAACGCCGTGAGGGCGAGCGCTTGCCAGCGGTCGGGGAGCATCAGTTTCTGCAGACCGGCGAACGCGTCGGAGAGCACACCTCCACGGTGGCGCGATGCCCTGCGGGGTCAAACGAACGCCACCGATGCCGCGTCGGAAAATCATGCAGCCCTCGCAAAAAGAAGCGGGGGCGTGTGTTGGGGAGATTGCCGGCGGGGTCTGTTCTTTGGCTTTCGACCTCGGTGGCGCTTTTGGTCCGCATGGCGACCAGTGCCTTTAGGATACTGAAAAAGGCAGCCAGCGTGATGCTGGACTGCCTTGAGGTAGCGACCCTCGGCACGACGGCCTTGGTGTTGAAGCGCGACGCTTACTTCACCTTCTCTGGCAGCGCCGTGTCGGCGTCGGAGGGGAAGGTATACGGCAGCCGAAAGACATTCTTGCCCGTCGAGTCCGAGAAGTAGAGGCGGGAGGGGCTCTGCTTGTCCGGATTGCCATCCGCCCAATACGTGAAGAAGGGATCGCGCGCGTCGCGCGGGCGGCGGGCGTAGGCGTGGTTGAACTCGCTGTTCTGCGTCACGTTGACACGGCGCGTCCACGTTTTGCCTTCGTCGCGGCTGGCCCACATCACCATCTCGCCGCCAGTGCCCCACTTCTGGGGGCCGGTATCGGTGGGGCCGACGACCAGCCACTCGTCCTTCATCACGTAGAGGCTGCCCATGTCGTAGTTGTGGTCGGAGGTCGTGATGGTGGAGAAGTTCCACTTGCCGCCTTTCCAGTGGGCGACGGCCCACTCGCGGTCGCCGCCGGCGGGGCCGGGCTTGTGATCGCGGGAGAGGACGTAGAGGAGGATGGGATTGCCCTCGTGGTCGAAGGCGAGATCGCACGTATACATCAACTGGCCCTTGGCGGCATAGTCGACCACGAGCGCCTCGCCCTTGATATCCGCGAGGGGGAGCTGCAGGGGCGTGCCGTCTGCCTTCGTCCACGTTTTGCCGAAGTCGGTGGTCTGTGCGTAGTAGAGATTGGTGCGCTTGTTGACGACGCCGCCTGGGTGGTAGTTGAAGAAGGAGGCGATCTTGTTGCCGCGCTGGCCGCTCGTCTGGTAATGGCCGCCCATCCCCGCCAGTTTGGTATCGGGGCTCCAGGTGCGGCCATCGGGGCTCGTGGCGAAGTAGAGCTCGCGGCCTTTGGTGTACTTGGTGAAGAGGTGGAGAAAGCCCTTGCCCTCGACGTACCAAGGCTGCGGATACGTGATCTCGCGGGTGTCGATCTTCTCGAACTGGGAGTGATCGTAGGGCTTTACGCTGCGGTAGATAAAGCCGGGGCGGCGCTGGGCGCGGCCGCTCACGAAGACCCAGATATGTCCGTCCGGCGTGATATTGACGCTCGGGTTGTCGTGCGGGTCGTCGACGGGGCGCTTGTCGTGCACCAGCACGGGGCGGCTGACGCGGCCGGTCTTGTGGTCGTAGGAGCCGATGAGGCAGAGCAGGGCGCGTTCGCCGTTGGGCGAGCCGCCGTAGACGAAGAAGGTCTTGTCCACGGCCTGCGCGTAGACCGCCATCGGATTGTGGTTGGCCGTGTAGGTGCCGAGGCCGCCCGAGTACTTGTCGCCCATCTCGGTGAATTCGCCGAGGGTAAACCAGATGCCGCGATAGCCCTCGATGCGCGAGATCGGCTCCGGTGTCGGGAGCGGGGCTTTGTTTTTCTTGGCGTCGGTCTTGGGCTCGGCGGCGCACACGAGCGCGGCGGCAGCGAGAAATAGGGCGGTGGGGCGAAGTAGGGGAATCACGAGGAGGGCGAAAATCGCTGTTCAGCCTTGGGTCGGCAAGGCGTCGAGTATCACACGAATGGGGGATGAAATTTTTCCTCGCTGCCAGGCGACGTAGAGGTCCCACGTGACGTTTTTGTCCCGTAGCGGGCGGAAAACGACCCCCGAGCCTGCGGCCTTGCGGGTGTACTCCGGCTGCAGGTCCACCGCGCCCTCCGTCACCACTGTGGCAAAGCCGTGCACGAGGCTCTCGGCCTCGAGCACGAAGCGCGGGCGGAATCCCGCGCGGCGGCAAAGCTGGGTGATCCAGGCATTATGCCCCGGCAGATCGCGCTCGTGCGCGCCGACGAAGAGTTCGCCCCTCAGCTCGGCCAGCTTCACCGCTTCACGGCTTGCGAGCGGATGTGCGGCGGCGAGCACGGCAAAGACCGGGAAGGTCGCGAGCTTGCGCACGAAAAACTCCTTGGCCACGTCGCGCCCGCACTGCCCCAGCAGCGCGAGGTCGATCTCCCCGGCCCGCAGCCCGGCGATCTGCTCGCCGGGGGAGAGATCGAGCAGCTTCACATCCACCTCGGGGTGGACCTTGCGGAGCGTCGCCAGCGCCGGGTGCAGATAGTCGCCGGCCAGCGACATCAGGTAGCCGATCCGCAGCACCGCGCTGCGCCCCCGCGCGCGGGCTCGGGCGGTGGCGAGCGCGGCGTCGAAGCTCGCGAGCACCGGCCGCATCCCCTCCGCGAGCGCATGGCCCGCTGCCGTGATGGCCACGCCGCTCGTGCTGCGCTCCAGGAGCTGCCCGCCGATCTCCTGCTCGAGCGACTGCATCTGCCGCGTGAGCGTCGACTGCGAGACGTGCAGCCGCTCCGCGGCGCGGTTTAGGCTGCCCTGCTCGACGATGGCGAAGAAGGAGCGGAGGAGATCGAGGTTCACGGGATGCGGCAGGGTTATGCGTTTTCCGCATTACGGCAAGCCGTCACGCGCAGTAGGCGGCCGATCCTCGTGGGTGTAGAGTCTTGGCCATGAACACCACTACCTCCAACACCCCCGCCGTCGCCGGCCTCCATCATGTGACCGCGATCGCAAGCGATCCGCGCGAGAATCTCGCGTTCTACACCGGGCTGCTCGGCCTGCGGCTCGTGAAGAAGACCGTCAATTTCGACGACCCTTCCGCCTACCACCTGTACTACGGCGATGAGACTGGCCAGCCCGGCACTATCGTGACGTTCTTCTACTGGCCTGGCTTCGCGGCCCGCGGTCGCGTGGGCGCTGGCCAGATGACGGCGATCACGCTTTCGGCTCCCGCCGGCTCGCTTGGCTTCTGGGAGTCCCGCCTCGGCGCGGCCAATGTCGCCTCGGAGCGCGTCACGCGCTTCGGCGAGGAGACCCTGGTGTTTGCCGATCCCGATGGCATCCCGGTCGAGATCGTCGGCACCACGGGCGATACTCGCGCGGGCTGGAGTGCTCCCGGCATTTCCACTGAGCACGCCCTCCGCGGCCTCCACACCGCGCAGCTCACGGTGCGCAACGCCGCCGCGACGGAAACGCTCCTGACTGCCGAGATGGGCTACCGTCTGGTGCAGCGCGACGGTGGCCGCGCGCGCTTCGAGGCAGGCCCGGGCGGCAGCGGTCGTCTGGTCGATGTGGTAGCCGATGCCTCGGCCGCCCCCGGCGGCGCCGGCGGCTCGGGCACGATCCATCACATCGCCTTCCGCGTGGCCGACGATGCCACGGAGCTGGCGATGCGCGAGCGGCTGAGCCGCGCGGGCTTCATGGTCTCGCCGGTCCGTGACCGGAATTACTTCCGCTCGATCTACTACCGCGAGCGCAATGGCATCCTCTTCGAGATCGCTACCGATGTCCCTGGGTTTGCCATCGACGAGAGTGTCGCCGAGCTTGGCACCGCGTTAAAGTTGCCTGAGATGTTTGAGCCTCATCGTCATGCCATCGAGAAGGCCCTGCCGCCCCTCGATACCGGTGCGACACCCGCGCCTGCCGGTGCGGTCTGAAGTTCACTCACCTGTAACACGGCGGCGGTCGCAAGGCTGCCGCCCTTTCTCATTTTCCCATCAGTCCAACCAACCAACGAGATATCACCCATGAGCGTTAAAGTAAAAGTCATCTTCTACAGCCTGTACGGCCACGTCTATAAACTCGCTGAGGCCGTCGCCGCCGGCGCGCGCGAAGTCCCTGGCGCCGAAGTCGAGCTGCTGCAGGTCGCCGAGACGCTGCCCGCCGATGTCCTTGCCAAGATGGGCGCCACGGATGCCAAGAAGCCCTTCGCGCACATCCCCATCGCCGACCCGAAAAAGCTCCCCGAGGCCGACGCCATCCTCTTCGGGTCCGGCACGCGCTTCGGCAGCGCGACGGCGCAGATGCAGGCTTTCTTCGACAGCACGGGCTCGCTCTGGAGCGCCGGTGCGCTCATCGGCAAGGTCGGCAGCATCTTCACCTCCAGCGCCAGCCAGCACGGCGGCCAGGAGACGACGATCATCAGCATGCAGACCTTCCTCTTCCACCAAGGCATGGTCGTCACCGGTGTGCCTTACGCCGCGCAAGGCCTGCTCGAGATGGACGAGATGACCGGCGGCACGCCCTACGGCGCGACGACGATCACCGGCCCGAAAGGCGAGCGCATGCCGAGCGCCAACGAGCTCGAGATCGCCCGCTTCCAAGGCAAGCACGCCGCCCAAGTCGCCGCCAAGCTCGCGCGGAAATAAAGAGTAGGGCGGGTTCTGAACCCGCCTTACTTCGCGTAGCCGGGTGGCAACTTCGTCTGTTTCAGGTAGCTTTGGGTGCCATGAGCAAGGTCGCTGTCCTTTATCGAATGGTTACGCCGGACCATCTCTGTCCGTGGGGCATCAAAGCCAAAGACCTGCTCCGCCGCTCCGGCTTCGCGGTCGAGGATCACCACTTAAAATCCAAAGCGGAAAACGAAGCCTACAAAAGCGACCACGGCTACGACGAGACGCCCCAGATCTTCATCGAGGGCAAGCACGTCGGCGGCTACGACGCCTTGCTGAAATATTTGGGCAAGGGCCCGGATCCAAAAGAGGGGGCGACGTATCAGCCCATCGTTGCTGTCTTCACGGTGACCTTGGGCATGGCGCTTGCCATCTGCTGGGCCGTGCTGGGCACGTTGCAGATAGTCCCGGTTCTGGAGTTGTTTGTCGCCTTCAGCATGTGCGTGCTCGGCATCCTGAAGCTGCGCGACCTCCAGTCGTTCGCCACGTCGTTCGTGCAGTACGATCTGCTGGCTCAGCGGTATGTGCCGTATTCCTACGTCTACGCGTTTATCGAGGCGGGCGCCGGTGTGCTCATGATCACCAACCTCGCGACCTGGGTGGTGGCCCCTGCCGTTCTGATCGTCAGCACGATCGGCACTGTCTCCGTCGTCAAGGCGGTCTACGTGGAGAAACGGGACCTCAAATGCGCGTGCGTCGGCGGCGGAAGTGAAGTCCCGCTGGGGTTCATCTCGCTCACGGAGAACCTTATGATGTTGGCGATGGCACTTTGGATGATGCTCGGGTAGCGCTTCGTTTAAGCGCCACTTGCGAACCCCGCGCGGCTCATTCTTCACACGGTCGGCAGCTCGTAGCCCTTGCGGTACTCGCGGTGCATGAGCTTGGTCGCGGCGGGGTCGCCGATGATCTGCTCTTTCTCTGCGTCCCACTGCAGGCTGCGGCCGACGCGCCAGCTGATCATGCCGAGCAGCGAGCACACCGTCGCGCGATGACCTTCCTCGATATCGGACACGGCGCGGCGGCCTGTCTCGATCGACTCCAGGAAATCCACCCACAACTCCTTGATGTTTTGCCCGTCGGGCTGGTTGACCTTCGCCTCCGTCTTGATCGGCGTGCTGCCATCGATTGGGTAGAGCGTGGAGCCTCCGCGGTAGCCGAGGTGAAAGGTGCCCTTGGTGCCGTAGAAGTATGCGCCAGCGACGTCGCCTTTTTCCGACATGTTGCCGCCAAACTGCCGCGACTCCCAAGTCATCGTGAATTGCTCGAAGGCGTACTGCGCCACCTGGTGGTCGGGCGCGTCGCTCGTCTGCTCCTGGGGCGTGAGGATCGCCGGCCCCTTGATCGGGCGGCCCCCGGTGGAGAAGACTTTCTTCGGGCCCTTCTCACCGGTGATCCACAGCACCTGGTCAAACCAGTGCACGCCGATGTCGCCCAGGTGCCCGTTGGCGTAGTCGAGATACATGCGGTGGCCGCGCGGGTGGATGCCGCGATTGCCGGCGCCGATGCTGGCATCGCGCGGATCGCCGCCGTTGAAGGGCCGCAGCGGCGCCGGGCCGCACCAGCGATCCCAGTCGAGTTCCGCAGGCACCGCGACCGTGGGTAGAGGCTTCTCCGGCCCCGTGCCACCGCTATTCAGGTGGCAGCGGATCATGCCGACCTCGCCGAGCTTGCCGGAGCGGATGAAATCTCGCGCCGCGATCAGGTGCGGGGATGTGCGGCGATGGGTGCCCACTTCGACGACTTTGCCGTATTTGCGCGCGGCTCGCACCATGGCCTGGCTCTCGGCGATGGTGTGCGCCGTCGGCTTGTCGACATACACGTGCGCGCCCGCCTTCACCGCATCGATGGTGGGGTGCGCATGCCAGTGATCGGGTGTGGCGACGATCACGATATCGGGCTTCTCCTGCGCGAGCATCTCCCGGTAGTCGCGATATTTCTTTGGCTGGTCGCCGCTGGCCTTGGAGATTTTCTCCGCGGTGGGATCGAGCGCGCGTTGGTCCACATCGCACACGGCGACGATCGGGCAGCGCCCGCTCGCCATCGCCTCGCCCACGATATTGCCGCCCCACCATCCGCAGCCGATCAGCGCAGTGCGGTACTTTCTTCCCGTCTTGTCGGCCGCTTTGAGGTGGAAAGGCAGCGCGGCCAGCGAGCCCGCGGCGATCGAGCGGGCGAGAAATGTACGGCGGTTCATGTGTGGAAAATCCCAGACACCCGGTAGCCAAACGCCAAACAAATCGTCACCCAGTCCGCCGGGGTGGGCTCTCCGGCCTCGCCGTCGTGGTGCGTTCGCGGGCCAGCGTCGTCCACCATACCCACGCTAGGAAAAGCACTTGGAAGGGCAGCCGCAGCCAGAGCGCAGTCGGCGAGAGCGCCGTGCCGGGCATTTTGCCCTCCAGCGCCACATGCAGATTGGCGGGAAATATCGCCACCAGCAGCGCCAGCAGGCCCCAGCCCGCCATGCGACGTGTCGCTGGCACCAGGACGCCGAGGCCGCCGAGGATCTCCGCCACGCCCGCGATCGCGTTGGCGGCCTCCGGTGCGGGCACCCAGCGCGGCATCATGCCGAGGTAGAGCTCAGGCATGATAAAATGATTTATCCCCGCCGCGACGAAGAAGAGGGCGAGCGCCCAGCGGGCTAGGGTGCGGGCCATGGGAGTGGGTGCGGTGCGCGCGGGCGCTCAGGTGCTGGCGGTCGCTTCCGGCTTCAAGGCCCTGCCGCCCAGCATCTCCCGCAGCGCGCCCCAGGCCTTGCGCAGCCCGGCCGGGCGCACGCCACCGCCAAAGACGTACACCTGCACCACCACCGCCTCATGCCCGCGGTAGCGTGGCGGCAGCGAGAAAAGCGTGCGGCCCTCCTCGTCGACGATGTCCGAGAAGAGCGCACCTTCGCCGATCGCGAGGGCCCGCGTCTCAAGGGTCACCGGCACCACGCAGGGCCGCCCGATCAGCCAAGGCCGGTAGGCAAACTCCATCCCTCCGTCGGCGCGGCGCTGCAGCCGCCCATACGTGCGGATCGGTACCGAGGAAAAACCCGAGCCTGCAAACATTTCGTGCGCGTGCTGCGCCGGGTCGAAGCGATGCTTCCGCCGCGTGAGAAATTCCCAGCAGTAAACTGCCCCGAAGATCGTGAGCCGAAATGCCCAACCCGCCACCAGGTACGCCACCACGATCACCACCAGCGAGAGGATCGCGCCTACCCACGGGTTGAGCGTCGCCGAGAGTGTCACGAGGCCCAGTAGCGCTGAGCGCGCCACCTTCAGCGCCGCGTCGATCGCCCCCCAGGGGCTCAGGAGGATCAATACATTGATCGCGTGCGATCCCAGCCATACCACCAGAAACACCGCGATGCCAAACGGTACCGTGAGCAGGTTGAGCAGCCACGTCAGGTCGGCCGCGGCCAGCTGGATCGTCGCCAGCCCGCTCGTGCCCACCACCAGGCCTGCGGTCGGCTGCGCTGCCGTGTCGAAAATCATCTTGGCCATCGTATCCACCGCGAAGGGCACCACCGCGCCCGCCGCGATCAGGCCGCTGAATTTGTTCTCGATCGTCTCCAGCACATCGAGCGGCTTCTTCATCCCCGGCGGCACCGCGGAGCCGAGGCCATCCTTGGCCGCGCAGAGGCCCACGATCAGGAGCGCCGGCAGCCAGAAGCCCGGCTTCGCATACCAGGGCAGCTGCGCGCGGGCCGCATCGTCGGCCTTCACCCATTGGTAGAGCCCGTACGCTCCCGTACCGAGCAGCGGGGAGATGGCGATGCCCGTGATGGTGGAGAGCGCCGTCGCGATCGGCGCGGCCGGCGATTTATCCTGCCGCACTGCTGCCGCCGGCTGGGCCGTGGCGGCGGCAAAGGCGAGGGGAGCGACGATCACCAGCACCGTCACAAGCAGCAACGTCCAGGGGGCAAACCGTTTCATGCGCAGGAGAATAGGGGCTTCTCGGCGAAGGAAAAGGCTAACATTTGGCGTGGTAGTACCACCCGCCGCCTCGGCGCGTGCCCGCCCGGGCCAGCAACCTGACAATCCTGTCAGTTTTTTCTGCGCGCCTACTCACGATCTGGCGCAATGTTTCGTCACGACGCCCTTCCAGCTCTCGCGTGCGCAGTTTTTTTCGCTTTTGCTGCGCCTATTTTTCCTTTGGCGCGTCGTTCTCATCCCCTTCCATGCTTTCCCCCAAGCCTGCTGCACCCCTCGCGGCGCTTAGCGGCCCTGCGCGTCGTGCCTCTCCGCTTGCTGCGATGAGCCGCCCTCTTTCGTCCGTTTTTCGCCGGTTGCTTTCGCTCGAGGTCGCCGCGCTGCTCGCGCTCGCGCCCCTGCTCTTCATTTTCCAAAAGACGGAGCCCGCCCGGCGCAATATCGTGTACTGGGATGAGTTCGACACCGCGATCGCCATGCTCCTCCGCATCGCGGAAAAGCCCACCGCCGAGCGCGTGGTCGGCGAGATGTTTGCGATCAACAACGAGCATCGCATGGTCACCAGCCGGCTGCTCTTTGCCGCCAGCTACGTCACCACCGGCACCGTCAATTTCGATTTCCTCAATCTCGCGGGCAATGCCACGCTTCTCGGTCTCGTCGCCCTCCTCGTCGTGCACGCCCGCACGCGCCCGCGGCGGATTGTCATGTTGCTCGTGCTCGCGGCCTTCTACTTCCAGCTCGAGCATTACGAAAACTTCATGTGGTCGGGCGCCTCCATCGACCACTTCCAGATCGTGCTGCTCGCCGCCGGCTCGTTTGTCTGCGTCGTGCGCAACACCTGGGCGGGTATCGCCTGCGGCGCCCTGCTCGCCACGCTCGCCACGTTCACGCTCGCGCACGGTGTCATCACCTGGGCCGTCGGCGCTCTCCTCCTCTGGCGCTTCCGCAATTCCCGTGGGCTCCTCCTCTGGGGCGGCGTCGCTGCCGCCGCCCTCATCGGCTTCCTCGTCGGCTTCAAGTTCAACGAGGCCCAAGGCTTCGTCGCCGCCACTCCGGCTGGTGCCGCCGCGGTGCTCCGCTACTGGCTCACCCTTGTCGGCGCCGCCCCCGCGCTGGGCAATCTCGCCGTCGCGCCGTGGTTGGGCGCTGCCCTGCTCTTTGTGCTCTATCGCCTCGTGCGCGCCCACGCGCTGCGGCACGAGCCCGCGGCCTTCGCCTTGCTCCTCTTTGCCCTCGGCTCGCTCGCCCTCATCGCCGTCGGCCGCGCCCAGCTTTCCGGCGGCACGGTGTTTTCCCGCTACTACGTCCTGAGCGCGTCGGTATGGGCGATGGCGCTGTTTATTCTCCTCGTCCGCTATTCCCATCCCCGGATGCCGCTCGTGCCGCTTGGGTGGGCGCTGCCCCTCCTGATCGTGTTCAATGTCTTCGCCAATCGCACGTTCTCCGCCTCCGCCGATTCGTGGATCGAGTGCCGCGATCGCGCCGCCGTCCGCTATCTTCAGCATGGCGTCGATGGCAGGGGCACCTTCTTCCTCCATCCCCAGCCCGCGCACTCCACCGATCTCCTCAAGCGCGCCGCCCGCTCCGGCATCTACACCCTCCCGTCGATGTGCCTCGAGCGCCCCTTCCCCGTCAACGCCAAGCCCAGCAAGCGCCTCACCTACTTCGTCGACGATATGCAGGTCACTGACCGCTCTGTCTACCTCACCGGTTGGGCCGCTCTTCGCGATGTCGCCAGCAAGCGCCATCGGCTCCACGTCGTCCTCCGCTCCGACTCAGCCACGCACCTCTTCACCGCCGTCAGCGAGACCCGCCCCGATGTCGCCAAGGCCACCCAACAACCGGGTTGGGAAGCCTCCGGCTTCCAGTTCGCCCGCCTCCGTGATCGCCTGCCCGAGGGCATCTTCCAAGTCGGCTTCCTCATCGATGGCCCCGATGGCCCCGAGTTTGTGATGACAGCCCACCGCATCGACCTCACCGGCGAAGGCAAAGCCCTCCTCGCCACGGGCGGGTAAGCTTTGCTTGGTCCGCAACTAGGCCGTGAGGCCAGAGACGGCTGTCTCTTCCCGACGTGGTTCCTCCCCACGCCCAGCGCCACCTTTTGTTTGAAGCCCCCGCGCTTCCCGCAAACCATCCGCGCTCCGCTCCCTCCATGTTGACCAAAGCCGAGCTCCAGCGCCTCCGCTCTCTCCGCGAGAAAAAGCACCGCGAGGCCCTCGGCCTGTTTGTCGTCGAGGGCGAGAAGGTCGTCGCCGAGCTCCTCGCCGCGCGCCTGCCCTTCAGCGAGTTGTACACGACCGACCGCGCCGCCCTCCGCTCCACGCTCGCCGCCCTCGGCGCCGCCGCCCCGCGCGTGGTCGAGCTCACCGCCGAAGAGATGGCGCGTGCCAGCCACTTTCCCACGCCGTCCTCCGTCCTCGCTGTCGGCCCCATCGCCCGCGCCCCGCTCGCGCCCGCCGACCTCGGGCGTGGTCTCACGCTCGCGCTCGATGGCGTGCAGGATGCCGGCAATGTCGGCACGCTCCTCCGCATCGCCGACTGGTTTGGCTTCGACCGCGTCGTCCTCTCGCCCGATTGCGCCGACCTGTTTCACCAGAAGGTCATCAATGCCAGCATGGGCTCCTTCGCCCGCATCCGCGCGCACACCACCGATCTCGCCGCCGCGCTCGCGCAGCTCCCGCCCGCAGTGCCTGTCCTCGGCTGCGACCTCGAGGGCGCCGACGTCCACGCGCTCCCCGCGCTCAGCGCCGCCGTCGTCGTCATCGGCAGCGAGGGCCGCGGCCTCTCCGCCCCGGTGCGCGCGCGCATCACGCAGTTCATCACCATCCCCCGCTACGGCGGCGCCGAGTCCCTCAATGCCGCCGTCGCCGCCGCCATCGTCTGCGACAACCTGCGCCGCAGTCGCGCGTAGTCCTCATCTCTGCTCTCTCGCTTGCCTCTCTCGCCCTTCGCCCTACGCTCCCTCCTTCCCCGCATGCGTATGAAATCCCCTGCCTTTCGCACGACCCTGCTCTCAGCGGCCGTTTTTTCCACCGCGCTGGCCCTCGCTCCCGGCCGCGCCCTGGCCGCCGAAGCCGCCGGCGATGACGACGAGAGCGGCAAGCCCAACGCCTCCGGCATGGGCAAGATCAAGGATGCCGGCACCCGCCAGGCCAAGCCCGAGATCGCCGAGGCCTCCGACGAGGCCGAGCAGGCCCTCAAGCGCATGAAGGTGCCCGATGGCCTCAAGATCGACCTCTGGGCCGCCGAGCCCATGCTCGCCAACCCCGTCGCCTTCAATTTCGACGAAAAGGGCCGCATCTTCGTCGCCGAGACTTACCGCTACCGCTCCAGCGTCCTCGATATCCGCGACTATATGTGGATCCTCGAGGATGACCTCGCCTCCCGCACCATCGAGGATCGCACCGCCCTCGTCCGCCGCCGCTTCGGCGCCGCCGGCGAGAAGGAGCTCTCCATCGAGGGCGAGGTCGTCCGCCTCCTCGAGGACTCCGACGGCGACGGCAAGGCCGACAAATCCTACGTCTACGCCGATGGTTTCAACAGCGCCCTCGATGGCATCGCCTCCGGCGTCCTCGCCCGCCGCGGCAAGGTCTGGTTTACCAATATCCCCAGCGTCTGGCAGTTTACCGGTGACAAGAAGGCCGAGACCCGCACCGAGCTCTCCCGCGGCTACGGCGTCCGCTTCAACTACACCGGCCACGATCTCCACGGCCTCGTCTGGGGCCCCGATGGCAAGATCTACTTCTCCAACGGCGACCGCGGCGCCACCATCAAGACCAAAGAGGGCGCCACCCTCTCCGTGCCCGATGAGGGCGCAGTCTTCCGCTGCAATCCCGATGGCTCCCAGCTCGAGATCTTCGCCCAGGGCCTCCGCAATCCCCAGTCCCTCGTCTTCACCGAAAACGGCGATCTCCTCACCGGCGACAACGACTGCGACAACGGCGACGAAGAGCGCCTCGTCCACGTCGTCTGGGGCGGCGATAGCGGCTGGCGCATCGGCTACCAGTTTGCCCCCCTCCTGAAGGCCGGCGCCTGGAATACCGAGCGCCTCTGGCACCAGCGCCACCCCGGCCAGCCCGCCTACATCCTCGCCCCTATCGCCAATATCGAGGATGGCCCTTCCGGCATCGAGTACTACCCCGGCACCGGCTTCGACCCCTCGTATAAGGGCAGCATCTTCGTCACCCACTTCAAGGGCGCCATCGCCCGCTCCGGCATCTACACCTATAAGGTCAAGGAGAAGGGCGCCTCCTACGAGATCGCCGATGCCAAGCCCTTCATGACGTCGGCCCTCCCCACCGATGTGAAGTTTGGCCCCGATGGCCGCCTCTATACCTCCGATTGGGCCGATGGCTGGCCCAAGTCCAAGCGCGGCCGCATCTACGCCGTCAGCGATCCCGCCCACGCCGCCAGCGCCCTCGTCAAGGAGACCAAGGCCCTCATCTCCGGCGATTGGACCAAGCGTGCCAACGACGAGCTCGGCAAGCTCCTCGGCCACGCCGATTGGCGCGTCCGCCTCGAGGCCCAGTACGAGCTCGCCGAGCGCGGCGCTCCTGCCTTCGCCACCCTCGCCAATACCGCGGCCAATACCTCCGCCGACCCGCTCGCCCGCCGCCACGCCATCTGGGGCATCGGCCAGCAGGCCGCCAAGAGCCCCGAGCTCCTCCGCCCGCTCCGCACCCTGCTGAAGGATGCCGATAGCGAGGTCCGCGCCCAGGCCCTCAAGGTCCTCGGCGAGCACCGCTCGCAGCAGGATGCCGCCGCCTTCATCGCCGCGCTCAACGATGCCAGCGGCCGCGTGAAGTTCTTCGGCGCCCAAGGCCTCGCCCGCATCAAGCACCCGGCCGCCGTCCCCGCCGTCTTCGCCGCCCTCAAGGCCAATGCCGATCAGGATAACTACCTGCGCCACGCCCTCGTGATGGCCCTCGTCGCCGCCGACGATCGAGCCGCGCTGAAGGCTGCCGCCAAGGATGCCTCCGCCCCCGTCCGCCTCGGCGCGCTCCTCGCCCTCCGCCGCCTCAAGAGCCCCGATGTGCAGCTCTTCCTCGCCGATGCCGATGCGTACATCGCCAAGGAGGCCGCCATCGCCATCAACGATGAGCCCATCGCCGAGGCCTTCCCGGCCCTCGCCGCCCTCCTGGAAAAGCCCGTCTCCAGCGAGCCCGTGATGCTCCGCGCCATCAACGCCCACTTCCGCCTCGGCCAGCCCGCCAATGCCGCGGCCCTCGCCAGGTACGCCGCCACCGCCGATGCCCCGCCCGATCTCCGCGCCGAGGCCATCGCCCAGCTCTCCCTCTGGGCCAAGCCCCCGCAGCGCGATCGCATCGTCGGCGTCTTCCGCCCCCTCAAGCCTGAGAGCCGCGATCGCGCCATCGCCACCGGCGCGCTCCAGCCCCTCCTCGCCCAGCTCCTCGACTCCGCCTCGCCTGCCGCCGTGCAGACTGCCGCGCTCAAGGCTCTGCAGGATCTCGAGATCGCCGGCGCCACCGATGCGCTCTTCGCCACCCTGCAAAACGAGCAGGCCCCCGGCGCCACTCGCGCCGCCGCGCTCAATGCCCTCGATAAGATCAAGGATAAGCGCCTCCCCGAGGCCGTGCAGCTTGCCAGCGCCTCCTCCGCCGCCCAGCTCCGCCTCGCCGCGCTCCCCCTCGCCGCCCGCCTCTCGCCCGATGCCGCGGCCCCCGTCCTCGCCAACCTCATCGCCAAGGGCACCATCGAGGAGCAGAAGGCCGCCCTTCGCGCCCTCGGCCGCCTCCGCCATCCCACCGCCGATCAGCTCCTCACCGAGCAGCTCACCCGCCTCGCCGAGGGCAAGGTCAATGGCGCCATCCAGCTCGAGCTCCTCAATGCCGCCGGCGCCCGCAATAATCCCAAGATCAAGGCGCTCCTCGCCCAGCGCGAGGCCGCCCTCGCCGCCAGCAAGGATCCCCTCGCGCCCTTCCGCGTCGCCCTCCAGGGCGGCAACCGCCAGCGCGGCGAGAGCCTCTTCCGCAATCACCCCGTCCTCGCCTGCATCCGCTGCCACCGCGCCGGTGGCGACGGCGGTGACGCCGGCCCCAACCTCGCCGATATCGGCGCCAAGTACCCGCGCGAGTACCTCCTCGAGGCCATCATCAAGCCCAATGCCACCATCGCCGAAGGCTTCGATACCATCATCCTCAACCTCAAGGATGGCGGCAGCGCCGCCGGCGTCGTCGCCCACGAGACCGCCGACACCATCAGCCTCCGCAATACCGACAATAAACTCGTCGAAGTGAAGAAGGCCAACATCGCCAGCCGCGCCAGCGCCCCCAGCGGCATGCCCGAGATCTACAATACCGATGCCGTGCTGACCAAGACCCAGCTCCGCGACATCATGGAGTACTTGGCTAGTCTCAAGTCCCGCCCCGCCACCCTCGACGCCGACAAACCCCGCGCCCTCCGCGGCCTCCCCCTGGCCCAGGCGGCCCTGGGCGGCCACCCGTAAAGGCAGGGCGCTTTACGTGTGTCTCCGTAGCCGCTGGCGAAGGCGCATCCCCCACGCGCCGCCTCAGGGCGTCCGATATCTCCTCACACCCGCGACTCACATCGCGGGTGTTTTTCTTTGTGCGCTATGGCGTACGCTTACTTCGGCGCAAGGAGGGTCTCTTTCGCAGTAAAGCCAACCTCTTCGAGCTTCGCGCATAGCTCGCGTGCTTCGACGCCTTTGCGGGGGATTACCTCTGCCTCTCGTCCTTCGAGCACAGCATCGATGGCTGCCTTTGCCCCAATCAGCCCGAGCTGTGTGGTCTCTTTCAAGACGGTCACGGCAGAAACTTTCCGTGCGCCCTCGCTCCAGCCCATGATTTTTACCGCTGCCACAGGCTCAATGTGCGGATCGCCCGTCACCCGGAAATTCTGAATGTAGTCCATTCCCCCTGCCGTACCGGTCACGTGGATCTTCCCCGTCGCCAGATCGATAAGCAGGGGCGCATTTCCTGCGACGAGGTCGCGACTCCGCAAACCATAGAATACGAGCGCAAGGTCGTCTTCTATCTGTACGCCTGTGACCTCCCATTCTTGTCCCCAAGGCTTCGAAGCTAGCCATGCTGCTCCGATGCGTTTTGCGTTCTCCTCCGTCATGACGTGCTAGGCAGCGGTCAGCGATCGCCGCGGGTATCCTCATGCAGTGCGCGTGTTTTCTCCGTCGTCATGGGGATAGGTTGAGAGGAGATGAGCCGTTTCATGTAATCTTTCGCGGCGACAACCCGGCGGCTTTTTATCTTATTACTCTGTGACATCCGCTTGGACGAAGCTTTGGCCATCATCGAGTAATTTAGTTGCCTGACCGGACGTCCCGCAACATTCGTCAAACCGCTCGTGCCCTCCAACGTCAAATCGACCGGCCCCAAGTATCTGACGCAGTGCGCCTGCTTTGCCTGCCGCAAAGCTTTCAAGAAAGACCTCGCTGATCCACGCTATCATCCCAAATGCCCGGAGTGCGGCACACCGATGCATGACATGGGTCGCTACTTTCGCGCTCCAAGGCACGGCGACACGCGCCAGTGGCGCAAAGTCGAGCTGCTATTCCGCGCAGGCGTCTACTTTAGGGATCACGACTTTGGGCCGCTCCCCAAGACTGTCTCAGAAGCCACGCGTTTCATCGCGGCAAATCGCACCGCGCTCGCCGCCAATGCTCGGCGCAGAGCCCTTTGGGAGTCCCACGCCGTTGCCGAGATCGAAGCCACGGAAGAAAAGCGCCGTCTGGCTCGCCAAGCTTTGAAGCGAAAGCGCAATCAGCGTGACAAGGCGACAGCACAGCCGAAATGACCGCTGGCGCGACCCCCCTCCTCAACACCCATTGGGGCTTGGTTATGGATTGAGCCACGAAGGCGGGGTACGCAGGTTGGGTCTCAGGCGGTAGCGTAGGCAGCGATCCCCTGTCGCCCTTGACTCCCTGCGCCAAGCAGCAAAATTCCCCGCCATGTCTCGCGCCGAGCTGAAAGAGATCGTCGACCGCAGTTCCCCTGCGGACCGCCTTTTTCTGACGGCTTACCTGCATCATCTGGCGACGCGCGAAGACCCCATGCTGCAAGCCGACCTCGCCGCCGCGCACGCTGAGATCGAGCGCGGCGACAAGATCGACCTCCGCCAGCTCAGGGAACTCGACCGCGGGCCTAAGCGAGTTGGTCTGTGAAACATTGCGTATTCGCTAGGGAGATATGCGAATGGGTCGCGGGTCTTTGATCCGACTGACATCTGGCGTGCGAAATTCACAGTGCAGGTTGCCCGCAGCTTTTAGTTTCTGAATAACCGGTGTCGCATGTTGGCACGTCATGCCTCCGGCGATGCAGAACTGGACAATGTCTGACTCGGAGGTCATCCGGCCACTCAGAAGTTCTCTCTCAAGATCGGTCTCAAACACTTGGATTTTCTTTGGGCGCAGCTCTTCCATGGGGAGCATCAGGTCGCCCGGTGCAATATCTTCGCGGTCGATATCGAAGTTCGCTTCTCCTCGGATTTCGTCGTTGGCCCATGCGACCTGTAGGAATTTGTGAGCGCCGAGCGGATGCTGACTTCCAAAGATCAGCCCGTAGATGTTGCTGCCTTTTTTGATTGAGAATCGTCCGAGATAGGCACCAGCGCCTTTCAACTTTTGAAACCATTCGAATGCGGCCCGATGCACATCGTAGGAATCCGCCGGTTTATCGATTTTTATCTTAATCGCCGGGTGGTTGCGAAACCGATTGAGTGTGGATGATGAGAGAAAGAATATGAAATCCGTTCTCGGAAGAGCGATTAGTTGGCGAAAAACCAAATCTGTTACGGCATCGACTCCGAATTGATCTATGATGAGCAGCTTTGCGGCGCGGCGGCTTGTGAGGACGTCCTTGTGCTGGTCCAGGGCATCCTCGAATTTGAGAGTCGAACACTCAA
This sequence comes from uncultured Opitutus sp., assembly GCA_964480585.1. GTDB lineage: Bacteria > Verrucomicrobiota > Verrucomicrobiia > Opitutales > Opitutaceae > ER46. The sequence goes on along the minus strand of CAYZPV010000048.1, from coordinate 11,891 downwards.
TCTCCACTCCCGGTATCTGCCATTCGGGTAAGCCAACGAGCTTTTGAAGTGTGGCTATCTTTCCTTCGTGCGCATCGGAGAAATGCACTCGAATTTTTACTTTGGGCCACCCGGGCAGCTTCTTTAGCTCGTATGCGCGGAGTTGCGCCAAAATTCTTAGCGGTGATCCGGAGATTCCGGCGGAATCAGTTCCGGGTCCGCTGAAAAAATCGAAGACGTGAATCTCCTTAAATGGCGGCTCCGGCTGTGACACGAAAACAGGTGCCCATGCCTGGACGTATAGCTCAAAAATTTTGAGCTTCGTCAGCGTGCCTGCGTCGTAAGGGTTTTGGTGAAAGCCGGAGTTTGCCATGCCTAGTCGGCAGCGAGCATCTCCAATAAACGTACCCGATCTTGAGTAGATGGAACAGCATTTTCCACAGCTTCGGGAAATTCGTCGTAGGTTCGCCCGTCGAGCTCTCGGCCGGCCTCAGATTTCCTAACGCCACCCCATTGCTTGAAGAAGAACGGGACTCGTTGTTCATGACATTGCGCTCGAACGGACCGCACCCATGCCGCATCTATCGGCCGCGCGCCGTGGCCACTTTCTCCGCCGACAATTACCCAGTGAATACCACTCAGATCGAACGTGCCCAAATCCTCTAGCAGCGGCTCGATTGAAAGAAATGCTACAGCGGGTTGAGCTTTTCTCAGTTGATCGATCCGAGGAAGACCGTGAGAACGATTTTCGACGCTCACGCCCCACCAGATGTGCGACGCTCTGGCGGACTTCTTGAGCTTGGTTTGTAGCAACTGGCTCATTCGATCACCGCGTTTGGTTAGAACCTGGTAGGTATGCCAATTCGCGGCGAGCATGACGCGGCAAACCTTCTCGATGTATTCGTCGGGTACCTTCGGATGAAAAAGGTCACTCATCGAGTTTACGAATATCTTGCGCGGTGAACTCCAGCGGATTGGGTCGCCGAGCTTTTCGGGAACTAGCCTGAGGTCGAAGCCCTGTTCGAAGGGATGACCGGGTACACCGCGAAAGCGCTCAGCAAATGTCTCCGCATAGCAGTGCTTGCAGCCTGGGCTGATCTTCGTGCAGCCGCGAACCGGATTCCATGTAGCATCCGTCCATTCAATTTTAGAATTTGCACTCATGCGTGAATAGTGTTCAGGCGAACACATGCGTCAACTAATCCGCATGCAGTCTGTTATTGGGCCTGCAGATGGTCTATGTTCTGCCTGATCTGCCAGCGATACAGCGATGACAAAGTTTTTGTTGTAGTTACCTCACCCCGGCAGCACCCCCTTCATCGCCGCCGTCAACTGCCGCGCCGACGGCAGCTTCCCCTTCAACTCCGCCGGCAGCTTCGGCTGCAACCGATACGCCGCCACGCCAATCGGATTAGCCTTCGTCCGCAGCGCAAACTCCACCTCCACGTCGTCCTTCTCCGCGCAGAGGATCACGCCGATCGAGGGCCGGTCGCCGGGGCCGCGCTCCTTGTCGTTGAGCAGATTGAGATAAAAATCCATCTTCCCGGAATACTCCGGCTCGAAGGCGCCGATTTTCAGGTCGAAGGCCACGAGCGCCTTGAGGAAGCGGTGGTAAAAGAGCAGGTCCACGAAGTACTCCTTCGAGCCCAGCGCGAGCCGGTACTGGCGGCCCACGAAGCAAAAGCCATAGCCCAGCTCGAGGATGAAGTGCTGCAGCCGCTCGATCAGCCGGTCCTCCAGCTCGCGCTCGCGCATCGGTCCCGCGAGCCCGAGAAATTCCAGATTGTACCGGCTCTTGAGCATCTCCGTCGCCTGCTCGGCAAAGTGCTCCGGCAGTGCCAGGTCGAAGTTGTGCGCCTTCTTCTCCGCCTTGGCCCGCTCGTACGCCTGCGCCTTGATCTGGTTGAGCAGCACCGCCCGGCTCCACCCAAACCGCGCCGTCGCCCGCAGGTAGTACAGCCGCGCCGCCGGCGTTTTAGCCTTTTTCAGGATCTCGACATGATGGCCCCAAGGCACTGCGGCCAGCACGTCGAGCGCTGCCTGTTCCGCAGAGGTGGGCCCCACTGCGGGATTCTCTTTGGGACTTTCTGGAATAGCCTGTTCCAGAAACTTGCCGGAGCCGCGGGGTATTTCTGGAACAAGCTGTTCCAGAAAGTCGGCAGCACGGTATTCGAAGTGAAATTGCCGCACTCTCCAGAGGTTGTCTGCCGAGAAGCCGCGCATATCGGGGAATGCTTCGCGCAGGTCGTGTGCGAGGGTTTCCACCACGGCGTCGCCCCAGCCTTTGACCTGCTGCTTTTCGACGATGTCGCGGCCAATCTCCCAATAGAGCAGCACCAGCTCCCGGCTCACAGCACGTGCTGCCTGGACGCGTGCCGCGGCGATGCGATCTTTGACCGAGGCGAGAAACGCAGGGTAGTCGGGAGCGTCGAGCACGGGTTTCATCGAGCGCGATCAGACACACGAGCGCGGAGAGTGTCGCGGAGAAAAGTCCGCTCCCTCATGCTTAACCCAAGCTGGTTGGCTTCGGAACTCCCTATTTCTGGAACAGCCTGTTCCAGAATTGGGCCGCCCTTGCGGTTCCTTTCTTGAACAAGCGGTTCAAGAGATCCTGGCGCGGGAGTAATCCGAATGAAATGGCAGACGGAGAGACGGAGGGGTGGGGAAACAGGCGACCTATCGTAATTCTGTCACAGCCTGTGACAGAATCTTCCGACCAACTGACCAAACCGTTTCTACCGGAGCCAAACCGGGGACGACCCGAGAAAACCCAACCTCCGCAGGCTCGGCCTCGGTCTGACCTCGGTTCGCCTCCCGAAAAAAGATTGGCCGGTTTGAGAGGTAGGGCGTGGCGGCCCGCCGCGCCGTTCGGAGGCTGGCGTAGGCGAAGGCGTGAGGATGTTGTTAGGCGATGGCGCGTGAGGCGTAAGGATCGGCTCCTTTTTTGCGCCTGGAGCGCCTTTTGCGGCCACCTCATTTCCGGTGACCGCACCAGTATATCGCGAACGGACGAGCGGGCCGCTCGTCCCTACCTTCATACCTCCGCCTTACTCAGCCTTCTTTTTCTTCTTCGCGCCCTTCGCCGGCGCATCCGGCGCCGCCGCCGGAGCCTGCTCCGCGCTCCACGCATCGTACAGCTTCTGCAGCTCCTTCACCGTCTCCGGCTGCGCCGCCGCGAGGTCCTTCGCTTCGCCGATATCCTTTGCGAGATCGTAAAGCTCCGGCTGCCCGCTGCCACCACGCGATACGACCAGCTTGTAGTCGCCATGCCGCACCGCCCACTGCGGCCCGTAGCGCCAGTACAGCGTCTGGTGCGGGCGCTCCTTCTTCTGCCCTAGCACGTACGGCCTGATATCCACGCCATCGATCTTCGTGGTCGCCTCGACCTTGCCGCCCGCCGCCGCGACGATCGTCGGCAGCACGTCGAGATTCATCACGGGATGATCGTACGTCACGCCCGCCGGGAAGGTGCCCTTCCACTGCGCAAAGTATGGCACGCGCGGCCCGCCCTCGAAGGTCGTCATCTTGAATCCCCGCAGCGGCCCGTTTTGCGACGTCGTGCTTTGCGTCGGCCCGCCGTTGTCGCCGATGAAATAGATCAGCGTGTTCTCCTCCTGCTTCAGCGCGCGCACCTTCTCCAGCACGCGACCCACCGCATCGTCCATCGCGATCAGCATCGCGGCAAAGAGCTTTCGCTTCTCGTCCGTGATGCTGCGCGGCACGCGCTCCATGTATTTTGGCGTCGCCTCGAGCGGCGCATGCTGGGCGTTGAAAGGCAGGTAGAGAAACCACGGCTTGCCCTTGTTGCGCTCCAGCCAGTCCACCGACCGCTTCGCGTACTCGTCGGTCGTATAAAAATCCTTGTCCTCGATCTTGCGCACCTCGTCGGAGAGCCGCGAGTCCACGAAATTCGTCGGGTGGAAAAACGGCGTGTTCTGCAGCGTCCCGTAAAACTCATCGAAGCCCCGCTTCGTCGGTCGGCTCTCTGGCTGATGCCCAAGATGCCACTTGCCCACGATGGCCGTCGCGTAGCCTAGCTTCTTCAGCCGCTCGGCAATCGTGACTTCTTTCGCCGCGAGCCCGACCACATTCGCCACGCTGTTAAACTCATGGCCAAACCGCGTCGGATACCGCCCCGTCATCAGTCCCGCGCGCGACGGGCTGCAGTAAGTCGCCGCCACATATCCCTGCGTGAAGCGCACGCCATTCTTCGCGATCGAGTCGATATGCGGCGTCGGGATCTCCTTGTTCCCCTGCGCGCCCGTCTCGCCCCACCCAAAGTCGTCCGCGTAGAAGACGATGAGATTCGGCTGCGCCGCCCCCGTGCGCCCATGGAGGAGCGCGCAAGCTACGACCAATGCGAAGAGCGAAAACCAGCGCCCAGCCGGGCGCGCGTGACGAAGCGAGGTAGGATTCATGACGGACGAGTGGGGGTGATAGGGTAGGGGCGGGGAGGCCTGACCGCTGAAAGCGCCGCCATCGTGTACGATCCGCCGCCGCGCTGCGAGGGCGTTTCCGTTGCCCTCGAAAAGCTCGGCAGGCGGCTCCGCAAGGGAGGGCGTGGCGACGTTCTCCCGGTACCCAGGTGACACGCGGGCCGAGTTCCGCTACAATCAGCGCACCCCCCCGTCGATGCCACGTACGCTCCCGCTCCGCCCGCGCCCCGCCACGCACCGTGCGATTTTCTGCCCGGCTGCCTGCCTGCCGCTCATTTTTTCACGCCAAATTCCCCTCTATTGCCGGGCTATTCCGCACCATTCCGGCCCAAAAAATGCACCCCCTCGCCACCTCGCCCCGATACTCCACCCCGCCCGCCAGCGTTTGGCTGGCCCCCATGTTACTCGCGTAGGCGCTCAGCCGAAGCCGCACCCCCAGGATACCGCCTTTGGGCGCTATCCCTTTAGCGGCTCCTTCCTTGTCTGGGAAAAACTGGCGCCTCCGCCGTGAAACGGAAATTCGCTCAAAATCCTCCTCTATTTCCGCGCTAAATCGCTCTGCAGCGCCCTTTTCTCGGCCAAAAATTTGCCCCCGAAAATCGCCCACCGCGCCCCCGCTTCCCTCCCCCTTATTCGTGTCTCTTCGTGTCCATTCGTGGTCCCACCCTTCCGCTTCCGGCGCCTGCCCGCCACGCCGCGCCGCGCGCGTTTTCCGCGAGAAAGCCTCCTCTATTTCCAGGCTAGTCCAGCCTCCGCCAGCCTCTTTCCTGCGCTCAAGGCCACCTCCCGGATGACCCCCTTTGTCCGCCGTCGCCCGCAAAAAAGGGCGGGTGTTCACACCCGCCCTCCTGTGCATTCTGAGCTCTCGGCTCTAGCCTCTAGGCTCTCGGTTTGCCGCGGCCTTCACGGCTCGCCCTTACGGTCCCCGGCGCTGCCGCATCGGCCGCAGCGTGGCGGCGACTTCTGCCAGCTGCTCCTCGGTGAAGGGGTCGGCGCGGTCTTTCACTTCCTCGCGCACGGCTGCCACGATGGACTTGCTCACCGGGTCCGCATCGTGGTCCCACGAGCGGCGCAGGTACGTCATCACGGCCGAGACCTGCTCGTCATCCAGCGCGGCTTTCCACGGCGGCATGATCAGGTTTTCCTGGATTTTGCCGTTGAGGATGATGCGGGCGAGGATGCGCGGGTCGCCCAGCACATGCTTGGAGTAGATCAGCGAAGGCGCGAGGCCCGCGAGGCCCTGGCCGTTGGGCTGGTGGCAGGCGGCGCAGAGCGCGGCGTACTGCGCCTTGCCCTTCTCGAAGAGCGCCTGCTCGGCCTCGGTCAGCGGCTTCACCGCTACGCCGCCGGGCTTGCCCGGCCAGCGCACGAGATCGAGCGTCTGCTGCACGGCCTTGGCGGCGGGATTGTCCGGCTGCGCGGCAAAGGCGATCAGGCTCTTCGGCTCGGCGGGCCAGCGGCCCGCGACCGTGCGGCCATCGGGCGAGCGCGGCAGCGAGTGCTTCACGCCGGCCAGCAGCTCCGTGCGCGCCCACGCCGCCAGGCCCGGTGCGGTCGCGAGGGCGAGTACGCTGTCGAGATTGGCCGCCTTGGCGCTCTTCACCGCCGAGCTCATGGCAAAGCGAAGCGTCTCCTTCGCGCGCTTCTCCGCGGCGGGGTCTTTGGCGAGCGCCTCCACAAAGGCTACTTCGCGGCCCGCGAGGCCGCTCACGATGGCCTCCGCCATGTACTTCTGATCTCCCGCCTGCACGGCCAGCGTGCGCAGCGCCGCGTCGCCCTGTGGGGTGCGGATCTCGCCGAGCGTAAAGGCGAGTTGGAGGCGCACGGCGGGGTCGCCTGCCTTGCCGGCGAGGGCTGCCAGCTTGCCGACGATCTCGGCATCCTTGGTTGCGCCCTCGATGTAGGCCTCGCTCACGCGGATCGCGCCCGCCATTACGCGGTCGTCGCGATCGTCGAGTGCGGCCAGCACCGTCGCCCGGTCCAGCGTCTCGCGGCCGCCCCCGGAGAGCGTCCACAGCGCGTGCAGACGGGCGAGGGGGGGCTGCTTGCTATCGCGCACGAGCTTGCGCAGTGCCTCGGCCGCCTTGGCGGAGGCGGGGTCTTTGGCCAGGAAGCGCTCCACGAGCAGCCGCTGCGCCGTGTCGCGCACCCAGCCGTTGCCGTCGGCCAGCTTGGCCACCAGTTGCACCGTCGTCGCGCGCGCGAGGCCCGTGTCGAAGGTCGCCGCCTTCGCGCCTTCCGGCACGATGCGCCAGATGCGGCCATAGCCCAGGCCCTTGTCGAGCCCGCGCTCGAGGATCTGCTTGCGCAGGTACGTGGTGATGTAGATGCGGTGCTGCAGGATGCCGCGGTAGAGGTCCACCACGTAGAGGCCGCCGTCGGGGCCGTTGTAGAGGTTCACGGGGCGGAAGCGCTCGTCCGTCGAGGTCAGGAATTCCGCGCGGTCATACGCGTTGGCCCCCGAGAGCAAGCCGTCCTTCTCGTAGATCCGGATGCGCTTGATCAGGTTGGCCGAGGGCTCGGGCACAAAGGCGTCGCCGTACACATCCTTCGGGAAGAGCGTGCCGCGGTACACCACCGGCCCGGAGGCCGCCGTCATCGAGTAGAGTTTGAAGTCGCTATCCAGCGTCTTGTAGCCGCGGTTCACGCCCGGCGTCATCCGGCCGGGCCAGATCTTCAGGTTGCCCGGCACGATCTGCACGTTGTTGCCCGTGGCGGTAAAGCCCGGGTTGCGCCGCAGGTACTCCGTCGGGGCCACGTCATGGCGCAGCGGGTCGCTGTTGCTGTTGTAGAAGAGGCGGCCCACGTCGTCCTGCGCGATGCCCCACTGGCCGCGCGTCACGGTGTTTTCGCGGGCAAACTTGCCGTCGCCCAGGTAGCGGAAGCGCACCGTGTGGTTGGCCGAGTAGATCCAGTTGTCCATCGCCCACAGCAGGCCGTTGGCCGTGTGCTCGGGGTTGATGCGGTCGCCGTAGTCGCCCGCCACCTCGGTCTTGCTGTCCGCCTTGCCGTCCCCGTCCGTGTCACGGAAAAACCACAGCTTGGGCGGCTCCGCCACCAGCACGCCATCGCCCACGAGCGAAAGCGCGCGGGCCATCACGAGCCCGTCGGCAAAGACGGTGCGTTTGTCGTACTTGCCGTCGGCATCCGTGTCGGTGAGCACCGCCACCGTGCCTACCGGCGCATCTTCGCCTGTGCCATCGACATTGGGCATCAGGCCGCGCATCTCCAGCACCCACAGCCGCCCATCCGGGCCAAACTGCGCCGCGATGGGGTCGCCCACCAGCGGATCCGCCGCCACCAGCTCCACGCGGTAGCCCGGTGCCACCGTGAAGGTCGCCGCTTCCTGCTCCGGCGTGCGCACCGGCGCGGGCGGCACCTTGAGGTCGGCCGGCAGGGGTTGTTGGACTTCTCCTTCCCGATCGCCACTCTGCGCCAGCACGGGCGCGACAGACAGGAGGGCGAGAGGGAGGAGGTGAGCGAGGCGGGTGAAGCGAGCCATTCTGGAGTAAGTGAGTCCCGCTAGACGTTCATGCCAAGAGATGGGTGTCAATTTTCGCCTCTGCAAATCAGTGGTATCGTTAAGCGGCGGGCCATTCCAGTTGAGAGCTATAAGGAGGGAGGTGTGCCCGGAGCGTATCAACCGGGCGCTACTCACTGCCCATTCGCACTATACCAGCCAAGTCCCTATCTCAGGTTTCCCGGCTCTCAACGCTCCGCCCTCAACTTTCAACTTCGATCCTTCGCGCGGCGTAACGCCCCAGTTACGCATTTTCATTCGCCGCCCTGCAACCCCTTGCCGCCCAATCGCGTCCTCGCTCCGCTCCCGCCTCCGCCGCCTGCCCTGGAATAAGCGGCCGGATTTGCGCCTCGCACCTTTATCCATCAACGTTTTCCCGCCATGCCGCTTCGCCGCCTGCTCCCTTTTCTTCTCGGCCTCGCGACGCTCCTCGCGCCGCTCCTCGGCCGCGCGGCGACTCCTCGCACCCCCCATGTGAAGGCCTCGCTCGTCGCCGCCGATGCCTCCGCGCAGCCCGGCAAGCCCTTCCAGATCGCCCTCCGCCTCCAGCACGATCCGCACTGGCACACCTATTGGGAAAATCCCGGCACCGGCCTCCCCACCGAGCTCAAGTGGGAGCTCCCCGCCGGCTGGCAGGCGAGTCCCTTCCAATGGCCCGCCCCCATCCTCCTCAAGGATAAGCAGGGCAATGTCGTCGGCAATGGCTACGAGGGCGATACCCTGCTGCCCCTCACGCTCACCCCCCCCGCCGATGCCAGGCCGGGCCCGATCGAGCTCAAGGCCAAGGCCGACTGGCTGGAGTGCGAGGCCATCTGCGTCCCTGGCAGTGCTCAGCTCTCGCTCACCGTCACGCTCAGCCCGGAGGCTCCCCAGCCCGATGCCGCCTGGGGTCAGAAAATCCGCTCCACCGTCGCCTCCCTGCCCAAGGCCGATCCCGCCTGGCAAGTCTCCGCGGCGCGCGAGGGCAGGAAGGCCACGCTCACCCTCACGCCCGCCGCCGGCGTCACGCACCAGCCTGTCGGCCTGCACTTCTTCAATGTCGAGAATGTCGTCGCCTACGATCAGCCCCAGGTCGTCGCGCCCGATGGCCGCGGCGGCTATGTTATCCAGCTCGTCCTCTCCGAGGAGGCCCCCGCTGACGCCAAGGGGCTGGTGGGTGTCGTCACCTCCTCCAATGGCTGGCGCGCCGATGGCGCCCCCCGCGGCCTCGGGGTAAACGCCCCTTTCAGCGGGCCCCTCGCGACCATCGTCGGAAGCGCTCAAACGCCAGGCGCCAAATCCCAAATGGGCGGTGCGTCCGGCGCTGCACCGACCGGGGAGAATGCTTCCTCGCTCGGCGTCATGCTCGGTCTCGCCTTCCTCGGCGGCCTGATCCTCAACCTGATGCCCTGCGTCTTCCCCGTGATCGGCATCAAGATCCTGGGCTTCGTCAACCAGGCCGGCCATGAGCGTGCCAAGGTCGTCGCCCACGGCCTCGTCTTCACCCTCGGCGTGCTCATCTCCTTCTGGCTGCTCGCGGGCCTGCTCACGGCCCTTGGCGGCGGGCGCGGCTGGGGCTACCAGCTTCAGGTGCCGGGCTTCGTCTTCTCCGTCGCGGTCGTGATGCTTGTCTTCGCGATGAGCCTGAGCGGCGTCTTCGAGTTTGGCGTCGGCGCGACCGGCGTCGGCGGCAATCTCCAGATGAAGTCCGGCTACGTCGGCACCTTCTTCACCGGCGTCCTCGCCACCGTCGTGGCGACGCCGTGCAGCGCGCCTTTCCTTGCGACCGCGCTTGGCGCGACGCTCTCGCTCGCGACGGTGGAGAAATTTGCGGTCTTCACGATGATCGGCCTCGGCCTCTCGACGCCGTACCTGCTGCTCTCCGCCTTTCCCGCCGCCGTAAAAATCCTCCCGCGCCCCGGCGCGTGGATGGAGACCTTCAAGCAGCTCATGGCTTTTCCGCTCTACGCTACCGTCGCCTACCTTGTGTGGGTGCTCGCCGGGCAGACGAGCGATGAGGGCTTCCGCGGCGTGCTCTTCGGCCTCGTGCTGGTGGCGATGGCCGTGTGGATCTACGGCCGCTGGAATGCCCCCGGCGCTTCGCCCGGCCGCGCGCGCTTCGGTGTCGTTGGCCTCCTCGCCGTCGGCGCCTTCGGCCTCTGGCTCGGCTGGCCCCACACTCTGGATGCCAGCGCCTCTCGTGCGCCCGGCTCGCCTCCCGCTGTCACCTGGCAGCCCTGGAGCCCCGAGGCCGTCGAGAAGCTCCGCGCCGAGGGCCGCGTCATCTACGTCGATTTCACCGCCCGTTGGTGCGCCACCTGTCAGACCAACAAGAAACTCGTCTTCGGCTCCGACGACGTGCTCCACGTGTTCGATGAAAAGAAGATCGCCGCCCTCCGCGCCGATTGGACGAACCAGGATCCTCGTATCACCGCCGAGCTCGCCAAGTACAAGCGCGCCGCCGTGCCCTTCAACCTCGTCTGGCTGCCCGGCCAGCCCGAGCCCGTCATCCTCCCCGAGATCCTCACCCCCGGCATCGTCCTCGACGCCGTGAAGCCCGCTCCCTCCGGCTCCCTCGTGACAAACTCCCGGTAGCCTCTTGCGCAAGGCGAGCCTACCCGATATGGTGTAGGCCTGTTGAGGTGAGTACGGGCCGCCACCGTCCCTGCTCCGCTCTTCGCTCCGCCGGGCCGCTCGAGGCTTTCCGTGAGCACTGGGATCTATTTGGCGTTTGGAGCCTGGCGCTTGGGATTTCCCCGCCGCTTCCGCGCCGCCTCACTATAGCGCGGCGTCACCGCGCTGTAACGAGCCTGTATCCAAATCGACCCTCATTATAGGGTGTTTTCCGATTGTTTTATTTATTCACCTAATTATTACATGCGCAATAGGATTGCATTCTATATCGCACCGCCTTCCCTCCCTCGCTGTCGCCCCGATGTCACGCCCCCACCACAGTGTTGTGCGCCGCCTCGTCGATGTTCGTGACTGCCGACGCGCGGCTCTCGATAACCCCGGAGGTACTCCCATTCCGCTAGTCCGCTAATCCTCGCCACCGCGGTCCGTGTGCGCCCGCCGGCGCCCGCCTCGGTGCCCCATCCCCTGCTGCCTGTGCGTCCTACCCGGTCTGCGGGTCATGGCGATGTGCCCTTCGCCATTGTTTGCTGCTTCCGTTATCCACCTCCGTGAAGGCCGCGGCTTTCCCGGATACCCTCTCATTGTCTCTATTGATACGTCGCTCTTATGATCGCCACCCTGATTGGCCGTCTCGGCCTGTCCTCCAAGATCGCTGCCTGTGTCCTCGGCGCCCTCGCCGTCGGCCTGCCTAGCTCGGCCTCCGCCGCCACACCGCTCAAGACCGTCAACGCCTCGGCCACGCTCGCCTATAATATCAAGTCGCTGCCCCGCAACCTGGCCATCCAGAAGGCCTATATCGCCAGCACCTACGTCTACGTCACGCAGCGCAGCGGCGGCACCGTCTACCTCTCGCGCTGCCTCATCAGCGGCAACGACGCCACGTACCAGGACTCCATGACGATGACCAATTGCGGTCATGGCCAGACCCTCGATATGTACACGTACAACGGTATCAACTACCTGTATGTGAGCTCCAAGGCCGATCCCGATACCACCTACTACTGGTCGCTCCAGGTGGCGCGCACCCTGTACACGGCCGGCACGACGGTCGACTACACCAGCCTGCGGCGCTTCACGTACATGAACTACGCCAACAAGACCGGCACCAGCCTCGGCACTACCTACCGGGTCGATGGCGGCGGCAATAGCACCCACACCGCTTTCCGCGTGCAGGTCGATGAAGGCCCCGTCACCTGGTCGATCTACAACACCGTCACCCTCAATCAGCTCCTCGATGCCAGCGAGCAGGTGCAGATGAACAGCACGGCCGCGAAAAACGCCTGCCTCTACAGCTTCACGCAGAGCGGCTCCAACATCATCCGCCCCAACGGCTCCTTCCAGGG
>CAYZPV010000047.1:0-51780 GCA_964480585.1 uncultured Opitutus sp. | reverse complement strand
GCGGCGTGGCGGCGGCCGCCGCCAAGGAGGCAGACGAAAGCGACAACGCGAGGGCAAGCGCGCGGGAGAGGCGTGGGGTCATGGCGTCATGACACTCGGATCCCCCGCGCCTGACAGCGAGCGCGTACGCGGACGGTCAAACGCCGCGGTGCTCAGGGCAGATTGTAGACCTCCACGAGAGCGGTGCCGGTGGTGTTGTTCAGACTGGAGACTTGGATCGTCCACGCGCCGGGTGTGAGTGTGGCGATGAAGGCGGCGTCCGCGCTGCCCTCCTCGAGCGCGAAGGCGCCGGCTAACTGGGCGGCGGCGCGAATCTCGCCGACCTCGGGGCGCTCGGACCATGCGGCGACGACGGCGCTGCGATAGCCCTCGCGGTTGAAGACTTCGAGGCGCGGGGCGGCGAGCACACCTGCGACGCCGAAGCGAGCGAGGGAGGGGCCGACCGCGCGAATGAGCACCTTGCGCGAGGCCGTGCCGGTGATCATTCGCGCGATCAGCGAAACGCCTGGGCGGATGCGGGTTAAGACAAGCGGGCGCGCGAGCGTACGGGTGGCCCGTGTCGAGGGGGCTCAGGGCAGCTCATAGACCTCGATGAGACCCAAGCCGCTCGTGCCACCGACGCCGCTCAACTGCGCCGTGTAGGTGCCGGGCTGGAGTGTCACGACGAGCGCGGCGTCACGGCTGCCGGCGTTGAGTGGAAAAGCACCCACGGCGCTGAAGGTCGCGGTGAGCGCTCCGTCCCAGTTGTCGTTGCTCGCCACCGCTGAGGCATCCTGGCGAAGGATATCGAGCTTGGGATCGGCGAGGGCGCCGGTGACGCCAAGCGTGCCGAGGGTGGGGCCGATGCCGCGGATGAGCATGCGCCTGGGCTCGGCTCCGCCGATCACGAAGCCAGCGATGAGGATATCTGCGCCGGTCCCCACCCGAGCTCGGCAGGAGAGATTGACGAGCGTGCTGGTAGCCTGATCGGCCTCGTAGATCTCGACGATGGCCACGCCTTGTGCCGCGGTGCCGGTGCCGACGCCAGCGACCTGCACGGTGTAGCTGCCAGGCGGTAGCGTCACGAGCATGGCGGCATCGCGCGAGCCCTCGGGCAGCGCAAAAGCGCCAAGCGTCGCCGCTGCGGTGCGGAGAGCGGAAAGATTGGGTGCATCGCTCCAGTTGTCGTTTTCGAGCACCTTCTCGCCCGCCACATTGAAGACCGATAGCAGGGGGTTGGCGAGCGCACCCGCCACGCCGAAGCCTGTGAGGGCGGGTCCGGCCGCGCGGATGAGGAGTGATTTGGGCTGCGTGCCACGCATGGTGATGCCTGGGATCACGACCGATGCTCCGGTGCCGACGTTGGCTCGGGCGGAGAGATTGACGAGGCTTGCGGCGTCGAGCGAGAGCGTGGCGCTCGCGCTACGCGTCGCCCCGCTGGCATTGGACGCCACGCAATAGTAATCCCCGACGTAGCCGGCGGTGACATCCTTCAATTCGAGCACGGGCGCATCGGTATTGCAGAACTCGCCGCCGCGGAAAAACCAGGTGTAGATCGTGCCGGGCCCGGCATCGACTGCTGCGGTGAAAGTAGCGGTGCCGCCGATGCGGGTGCGCACGCTGAGGGGCTGTGTCGTGAAGATCGGGGCCGAGGGGGCCGCGATCGAAAGATCGACGATCATGCTGGCGGCGCCTGAGGCATTCTCCGCCGTGACGAGGATGGCGTGGCGGCCGGCGGTGGCGGCAGTGCCCGAGATCGTGCCGTTGGTGGCATCGATGCGGAGGCCGGCCGGCAGGCCCTCGGCGCGCCAGGCGGTGGGCGAGTTGCTGGCCCGGAGCGCGAGCTGAAACGCCTGCCCGACGCGGGCTCGCGCGGAGGTGTTGCCGGCAAAGGCCGGCGCAGGCGCTGGCGCGCGAGAGGGTAGCTCGGCATAGTTGAGGTAGCCGATGAACATCTCGTCATCCGTCTGCTCCCCGAAGCGCACGGTGGCGGCGGGGTTGGGATTGTAGGGATTCTGCGCCGAATTGTCGAAGGCTCCGACGACTCGGATCACGGTGCCCGCCGGCAGGCGCTTGGGCTGCGCGAGGCGGTAGAGCGACTGCCAGTCGAAGTTGTAGTTGGGCACGTTGAGCAGCACCTCGGTGGCGCCGCCGGGATAAACTGCCTCGTAGCGGAAGCGCTTGCCACGGTAGTGCATGTGCGGGCTGAACTCATAGAGCATCACGTCGCGCGTAGTCGAAGGGGTGAGGGAGGCGGTGCGTTCGTAGTCGCGCGCCCCGGGCGCGATGGTGAGATCGACGGTGGCCGCGGCGCGGGTGAGCAGCTCGCGCTCCGGCGTGGAGGATGCGAAGTAAAAACCGAGTTGCGTCTCGTCGCTTTCGACCTGGCCGGAGGCCGTGTAGTGCATCTGAAAAGTGACGGAGGAATTGGGCTTCAGGCGCTTGCCGGTGCCGCTGGGGAAAGGGAGCTGCTCCAGGCCCGGCACATAGCCGGCGAAGAAGCCGCCGAGGCCGCCACCGGCGGAGAGCACATCGAGGATGGTGCCCTCGAAGACGAGAGCGTGGTGCACGACTCGGCGATTGCCCGGCTTTACCACCGCGGCTCGCAACCACCGCTCGGCCGTCACCGGGACGGCGACCGTGAGATATTTGTACTCGATCGTGCCGCGCGCGGGGAGTTCCTGCCGCGGGATCGTGACGATGAGGTCCGGCTGGCCGAGCGGCCAGTCGCCGGAGGGCGGCTGCGGGGCCGTGACGAGCGGATCGGCTCCTGTGCCGCGCGGCGCGCCGGCCTTGGCCCAGGCGTGCAGGGTGGCAGACTCGGCGGCGGTGATGGCGGGCGTGTTGGTAAATGCGCCGTACTGCGGATCGGCATGCCACGGCGCCATACGCTTCAAGAGCATGCTGGCGCGGATGGACGTGGCGCGCGAGGAGAGGTCTTCGTACTTGGAATAGGTGTGCGGGGCGATGTTGCCGGGGGAGTGGCAGGAGAGGCAGCGGCGCATAACGATAGGCGCGACGTCGCTTGCGTAGTTCATCGCCGGAGCGGCTGGAAGATCGAGGCGGCGGGCGGTGGCGGCGAGTTCGCGCTGGGCCGGCGCCACCGTGCGACCGGCGAGGAGCGCGGCCACGGCTTCGCCCGCGTAGTGCTCGGTCGCCGCGCTGCTGGAAAACGGATCGGCGTTATCGAACGGGCCGCGGTATGCGACGGAGTAAAACGACCGGGGGTCGAGCACGAAGGTTTCAAGCTCGCGCGTGGCGCCAAACTCGCTGGCGACGAGTTGGGCCTCGTCGAGGAGGACGGGTAGGGGGTTGTTGTAAAGCGCCTGCTCCGCGATGAGCGCGGGAGAGGTGGCGCCGAGATTGGAGTCGATCTGCCAGAGGACGACGTCGCTCGCCGGGAAGCGGGCGCGCAGCGCACGGAGCGACGCGGCAGTCTGGAGCGCGCGCGGGCTGCCTGGCGCGGTGAAGACGAGCACGATGGCCTTGGCGGTGGACTCGTAGTAGAGTTCGCGCGTGACGCCGCGATGATCGGTAAGGCGGAAATTGGGCGCAGACGCGCCGGGCGAGAGCGTGGCGGCGGCTTCCCCCGCGAAGGCCCGCAGGTCGAGCGGAGGCATCGCGTGGTGCGGCGCGCGCTCGGGCGCGGCCACGAGGGCGCACGCGAGCGCGACGAATTGGAGCGAGGCGGCAACGAGACTGGGGATCGAGCGGGCCACACTCCGAGTAAAGCGGAACGGGGCCGGAATGCAGCAAAGAAGATCGGCGCGGGATCGAGGGCGACGCCTTTGGCTTGCGCGAGCGGCGGAGCGGGCTAGCTCTGGAGGCGTGAACACGCCCCGCTGGCTCGCCCTCGGAACGCTCGTGATCGGTCTGCTGAGCGCAGCACAGGCGCAGGCGCCGGCGGTCTTCACCCGCCCCGGGACGCTGATGGTCGCGGAGATCATCGGCAAGGTGCAGGTGGTGAAGGATGGAAGCGAGCGCGCGGCGGCGAAGGACGAGACGCTCCGCGCCGAGGTGACTTTCAAGACCCAGCGGCGCTCCTCGGCCACGCTCGAGCTCAGCAATGGCGCCACGCTCCTCCTGGGGGTGGACTCCGAGATGACGGTAGAGGAATACTGGCAGCTGCCGCACTCGCAGGCGGGCAAGGCAGCCGATTGGAGGGAAGAGCCGAGTGCCTCGCGCGCGACGCTGCGGCTCGTGCGCGGCGATCTCAGCGGCACGATCAAGACGCTCAAGGTCGCGCGGGGATCGTCGTTCACGGTGGAACTCGCCGCGGGCACGCTGCGAATCGCGGAAGGGGATTTCAGTGCGCGGGTGGAAATGACGCCGCTGGGCCTCGGTATTTGCGTGGTGGAGATGGGGCGGGGGCGCGGGGAATTCGAGCCGGTGGGCGGGGCGGCGACGCCGCTGGCGCTGGGCAAGCGGCTTGCTTTTGCGGTGGAGCAGGATCCGCGGACCGGCGCGGTGAAGGTGGAGCCTGCGCCGGAGCCGGGTCAGGTACGGAGTGTGAAGTAGAACGTCGTCCCCTCGCCGGGGATGCTTTCCACCCGGACGTCGCCGCCGTGGGCTTCGACGACGTTTTTCACGATCGCGAGGCCGAGGCCGGTGCCGCCTTGGGAGCGATCCCGGGCTTTGTCGATGCGGTAGAAGCGCTCGAAGACGCGAGCCTTGGCCTCGGGGGGAATCCCAGGGCCGTCGTCGCGCACGGAGATCTCCACGTGGTGGGGACCACTGGGACGGGCGGCGACGATGACCTGCCCGGCGAGCCGGCCGTACTTGATCGCATTGTCGACGAGATTGGCGAGCACCTGCCGGAGACGATCTGGATCCGCCTGGCCGAGGAGGCCAGCCGGCACCTCATTCCGGAGGGTGACCTCGCGGGAACGGGCGATGAGATCGGCATCGTCCAGAGCATCCTGGACGGCGTCGCGCAGCTCGGTGGGCCGCAACTGGAGCTCGAGGCGGCCGGAATCGAGCTTGGCCAGGAGGAGGAGATCGTCGATGAGGAGGGTGAGGCGGTTGGCGTTCTTCTCGACGATGTCGAGGAAGCGATCGGTGATGTGCGGGTCGTTCTTGCCGCCGTCGATGAGCGTCTCGGTCGCACTCTTGATGAGGGAGAGGGGAGTGCGCAGCTCATGGCTGACATTGGCGACGAAATCCTGGCGGACGGCCTCGAGCTGGCGAAGGCGCGTCATATCGTGAAAGACGAGGAGAGCGCCGTCGCGGGAGCCGTCGGCAGCGGAAAGGGCGAGCGCGTTGATGTGCAGAACCTTGGACTCACCGAGGCGCTCGAGGCGCACCTCGTGCCCGAGGACCTCGGGCTGATCGTCGAGGCGGCGGACGACGGCTGCGACCTCGTGGTGGCGGGTAGCTTCGATAACGGTGCGGCCAACCATGCCGTGAGAGCTGCCGAAGAGCGCATTGGCCGCACGATTGGCAAGGCGGATCTGCCCGCCGGGGGCGACGAGGAGAACGCCCTCGATCATACGATCGAAGATGGCGGCCATGCGGGTGCTCTCGGCGAGCAAGGCGGCACCCTGACGAGCGCGCTCTTCCGCGAGCTCGCGGGCGTGGCGAGCGTTGGCGGCATGGAGGCGGGACCGAAACAGGTGGGAGGTAACCGCGGCCGCCACGGCGAGCAGGAGCAAAATGATTTCAAAAAGACTCATTGAGCTAACGCGGAAAATCCCAAATCCCAGAGGTCCAAATCACAAAGAATATCCAACCCAAACAATATCCAAAGGAATGGAGTCCAAGCGAACCGCGGCGGATGGTCACGATCGTTGGGGATTGCGCTTTCTTTGGCGTCTGGACCTTGGGCGTCTGGGATTTCCAGCCCTCAGTCTTCGGCTTTGAAGCGGTAGCCGACGCCGCGGATCGTTTCGAGGTAGTCTGCGGCTGCGCCGACCTTTTCGCGGAGGCGGCGCATGTGCGTGTCGACGGTGCGGCTATCGATAGGGTTGTCGTAGCCCCACACATCCTGAAGGAGGCGGTCGCGCGTCTGCACGCGACCGCGGCGGCGGGCGAGGATCTCGAGGAGCTTGAACTCGGTGGCGGTGAGCTCGATGGCGCTGCCGCCGAGCGTGACGCGGTGGCGCGGCACATCGATCTCGAGATCGCCGAAGCGGAGGTGAGCGATGGGCTCCTCGGAGGCTTTCACGCGAGCGAGGAGCTTCTTGATGCGAAGCACGAGCTCACGCGGGCTGAAGGGCTTGGTGACGTAGTCGTCGGCACCGAGCTCCAGGCCGAGCACGCGATCCATCTCGGCGGCGCGGGCGGTGAGCATGAGGATGGGAATGGCGGCGGTGGCCGTATCGCGACGGAGGATCTTGCAGACCTCGAGGCCGTCGATCTCCGGCAGCATCAAATCGAGCACGATGAGCGCCGGATGGCTATCGCGAGCGATCTGGAGGGCGCGGGCGCCGTCTTTGGCAAAGAGCGGTTCGAAGCCGGATTCCTTGAGTTTGAACCCCAGGATTTCGAGCGCTTCGGATTCGTCGTCGACGACGAGGATTTTCGGTTTCATGGGCAAAGTCGGGTGTATGACCCGGAAGCGGGAGGGAGCCTAGGGGCAGGGCCGAGAATCAGGTGCGGCGGGGCTGATCGGCGTGGCGGATATCCTTGGCTTCGTAGAGATAGACGACCTCCTCGGCGATGTTGGTGGCGTGGTCGGCGATGCGCTCGATGGATTTGGAGATGACCATGAGGCGGAGGCAGCGGGTGATGGTGGCGGGGCGCTCGACCATGTAGCTGGAGAGTTCGCGGTGGAGCTGGCGATTGAGGTCGTCGACATCCTGGTCGCGGGGCACGACGGCACGAGCGCGCTCGGGCTCGCGGCCGACGAAGGCGCTGATGGCATCGCGCAGCATCTCGAGCGACATGGTGGCCATGCGGGGGAGATCGACGTAGGGCTTGAGCTGAGGCTCGGTATTGAGGTCGATGGCGCGGCGGGCGATGGTGACGGCCTCGTCGCCCACACGCTCGAGGTTTTGCGAGATCTTCATGGCGACGGTAATGAGCCGCAGATCGGTGGCGAGGGGCGCCTTGGCGAGGAGGTGGATCGCAGTGTCATCGATCTCGATCTCCAGCTGATCGAGGATGGTATCGTCCTCCTCGACCTTCTGGGCGAGGGAGTCGTCGCGCTCGACGAGGGCGCGCATGGCCTGGGTGACTGCGGTCTCGGAGTAGCTCGCCATGGCGAGCAGGCTCTCCTTGAGCTTGGCGAGTTCTTCGTTGTAGTGGGTCATGGCCGAAAGGTTTAGCCGAAGCGGCCGGAGACGTAGGCTTCCGTCTGCGGGTTGGCGGGGTTGGTGAAGATGTGGCGGGTCTCGGCGTATTCGATGAGCCGGCCGAGATAGAAGAAGGCGGTGCGATCGGACACGCGGGCAGCCTGCTGCATATTGTGCGTGACGATGATGATGGTGAAGCGCTCGCGGAGATCCTGGATGAGCTCCTCGACCTTGGCGGTGGCGACGGGATCGAGGGCGGAGCACGGCTCGTCCATAAGGATGATCTCGGGCTCCACGGCGATGGTGCGGGCGATGCAGAGGCGCTGCTGCTGACCGCCGGAGAGGCCGAGGCCGCTCTCGTGGAGGCGGTCTTTGACCTCATCCCAGAGGGCTGCGCCGCGAAGGGATTTTTCCACAATCTCATCGAGCCTGGCCTTGTCCTTCATGCCGTGGAGGCGGAGGCCGTAGGTGATGTTTTCGTAGATGGACTTGGGGAAGGGATTGGACTTCTGGAAGACCATGCCGACGCGCTTGCGCAGCTCGATCACGTCGACATCGGGCTGGTAGATATCGACGCCGTGGATCTTGATGGTGCCCTTGGCGACGCGCGTGCCCTCGATGAGGTCATTCATCCGATTGAGGCAGCGGAGCAGGGTGGACTTGCCGCAGCCGGAAGGGCCGATGAAAGCGGTGACCCGCTTTTCCTCGATCTTGAGGCTGATGTCGTTGAGCGCCTGCGTGGCACCGTAGCAGAAATCGACATGGTCGATATCGACAATGTGAGAGCTGGGAGCGCGCTGAGCGCTGGCGGCAGCGGCGGCGACGGGACGAACGGCGGCAGCGGCTTCCTTCGGGGACTTGCCGGAAGGAAGGGGCAGGGAGGAATCCATGGGCGCGGTGGCGTTTACCATTTGTAGCGGTTGCGCAGGTGATTGCGCAGGAGGATGGAAGCGGTGGCGATGAGCGCGACGATGAGGAGGAAGACGAAGGCGGTGCCGTACTGCACGCGCTCGGTGTACTCGTTTTGAGGAATCTTGGAACTCACCACGTAGATGTGATAGGGCAGGGCCATGACGCCTTGGAAGAAGAAGTCGCTGGACTTGGCGAGATCCTCCCAGGGGAGCTTGTCGCGCATGACAAAGGCGGCGGTGAACATGATCGGCGCGGTCTCGCCGGCGACCCGGGCGATGCCGAGAATCGACGAAGTGAGGATGCCCGGGAGCGCGTAGGGGAGCACGGCCTTGCGGATGGTCTGCCACTTGGTGGCGCCAAGTGCGAGGGAGGACTCGCGGAAGCCTTTGGGCACAGCCTTGAGGGACTCCTCGCTGGCGGTGATGACCACGGGGAGCACCATGAAGGCGAGGGTGAACCAGCCTGCAATCAGCGAAACGCCCCAACCGAAGAAAATGACGAAGAGGCCGAAGCCAAACAGGCCGAAGACGATGGAGGGCACGCCGGCAAGATTGAGAATCGCGAGGCGGACGAAGCGGATGAAGGGCCCATCCTTGGCGTATTCGTTGAGATAAATGGCGGCGGAGACGCCGAGCGCGAGGGCGATGGCCATGGAGCCCAGGACGAGGAGGACAGTGCCGACGATGCAGGGGAAGATGCCGCCAGCGGAGTAGACGTAGCTCTCGGTCTGCACCTTGGCTGCCTCGGGGTGAGCCTCCTTGAAGGCGCGGAAGGCGCGGTCGCCCATCTCGTACTTGGCACCTTGATACTCGAAAATGTAGAGCGACTCCGGCGCCTCGGTGAGGAAGGCGACGTTGACGAACGGGAACTCGGCACGGAAGAGCGTCTGCGAGCCCTTGAAGACGATGTGGAGGAAGATCGCCGCGCCGCACGCGAGGACGAAGTAAGTGGCGACCCGGAAGACCCAAAAGACGCCGGACTGGGCGCGCTGCGCCGAGCCGCTGCGATTGGAGAAGATGTGGGACGAAGCACTCATCCGATGGAAATCTTGTAGCGGCGCACGATCTTCTGCGCGATGTAGTTGATGCTGAGCGAGAGGATGAAGAGGACGAGGCCGACGACGAAGAGCGCGCGATAGTGGATGCTGCCGCGGACGACCTCGCCCATCTCCTGCGCGATGATGCCCGTCATGGTATGCACGGGCTCGACGATAACGGCGAGGCCCTGGCCGAAATCGGGAATCGCAATGCGATTACCCGCGCAGAGGAGCACGACCATCGTCTCGCCGATGACGCGGCCGAGGCCGAGCAGGACGGCAGAGATGATGCCGGAGAGGGAGGCGGGCACGATGATCTTTACGATCGTCTGGAGCCGCGAGGCACCGAGCGCGAAGGACGCCTCCTTATAGGCGCGAGGGACGTTGTTGATCGCATCCTCGGCGAGCGTGAAGATCGTGGGCACGGCAATGATGGCCAGGAGGCAGCCCGCAGTGAGGATATTAAGCCGCTCGGCGTAGGGAAAGCCCGGCATCCAAGAGAGCCAGGACTGCTCAGAGAGGGTGCGAAGCGCCTGGCCGAGCACCGCGATGCCAAAGAAACCGAGCACGACGGAGGGAAACGCGGAGATGAACTCGATGCAGGGCTTGATGATCTTCTGCTCCCGGATCGAGGCGACCTGATTGACGTAGATCGCGGCGCCGACGCCCAAGGGCACGGCGAGGAAGAGCGCGACGAGGGAGACCATCAGAGAGCCGACGAAGAGGGGGATGATGCCGTACCAATCCTGCCAGAAGCTAGCCGTGAGCCACTGGCGACCGAAAATAAAGGCGGTGAACGACTCCCAGGCGGCGACCGGCTTGGTATAATCCCAAGTCGCCAGGTTGCGCTCGATGGAGGGGAATGTGGCGAGGTACTCGCGCGTGAGGGCCTGGAAACGCTCGAAGCGCTGCTGCAGCTCGGGCGTGGGCAAGGCGGGCCGGACGGCGAGGAGCGCAGTGAGCTGGGCGGAAAAGGCCCGATTGGCCTCCTGGTAAGCGGGGAGAGTGCCGGTGATCGCCTTGAGCTCGGTGGCGAAATCGACCTTGGCGATCTCGACCTTTTCGGCCTCTGCGGCCTTGCCTTCGGCGAGGAGCTGGCGGCGCTCCTCTTTTTTATCCTCGTTGACGATGAACTTCGTCTTGATGCCGGAGGCGACATCGCCGAGGTCGGATACGAAACCACGCACGGGCTCGACGGCATCGGCAAAGCGGGTGGAAAATTCGTCGAAGGGCGCGAGCGCGGCGTTGGCGTCGTCGAGGGATTGCTGCCTGGCCTCCGTGAGATGGATCAGCGCGCGGAGGCGGATATCGCCGAGGTAGCGATTGAGCGCGGTGTGCTCATCCGACTGCTTACGGATGAAGTCGACGTACTCGAGGCCGGCCTGCCGATAGATCTCGAGATTGATGCGATTCTGGCCGAAGAAGCCGGCGCTCTCGCGGAAAAGGAAATAGGTGATGAGGGCGAGGACGACGATCGAGACGATGGCATTGCCGCCGAAGAAGGCCTTGATGGCGTCGTCGCTGGTGAGGCCCAGCAACTTGATCTTCTTCTTCGTGATGACGAAGTGCTCAGGGCGCTGGGAGGGAGTGGTGCTCGGCGGCGTCATGGAAGTGGGCGTCGGGCTCACGGTAGGAAAACGGAGGCCCGCCGACGGGGGGTCAAGCGGGCCTCTGTTACGATCATGTGACGGGGTCAGCGAGTCGGCACGAAGCCGATCTTTTCGGCGATCTGCTGGCCCTTTTCGCTGAGCGTAAACTCGACGAACTTAGCCGCTTCGCCCGACGGGTCGCCATTGGTGTAGTAGAAGGTGGGACGAGCGTAGGCGTAGGATTTGTCGAGAATGGTCTGCTTGGAGGGGAGCACGCCATCGATCGCGATGACCTTGATGCCGGGAGAGTGGATGTAGGCGAGACCGACGTAGCCGATGCCATTGGCGTTTTTGGCGACCTCGGCGGCGATCTGCTCATTACCGGCCATCTTCTGCGAGGAGGAAGCGTAATCGCGCTTCTTCATCGCGAGATCCTTCCAATCGGAGTAGGTGCCGGAGGAGGTGTTGCGGGTGTAGATGGAGATCTTGCCGGGCTTGCCGCCGATGGCGGACCAATCCTTCACGTCGCCGGTGAAGATCTGCTCGACCTGGCGGCGGGTAAGCTTGGAGAGAGGGCTGTTGGCATTGACGATGACGGCCATCGCGTCGTGGGCGACGATGATGGGCTTGAGGGTGACATTCTTGGCGCGGGCCTGGGACATCTCGGTATCCTTGGCGCGGCGAGAGGACATGCCGATCTGCGCGGTGCCATCGATGATGGCGGCCAAGCCGGTGGTGGAGCCTTCGGCTGCGATCTCGAAAGAGACGCCGGGATTGCTGGCCTTATACTCCTCGGCGAGGGTGGGCACCAGCTTGGCACCGAGGGTATCGGAGCCCTTGATGACGAGCTTCTGAGCGGAGGCAAACGGCGCGAGCACGAGGGCGGCCAGCGCGAGGGAGAGAGTGCGGGTGGTTTTCATATGAAAGGAACTAGAACTGAATCTGCATCTGAGAGCGGACGCCGACGGCCTCAGCCTCCGCGGAGGCGCCGGTGACGGTTTCCTTGGTCTTGCCGTAGACGCCGCCGAGCTGGAGCTTCAGGTCGTTGCCACGGAGGTACCAGTTGGCACCGGCGAACCACTCGATGGACTTATCCATGGTGCCGCCGGCGGGCGCGGAGCGGATGACATCGGACAGAGTCACGCCACGGCCGTCGGAATCGAGCCAGGCATAGCGGGCGACGAGCTCGATCTGCTCGGTGAGGAGGAGCGTGGGCTGGATGAAGAAGCCCTTGGGCTGGGCAGCCGTCGTGGCATTGGCACCGCGCTCGACCTCGGCCGTGAGAAACTCGGCCATCAAGCCCCAGCGGGGCGCGTTGATGTGGACGTGGGCGGAGTACACGTGCAGATCGTGCCCGCGCCCTAGGTTGGCGGTGCCGGCGCCGCCTTGATCGGGAAGGATGCCGACGCCGACCCCGGACGTCCAAGTGCCTGTCTCGGCGAACTTGCCGGAGAGGCCGCCATTGGCCCAGTAGGCGAAGCGGTTGTTGGTGGCGTCGCCTGCGCCAGCGGCGAGGTTGAATGTCTCGTTGCGCTCGGGATTGGTGATCGCTGCGCCGTAGATGAAGGCGAGGGAATCCGAGGAATTGAGGGACTTACGGCCATCGAGGAAGGCACCGATGCGGTAGCTGGCGGCGCCGAGGCGGCGACCGTTGTTGGACTCCACGAAGTAACGGGTAATCGATGAGCGCTCGATCGCGCGGATATCGCCGGAGGTGTAACGCTCCTCGTAAGCGACGTTCACCTTGCGGAGGCCGAAGTTGAACGTGAGATCGTTTACCGGTTTCCACTCAAGGATGGCATCGTCGTAGCCGTCGCTCGCGAGGTCGTAAGTGACCGTGACGCCCCAGTTGCCGCCGACGCCCGCCTTGAGCGTGAGGTACATACGGCGAAGGAACGCGTGGTTGGTGGATGCAGGATCGATGGCGGAGCCCGCGATGTCCGTATCGAGGTGAGCGTACTGGATCTGGGCGCGCATGCCGACGCTGAGGCGATCGGTATTCTTGCCGCCGGCCATCGCCTTGGAGGGAATGGTATTGTTTTCGCGCACGAGCTCGGCGCGGACGTCTTCAGCCTCCTGCATGGTGAGGATACCCTTGCGGATAAGCACATCGATCAGAGCTCCGCTGTCTTGGGCCACGAGTGGGCTGGCCAAGCTGGCGAGAGCGAGAGCGGCGGCTAGGCGGAAGGTTTTGGGACGGTTCATGGCGGACAGGGTTGAGTGTACGGAGGAATGTTACAAACAGATGACTGCGCCGTCACAAAGCCGTCACGTTTTAGGGGGCCGCGGTTTGGATGAGGTGGGTCGTTTTGTAAGTGACTATTATTTATTATGATATGGTTTAAGCGACTGGCTTGAGCGCCAAGGCATCCGCGACGGGCGGATATAAGGGGCGGGACACTGTGGGGCGCGACGGCAGGGCAGAGTGGCGCAACACCGGTCTGGCGAGAGCGATTTAGCGCGAAATAGGGCGAATATCGGGGAGGGTTTGGCGAATTTTTCACCGACGGGGCTGCCGATGGCGGCAGCGCGCCGGTAGTGGATGGGGCCGCCGGAGGCGAAGGCAGGGGAGCTGCCGGCACCGATGCCGCAGCCTGGAGTGCGGGCGGGCGGTGGCACGCGCGATGCGCAGCTTCTTTCCCGCGCAGGGCGATGCGGCGCTCTGCCAGCTGGAGCCGTCGTCGGGCGATCTCCTTGCGCTCGGCGCGGCGCACGAGATCGAGCAGCTTGGCGGCGGTGTCGATATCAGGGGCCGGGCTGGTGAGAGCCGACCAAGCGAGGAACTGCGCCTGTTTGACGGCGGCGGCGTCGAATTGCGCCGCCGGCCGAGCGAGGAGCGACGCGGCGGCCTCCGCCTCGGCATCCCGATATCGGGGCGCCACGTGGCGCTGGTAGTAGGCCGCCAAAGCAGTCCGGCCAACGCGCAGGCCAAACTCCTGGTGCACGCGAGAGACCGCCTCGGTATAAGAGCAGTTTTCGTGGTCGAGCCAGAGCTGCAGACGCTCGTGCTGAGCGGCGCTCAACTGCTCCAGCTTGGCATCGGAGCGCACCTTACGCCGGTGTATCATGGGATTGCCTGGGTGGGGGGTTCACGTTCGTGTCCTTGGAGAACGTCACTCTAGCGAAGATCGAGCGCCTCCGCTAGCCCCTACCGGGAAAACGATGCTGGCGCTCTCCCGGTGCGCCGCAGTGACACAAAAGCGGGTGAAGCGCGGCATTGACCCTCGTGTGCTTGCAAGGAGACTCGGGACTCATCCCGTGAGCGCGGCCAAAAGCAAACCTACCCGAGCGGCGGCCATAGGGCTGGCGAGCCTGCTGATCTTGCTGCTGGCGGTGCTGGTAGAGCGGCGCCACGAGGCCGAAGCGGCGGAGCGGCAGCTGGCGGAGGACCGGCAGAGCCTCGCGCCGGAGCAGCAACGCGCGGGGGAGGCGCAGGCGCGTCTCGCGCGCTTCGAAGCGCTGGAAAAAAGGGCTCGCGAGAGGAGGGAACTGACTCCCGGCGCGCGCGCGATGGCCTCGCTCCCGGCCCACTACCGGGACAATCCGGAGCTCACTCGGACCTATTTCCGGCCGATGATCCGGCGACACTTCGCGGAGCTTTTCGAGCCCGGGCTGCTCACTGGAGCGGAGCAGGAGCAGATGGAGGCGATGCTGCTGCGGCTCGGGCCGACGCTGGATATGATGGGGCAGATCGCGCTGGGCTGGGACGAGCCCGGACAGGAGGCACTCCTGACCAAAGCGCTCGGGGCCGAGCTGATCCCGGAAGTGACCGCCACTTTTGGCGAAGCGATCGGCGAGCGTTTCCGCCAGACGCTGCGCACGCGCGATGTGCACCTCGCGATGGACAATCTCGCCGTGAAACTACTCCACGCGGGCGCGCCGCTCGACCAGCAGGCGAGCGCGCAACTCACCGCGCTGCTGGTGGAGGCGGGCAACGCGGCGCCGCACGAGCAGCGGATGCGACTGCAGGCGCTCGACTGGGATCTCGTGATGCAGCGTGCGCCGGCGTTGCTCTCGGCGACGCAACTGCGCGCACTCCAGGCGATCAAGGCGCGCGCACGGTTTGACCAGGAGTACGAACGCGTGAGCGGCTACACGGTGGAGCCGCGACTGCCGGAGCCCGAAAGATGAGACTCGGCGGCAGAATCCTCTTCACGGGCGGCTGCGCCGCGGCCCTGGTGCTGCTCTGGCTGATCTGGCGGGAACAGGAGCGGCTGGCCGCCGCGGGCGACCAACTGCAGGCGCTCAGCAAGCAGCGCGAGGCGGTGGCGACGAAGCTCGCAGCATCGCAGAAAGCGCTGGAGAAATTCCTCGGGGCACGACCCGCTGCGAGCGCACCGCCGAAGCCGGCGACTGCCTCTGAGGCTGCAGCTCTCCCGCCACCGGCCGCGGCCCAACGCGCGCCTTCGCGGCCGTGGCTCACGCGGCTTTTTGCCGAGAGCCCGAATCTGCATCGACTCTATCTGGAGGCGTACCGGAGCGAACTGGAATTTGAGCACGCGCTCACGTTTGAGGCGCTCGGGCTCACAGCAGACGAGCGCGCCGGGGTCATCGGCATCCTCGCTCAGGATATGGAGCGGCGCACGGACATCGCCGCCACGGCGCGCGCAGGACAGATGGGGTCGACCGACAGCGCGATCAAGACGCTCCACCTCGAGCGCGAGCAGGAGACCGCAGCGGCGCTGCGGGCGATGCTGGGCGAGCGCTATGAACGGTGGCACGGGGACCCGCGTGCCCACATGCCTTTCGTGAGCGAAGCGGCGATGCACCTCCACCGGACGTCGACGCCACTGACGGCCGCGCAGGCAGAGCAGTTGGCGCTGCTGGCGAGGAATGGCCTATCAGGCCGCAGGGAGGGCAATTCCTTCGTACTGCCCAACGAGGCCGACTATGCGGCCTTTGCGCAGGAGGCCGGGCGGGTGCTTTCGCCCGAGCAGAGCGCGGTGGTGCGCGCGCTCATCGAGCAGATGGCTGCGCGGCGGCAGCTCGACCGAGCGCGGTCGACGAAGCGGAAGTGACGTGCCGAGGCGGAGCGCGCTTGGAGAGCGATCACTTGTCCGAGGAATCCTGGTCGTCGCTGAGGAGCAAAGTGCACAGCCAGACCGGCCAGGCGAGCGCGACAAAGACGAGCAGATACTCATCGAAAAACAGACCAGGAGCTGCCGTCGATCGCCTGGCCTTGCGCGAAATGAACGCGACGATCATCAGCACCAAGCCGATTCCGAGGTAGATCTCGAAGATCGTGGCGGCGGTGCTCACGGATCGGGATTACTTGAAACGAGCCGGCGGCGAGACTCCTGGTCAGCGACCGGCCGCCCACAGCAGGCCGCGGGTGACGAGGTTGATAAAGACGGGGTCGTGCCAGGTGGCGTTGCTGTGGCCGTAGGTGGTGCCGAAGACGCGGGTGCCGTGGTAGTCGTTGACCCAGATGACGGGGTGGGTGGAGCCGTCCTTCTCGCTGACGGAGGTGGCGAGGGCGGTGGCCTTGGGCCAGAGCTTTTCGATGATGTAGAGCTCGTCCTTGGGCGTGGTCCAGTCGACAGGGAAGCCTTTGAGGGCGGGATGATCCTTGGCGGTGACTTTCACCGGGTAGTTGCTCTGGTGATCGTGCTTCCGGCTGGTGACGCCGAGGAACTCGCGCCAGTCATCGACCTTGGCGTCGCGGTAGCTGTGCATGGCGCAGTGGATGACGACGGCTGGGACTTTGTGGTCCTTGTGGCCGTGGGTGATTTTGCGGATGTACTCGGGCTTGTCGGTCTTGGCGAAGCACTCATTGTGCACGACGACGTCGTAGGGCTTGGCCCAGGCGGGATTGTCGTAGAGGGGGATCTCGGCGCTGTTGCCCTTGCCGCCTTCGTTGACGACGGTCCACTCGATCTTGGCGACTTTGGCCGCGCCGTCGGCGAAGGCCTTGGTCTGGAGGTCGTAGTCGTGGCAGCAGCCGCCGGTGACGAGGAGGACCTTGAGGGGCTTGCCGCTATCGGCGGCGAAGAGCGACGCGGTGGCGGCGAGGGCGAGAGCGAGGAGGCGGAGGGGACGCATGGGGTGAACGGGTAGGGTAGAGGAATTGCGGCGTTGCGGGGCGGGTCGCAATGCTCAAACCTAGGCGAGGAGCGGCTTCAATAGCTCGCCGTGGACGTCGGTTAAGCGGAAGTCGCGACCTTGGAAGCGAAAGGTGAGCTTGGTGTGGTCGACGCCGAGGAGGTGCAGGATGGTGGCGTGGATATCGTGGACGTGGGCCTTGTCGGAGACGGCGTTGAAGCCGAGCTCGTCGGTCTCGCCGATGGTGACGCCGGCCTTGGTGCCGCCGCCGGCAAACCACATCGTGAAGGCATCGATGTGGTGATTGCGGCCGGTGCTATCGCGGTTTTCGCCCATGGGGGTGCGGCCGAATTCGCCGCCCCAAATAACGAGTGTATCCTTGAGGAGGCCGCGTTGCTTGAGATCCTGCACGAGGGCGGCCTGGCCCTGGTCGACCTCGCGGCAGACTTTCTCGAAATCGTTTTGGAGATTTTCGCCGGGGCCGCCGTGGCTGTCCCAATTGGTGTGATAGAGCTGCACGAAGCGGACGCCGCGCTCGACGAGGCGGCGGGCGAGGAGGCAATTGCGGGCGAAGGAGGGAGTATCCTTCTCGATGCCGTACAGCTTGAGGGTGTCGGCGCTCTCGGACTTGAGGTCGATGAGCTCAGGTGCGCTGGCCTGCATACGGCAGGCCATCTCGTAGGCGGCGATGCGGGTGTGGATCTCGCCATCGCCGGTGGCGACGGCGCGCTTGAGATTGAGATCGCGGACGGCATCGACGGTGCGGCGCTGCTTCTCCTCGGTGATGCCCTTGGGGCTGGAGAGATTGAGGATCGGGTCGCCATTGCCACGGAGGGGCACGCCTTGGTGCGTGGTGGGGAGGAAGCCGGAGCCCCAGTTGACCGCGCCGCCGCGGGGGCCGCGGGGGCCGGACTGAAGGACGACGAAGCCGGGGAGATTGTCGCACTCGGAGCCGAGGCCGTAATTGACCCACGAGCCCATGCTGGGGCGGCCAAACTGGCCGGAGCCCGTATTCATGAAGAGCTTGGCAGGCGCGTGGTTGAAGAGCGTGGCCTGGCACGACTTTACGATGGAGATGTCGTCGACGATCTTGGCGGTGTGCGGGAAGAGATCGGAGACCCACGCGCCGCTCTGGCCATGCTGCGCAAACTGGCGGCGGGTGCCGAGGAGCTTGGTGCCGTGGCTGCTATCCATGAAGGCGAAGCGCTTGCCCTCGATGAAGGATTG
The DNA here is from genome assembly GCA_964480585.1 of uncultured Opitutus sp. GTDB lineage: Bacteria > Verrucomicrobiota > Verrucomicrobiia > Opitutales > Opitutaceae > ER46. The sequence continues at coordinate 33,763 of CAYZPV010000047.1, read as the reverse complement.
CGGGATGGGCTTATCGTTGAGCTCGATGAGCTTGGGCTTGTAGTCGAAGAGCTCGAGCTGGCTGGGGCCGCCGGCCATGAAGAGGTAGATGACGTTCTTGGCCTTGGGCGCGTGATGAAGGATGCGGCCCGGAGTGAGGGGCGACTTGGTGGCGGCGAAGGCGCTCTGGCGATTGAGCATCGAGGCGAGAGCGATGCCGCCGATGCCCATGCCGCAGCGGCTGAAGAAGTGGCGGCGTGTGAGCGCATCGAGCGGGATGCCCTCGGACGGTGCGTTGAAGAAATGGGAGCTCATTCGCGGGTGATGGTTTCGTCGAGGTTGAGGAGCACGCGGGCGACGATGAGCCAAGCCTCGTCGCGGCGGGCGGCGTCGTCGCCGGTGGCGGCGGCAAACTGATCGTGATAGACGGTGAGGAGGCGCTGGCGCTCATCGGGCTCGGGCTTGCGGCCGATGCAGAGCTGCACGGCGTAATCGAGCTGGGCGGAGAGATCGCCCGGCACATCGGCCTGAGCGCGCTTGGCGAGGGCACCGGCGAACTCGAAGAACTGGGCGTCGTTGAGGAGGGTGAGGGCCTGAAGGGGAGTGTTGGAGCGAAGGCGATTGGTGCAGGCGCTGAAGCCATCGGGCGCGTCGAAGACGGCGAAGGCCGGGTGAGGCGTGGCGCGCCAGAGCTGGGTGTAGAGCCCGCGGCGGTAGCGATCGGGGCCGGTGCTGGTCTTCCACTCGCGCTTCACCTGGCCAAGCGACATGACGCCCTCGGGCTGCGGGGGATTGACCGGGGGGCCGCCGAGCTTGGCGACGAGGAGGCCGCTGGCGGAGAGGGCGACATCGCGCACGACCTCGGCATCGAGCCGGAGGCGGGCCTGGCGGGCGAGGAGCTTGTTGAGCGGGTCGGAGACCTCGAGATCGGGGCGGACGTGGGAAGACTGGCGGTAAGTAGCGGAGGTGACGATGAGGCGGTGGAGGGCCTTCATGCTCCACTTCTCGCGGATGAACTCGGTGGCGAGCCAATCGAGCAGCTCCGGGTGCGAAGGCGGAGCGCCCTGGGTGCCGAAATCGTTTTCAGTCTCGACCAGGCCGACGCCGAAATAGCGCTGCCATATCCGGTTTACGAATACGCGGGCGGTGAGGGGATTGGCGGGATCGACGGTCCAGCGCGCGAGGTCGAGACGGTTGGGCTTGTCGGCTTTGAGCGGAGGGAGGGCGGCGAGGGTGCCGGGAGTGACTTCCTCGCCGAGGCGGGTGAAATCGCCCTTGATGAAGAGGTGGCTCTTACGCGGCTCCGGGAGCTCGGCCATGATGAGCGTGTAGACGGCGCGAGCCTCGCGCCGATCGAGCTCGGTGAAGCGAGCATTGAGCTGCTTGAACTCGGCGTCGTCAGGGCGGGCGAGGCCGAAGATGCTGCGGCGCTGGTTGAAGGTCTGCTTCTCCCAAGGCACATCGAGGGCGGTGCGCACGCTGGAGCTGCGCTGCTTGTTGCGCTCTTCGCGCGGCAGGGCCTGGCGCCAGGGCTCGATCTCGGCGCCGAAGCGATCGATGTATTTGCGGAGCGCGTCGCTGGCGGCGCGGACCTCGGCGGTGAGCGTGGGCTCGATGGCGCCGTTTTCCTTGAAGAGCAGCGTGCCGCCGGGGCGGTTTTCCCCGTGGCCGTCCTCGACCGTGTTGTTAAAAAAGGCGTAGAGCTGGTAGTACTCCTTTTGCTTGATCTGGTCGAACTTGTGATCGTGGCATTGCGCGCAGGCGACGGTGAGGCCGAGGAAGGCGGTGCCGTAGGTATTGGCGCGATCCATCACGGCCTCGATGCGAAATTGCTCGGGATCGATGCCGCCCTCCTGGTTGATCTGCGTATTGCGATTGAAGCCGGTCGCGACGAGCTGCTCGACGGTGGGCTGGGGGAGGAGGTCGCCGGCGAGCTGGTCGATCACGAATTGATCGAAGGGGAGGTCGCGATTGAGGGCGTCGACGACCCAGTCGCGGTATTTCCAGATCTGGCGCGGGGCATCGATGGAGTAGCCATTGGAGTCGGAGTAGCGGGCGACATCGAGCCAAGGGCGGGCCCAGCGCTCGCCGTAGTGCCTGGAGGCGAGGAGGCGATCGACGACGCGCTCGTAAGCGCCGGCGGACTCATCGGAGAGAAATGCATCGACCTCGGCGGGTGTGGGCGGGAGGCCGATAAGATCGAGGCTCACGCGACGGAGCTGGGTGACGCGATCGGCGGCGGGGGAGGGCGCAATGGCCTCTTTTTCGAGCCGAGCGAGGACGAAGCGATCGATGGCGTTTTTCGGCCAGTCGGCGCGCTTGACGGACGGGGGCTCGTGGCGCTGAGGAGCGACATAGGCCCAGTGGATGAAGCGGCCGGGCGTCTCCTCCGCAGGGCCGACAGCGCCATCCTGCACCCAGGCGACGAGCTTGGCGATCTCCTCGGGGGTGAGCGCGGGACGCTTGTAGGGCATCTGGGGGATGTCCTCGTGCGGCCCCCGGACGATCTGGATGAGGAGACTGCTATCGGGGCGGCCGGGCTTCACAAGCGGACCGGAATCGCCGCCGATCTGGATCGCCTCCGCGGTGTCGACCCGGAGGCCCGCCTCCTCCTTCTCCGCGCCGTGGCAGCGCACGCAGTGCTGCGTGAGGATGGGCTTTACCTCTTGAAGGTAATCGACCTTGGCGGCGGCGAGCGGAGCGGTGGCGAGCGCACCGGCGGCAAGCGCGGAGAGCGTCCTGAAAATCATCGCCACCAACCAAACACGTCTCGGGCCAAACGGCAGGAAAAAAGTGACGCCGCAGGCGCTTTTTAGCGCAACGGTTGCGTAGAGGGGAAGCGCCCAGACGGAATAGGTGCGGGGTAACTAGTTGGTTATGCGGGCCGGACGGTGAGACGCTGGCGGGTGCGAGAGTTGAGCAGGTGCAAGGTGGTTTCAGTCTCAACTACCGACCAGATGCCTATGACCAACCTCACGGCACTTCATAGATCTCGATCAACCCGATGCCGGCCTCGCCGTTGGCGGGGGAGACTTGCACGGTGTAGGAGCCGGGAGCGAGGGCGCGGAGCAAAGCGGCGTCGCGGGAGTCGGCCCCCAGCGCGAATGCGCCGGACTGGCTGAAGGCGGTGGCTAGCGCGACGGTGCCGCCCCAGTTGTCGTTGGTGGCGAGGCTGGCGCGCTGGCTATCGAAGAGCTCGATCTTAGGATCGGGCATGAAGCCTGCGACCGAAAAGCCAGCGAGGCCTGGGCCGACTGCGCGGATAAGGACGACCTTGGGCCGCGTGCCGGCGATGACGAAGCCCGCAGTGAGGCTGCCCTCGATGCGCTTGATGACCGAGAGATTTACCAGGCGGGGTGTGGTGGCGGTGTAGCCGCTTACCTTGGTGGAGTCGTAGATCTCCGCGAGCACCCAACCGCCGGCGGCGGTGGCGGAGGAGATGCGCGCGGTGTAGTCGCCGCGCGCGACCGTGGGGAGGTGAAGCGCGGAGTCGAGCGCCGCGGCGCCGGTGTAAGCGAAAGCACCGACGTCGTTGAAGGCGGCGATGAGGGAGGCGGTTGAGGAGGAGCCCCAGTTATCGTTGCTGCCGACTACGGCGGAGCCGCGGAGGAATTCGAGCTTGGGATCAGCGAGCACACCTTGCACGCCGAGCGGCGCGAGCGAGGGGCCCACTGCGCGGATCAGCAGGGGCTTGTCGCCCGTGGTGCCAACGCCGCCGGTGACGACGCCTACAGTGAGCGACTCATCCTCGGCGAGCTGCGCGAGGATCGAGACGTTGGCGAGGCGGCTGATCGATTCGGTGACCTCCAGGCGGACGGCAACGCTCGTGGCGGAACCCTCCGTATTAGTGATGACCACATCGTAGAGACCGGCGTCGACCAAGGCTACCGAGGGCAGTCGGAGTGTCGCGGTGGCGGCGGAAGGATTGGCGGCGAGGGGCACGCCATTCTTGCGCCAAAGGTAGGTCTGGGCGTTTTGCGCCGTCACGGAGAGCGTCACGTCCTGACCGTTCATGGCGGTCACGGGGGCCGGTTGCTGGGTGATGAGCGGCGTGGGGCGCAGCGAGATCGTGATCGGCCTGCTGATCGTGGTGCCATCGCTGCTGGTGATCACGACGTCGTAGGCGCCAATATCGGCGGCACTGGCTTCGTAGATGAACAATCTCTGCGTGAGTGCGGTCGGGTTGTTTTCGATCGGCACGCCGTTTTTGCGCCAACGATAGGACATGATGGAGGACGACAACGCGACCACGCGGAGCACGATGGGGTGGCCCTGGCGGACGGTCGCTCCCTGGGGCGCGACTGTAATCAGCGGCACGTCGGGAATCGTGAGAGTCGCTTGCACGGACGTGGTGGAGCCGACCTCGTTGGTGGCGACCACATGATACGTGCCGACATCCGTCACCCGAATTAAAGAGAAGGAGTATTCGGATAACTGCTCGCCCGTAGCGACGATGGTGGCATCGTACCCGATACCGCCGATGGCCACGCCGTCCTTGTACCATTGAAAACGGGCGCGTACGACCGGAGAGGGGGCGACTATCACACGGAAGCCATCCCGCTTTCCGATGCCGCTGACGATGCTCACTGGCTGGGTGGTGATGACCGGGGCCGTCGCCATGGAAAGCGTGGCCGGGCGCGAAAGGGTGGTGCCGCCGGCATCCCGTGCGGTCGCGTGGTAGGTGCCGACATCGACTGGTTTCAGATACACGGCGTACGTTTCGCCGGTGGCTCCCGCGATGGGCGTGTTGTTGCGGTACCACTGGTAAGAAACCGGACCGGCGCCCGCCGCCACTACTTTTAACGACGCCGGCCAGCCCTCTCTAACCGTCGCGGATACCGGCTGCACAAGCACGGTTGGGCCGCGCTGGGTGATGGCGATATCGGCGCTGCCGCTTCTCGCCGAGCCCACATGATTGGAGACGACGACGTCGTACCTGCCGGCGTTGGTGTGATCGAAACTCGAAAGCACAAGGGTCGCCTTCGTACCGTCGGGCACCGGCGTGCCATTCCGGTACCACTGATACCTCAGGGGGGTGGCGCCGGAGGCGCTGACCGACAGCGTGAAATCGACGCCTACGGCCAGCGTCTGGGAAACGGGATCAACCGAAATCGTCGGCGCCGTGTCGCCGGAAGCATCGCGCAGCGCCAGGCCTGCGGCTTCACCTATGGTGATGGCGACGACGGAGTTCAGGTCTGGAGGAAAATCGAGCTCGCGATTGGTATTTACTCCCCAAGCCACCACGGTGCCATCGCGCTTCAGGGCGATGGTGGACGACCAATTCGTGTCGATGCTCACGACATCCTCGAGACCGTTGGGAACCCCCGCCTGGGCCTCTTCGTCGTCACCCCAGGAGACCACGCTGCCGTTGGCGCGGAGCGCCACTGTATGCGTTCCAGCACTGGCGATAGCCACGACGCGATTGAGCCCAGCAGGTGGCTGGGTCGCTCCCTTGTAGCGTTGTCCCCAGGTAACCACGGTGCCATCGGAGCGCAGCGCAGTGCTATGTTCGTAGCCGGCGGAAACGGCGACCACATCTCGCAAATTGGCCGGGACATCCGTTTGACGGCTGAAATTGTTGCCCCAAGCGACCACGGTGCCATCGGCCCTGAGGGCCAGAATGTGGGTCGCGCCGGCGGCGATGCTGACGACATCGCTCAGATCGCCCGGGACGGCCAGGTCGTCGATTTGGCCCCATGCTACCACGCTGCCGTCGGCCCGGAGAGCGAGGCTGTAGCTCGGCCCGGCGGCAATCGCCACGACGTTGCTCAAACCTGAAGGCGGAGCGACCGGTTCTCCAGGCCGGCCCCATGCGGCGACGGTGCCATCGTGGTTCAGCGCCAAGGCGTGATAGGACCCCATCGCAACCGCCGAAACGGAGGTGAGCCCCATCGGAATAGCGGATTGCGTCAAATGGGAATAATAGGGCCCGCCTTGCACGATCTGGATAGGGCTAAAGGCGATATTGACGTGGATTGGGCGGCTCATGATCGAGCCAGTGGCATTGGTGACCTCGGCTTGATACCACCCGGAGTGACGGGCGGCGGCGGAGGCGATTTCGTAACTCGCTGCCGTCGCGCCGGCGATAGGCAGGCCATTATGCCGCCACTGATAAGTCGACGGCGTCGCGCTGCTCGCCGTCACGCTCAGCGTCAACGATTGCCGCGCGAGCACTGCCTGCCGGGAGGCAGACTGGCTCGTGATCGTCGGCGCCTGGCCGAAGGCCGGACAAGCGATGCCAACGACAAGGAGGAACAGCAACGAACGGAGCTGGAGGCCAAAACGCATCGGGGTGTAGTGCGGGGCGTTTGCCGCGCTGGCAATGCCCTTAATAAAAAAAGCTACCGCGTAAGCGGTAGCCCTCGCGAGCCGATGTGGCAGCGCAGCCTGCGGCAAGGGGAGAGGACTACTTCTCCTGCTTCTTTTTCTTGTTGTTTGCCTTCTTCTGCGCGCCGTTGACTGAAACTTGAGCGCGGGCTTCGGGCTGGGTGGCGAGGATGGTCTGGAGGCGGGCGGCGACTTCGGGTTGGGAGGCCGCGAGATTTTTCGTTTCTAGGGGATCGGAGTGATAGTCGTAGAGCTCAAGCTCGGCGGTCGCAGGGGAGGCTCCGATCTGTTTCCACTCCACGAGACGGTAGCGGTCGGTGCGGACGGCGCGGCCGAGGCGCTGCGAGCGCGGATAGACGTGGAAGATTGCTTCCTTCGATGCGGCCTTCGGATCGCGGAGGGTCGCGACGAAGCTGCGCCCATCGAGAGCGGGCTTGGTGGCGGGCGAGGGGAGACCAGCGAGGGCGACGAGGGTGGGGTAGAGATCGACGGTTTCGAAGAGCGCGCGCGTGCGCGTGCCGGGAGAGGTGACGCCGGGCGCGCGGATGATCACAGGGATGCGCGCGGCCTGCTCGTAGTTGGTGTGCTTGGCCCACATGCCGTGGTCACCGAGGTGCCAGCCGTGGTCGCCCCAGAGGACGACAATGGTGTTTTCCGCGAGTTTGGCGCGCTCAAGGGCAGCCAGGAGCCGGCCTACTTGCGCGTCCATATAGCTGGTAGCGGCGTAGTAGCCGTGGATCAACTCACGGTGTTGATCGGGCGGGATCGGGCCGGAAGACGGGATACCTTGATAGTTGCGGAGCTCGCCCCAGTTGGTCGGAGCGTACTCGGGCGCGCCCTGCGGCGCGGTGGTAACCGTGGGCAGGACGAACTGGGAGCGATCAAAAAGGTCCCAGTACTTCTTTGGCGCGCAGAAGGGGAGGTGCGGCTTCACGAAACCGACCGCGATGAAGAAGGGCTGGCCGGGCTTGGCGCCGGCGGCGACGATCCGGGCGACGGCTTCGTCGGCGACGCGGCCATCGGCGTAGGCGTTGTCGGGCACATCGGCGCTTTCAACGGCGGGGCCGCGGGGAAGCTTGTTGGACTCGGCGGAGACGTAGTTGCCCGGGCCGCGAGCCCGGTAGGAATCCACGGACCAGGAGCGGGCATCGTCGGTATTGCCGTGGCCGACGTGAAAGATTTTGCCGAGAGCCTCGGTGCGGTAGCCTTGAGCCTTGAAGTGCTGGGCGACGGTGATCGCATCGGGAGCGCCTACGCGAAAGTGCGTGGCCAGATCGTAGATGCCAATGCTGGAAGGGCGCAGGCCAGTCATAAGGGCATTCCGCGAGGGGGAGCAGACGGCTTGGTTGCAGTACGCGCTCTCCAGCACGGTGCCGCTGGCGGCGAGCCGATCGATATTGGGCGTGCGGGCGAGGGTGTCGCCGTAGGCGCCGAGCAGGGGCTTCAGGTCGTCGACCGCGATGAGCAGGACGTTTGGCCGTCCCGCGGTAGCGGCGCCAGTGAGGTTAGCGAGTCCGATGAGGCAGAGGATGGATACGAAGACGGGGTGTAGGGGCATGATGCAGATTGCACCCAGTCGTGGAGCGATGCGATGCGTTTGTGTGTGCACCGAGGCGCTGGGGCGAGGGCGTGGGGCAAAATGCATCGTATTTGAAGGTCGACGGCGTCAGCGCCGGAGCGGCAAATTTACCGTGATGATACCCCAACCCCTGACTGGCGGCCTGCGCCGCGCTTTGGTATGCTCGTTTATCGGCGGCCTAGCCGTCTTCGCATCGGCCTCACGAGCAATCGCGGCCGATATCTATCCCGGCACCTACTTCTCAACCGCAACCCGGACGGTCGCGCACTATGGCTACGATGTGAAGCAGCCCGGCCGTGAGTTGATGAGCGTGGCAGATGCCACGGAGGTTTTCGTGAATCAAAAATTCTCCGTCCTGCGTGTGCCGATCTATGCAATGGCGCACTCGAATGCGACGACGATCTCGGACTTCACGAAATACGACAAGATCGTCACCACGATCCAACGCGTGAAGGCGGCGAAGCCGAGCGTGAAGATATTCGCCAATCTCAAACTCGAGGGTGAGGAGACGTATCCCGCCTGGCTGGATACCTCCTCGGGAGGGATCCAGCCGACCAACTACGCGAAGGTGATCCAGAAGGCGCTCGCTTTCTACAAGAGCGAGACGGGCTACGATGTAGAGTTCATCGGGCCGCTCTGCGAGCAGGGCGGCACCGAGTATCAGTTCACGCAGGCCGAGTTCACGACGATCGTGAACTACCTGCGCGCGAATGTGCCCAATTGCGGCAATATCATCGGGCCCGATCACTACCAGGCGGGCTCGGCGCTGACGTTTGTCAACGCGCTCAAGAGCAATGGCAATTTCGGGGCACTCGACTACGTCGGCACGCACTACAAGAATCCGCAGCTCTCTTCGCTGATCGATCTTGCCGACGCTGCGGGTACGAAGCCGCTATGGAACACCGAGTCGCAGGGCTGGGACCAGATTGATCATGGTGGGAATATCAATGACATCGAGATCTGCCTGGCTGAGCTCGTAGAGTCGTTTGACCGCGGGGTGCGCGGGCTCGTGTGGTGGTCCTATAGCTGGGCGGACGGTGATGTAAAATCGGAGGTGAAGAAGCACTATGTGCGCACGACGTTGGGCGCGCACTCGGTGAAAATCACCGGCAGCGATCCCACGCCGACGAGCAACTCCGATCTCGGTAAGCTGTACTTCCGGGCGTATCGCGATGGGACGAAGATGTCGCTGTGGATTGTGAATCGCAAAGCCGACCACGTCTCCACGCCGCTGACGTTTACGGTGAAGGGCGGCGAAACGATCTCGGGCAGCCTTGTGGGGCAGCGGCGCTGGGATACCAACTCGTCGATCACGAGCGGTTTTGCCAGCCGGAGTGGCAACACGATCTCGGTCACGATGCCGCGCTATACGGTGGCGGTGGTGGAGTTTACCATCAATCCGTGATCGCGTTTCGCTCGCATCTCGTCGCGCCGTCGCTGGTGGCGCTCGGCCTGGTGGCTGCCGCATGCAATCGCCGGGCGGAGATATCGCCTCCCGTGACTGCGACGAGGACGGTGAGCGCGGACTCTTCAACGATGCCGCCGAGCGTGCGCCCCGTGCCTACTGACTTGGTCGGCTGGGAGGCATTGAGCCGGCAGGACGCCGACGCGGCGCTGGCGGCTTTGCGGACGCTGCCCGCGCCGGAAGCCGCGGCGCGGGCGATCGACGTATACCGCGTGCTCGCGAGCTCCGCGCCCCGGCATATCGCCGATTCGATTGCGACGCTGGTGCCGGACGCACGAGAGCGACAACGCATCGTCGACGATCTGCTGCGAACTGCGCTGGAGGCGGATTTCGAAGCAGGGCGGAGCCTGCTGCCGCACGTGATCGATGCCGACTCGCGCGCCTCTGCGTTGCGCGATATCGGAAGTGTCTTCGCGGCCGGCAATCTGGCGGACGCGGTGGCGTGGCTGCAGGAGTTTCCCGCCGGTGCGGAGCGGATGGCGGTGGCGAGCGGCATCCTGTCGCCTTGGGCCGCTCACGAGCTGCCAGCGGCGACGGCGTGGTTCGAGGCGCTCACTTCGAGTGAGCAACATCGCTTGTTACCGGCGATCATCGGGCGGCTCGTTGAGGCGGAGCCAGCGCGGGCGGTCAGGATTCTGAGTGCGATGAATGTGGATGAATTCGAGTCCTATGCGCCCGCGGCGCTGGCACACTGGGCGAAGCGCGATGCTGCGCAGGCGGCGACGTGGGTCGCCGCACTCGAACCGCGACGGCGCGAGCTGGCTGCGGCGATCTTGATGCGGGAATTGAACCCCGCGGCGCCGGATATCGCGCGTGCCAGAGAGTAGGCTCGCGTGGCGCTGTACAATCACATCCCCGGGAAACCGCCCTTGCCGCGCATGGCTTCGAGCTGGCGCATCATCTTCTTGTTACCGCCGCCCTTAAACATCTTCATCATCTTCTGCATCTCCTGGAATTGCTTCAGGAGCTGATTGACCTCGACGATCTTCACGCCCGCGCCGTTGGCGATGCGCTGGCGGCGGCTGCCGTTGAGGATACCGGGCTTGCGGCGCTCTTCGCGAGTCATCGACTTGATGATAGCCTCGGTGCGGGCCATCTGCTTGTCGGCATTGTCAGGGAGCTGCATGCCGCTCATGCCGGGCATCATGCCGAGGATGCTCTGCATGGAGCCGAGTTTCTTCACCTGCTGCATCTGCGATAGGAAGTCCTCGAGGTCGAATTCGGCCTTCTTGAGCTTCTCGGCCATCTTCTCCGCCTCTTTCTGATCGATGGTCTCCTGGGCCTTTTCGACGAGCGATACGACGTCGCCCATGCCGAGGATGCGGGAGGCGAGGCGGTCGGGGTGGAACACCTCGAAGTCCGTCGTCTTTTCGCCGGTGCCGACAAATTTGATCGGGACGCCGGTGACGGACTTGATCGAGAGCGCCGCGCCGCCGCGCGTATCGCCATCAAGCTTCGTGAGGATGAGGCCGGTGAGCTGGAGAGCCTCGTGGAAGGCCTTGGCAACATTGACGGCTTCCTGACCGAGCGCGCCGTCGGCGACGAGGATGACCTCATCGGGCTGGATCTTGGCGCGGAGTTTTTTTACCTCCTCGATGAGATCGGCATCGATCTGGAGCCGACCGGCAGTGTCGAAAATAATGCAATCGGCGGTGGCAGTCTCGGCCGCCTTGAGGGCATCGACGCCGATGGCGGGGACATCCTTCGAGGTGCGATCGGCGTAAAAGCCGAGCTCTTCCTGCTTGGCAAGGATCTCGAGCTGGTCGATGGCGGCGGGGCGGTAGATATCCACCCCGACGACGAAGGGGCGGTAGCCGCGCTTCTTGAGGAGCTTGCCGAGTTTCGCGGTGGAGGTCGTCTTGCCGGAGCCGTGGAGGCCGACCATCATGATCTTGAGCGGCCGGGCGGTGGAGAGATTCGTAGTGCCCTCTCCGAGCAGCTTCACGAGCTCGTCGTGGATGATCTTGATGATCTGCTGGCCGGGGGCGATGCCCTTGAGCACTTCCTTGCCGATGACTTCCTGCTGGACGCGCTCGATGAACTCGCGGGCGACCTTAAAGTGGACGTCGGCGGCGAGGAGGGCGGTGCGGACCTCCTTGAGGGCCTCCGCCATGTTTTCTTCGGAAAGCTTGCCGACGCCGCGGAGGTTGCGCAGCGCACTGCCGAGTTTGTCGGTGAGAGATTCGAACATGCGAACGGCACCGATGAGCGACTTTCGCGCCCGTGGCAACCACGGGGTGCGATTGGGCGAAAAAGCCGGTGATCCGGCGATTGAATGGCAATGGCCGCTGGGGCGACCGCTCCGCTAGACCGGCTGAAACTGCTTCAGCTTGGCGGCGACGGCGGCCACGGAGCAGGGCTTTACGAGGAAGTGGCGCGCGCCGAGTTGCGCGGCCTTGAGCACAGTCGCGCGGTCCGCAGCAGAGGTGACAAGCACGACTTCAAGGGATTTGAGGATGGCCGACTCGCGGATACGGCTGAGCAAGGCAAAGCCATCGAGGTGCGGCATATTGAGATCCAGAAAGACCACGTCGAAGCTGCGGCCGGGGTCGTCGAGGAGCTGCCAGGCGGCAGCTCCGTCTGGGACGGCCGTCACCGTATGCTCCGGCATGGTGGCGAGGATCTTCGTCAGGAGCTTGAGGGAGGTGGGATCGTCGTCGGCGATCAGAATACGCATCGTGAGTAGGAGTACCTAGGTTGTATCGGTACGAAAGGGCTGAGGCTGAATCGCTGTTTTTACAAATTCGTCCTCGTCAAAGCGTCGGGTTTTGCGGATACGTGGTAGCGATTATGAACCCTGTTCTGAAGCTCTTGATCGACGGCGGAAGCCTCACGACCGGCCAGATGGCCCAGGTTGCGGGGATGTCCGAGGCCGAGGTTAATCAGCACCTGGAACAGTTGAAGAAGGACAAAATCTTCCTCGGCTGGCGTCCGGTGCTCGATCTTTCCCGCGAGGCCGCCGCCGCTGCCGCCGTGCGCGCAGTGATCGAGGTCAAAGTCACGCCGGAGCGTGGAGGTGGGTTTAATCGTCTCGCGGATCGCATCGCGCGGTTCGACGAGGTGGAGTCGTGCTACCTGATGTCGGGCGGCTACGACCTGCTGGTCTTCGTCAAGGGTAGTTCGCTGCAAAGTGTGGCCGCGTTTGTTTCGGAAAAGCTGTCGACGATCGAGGGTGTGCTCTCGACCTCGACGCACTTCATGCTCCGCTGTTACAAAGAGCAGAGTTTCCTGCTCGATGCCGGCGAAGCCACCGCGACGCGCCAGGCGGTCGCGCCGTAAACGCATCGGAGGCCAACTACCATGAGCACCGATCCTAAACGATGGGTGGCGGGGCATATTGCCACGCTGCCAAAGAGCGGCATCCGCGATTTCTTCGAACTGGTCGCCAAGATGAAGGGCCAGGACGTGATCTCGCTGGGCGTGGGCGAGCCGGATTTTGTCACGCCGTGGCATGTGCGTGAGGCGGCGATCTACGCCCTCGAGCGCGGCAAGACCTACTACACCTCCAATCTCGGCATGCCCGAGCTGCGGAAAGAGATTTCGACCTACGTCGAGCGGCAATTCGGCGTCACCTATCGCCCGGAAGACCAAGTCATCGTGACGGTGGGCGTCAGCGAAGCGCTCGATCTCGCTTTCCGCGCCTTCTGCAATCCCGGCGACAAGGTGATGTTTCACCAGCCCTGCTACGTGAGCTACAGCCCAAGCATCACGCTGGTGCACGGCAAAGCCATCGCCGTGCCCACGTATGCCAAGGATAATTTCGCGCTTACGGCAGAGGCCCTGCGCGAAGCATGGGAGCCGGGCGCCAAGATCCTCATGCTCAACCTCCCGTGCAATCCCACGGGCGGCACGTGCACCAAGGAGCAGCTCCAGAAGATCGCGGATTTTTGCCGCGAGAAGGATCTCCTCGTCCTGAGCGACGAGATCTATTCAGAGCTTACTTTCGAAGGGACGCATACCAGCATCGCGACCTTCCCAGGGCTCGCTGAGCGCACGATCTTCCTGCACGGCTTCTCGAAGGCGTTTGCGATGACTGGCTGGCGCATCGGCTATGCCTGCGGCCCTGCCGTGTTGATCGATGCGATGATGAAGGTGCATCAGTACGCCATGATGTGCGCCTCGATCATCGCCCAGGAGGGCGCGCTCGAGGCGCTCAAGAATGGCTGGGAGCATGTGGTGAAGATGCGCGAGCAGTATCACCGCCGGCGCGACCTGATCGTCCGCCGCTTCAATGAAATCGGCATGAAGTGCCATCTCCCGCGCGGCAGCTTCTACGCCTTCCCCGATGTCACGCCGCTCGGCATGAGCGAAAAGGACTTCGCGGTCGGCCTGCTCCAGCAGGAGAAGGTGGCGGTGGTGCCTGGCCTCGCCTTCGGCGACAACGGCAAGGGCCATGTGCGTGCCTGCTTCGCCACGGGCTACGATCAAATCATCGAGGCTTGCGACCGCGTGGAGCGGTTTGTCAACAAGGCGAAGAAGTAGCGCTTCGTTCTATTTGCGAGTAGCGAGCATCCGCCTAGCGGATGCTCGCTCTTTTTTTCCTACTCGCTACCCGCTGCCCGCTAAGCACACTATCTGTATGTCTCGTATCGTCGCCATCGTCGGTCGTCCCAATGTGGGCAAGAGCCGTTTGTTCAACCGGCTCGCGCGCAAGCGCATCTCGATCGTGCACGATCAGCCTGGCATCACGCGCGATGTGATATCGGCCGAGATCGAGGACGGCAAGTACACGCTGCTCGATACCGGCGGCCTCGGCTACAAGGGCGAGGATACCCCCGCAGCGCTTACCAAGGCATCGGAGCAGCAGGTGGAGTTTGCGATGTCCGCGGCTACTTTGATCCTGTTTGTCGTGGATGGCCTCAGCGGCCTCTCGGCGCTGGATGAGCGCATCGCGCAGATGCTCCGTAAAAGCAAAAAGCAGGTCCGCCTCGTGGTGAACAAGGCGGACTTCGACGACGACAAGGTCGCGCTCGACGAAGCCTATCGTCTCGGCTTTGGCGAGCCCTTGCGCGTCTCGGCCGAGCATGGCCGCAACGAATCCGAACTGCGCGCCGCGATCGCGGAGGCGCTGGGGCCGGTGCCGACCGAGGATGCGACCAAGGTAAAGACAGCCGATGATCCGCTCTGCGTGTGCTTCATCGGCCGGCCCAATGTAGGCAAGTCCTCGCTGAGCAATCGCCTGCTCCAGAGCGACCGCCTGATCGTGAGCGACGTGCCTGGTACGACGCGCGATGCGATCGAGCTGCCCTTCCAATTCAAGGGGCGCGACGGCGAGATGTATCCTTTCAAGCTCATCGACACCGCCGGCATCAAGGCCGCCGCGAAGCTAGCTTCGCCCGTCGAGTACTTTTCCCGCCTCCGTTCGCTCGATGCCATCAAGAGCACCGATGTCGTCTACCTTGTCCTCGATGCGATGGATGGAGTGACGCAGCAGGACAAGGCGATCGCCGGAGAAGCGGTAAAGGAGGGCAAGCCCATCATCATCGTCATCAACAAGTGGGACCTCGTGCAGAAGGCCTTCAAGAAGGCCGGCGGCTTCGAGCCCTACAAGAGCGAGCGGGATTATCGTGAGAAGTATGAGAAGGCGCTCTTCGACCGCTTGTTCTTCACCCCTGGCTCGCCGGTGATCTTCGTTTCAGCGATGAGCGGCTTTGAAATCGACCGCATGCTCAACTCGGCGGTGAAGATTAATCGCACGCTCGATAAGAAGCTGCCCACGGCAAAGCTGAACCAAGTGCTGGGCTACCTCGCGGAGCGCAATCCTCCGCCGGCGATCGGCGGCAAGCGCTTTCGTTTGTACTACGCGACGCAGACGAGCACGCGCCCCTTCCGCTTCAAGCTCTTCTGCAACCGTGAGGACAAACTTTCGGAGCAATATCGCCGTTACCTTGAAGCAGGTATCGTGGAGGAGTTCGATCTCGCGGGATGCCCCATCTATTTCGACCTGGTCGGCAAGCAGAAGGATGAGACCCGCGGCAGCCGCGGTGGCGGCTTCGCCTCGGCGGAGCACCGCGCCGAGCACAAGCTGAAGTGGGAAGTCGCCGAATTGCGCGAAGCAAAGAAGGCCAAGAAAAAGAGCCCTGCCGGCGGCGAATTGCTGGACGACTAAGGTTTCGGAGGCCCTGCGCGGCGCACGCGCAGGGATAGATCGCAAAGGGCGGAGGGGCTCGTAGGCCTGACCCGCCCAGGCGCTACGGCGTAGGCGGGATGGGATGATAAAATGCCGATTTCGGCACTTTAGGAAAATTCCGTGTCCGAAATCGCCGCCCGCCGACCTATGGGAGTTGCCCCTTCGTGTAGCAGCGCCGTTTTGCGGCGCCGGCCGCATACCCCCTTGCCTCCTTACCCTGTCTATGCCCCTTCCATCGTACCTCTGTGCGCACATCTCACGTGGCGCCGCTAGCGGAGCCATGTCTGCTGCGGACCTCGTCTCATCCCATCGGTGGCGTGCCGTTCGCGCCACGTTACTCGCCGCCGGAGCGCTGCTCGCGCATCGCGGCGCCGCCCAAGCCGTACCACCCTTGCCCTCGGCTGCCGCAACGGAGGAGGCGATCCAGCTCTCGCCGTTTGTCGTGCAGACCAGTACGGACGTGGGCTACGAGGCCTCCAGTTCGCTCGCAGGCACCGGCCTCAACACCAAGCTCACCGATTTAGGCGCCTCGGTGTCCGTGATCACCTCGAAGTTTCTCGAGGATACGGGTTCGAAAAACCTGAGTGATGTCCTCGTCTATCAGGCAAATATGGAGGTCCGCGGCTTCGGCGGAAACTACTCGGGCGTATCCCCTGCCGGCGGCGGCACGGCCAACGAGCCCTCTCTCTCCAATGGGCCGGTGGGCACGCGGGTGCGCGGGCTGGCGGAGGCCACCCAGGCGCGCAACTTCTACCGGGCCATCATCCCGATGGATGGCTACAATACCGATCGCGTAGAGATCAACCGCGGGGCCAATGCCCTGCTATTCGGCGTGGGCAGCCCCGCCGGCATCATCAATACTACCTCCAGTCAGGCGGAACTGCAGCGCACACGAGGCGAGGTGGAGGCGTCTGTCGGTAGCTATGCGAGCTACCGGGTGAGTTTCGACTACAACGTCGCGCCGCGCCGCGGTGACTTCGCCGTCCGAGTGGCCGCAGTGAAGGACGACGAGAAATACCAGCAGGAATTTGCCTACACCGATACCGAGCGCAAATACGCGGCCGCCGTATGGGATATCGCACCCCTGCGCAAACGGGGCATTCTCGACTCCACCGTGGTCCGCGCCTCGTACGAACGGGGCCGCATCGTTTCAAACAACCCTCGCGTGCTCCCGCCCGGCGATCGCCTGGCCCCGTGGTTCGATGCGACGCTGCCGGAAAATCTCAAGGCACTCGGCGCGCGCGGCAAAGTATCTTACGACCCCGGCATTAACCCTGGCCTCTTCAATTCGACCTTGCGCACGGCAACGATCGGCACGGTCGAAAACGTCAATCGCTCCGCCACGTTTGTCTTTTCCGGCCCGAATGCGACGGCACCGCGCGATACGATCGCGACGTCTCCCTCTGGGCAGACGGTACTGGGCCGGGTGATGGTCTCCAATAATGTCTATTTCCCCTGGTCGGGCCTCACCAACACCGCCCAACAGGCTGCGGTGCGCGAGATGAGCCGCATCCGCCTCGATTACGGCATGCCGGATCAGGCGTTTTATACCGCGGAGAATATCACCGATCCCTCCACGTTTGATTTTTTCAACAATCTGATCGTCGGCCCCAACTCCGAGCAGAAATCGCGACTGGAAGCCATCGACGTTTCCCTGCAGCAACTCCTGCTCAAGCGCAAAGCAGGCATCGAGCTATCGTTTAATCGCCAGCGCTGGACCGAGAGTCTGCAGAATCTCATCATCGAATCCTCGCCCTACATTTCCATCGATGTGAATACGAGGATGTGGACCGGAGAGACCAATCCCAATTTTGGCCGGCCTTTCATCTCCACCGCTGGCAGCGCCAGCTTTAGCGATCAGGAGATCGAGACCTCCCGGGCCAAGCTGTTCTACGAGCTGAATCTCCAGGAGAAGATGGCGGGCCGGCTCGGCGGCATCCTCGGCAAGCACGTCTTCTCCGTGCTGGCGCAGCGTGAGGAACTCTCCACCCGATCCCACTCCGGCGGCCGCCTGTTCTACACGCCCGATTTCTGGGTCAACGGTAACAACCAGAGTCGTCTCGCGGCCCAGAGCAAGCAGCCCGTGGCGTGGATCTATCTCGGTGATTCGCTGGCTGGCGCCACCTCGCCCGCTGGCGCGAATCTCTCCGGTCTGCGCCAGAATCTGATGAATTTTCATCAAGAGGTCACGGGCAAGGGCGTCGTCCTCACGCGCACACCGGCGCCCTCGGCCGCCGTCTCGCAGCAAGCTGCTTACCAGCCCTTCTTCACCCCGATCGACCTGCGCCGTGAGGACGAGCGCGTATCCAATACCGCAAGCTCGGCTGCTCTCAACCGGCGGGTGCTTGATTCGCAGGCCTTTTCTTTCCAGAGCAACTGGCTCTACGACACGCTCGTTTCCACCGTCGGCTGGCGCAAAGAGGAATCCTCCATCCGCGGGATCACGGCTCCGATCATCTCCAACGGTGAGGGGTATGCGCTGGTCAACGATCCGGCCTTCACCATCGATAATCCAGCGATCGTGCCGCAGAATTTCGAGGAGACGCTCTTTGCGTGGAGCGGCGTGGCCAAGGTGCCGGAAAAGTGGCTGCGTCGTGTGCCGGTCGTTTCTGCATTCAATGTCTACTACGGAGAATCGGAGAACTTCAGCCCGGCCTCCGGCCGCACCGTCAGCCCCTTTGGCGTGGCCATCGCTCCTCCGGCCGGGGTGACGAAGGAGAAGGGCATCTACCTGGAAGTGCTCGATGGCCGAGTCAGCGCGCGGCTCAACTTCTTCGAGACCACGCAGACCGGCAGTTTCAACAGCGGCGTGGGCGGCCTCGCCGCCCAGATCGTCAGCATGCACTCGAGCGCCTACAATGCTGTCTTGAATGGGTGGATACCCAATCGCGGCGATGGCTTCCCGGTGGGCTACGTAGCGCCACCGGCGGCGCTGCTCCAGCTCTTCAACTGGAGGCTGAATAATGGCACGCCCGCCTCGACCAATCCCGGGGTGCAGGATACGAGCGACTTCGTCACCAAGGGTAAAGAGCTGGAGCTGATGTTTCGCCCCACTCGAGGCCTTTCTTTCATGATGAATGTCTCCGAGCAGCAGTCAGTGCGCAGCAACACTGGCGCGGCCACGCGCGCTCTCATCTACGATACGCCGACTGCCTCGGGCGATCCGCTTGCCCTCGAGTGGCGCAAGGATTGGACGTATCAGATACCGCTTTCGCAGGTGGCGATCAACTTCCTCGGCAGCCGCACCGACGTGAACATGTTTGGCGTCGCCTTCCAGCGCAACGTGCTCAACCCGTACAATATTGCCAAGTCGGGCGATGGCGCGCCTGTCCACGATCTGCGCCGGTGGCGCGCCAACATCGTGGGCAACTATGACTTCCAAGGCGAAGCGCTCAAGGGCTTTGGCGTGGGCGGCGGTGTCCGCTGGCTGGACAAGGCAGCGCTCGGCTACCCTCTCGCCAATTTCCGCGCCGATCTCACTCGTGTGAAGGAAGGGGAGGCGGCCCTGCCCAGCGATATCCGCATCTCCGATGTCCGTAATCCTTACTACGGCCCGGCGGAAACGCGCTACGATGCGTGGGTGTCGTATTCGACGAAGATTCTCAACGGGAAGTACGGCTTCAAGGCGCAGTTCAATATCCGGAATCTCTTCACGAATAACGAACTCGTGCCGGCTGTGATCAATCCCGATGGCACGATCCCTGTATGGTCGATCGCCGAGGGGCGGAAGTATTCGATCACGCTCAAACTCACGTTCTGAGCACCTTGCGGACGCGCGTATGGCGTCAGGCACCGGCGGCCAGGCAAAGTCAGTCCCCCCTTGGGGTACGGGCTCTGGCTACCGGCGCCGATTGCGATATTCGGCGCTGCGCCTCAAGTCATCGCGAATCTGCCCCTGGGTCCATCCATCGCGCCAGCGTGCCATGTAGTGCGCCAGGCCCTGCGGGTCGGGATCGCGCCCGAGCACTTCGCGGTAGGCCTGCGTGATCGCTGCGCGAGGGTCTACACTGCGTGCTTCGGAACTGCGTTGGAGTTGGGCCACCACCTGATCCATCGACCAGCCTTCGTGGATGATGCGATGGCGATACGTGCGCAACCCGTCGGGATCGGGATTGCGGCGCAGCACTTCGCGGTAAGCCTGATAAATCATGTTGTCGACGGCCCGCATGTCGATCCGGCGCACCGGCGGCGGGGGTGGCACCACAACCACGCGTGATGGCGGGGGCGGTGTGGGCCTCACGACAACTTGGGGCGGCGGCGCTGCCACATGCATCTGTGTGCCGCTGACCGTGACCGATGCGATCGCTCGATCCCAAGTGCCGCCGCCACGAGGCTCGCCGTAGAGATCTGCGATGCTGGCGCGCACTTCGAGCCGCTCCCCGGAAAAGCCGCGACCTGAATAGACAAGCGCGCGTGCATCGCCCTCCACTTTGATGGACGAGATCGCCAGCGCCCAAGGCTGGTTGCTCGGGCGCACCATCGTGCCCAGGTCTGCTACCGAGGCGCCTGCCTCGACGGCGAGAGCTTCGCCGCGGAAGTTGGGCTCGGTGTAGAAGGTGACCCGGTTAGGATTGGCGGTCTGCGCGTACCCGGCGGCGCTGCACCCGACGACGCAGAGTAGCCAGATGGCGAAGCGATAGAGTGGTGAGGCAGGTGTGGAGCGCATCGGGATGATGCCAACTGAGACGGAGCCGGACCTAGGTTTATTCACTGCGGCTTGCCGAACTCACCGTGCGAAGAACGGGTTGTGCTGTTTCTCCTGAGCGAGGGTGGTCAGCGGGCCATGGCCGCAGGCGAGCACGGTATCGCGAGGGAGGGTGAGGATTTTCTCCCGGTTGTTGCGCAGTTGGTCGGCGAAATTCGTTGGGCTGCCTCCCATGGAGCTGGCGAAAAGCGAGTCGCCCACGATGGCTAGAGGCCAGCTCAGTCCGGTGACAAAATACGTGGTCTGCCCCGGCGAATGGCCGAAGGTATAGAGCGTCTTTACGGAGAGGGAGCCGACATGGAAGTGGCCATTTTCCTTGAATACCTTCGCGCCCGGGTGATTGACCGGTTCGAGTTCGCTCGACCATACCTCGGCGTTGGTCTCGGCGGCGAGGCGCGCGAGATCGGCGATGTGGTCATCGTGCGTGTGGGTGATGAAAATGTAGCGCAGCGTGAGGCCCTCGGCCTTGATGATATCGAGCATCGCCTCGCAGGTGGCGCCGGTGTCGAAAGCGGCGGCCACCTTTGCGCGCGGGTCCCAGATGAGGTAGCTGTTCACCGTCATATCCTCGAACTTGGTATTGAAGGCAGCGAACCCCTTGGGGAAGTCAGGCAGGTCGGGATACCAGCGCTTGTGCGCCAGGTTTTCCAGGGCGTCGGGCGAGAGCTTGAGGTGGCGGGCGACGCGGCGAAGTACGGCGTCGATGGGCTTGCCTCCCTTGATCGCGGCGAGGTCTTCGAGCGAGACTTCGGCGCGCTTGGCGAGATCTTCGTCGCTGATCTTCAGCCCGCGTTGGGTCTTGTTGATCACGTCGTTGAAATTGTCTTCGAGAGGGATGCGAGGCATTCCCGCCAATAAAGCCTTACCTGCGCCTCGGGCAAGTCGGATGGCTGGAGCCTCGGGGGGCTTGCGACCTACCCGCCAAGGATGCCAAAATCCGGGCCCATGTTGCAAACGGGTCTTCTCAATCCCCATGTGCTTTCACTGCTCGCGCGCGTGCGCCATACCAATGCGCTCGTGATTGCCGATCGCGGCTTCCCTTTCTGGCCGGGTATCGAGACGGTGGATCTCTCGCTCGTCGACGATGTGCCGACGGTTTTGCAGGTGCTGGCCGCCGTGCGGAAACAGCACCATCTGGTGGAGGCCTATATGGCGGAGGAGTTTAATCGGGAAAATAGCACGCGCACGAAGCGCGCTTTCGCCATCGCGCTCAAGGGCTTGCGCGTCACGCACGAGCCGCACGATGCGCTGAAGCGCAGGGTGCCAGGCGCGATCGGGCTCATTCGCACCGGTGATACGGTGCAATATGCAAATATGGTGCTCATATCGGGCTAATACGCAGCTTGATCCACACGGCAGGGCGCGGGCGCGCGCAGGCTATTTGCCGTTGCGTCGCTCGTGGGCGGATGGTTTTAGTAACCCTCTTCTTATTTCCATGAGCAATCCCTCCGACTATCTTACATCACTCTATTCCCTCAGCGGCAAAGTCGCTGTGGTCATCGGCGGCACCGGTGAACTTTGCGGCGCCATGGCCGAGGGCATGGCCGGCGCTGGCGCCGAAGTGGTGCTCGTCGGGCGTAATGAGGAAAAAGCCAAGCCGCGTCTCGACCGCATCGCTGCTGCGGGAGGCAAGGCGTACTTTGTCTCGGCCGAGGCCAGCGAAAAAGGTCCCATTGAGCAACTGCTCGATACGGTGCTGAAACGCTCCGGAAAGGTCGATATCGTGGTCAATGGCGCCGGAGTAAATTCTGCGACTCCCTATCTCGATATCCAGGAAGATGAGTTCGACCGTATCGTTAAGATCAATCTCAAGGGCGTCTTCCTTGGCTGCCAGATTTTCGGTAAATACTTAGTCGAGCGCGGTGAGGGCGGCTCTATCATCAACTTGGGGTCGATGTCTGGTATCGTGCCGCTGTCACGTGTATTTACGTACTCTGCGACCAAGGCGGCAGTGCACAATCTATCGAAGAATCTCGCTCGCGAGTGGGCCACGAAGCGGGTACGGGTAAATACGCTCGTCCCGGGCTTTTTCCCCGCCGAGCAGAATCGCAAGATCCTCTCGCCCGAGCGCGTCGCATCCATCATGGGCCATACGCCGATGAAGCGCTTTGGCGAGTCCAAGGAACTGATCGGCGCGACGCTGCTGCTCGCTAGCGATACCGCTGGTGGGTTTATTACCGGAGCCGAGATTGTCGTTGACGGCGGATATCATGCGATGACCATATAGTACATGCTATCGCGATGCTGATGTGGTTATTTGGCATTTGCTATAGTCGGTGTATTGGCTTCATTCATACAACCCATGGTCACTGATAAACTGAAGGAACTGGAGGCTGCGCGCGCCAAACTCGCCAGCCTCGAGCAATCGATCCAGAGCGAGCTCGCCAAGGAACTCGCCGCCCTGCCGGCCAAGTACGGCTTCGAGTCGGCGGATGATTTCCTGGAGGCGGTTCGCGCTGCGACTGGCGCTGGCGGCAAGCGCGGTCGTCGCGCAGGTGCTCGCGGTCGCCCGGCTGGCGGTCGTGGCGGTCCTGGCAAGAAACGCCGCACGCGTGCTGTCATCACCGACGAGACTCGCGCTCAGGTGAAGAAGCTCGTCGAGGCGGGCAAGACCGGCGGCGAGATCTCCAAGAGCCTTGGTATCTCCCTGCCCTCCGTGCAAAATATCAAGAAAGCCCTCGGTCTGGTGAAGGAGCGCTAAGACGGCGCTTGCTCCTCAGGCTTAAAAGGCCCCCGCATCGGCGGGGGCTTTTTTGTTTTGGCGCGGCGGCGGCGTTCGGTTGTGCTGGGCGTGCCATGTCCGCGCGTTTCATCCAAGCCAATACCAACGGTCGCCTGCACTCCGCCGACGAGCCCTCCATCTCGCCGCTTAATCGCGGGTTTCTCTATGGCGATGCCATCTACGAGGTATGGCGCACCTATCACGATACGCTCTTCGGCTGGGATGAGCACTTCGACCGCTTGGAGTCTTCGGCGCGCGCCCTGCATATGCCGCTTTGGTTTGATCGCGCCTTCATGCTGGGTGAGATCCGCAAGACCGTCGCCGCCTTTAAGCAGACGACGGGCTTCACGGCTGATATCTATGTGCGCCTCCAGGTCTCCCGGGGCGGTGGCCCGATCGGCTTGGATACTGCGCTGGCCGACCGCGCGGAGTATGTGCTGCTCGTGCAGCCATGCCCCACCAACTCCGCCGAGGTAATGGCCAAGGGCATGAGGCTCTCCATCGCGACTGCGCTGCGGCGCAACCCCATCGAGGCGCTCAGCCCGGCGTGGAAGACGGGTAATTATCTGAACAATATCCTCTGCCTCCGCGAGGCCCGCGCGCGCGGGGCCGATGATGTGCTGATGCTCAATCTTCGCGGCGAGCTCACCGAAGCCGCCACCTCCAACATCGTCTTTGTTCGGGATGGAGAGCTCTTCACGCCCAAGGTCGAGGTCGGCATCCTGGAGGGCATCACCCGCGGTCTTGTCATCCGCAAAGTCGCGGCGATGGCTGGCATCAAGGCTAATGAGACCGTGCTCTTCCCGCGTGACATGGCAGGGATGAGCGAATGTTTCATCCTTTCCTCGACCAAGGATGTGACGCCCATCGGCGCGATCGACGACCTGCGCTTCAAGGTCGGCCCCGACACCGTGAGCATGAAGCTCAAGGCGGCTTTCGCTCAGTACGCGCTCGAGTCGGCCAGGGCGCGCCCAGAGCTCAAGGTGTGAGGTCGGACAGTCTGTGGCTGGCGAGCGGGAGCGGCGAGTACTGCGATGTCGTAGATCTCTCCGGTCGCTGCTCGTCTCGAAATCGTCTCTTCAGTCGACCCGATTTAATAACGCTGCATGCCGGGCTCAATCTCCGCCGCCCAGGCGTCGATCCCACCATCGATGTTGGTCACAGCTGGCAGGCCCTGGGCGCGTAGATACTCGGTCACCCGGCGGCTGCGGCCGCCGTGGTGGCACATGATGAGGAGGTGCTTGTCCCGAGGTAGTGTGGTCGTGCGTTCCGGGATCTGGCGCATGGGAATATGATCGGCGCCGGCGACCTGGCAGATCGCGACCTCGAAGGGCTCGCGCACATCGATGATGGCGGTGCGATTGGGAGAGGCATCGCGGAGGCGCTTGGCTTCAGCGACGGAAATTTCGAGCGGGTAGTCGGCGTCGGGCATAGTGGGAGAGGGGGCTTCGCAAGCCGCGGCCGCGTAGGTCTCGGAGCTGAGTGCGCGGATCGTGGGTTGTGCGCCGCATAGCGGGCAGGCGGGATGGCGGGGCAGGGTGAGCGCCGTGGTCGTCTGGCGCAGGGCGTCGTAAGTGAGTAGTCGGCCGCGCAGGGGCTCGCCCAGACCTGCGATGAGCTTGATCGTCTCCATCGCTTGCAGGCTGCCGATCACACCGCAAAGCGCGCCGAGTACGCCCGCTTCGCCGCAGCCGGGCACGCTGCCAGCCGGCGGCGGCTCGGGAAACAGACAGCGGTAGCAGGGTCCGCCCCCCTGCGAATCGAAGACCGCCACTTGGCCCTCGAATTTATACACGCTGCCGTACACGAGCGGGCGGCGCGCGAAAAATGCCGCGTCGTTATTTAGATAGCGCGACGAGAAATTATCGGTGCCGTCTACGATCACATCATAGTGGGTGAAGAGTTCACGCGCGTTCTCAGGCGTCACGCCCTCCGGATGGGTGACGATCTCGATGAAGGGGTTGGTCGCCTGCAGCCGCCGCTTGGCGGAGTCGACCTTGGGCTCGCCTACTGTGGCGTCGTCGTGGAGGAGCTGGCGCTGGAGGTTATGGGCCTCCACGCGATCGAAATCCGCGATCCCGAGCCGTCCCACTCCAGCCGCTGCGAGATAAAGTGCCGCCGGGCTGCCCAGCCCGCCCGCTCCGATCACCAGTACCTTGGCCGCAGTGAGTTTCTGCTGTCCCTCGATGCCCACCTCGCCCAGCAGGATGTGCCGGCTGTAGCGCGCAAGCTGCGCGGGAGCGAGGGCTGGGGAGGAGGCGGCCATGGGTCCGAAAGAGAGCCCGAATGCGCTGTGTCGCAATTGAAATTGCGCCGCCGCCCCTGCCTGGCGCAATTACCGGCGTGCGTTTCCTCGGCATCGACTATGGTTCCCGGCGTATCGGTCTCAGCTTCGGCGACGAGCTGTGTGTGGCCACGCCGTTGCCTGCGCTGGTCGAGGCCGATGAATCCAGGCGCTGGGCTGGGCTCCTGGCTGTGATCGCCCAGCGGCGCATCCAGGAGATAGTCGTGGGGCACCCGCTCAATATGGACGACACCCCCGGCTTCAAAGCCAAGGAGGTCGAGGCCTTCGCCGCGCGATTGCGCGCCGAGACCAGGCTGCCGCTCCACCTCGTCGACGAGCGGCTCACCAGCTACGAAGCCGAGTCCACCATCGCAAAGTCGAAGCGTCGCGACGTGCGGGCGAGCGGTATCATCGATTCGCGCGCTGCCACGATCATCCTTCAGGACTATTTGAATCAGCGGTTTCCGCCGCTGCTCGAGGCCGCTCCGGAGGACGAGGCGTGAGCGCCCCTGAGGCAGTGGGAGTCGATGCCACGGTGAGCGCGCAGGGCGAGCCCGGCGCCTTTTCCCTGCAGCGTTGGAAATGCACCTGCGCCTACGACGGCGCCGGCTTTGCCGGCTGGCAGAGCCAGGTCGGCGGCGCCGCCATCCAGGATGTGCTGGAGGCCCGGCTAGCACAGATCTTCAAGCGCCTTGTCCGCGTCCACGGCAGCGGTCGTACCGATGCGGGAGTGCACGCGCGCGAACAGGTCTTTCACATCGATGCCGACTGGCGGCACGGCCCCGATAAACTCCTCGCCGCCTTGCGCACCCCATTACCGCCCGGCCTTCAGGTCCGCACTGTGCGCAAGGTCGGCAAGGATTTCCACGCCCGCTTCAGTGCCACGGGCAAGCGCTACGACTACTATTTGCATCTCGGGGACGCGGATCCGTTTACCAGGCCTTACGCTTGGCCGATCTTTAAGCCGCTCGATCTCGCCGCGATGCAGGCCGCCGCCGCCCTCCTCGTGGGCCGGCATGATTTCCGCGCCTTCACCGCGCTCAATGGCCCCGAGCGCGAGGATACCGTGCGCGACTTGCGGCGGCTCGATATTGTGAAGAGGGGCCGGCGCGTCACCATCACCGCTGAGGCCAATGGCTTCATGTACAAGATGGTCCGCAGTCTCGTTGGCGCGCTGGTTTCAGTGGGAGAGGGCAGGCTCCCTGTCTCTCAGGTCAAAGCCATCCTGGAGTCCCGTACGCGCACGCCCATCGTGCAAACTGCGCCGCCACAGGGCCTTTTTTTGACCAAGGTCTACTACGGGAGAGGCGGCGCCCCGCTGCCAGATGCCTTGGCCTCGGAGTCGGCCGAGTAAGGATTGCGCATGAGACCGCCAACATTCCTGGGCCAGCTGGCTCGCGGTCTGGCTGAGGTCGTATTCCCTCCCGTGTGTGTGCACTGCCATGCGCTGGTGGCCGAGGGCACGGGGTTCCGGCATCTCTGCGCCCGATGCGTCGCGCAGATCGAGTGGGTGCGCGCCCCGCATTGCACGACGTGCGGTCACCCTTTCTACGGTGTGATGGAGGGCACTCGGATGTGCGTGAAGTGCGATGGCCTGCATCCCGCCTACCGGGAAGGCCGCACGGCCGTCATCTTCAAGGGCCCGCTCCGCTCCCTCGTCATCGAGCTCAAGTATCACCGCGGCTTGCACGTGCTCGCCGATGTCGCCGAGGTCTTTCGTCGCTCCCCGCACGTCTTGGAGCTGGCGCGCGGCGCCGTCCTGGTGCCGGTGCCGATGCATCCGCGCAAGCTTCGCAAGCGTGGCTTTAATCAAGCCGCCCTGCTTGCCGAGGTGCTCGCTCAGGTGGCGGGCGGCGGGGCTCGCGTCGAGGCAGTTTTGCAGCGCGTTGTCCACACCCAAACGCAGACTGATTTTCGCCGCGAAGAGCGCATGGCCAACCTGAAAAATGCCTTTGCACTCGCTCGCGGCGCGGACCTAAATCCCTCGCTTCATTATCTATTGGTCGACGATGTTTTCACGACAGGTTCAACGCTTAATAGCTGCGCTCGCACGCTCCGCCGTGCGGGTATCCTGAGCCTGGACGTCGCCACGTTTAGTCACGGCTGACACTCATGCATTTCGACAAACCGACCTACACGGTCCGCAAATCCGCCTCCAAGAAGAAGGATATCCCGAAGGGCCTTTATACCAAGGACCCGGTGTCGGGTGACATCGTCTTCAACAAGGAGGTGGAGGATAATCTGATGGTCGTGCCCAAAAGCGGCCATCATTTCCCCATCGGCGCCCGCGCCCGCATCGCCAAGCTCTTCGACGAGGGTACCTTCGTGGAGATGGACGCTGCCGTGAAGTCGAGCGACCCACTCAAGTTCGTCGATTCCCAGCCCTACCCCGAGCGTATCAAGCGCTACGAAAAGGACTCCGGCCTCCCAGAGGCCGTGATCTCCGGCACCGGCGAGATTCTCGGCATCGAGGTCTCGGTGGCAGTGATGGATTTCCGCTTTTGCGGCGGTGCGATGGGCGCGGCTGCCGGCGAGAAGATCACCCGCGCAGTCGAGACAGCCCTCAAGCGCAAGATCCCCTGCATCATCTTCAGCGCCTCCGGCGGCGCGCGTATGCAGGAGGGCATCTACTCTCTCATGCAGATGGCCAAGACGAGCGCCGCCCTTGGGCGTCTCGCCGAGGCTCGGCTGCCCTTCATCTCCGTGCTCACGCACCCCACGATGGGTGGCGTCACTGCCAGCTTCGCCACATTGGGCGATGTCATCATCGCCGAGCCGGGCGCCCTCGTCGGCTTCGCTGGCGCTCGCGTCATTAAGGATACGACCAAGCAGACGCTCCCCGCTGGATTTCAGACCGCCGAGTTCCTCCTCAAGCACGGCCTGGTCGATCAGATCGTGAGTCGTCTTGAGATGCGCGAGCGCCTTGCGGATCTGCTCTCCGCGCTGCACCTGCGCAAGCGGCAGCCTGCCGCCCGCGCCTCCTGATGCCCTGCGGTAGCGGCCGCTTCCTGGCCGCCACTGCCTGAAAAATGGCGATCCCCCGGGATCGTCGCCACCTTCTCCTGCATGACCTCTGCCGGCATGAACGACTACCCAGCGGTCGCCGAGTACCTCTTCGCACTCAAGGCGCGTGGCGGCAAATTTGGCATCGATCGCATGGCTGCGCTCGCTCGCGCCCTCGGCCATCCCGAGCGGCAGGTGCCATGCGTGCACGTCGCGGGCACCAATGGCAAAGGCTCCGTCTCCGCCATGTTGGAGGCCATCCTGCACGCCGCTGGCTGGCGCACGGGCCTCTACACCTCGCCTCATCTGGTGAAGCTCGGTGAGCGGGTGCAGGTCGATCGCCGCATCCTCACCGAGCAGGAGATTGTCGACTATGTGGGCGAGTTGGGCCCCATCGCCGAGCGGCTGGCTGCGGTCGATCCCGACGATCATCCCAGCTTCTTCGAGTTTATGACCGGCATGGCCTTTCTCCAGTTTGCCCGGAGAAAGTGCGACATTTCCGTGATCGAGGTGGGTCTTGGCGGCCGCCTCGATGCCACCAATATTGTGCAGCCCGAGGTGAGCGTCATCACCTCCATCGGGCTCGATCATTGCGAATTTCTCGGCAACGAGCTCTCGCAGATCGCTTCCGAAAAGGCCGGCATCATCAAATCCACCGCCCCCGTCGTCATCGGTCGCATGCCCGGCGCCGCCGAGGAGACGATCCGCGACATCGCGCGCCAGCGCGGCACGCAGGTCATCTCCGTCGCCGACGAGTACGGCCAGGCGCTCGATAACTACCCGCACACCAATCTCGAGGGTGACTACCAGCAGTGGAATGCCGCCACCGCCACGCTCGCCGCCCGAGTGCTCGGCTCACGCTGGAATATTACCGACGAAATCATCACGCGCGGCTTGCAACACGTCGACTGGCCAGGCCGCTGGCAGCGCGTGCGCGTCGGCGGTCGCCTCACCGTGCTCGATGCTTCGCACAATCCCGAGGGCGCCCAGGTGCTGGAAAAAAATCTTGTGCGCCTCGTCGCCGAGACTGGGCGTGCTCCCGTCGTGATCACTGGCGTGCTCGGAGCGGCCCGGGCCCGGCCGCTCCTCGAGACAATCGCGCACCACGCGAGCGAGATTCACCTCGTCGTCCCACAGCAGGCCCGTGCCTGCACTCACGCCGAATTGGAGGAGCTCATTCCGAAAACCTTTCGCGGCCGCATCGTGCACGCCAAGGTCGAGGAGCTCTTCCCGCGCGCCGGCGTCTGCACCGCGGGCGGCTCCGATGATGTGGTCGTCGTCACCGGCTCGATTTATCTCCTCGGCGAGGTCATGGCCCGCCTCGATCCCGAGCGCGGGGCGGGCGAGGGCCGGCTGCAGGATTTCTGATTGAGTGGAAGGGCCCTCCGGCCCTTCCTCCACAGCGCCGCCTCACGCCTTCTTCACAAACTCCGCTTTCAGCGCGATCGCTACGCCGTCGATCTTGCAGTCGATCTGGTGATCGCCGTCCACTAGCCGGATGCTCTTTGCCTTCGCGCCTTGCTTGAGCACGCCGGAGGAGCCCCGGAGCTTCAGGTCCTTGATCAGCACTACGGAGTCGCCGTCTGCGAGCACGTTGCCATGGGCATCTTTTACCACGCGCGCGGCTTCCGGAGCGGCCTCCTTTGGCCATTCATGTCCGCACGTCGCGCACTCCCAGTGAGCGGGGTGGCTGAGGACATCCTCGAGGGTGCAGGCCGGGCAGGTGGGCTTTTCCATCGTAGAAAAAATCAGGCTAGGCCGACCAACTCGGGCGTGGCGGGCACATCCTTGATGATCTGAGATGGCTCGGGGCCGACCCCGAGGTAGCGCAGGTTGGGCAGCTTGTCGGTCGCCGGGTGGGCCTTCCCTTCGAAGGCGACGTCCAGCAGGCTCTTCATCATGCCGCCCACGTAACGCTGCGCATTGCGCGGCAGGTCGGCAAAGCGGCGCACCCCCGAGATATCCTCGGCCCAGCCGGGATAAGTCGTGTAGATGGGCCGGAGTGCTTTGCGGATCGCCTCGTTACGCGGCACGTGCGTGTAGCGCTTGCCGTCGGCCGATTGGTAGCCGGTGCAGATCTGGAGATCGCCGCGCCACTCGCCGGAGTGGGAGAGGGCGTCGAGCTTGTTGATCATCACATCCTGGAAGCCGCCGTAGCGGAGGGCGTCGCCCTTTTCCACGGCATCGTACCACCCCACCATGCGCTGGCGTCCCGTGCTGGTGCCAAATTCGAGCTGCTTCAGCTTGATGGTGAGCGGATGCGCGTCGTCCATCTGCGTGAGAAAGGTGTGCGTGCCCACCTTGGTGTCGTAGGCCTTGGCCACGCCGAAGGTATGGATGCGCTGCACGGGGATGCCCGCGCTCTCGAAAAACTCCGGCGTGTACGTGTGCGACGCCGTCACGTTGGGCGAGAAGCCGTGGCGCTTGTCGAGCCAGTAGGCCTGGCCAAACTCGCCGATGATCGTGCGGCCCGCTGCCATCTCGCGGAGCACCAGCTCGCGCACTTCTCCGATGTTTTTTGCCAGCGCGGTGCCTGCCGCCCAATACGTAGCCGTGATCGCTTCCAGATTGAGCGTGAAGGGCTTTTCGCCGCGGAAGCGCGTAAAGTCGAATTCGTCGGCCGTGAAGATGCCCAGCTCGATCGCCTCCGCATTGGCGCGGCGCTCGGCGGCGGTAAGCTTGTCGAAGAACTCGTGCCACGTCTTCTCGCTCACGCGGCACACGTGCTGGATCGTGCGGCACGCGCGGTCGGCGCGCTGCGCGAGCTTGCGCGCGAAGTAGTTGGGGCCCGCCAGAAAGTCCGAGAAATAGATCTGCTGCTGTCCCACTTCGTCGACGTACGAGGGCGTGATGCCGCGGCCGGTCGATCCGCGCGCCTCTTCGGCGAGGATATTTACGCGGTAGTCCTCCCACGCCAGGTCGAGCAGCCGGTGCGTGAGATCGGAGACCATCGTGCGCTCGTCGATGAGCAGGCGCGAGAGGATGGCGTGACCCTTCTTTTCGAGCGGCTTCGTCTCCCACCAGATCTTGCGCGGATCGGCCACCACGCCGGCCCCTACGCAGAGGTGCGGCGCATCGCGCACGACCACGCCCGCCGGGAGCAGGTTGAGCTTGATGCCGCCAGCCGTGTGGCCCGAGTTGGCGCCGCCATTCACCTTGAGCACCACGGAGACGGGCGAATTGGTGCCGCGCAATTCGTCGGCGACCTCGGGGATCAAGCGGCCTTTACCCTCGTCGCCCAACGAAATACCGACGTCGGCGATGAGCTGGCTGGTGAACGGGAGCAGGGACATGGTTGCGAAAAATGGTTGGTGCAACCGACCCGGCGGCGCACTGCGCCGACAACCCTGTTGCCGAAAAGTCAAAACGCACCCGACCCGGTCAGGGCAACCGAAAAAGGCGGCAATGACACGGGCCGGGAGTGGCCAGGCGGAGCGACCTCACCGCGCCTTTCGCTTGTGCAGCACGACCCAGTTGCCATCCGGGTCCGTGACGACGGTCATCCAGCACCCCGGGCTCTCGCGCGGCTCCCAGATGCATTTCACATTGGCTTTCTTCAGCTCCGCCACCGCGCCCTCGAAATCCTCGACCTCCAACGCTGCCGCCGTGCCCGCCGCACGCGGCGGCCATTGATCCGCTGCGCCCGTGATGATCGCGAGGCACCCCGCGCCGATATCGTACTCGACCCACTGTTCATCGCCCTCGCTCTGCCCGAAGCCGCGGGCCTTCTTGAGCCCAAGCACACCCTCGTAAAAGGCCTTGGCGCGTTTCATGTCGGTGACGGGGGTGCCCGTGAAGGCGAGTTCGGTGATTTTCATGAGTGAGGGCGATAAGGGTTGAATGACCATGGACCACGCCCCACTCCGGTCGTTCGTTTGCGGATCAGGGTTGAGCGAGCGCCGGGATTACATTCGCTTCGAAGTATGGCCGCAAACATCAGCGTCGGTATCGGCAGTTGGACCGACAAGGAGTACAAAGGCATCCTCTATCCCAAGGGCCTCCCCGACAATCAACGCCTCGCCACCTACGCGACGCACTTCGGCCACGTGGAGCTCAACATGAGCTACCATCGCATCCCGCCCGCCGCGATGGTCGAGGGCTGGGTGAAGCAGACGCCGCCCGGCTTTCTCTTCGACTACAAGCTCCCCAAGGAAATCGCCGCCCAGCCCGAAGCCGCCGCCAAGGCCGGCCGCTTCGTCGAGGCCACCCTGCGCTCCGCCCAACCGCTCATCGATGCGAAGAAGCTCGGCGCCTTCTTCCTCGTGCTCCCGTCGAGCTTCTCCCCGAAAAACAGCCGCCTCGAAGAGCTCGATGTGCTTGCCGAAAAACTAAGCCCGCACCTCCTCGCCGTGGAGCTGCGGCACAACGCGTGGGTCACCGGCGACCAACGCGAGCGCACTCTCGACTACTTCCGCGCGAAGAAACTTGTCTGGATCGCCGTCGACATGCCGCAGATCCCCGACTCGATCCTCATGCCTGCCGTCGACGAAGTCACCAATCCCAAGCTGGCCTACCTCCGCCTCCACGGCAGGCGCGCGGATTGGGACGACCTCAAAACTACCGAGGAAAAACACGGCTATCAATACTCCGAGGCCGAGCTGAAAGAGCTCGCCACGCGAGTGCAGCAGCTGGCGAAAAAAGCGGAGGCCATCCACGTCGTTTGCAACACGCACGCCCAGGACTTCGCGCCGAAGGCGGCCTTGGCGCTAGGCGGATTGCTGGGGACTTCCCGCTGACGAAGCACGGCTTATTTGCAGGAGTCGGGCGTAATCGGCGGCGGCTTCCTGTGCCTCGTTGACTTCCTTTAAATCGGCTAGGGCGATTCTGAGACCGGGGCCGATGAGACGAACGAAATTGGTCGTGCCGAATCCAGGCGAAATGCCTGATTCGACCGCCAGCGAAAACTCGCGCAGCGGGATTTCTGCCGTGCGGTGAATCCGTGCGAGATAGGTGCTTCGGATCACCAGCATTCCGCGTTGCGGATCGAACGTGAAGCGCCGTAGGCGCATCAGGTCCCACGGGCCGGTGAGTCCCCATAGCGGGACGATGAAGAGAACCCACGAGGGATGCCCTGGAATTCCCCTCATGTAGTAAAACGGCAGGCAGAAAAGCAGGCCGAACACGCACTTCATCAATCCTATGATCCAGTACGACTCGACGAAATACAGGCGGCCCGCTGGATCGGGTTTCGGTTTGGTCGATGTCGTAGCCGCTGGGCCAAAGGGGAAGGGGACATGCATAGTCGGGACCTTGAGGGGCGATGGGATTCCGATGAGACAGATGGTGGCTGCGGGTGCTCGGCGATCATACCGAGCCCTTTACTACAGAGGTTGCAAGCGCCCTACATGGATACAGGTAGGGCGCTTACTCAAGTTTTCTGCGACTCACCGCGCTTACGCGCTGCTCGTCCGCGTCGACACCTCGATCACATCATGCGGCGCCGCTTCCTTCTGGCCCGCCGGGCTCACGCGGATGTACCGCGCCTTCTGCCGCAGGTCGGGGAGGGTGGCCGCTCCGAGGTAGCCCATGCCGCTCTGCACGCCGCCGATCAGATTCGCGAGCACGTCGT
>CAYZPV010000046.1:0-51852 GCA_964480585.1 uncultured Opitutus sp. | reverse complement strand
TCGGCGTGTATCTGGCGGCGAGCGGAGTCGCCTTCGCCGCGGTGATGGCGCTGGTGCTGAAGGATGTGCGGTTGCGCTATGTGGAGTCGATGCGCCGCACCTTGGGCGACACCGCGGTGTTTCTCGCCGCCGCCGTCACGCCCGAGGCCCGGGGGGGTGAGGCCTGGTGGCGTCGGCTCGAGGGACTTTCGGCCGATGTCGATACGCTCCGGGTTTTCGCCTGCGATAGCGAGGGACGGGTGGTGTTCGATTCCAGGGGCGGGCGTGACGTGGGGCAGATCTACGCGTTTCCGATGACGGGCGGGGGTAATGCGGCTTCGGTCAACTACTCCGTCTCCAATGTCGCGCTGGTCGATGGCGAGCTGCGCGTTGCCGCGCCGGTGCATCGAGGGGCGGAGCGGGTGGGGCGCGTGGGCGTGGGCCGGCGGCTCAGCACCGTCACCGAAAGCATTAGCCGGGCGCGTGAGGAGTTGGTCTGGTCCGTGGGCTGGATTGGCCTCGTTATGATCGCGGCAGGTTGGTGGATCGCCACCCGGCTCACGCACGCACTCGAGCGCCTCACTGCCTATGCCCAAGCCGTGCGCAAGGGCGAGGCTGCATCCCCGCCGGCCTCGCGCGCCGCGGAAATCGCCGCGCTCAGCCAGGCGTTCGAGGAAATGCGCGTCGCTCTCGAGGGCAAGGCCTACGTCGAGCGCTACACTCAGGCCTTGGCGCACGAGTTTAAGGCGCCGCTCTCGGCGATCCGCGGTGCCGCCGAGCTTCTCGCCGAGAATCCCCCCGAGGCCGACCGCGCCCGCTTTGTTGCCAATCTCCAGGCGGAGACGGCTCGGCTGCAGCGGATCGTGGATCGCCTTCTGGAGCTCGCCGCGCTGGAATCCCGGCGTGCGGGCGAGGTGTTGGCCCGTGTTGAGCTCGACTCGGTGGTCGAAAAGGCCTGCGGCGACGTGCGTGGCCTGGCTGCGCTCAAGCGCGTCGAGATTTTGGTCGTGCCTGCGCCGGCCCGGGTGCTGGGCGACGTATTTCTCCTCGGGCAGGCCGTGGGCAACCTCGTGCAAAACGCCGTGGAATTCTCGCCGCCGGGTGCGGCGGTGCGCGTGGCCATCGAGGTGGGCGCCGAAGAGGCAGCCGTGATCGTGGATGATTTTGGCCCGGGTGTGCCGGACTATGCGCGCGAGCGCATCTTCGAGCGCTTTTACTCGCTCCCCCGTCCCGACACCGGGCGCAAGAGCAGTGGGCTCGGCCTCAGCATCGTGCGCGAGATCGCCCGCCTCCACCGTGGTGAGGCGAGCCTGGAGCCCAGGCCCGAGGGCGGCTCGCGGGCGCGCTTGGTCCTTCCGCTGGCCTGAGCTCCTGGCTCCGTCGCGGAATTTTCGCGGAGAATTCATCGACGGTTCATTATGGCTTCACGCAGGCGCGCGACAGTGGAGGCCTTATGGAACTGCCTCCGACCTCCTATTCTACCCCGCCAACTCCGACCCCGGTGAGTCGCCATCGGATCGATCGCCGCAATGCTATCACGCTCAAGCTGCTCTTCATCGCCACCCTTGTGCTGCTGCTGCAGGCTCCGCTGTTTCTTGTGAACCGGCTGCGCACGGAGCGAATGGAGAATCTCGCCAAAGCCGTCGGCGAGATGCCGCGCACGGCGCGGGAGGGAAGCCTTCAGGAAGTCCCGAAGGGAGGGGATTTCGAGGTGTACCGGATGGTGGATCGCTCGCTGAAACACAGCGTGCTGGTGCTGGCGCTCGTGTTTACCGCGTTCTTTCTCTTTGAAACCGTGATCGGCCTGCGGCTGCACCTCGTGCACTACGGTCTCGTGGGGGCGGCGCTGTGTCTCTTCTATCTCGCGCTGCTGGCGCTCGGCGAGATACTGATCTCGGGACTGGCCTACGGCGCCGCGGCCGTGGCATCGTCGGCTCTGATCGTCTTCTACAGCGCGTCCGTGTTGAAAACGTGGATACGCGCCTGCCTGATCGCCGGGCTGCTGGCGGTGGTGCACAGCGTGCTCTTCGCGATCATGCTGCAGGATGATTATGCCCTCCTCGCGGGCACGGCCGCGCTCTTCGTCGCGCTGGGGACGGTGATGTACTTCACGCGCAACATAGACTGGAACGTGCAGGAGTCGGTCGCCGCCGCGGGAGGTGCACGATGAGACCCAAACGCCTCCCACGCCTCTGGTGTGCGCTGCAAGGGCTTCTCCCGCTTAAGGATTGCCTGCTTGCCCAGGCGGGGGAGTTGGCGTGGCCGCGCGAGGCGGAGAGCGCGCCGGTCTGCGAGAAGCCGAAGAAGAAACGCAAAGGCGCGCGATGAATTGGCGGCCGGAGGGAGAACGGCCAGTGGCGCGGAAATGAGATTGCCGCGGCGCGCGGTGGGCAGGACGTTGGAGGCGATGGCTCTCTTCGAACTCAAAGTGGAAATCCCAGCTGTAGCCGCAGGTGCGGCGGACGATATCCTGCTCGAGCGCGGCAGCGAAAACTGGAGCGTGCTTGAGAATGTGATCTCGAAGCGGGCTTGGCTAGTCGGCCTCTGCGCCAGCGAGGCTGAGGCCCAGGCGCAGTGGGCCGATCTCGCGACAGAATTGAGCGCGGCAGGAGTGACGCCCGTGGGCGCTCCCGAGGCTCGCGTGCTGGCCGATGCCGATTGGCGCGATAGCTACAAGGCCCATTTTCACGCCTGGCAGTTTGGCCGTTTGCACTGGGTGCCCGTGTGGGAGCGCGAGACCTTCAAGCTCCCTGCCGGTGACGCTGTACTCTGGCTCGATCCCGGCCTCGCCTTCGGCACGGGCAACCACGAGACCACCCGCCTCTGCGTGGAGCGCCTCGTGTCGCTCGCCGAAGAGCACGGGACCAAGGGCCGTGTGGTCGATGCCGGCTGTGGCTCGGGCATCCTTGCGCTGTCCGCGGCGCTGCTCGGCTATGGTGACATAAACGGGTTCGATAACGACCCCGAAGCGGTGCGCGTCAGCGAGGAAAACGCCGCCGCCAATGGTCTCGCGGGCCGCGTGAGGTTCTTCGTCGGTGATTTGGTGACAGGCCTCGCTGGGGAAAAGGGCGCTGTCGATATCCTCATGGCCAATATCCAGGCCGACGTGCTCATGCGCTTCGCCAGTGAACTCGTTCGCGCGGTCGCCCCGGGCGGCATGCTCATCCTGAGTGGTATCCTGGCGCAGGAAAACGCGCAGGTGCGCACGGCCTTCGAGGCAGCGGCGCCAGGCTGGAGCGTCAACGCCCGTACGATGGGCGAGTGGAGCGACGTCGTGCTCGTGCGGCCCCGGAAGTAGGAGGGTGCCAAAATTTAGAATAGCGCCTTCGGCGCCGCCTGTTCGGCTGCCAGCTTGCGCAGAAACTCCTCGCGCGTGATTTCGTGCGCGCCGAGGCGGGCGAAGTGCGGAGTGAGTTGTTGGATGTCGATCCAGGTGCTCCCGCGGGCCCGCAGGTGGTCGATGAGATGGAGCACGCACAGCTTCGATGCATCGTCGATGCGGTGAAACATGCTCTCCCCTGCAAACACCCCGCCCGCCGTCACACCGTAGAGCCCGCCCACGAGCGCGTCGCCATCCCAGGCCTCCACGCTGTGCGCCTGGCCGCGCCGATGCAGTTCGGTGTACGCGGCGATCATCGGCGGGATGATCCAGGTGCTCCCCTGGCCCGGCCGACTCACGGCAGAGCAAGCCGCAATCACGGCGGAAAAGGCTGCGTCGCATGTGTAGCGCAGATGGCTGAGCTTGCGTCGGGTCTTGCCCAGATTCTTCGGCACATGCAGTGCGGCAAATTCGAGGATCGCCCGCTTGGGCGGGCACACCCAGGGGATAGGGTCTTCCTCGTCGCCGTCCGGCCAGGGGAATACCCCGTGGCGATAGGCCGAGATGAGCCGCTCGGGGGTCAGGTGGTCGTCATACGCGACGACGCCATAGTCGTCGTCGGGATTGGGTGGCGGCCAGTGATAAGCGTGCGGCATCTGGAGTGCCCGTAGTGTCGAGCGGGGCAGGCGTCCGCGCAAGCGGCGCGCGTGGCATTCCCTTGCCAGCGGCGAGCCTCTTGGCACAAAGCCGTGGCGCATGAGGCGCATCCTGTGGCTTTTGGTGTGGGGCTGGAGCATGGCGGCTGCGACTGCGTGGGCGCACGACCCCGGCCTCAGCACGGCCGAGATCGGCGTTCGTCCCGAGCGACTCGAGATCGTCAATGGTTTCGCTCCGGACGATGCGAAGCACTTCCTGCCCGAGGCGCTTCGCGGCACGGATCGCTGGGATGAGGAAAATTTTCCCGAAGTGCGCCCGGCGCTCGAGGCCGCCGCCCTCCAACTTTGGAGCGTGACGGAGTCCGGCCGGCCGCTCGCCTTGCGCTCCGCCCGGGTGCAGTTGCTTCCCGGCGATAATGTCAGCTTTTTCCTCGAGTACGCCCGCGAGGGCGCGGCGGGGCCCTTGGTTTTTCGAGCCCTGAAGCTCGGCGTGCTCCCGGCCGGCCATCGGCAGTTCATCATTGTTGCCGATGCTCACGGCTCCACCTTGGCGAAAAAGCTCCTGCGCGATACCGATGCGAGTCTCGATGCGCTGCCCCCCGGCTTCGGCGCTGCGCCTTCCGGGGATGTCGGTGCCTCGGCCTCCGCTGAGGGGGATCTGCCGACTTTTGGCGGCTTTTTTAAGCTCGGGGTCGAGCACATCTGGCTAGGTTACGACCATTTGCTCTTCCTCTTCGCGCTGCTGGTCGTGTGCCGCACCGTTCGCTCCGGGGTGGCTATCATCACCAGCTTCACCATCGCGCATTCCGTCACGCTTGGCTTGGCCACGCTTCACATCGTAGACCTTCCGGGCCGTTGGGTGGAGCCGCTCATCGCGGCATCGATCGTCTTTGTTGGCATCGAAAACGTCGTGCGCCGGGGCTCCGAGCCGCGCGGCCGCTGGGCCCTTACCTTCGGCTTTGGGCTCGTCCACGGCTTCGGTTTCGCCAGCGTGTTGCGCGATCTAGGGGTGGGCTCCGCCGGGGATGGTAGCATCGCCTTGCCGCTCTTTGCTTTCAATCTCGGGGTCGAGCTTGGCCAGCTCGCCATCGCGGCGGTGGCGCTGCCCCTTTTGGCGTGGCTGCGTAAGCGCGATGCCTTCGTCCGCAAGGGCGTGCCCGCGCTGTCCGCGCTCGTGGCACTCGCTGGGCTCTATTGGCTCCTGGAGCGTACGGTGCTCCGCTAGGTTGTCCTATCGGCGCCGTCGGTGTTTCTCAAACCGCCCCTAGGGGCTGCCGAGCCACTGGCCTATCTCGTTGCGGTAGCGGGCGAAGCCTTGGGGGCCGAGGATCACGGTCAACTGGCGCTCGGCTTCGCGGGTGAGGGCGGCGATCTGCGCTTCGCGCTGTTCGGGAGTGGCGGTGCGGGCTTGCTGGAGCGCAGCGAGTCGAGGGCGTAGGTCGGCCTGGAGTACGAGCACATCGTTCGTCGCTTCCTGCGGCAGATTGAGATTGCGGATGAATGTCTGCGTGGCGCTGAAGCTGCGGACACGCTGCGCCTCGAGCTGCTTGGCGAGCTCGCGGTCGGCATGGCGGGCTTCGCCGAGGGTTTGGCGGAGCGCAGGCTCGATATGTGCGTCCCGGTCGCGCCCGCGCTTGGGCACGCCAGCCGCATCGGCGGCGGCCTCTGCTTGCTTGTAGGCCGTGTAGAGCGCGCGAAATTCGGCCTCGCTCACCTTGAAGGGTCCGAGCCGGTTGCGCAGCATGCTGGCCTCCGTGCTATTGCGGAGATCGTACTCTAGAAGCTCTTCCGCGGTGAGGAGTTTTTCGATGTCGGCGCGGCGCTCGCTTTCGAGGAGTGCTACCTTGGCGCGATTTTCTGGCGAGCCGCGATGGGCATCCTGAGTGTGGAGCTGCGCCTCCATCTGTCGGTAGTCCCTGACAATCTTGAGCAGCGCCTCACCTTTCACGACAGGCAGGCCGGCGGTCATCTGGCGCTGGGCGTTGGAAGACATCGGGCGCTCTTCGCCGATGTGGCGGCGCATCAGCTCCTGTTCCTCGCGATCGATTTGGGTGCGGGCCGCGGTGATCTCGGCGCTTTCGGAGGTGGCATGGGTGACGGGTCGTCGTCCGATGCTACCGGCATCGAAACTCAAGCCGCGTGCGACGCGAAGATCCTCGAAGTGGTGGCGGATCGCCCAGCCCACGGCCATGCGTGCTATGTGAGGCGGGATGCCGGCGGCGTCCAGTCGCGCGGCCAAGCCATTGAAATCATCGGAGGCGAGCGGCGCGGGTCTGGTGGGCGTGGCGGATGAGGGTAATGTAGGCGCTGCCGCCGCCGCGGCGACGGAGGTGGAAACGGGAGTATCGCTTGCCGGGGCTGGAGAGCGCCGGAGCACGACGACGGCAAGGGCGAGATTAGCGGCCAGCGAGACCGCAAACACGAGGGGCAGGGTTTTCATCGGGGTGCGGCAGCGGGGAATTTGCCACACTCCGGCCCAAAGGCAATGGGTGCCTTTACCCGATTTTTAGTAGCGTGAGCGGCGAAAGCGCGAAGGGAAGGCGCGAGGTGTTCGAAGCGCGCGCCCAGAGCCGGAGAGAGAGCCGCATCGCAGCGCCCCTGCTGGTGATGGCGGGGTTGTCCTGCGGAGGCTCGCCTGCTGTCGTGCGGGTCCTCATTTTCGGGTACAGAAAAGGCGGGTCCATGGAGACCCGCCGGGTAAGGTTGGCGATTCTGCCCTCGCTGCGGCGGGGCTATGGCGCGAGGCCACGCGTGCCGCCGCAGCGGAGCGGAGAGGGTTGCGAACCACACCGGGCTCGCGCGCGGCAGCCCCTCAGGCTGCGATGCGCGCGAGCCGGTTGGGCGAGGCGTGCGAGCCGGCCGTGCGCTTCGGCAGAGTGATGGTCAGCACACCGTGGGCGATTTCCGCCTGCATGGCCGCGAAATCGAAACCAGTGCCCAACCGCAACCTCAGCCGGTAGTCATTCTGCGCACGTTCAAGGTGGAGAGCGGTAAAATTCACGCGGACGAAGCGCGCCTTCTTGGCGGTGACCGTGAGGTCCGCGCCGCGCCCTTCGATTTCCACCCCCGAGGCATCCACGCCAGGGACATAGACGACGAGCTTCATCGCGTCTCGGTGCTCCTGGCAGTCATACGCGGGCTGGCGGAAAGCTTCGACGGAAGCGATGGCCTTGGCCTTCGGGCGACTGTTGGTCGGGAGCGTGGTGATGTTCTTGTTCATTGGGAGGAGAAACGTGCGGAAACGTCTGCCCTCGGAGGTCTTTGGATGGACCGCCGGGCTTCTCAGAGGGCTAAACGTCTCCAGTTGGGAGGAAGTTTAGTTCTGGTTGCCCGTGCCGGTTTTTTTCGTCCAAACGGAAACGACCGGCGACATCACGGCGCAACGCTGCTGGCCCTGCTGGAAGCAGGCGCCGGAGCGGTGGCGGTGATGGAAGGAGGCGGTCATTACCTAAAGTGGACTTGACTCTGCACATTGCAGCCTCCGTGCCAAGTGTGAACTTTTTTGTGACGCACGAGATTGCGTGCGACTGCACGGGTGGCACCCTCCCGACATGGTGCCACTTACGGACTCCGCGACGACCCTCGGCGAGCTCAAGACACGCGTGCTCGCTTTCGTGCAAGAGCGCGACTGGGAGCAGTTTCACTCGCCTAAGAATCTGAGCATGGCGCTTGCCGCCGAGACGGGCGAGCTCATGGAGCACTTCCTCTGGGCGACGCCGGAGCGCTCGCACGAGATCGCCCGCGACCCTGCTAAGCGCACCAAGATTGCCGAAGAGCTCGCCGATGTGGTGATCTATGCCCTCGAATTTGCCAACATGACCGGCCTCGATGTCGCCGCGGCGATCGAGGCCAAGATGGCCGCCAATGCGAAGAAGTACCCCGTGGAGAAGGCGAAGGGTCGCTCGGATAAGTATACCGATCTTTAAGGAGGCGGGTTTGGGCGCAGGTGTACGCCGCCGATCCAGCGAGCGCCCGGCTGCAGGGCGCGGGCGTCGATTTCGCCGCCCAGCACCCGTTGCCCAAGATCGGTCAGCCGATACGGCGGCCCGGCAGCCAGCGGGGCCGGTGCGCGCAGCAAATCGTCAAGATGCAGCCGCAGACTGGTGTCGCCGTGGTAGGGGGCGGTTTCGGCGGCCTGGGTCCGTTGGAAGAGAGTCTCGAAGTTCTCTGCACCGCCCGCGATCGCGCTCAGGATCTGCCTGTCCGTGCGCCCGAGGCCGGTCGCATGGGTCGGATACTCCTCGAGCAGTCGCTCCAGCGCCGCGCGCAGCAGCGGTAGCGGGCCGAAGTCGGCGGCGAGAAAGGCGCGCAGTGCCGTGGGGTCGGGGGAGGTGAAGGCTTTCCACGCGCGCGCGGCGAGCGTGAGCTGCGCGGCCGTGACTGGCTGGCGCTGCGGCCAGAGCGTCGCGAGCTGCGCCGGCGTGAGCTGGCCTAGGCCGCGAAATTCCGGCGTACCGTCGAAGCGGTCGATTGCGATGAGCGTCGCTGTGGTGTCCGGTTGCTGCGCAAGCGTGGCGAGGATCTGGATAAGCTGGAGCTGGTCGTACAGGTCGTGCTCGAACCAGAGCGTCACCCGGCGGGCGCTGCGCAGCGCGGCGTCGCGCGCGCTGAATTGCCGGATGGCCTCCGTAAACGAGGCCCAGCCGCACGCCGCGATGAAGCGCGCCCTCGTCTCGCTCATTCGCTCCAGCGGCAGTCCCGCCGGCACCGGCCCCTCGTGCAGCACATCCCGCCATGCGATCACTTCGCCCAGCACGCCAGTCTGGCGGATGAGCGCGGCGGCGAGGTCGCCATTGGTCACATGCAGCATGGTGGCCGCACTATGGCGCAAGCGCTCCTTGGTGCGAGCGCGGCTTGCGGATTTCGTGGCCGCGGCCCGGCTCAGGCCTTCGGCTTCGCCGGTAGGTTGAAGAGTTCTGCCAGCGCCTGCCGCAATACCGAGGGGAACACCGGTTTGAATAGGATCCGGTCGACGTTCATCGCCTTGTAGGCGGCCGTCACACGTGGATCGAGTTCGGAACTGAAAACGAGGATCTTGCCGGGATAGCCCAGCTCGCGCAGCCCGCGCACCAACGCGAGGCCATTCATATGCGGCATGTGGTGATCCGTGATCACCAAGTCGAACCCCGCATCGGCTCGGATGCGCTCGAGCGCCTGCTCTCCGTCGGCTACGCAATCGATATCGTGGCCTTCGCGAGTGAAGGAAATGCGGGCGACGTCCCTCAGCTCGCGCAGGTCGTCAGCGTAAAGGATGCGGATCACGCGCTTCGCGCCGGGGGTGGGGGCGGGCGCGGGCGCGATGCTCGGGGTGTTGGCAGCCATGATGAAGACGGAAAGTTAACGCAGGTTGCCTGCGTCTGACTGATTGTGACGCGATTTGTTCGGATTCCGTTGCGCTAAAAATGTGTCAATTCCCGGCTTGTCCGGATTCCGGAGCGATAAGGGATTTCATGCAATTCGGCGCGATAATCGTGCAAACCGGCTCAAAAAACGGCCATTTTGTCGCAAGTCAGCGATTCCGGCAGGCAGGCAGTTTGGCGGAAGGGCGTCTCCTTGGCGCGGCCCCAATGCGTTTTGGGTACCCGGAAGGGCGTGGGTTTCGCCTTGCCCCTTGGCTTCACGGAGCTATGCCGCAAGTGCCGCTTGGTGAGGCGTACGCGATGCGCTTCGCGGGTGGCGATTCCCCTCTGCCCATGCTGCGTGCGAAAGATTTTCTGCTGGCTGGTCTGGCGCTCTCGACGGGAGCGCTGGCGCTGGTGGTTTGGCGGCAGCAAAAGGAGATGGAGCGCCTCACGAGCGTCGCGCAACGCGCGGTGGCGATGGTCCCTTCCGCCGACACGATGACGCTGCGACTCGCCGCCAACCGCACCTTCTCCGTGGCGAGTGGAACTCGGCCGGGCGACCCGCGAGCGCCCGATGGCACGCTGCGCGACGAGCCGCCTCGCCAGCCCGAGAGCCCCCGGCTGTCCCGGAAGCGCGCGGGCGCGATCTCCAAGCTCATGGATAACCCGGAGTTTATCCGTGCGCTCAATCTTCAGCGGCAGTCGCTGTTGGACGCCCGTTTCTCCGATCTCTTTCGCCGGCTGGGTCTCGACGACGAGGCGCTTGCCGAGTTCAAGCGTCTCTTGGTGGAGAAAGAGAATGTGGCGCTGGATGTCGTCGCGGTGAGTGAGACCGCCGCCGACGGGCCGCTGAAGCCCGAGACGCTGGGAGCCAGCATCCGCGCGGCCCAGTCCCAGATCGAGCAAGCTATCGAGAGCTCGCTGGGAGGCGACCGCTATGCGATGTACC
This sequence comes from uncultured Opitutus sp., assembly GCA_964480585.1. Lineage (GTDB taxonomy): Bacteria > Verrucomicrobiota > Verrucomicrobiia > Opitutales > Opitutaceae > ER46. Next base: position 41,607 of record CAYZPV010000046.1, on the reverse strand, counting down.
GGGAGTATGAGCGCACCCTGGCGCACCGCACGACGGTGGCGCAGCTCGAGCGTCGGCTCAGCTACACCGGAGCTCCCCTCCAGCCAGCGCAGGCGGAGGCGATCGTGCGAATCATGGAGTCTCATACACCGCCCGCTGTCGAGCAAGGCGCGCAGCCCCTGTCGGTGCTAGTGCGCTCCGGCGTCCCCGAGGCCGTGCCGGTGGTGCCGGCCTCGGCCGGAGCAGGCCGCGTCACGAATGATGTGGTGGCTCAAGCTCAGACGATCCTTACCCCTTCGCAGGTGGACGCCCTGAAGCAAATCCAGCTCGAGCAGGAGGCAGCGATGCGCGCGGCGCAGATCATCCGCGAAGTCGCCCCCGCCGCAGTATCCGACATGCTGCCCACAGTGCCAGCCGTGTGGTTGAATTGAAGCCGTGACCTGCGCCCAGAAAACTGGACACGAAAGATTGGGAAGAAGGCGCAAGGATGTCACAACCATGAAAGGATGGGTCTATGAAAGGAAAACGCTGTAGGCAGGAATCGAAAGTGTATACCTTGGAGCAAGTGGGGCGGGAACGAAGGTGTAGGAGATGTGCCGCCAGCTTGGGGAGTGTCGCGACGCTCTACAGGTGGCAACGGACACTGGGCAGAATGGGGCTCAGTGAGCTGAACGAGCTGAGGATACTGCGAGATGAGAACCAGCGGCTCAAGCGACTTGCGGCCGATTTGACGCTGGATAAGCACAGCCTGCAGGAGGTGGTCGCAAAAAGTCTGAAGCCTTCGCCGTGACGACATAGCGATCATGCAGGCTGATCCTGCTGAGACGCTCGGTTTTTATTACAAAGGCCGGCCCTGGGATTATACGTTGCTGCGAAAACGGCTGTGGGAGCTGGCGGGAGCGCGCGTGCGATATGGCTATCGCCGCTTGATGGTGGTGTTGCGAGGGGAGGACATCAATAACTGCCACAACGCAGTCTACCAGATGTATCGGGAGGAGAATCTAGGGCGTGTTTGCAAAATCAGTTCCTGAGCCAATCAAGGACGTCGGCGAGCTGAACGAAGGCGAAGAAGGTGGAAGCGAGTTTGTCGTAGCGAGTGCTGATGCGGCGATGACGCTTGATGCGGCAGAAGAAGTTTTCGATCCGATGACGGCGGCGATAAAGCGGGCGGGAGAAGGGACGTGAGCCGCCGCAGTTCCGTCGCCGTGGGATGCACGTACGTCCGCCGAATTAAGTGATGCGGGCGCGCAGCGCATCGGCGTCGAAGCCCTTGTCGGCGACCAGCGTGCGACCTCGCAGCAAGCAGGCGTGCTCATCTGCGGTGCGGAGGTCGCTGCACGGGCCGGGATGCAGGCTAAGCGCCACCACTCGCCCGTGACTCTCCACGAGTGCGGTGATCTTGCTGTTGAGTCCGCCTTTGGTGCGGCCAATCGCTTGCTCGCCCTGGCCGCCTGCGGGATTGGCTCCGTCCTGGTGCAGCTTGACGTGCGTCGAGTCGATGAACCGGGTCGTGCCCCGCGCGCCTCGTGCCAAAGCCGCAAGCAAACGATCCCATAGCCCCGCCGCCGTCCATCGCCGCCAGCGGCAGTAGACTCCCGACCATTTGCCAAATCGCTCCGGCAAGTCACGCCACGTGTCTCTGTCCGCAATACATACACCATCGCCTCCACCATCAGCCGATCATCCTTCGGCGGTCGGCCACGCGGTAGTTGATCGTTTGGTAAACCTCTTTTCTTCCGCTTAGCTTAATTTTTTTAGCCGATCCCAAAGCGGGTCAGGTAGACCGAAGCGGATATCTTTCATCTGCGCTCCTTCGACACCGCCTCGCTCACTTGTTCCTTATTCCATTTTGCAAACACGCCCTAGGAGTGAAAAGAAGGAAGCGGCGCAAGCGCGCAGCCGATCTCCGAACCTCGCCCGAGCCGGCCCAACGAGCTAACGAGTGCTGGTCGATGGCGTTTGTGAAGGATCGCATGGAGATCGGCCAGGTGTTCCGAGCGCTGACCTTAATCGACCAATATACGCAGGACTGCCCATTGCTTGAGCCAGGCGTGAGTCTGACGGGACGACAAAAAGGGGGGGGGGCTTGGAACGGGTGCGAGCCGTACAGCCATTGCCGCAGTCCATCACCGTCGATAACGGCAGCGAGTTTGCTTGCCGGGCGGTGGACGCCTGGGCTTCCCGGCAAAGGTGAAACTCGACTTCATCCGACCTGGCAGGGCCGTCGAGAACGGCTTCATCGAGAGCTTCAACGAAAAGCTGCGAGATCAGTGTCTCAACTCAGAGGTGTTCCTCAGCAACGCGCACGCGCGTAAAAAACTTGAGCAATGCAAACAACGAACCGACTGTCATACCGTCTGAAATGCCAGATCGCCGTGTCCACTCTAACGGACAGGTCAGGTCACCGTCCTTCTTTCAACAACTACTAGGGGAGTGCTGCTAGTGTCCTGTCCCGAAAGTAACCTTGGAAAGGCGCTCGAGCTTGCCGAGGATGGAGTCGGCGGTGGCAGTCCAGGCAAAGGGGCGGGGGTGCAGGTTGTAGTGTTGGACGAAGGCCTCGATCCGCTGGATGAGTTGCTTGACGTTGGTAAAGGAGCCGCGGCGGATGGATTGTTGGGTGATGCGGCCGAACCAGCGTTCGACCTGGTTTAAGCAGGAGGAGGTCGGAGTGAAGTGCACATGGTAGCGCGGGCGTTGAGCGAGCCAGGAGCGAACCTTCGGATGTTTGTGGGTAGCGTAGTTGTCGATGATGAGGTGTAACTCGACTTTTTGCCGATCCCGAAGTGGGCTTGGTAGACCGAGCGAATATCTTTTATCTGCGCCCATTCGACACCGCCCGCATACTTGTCACTAATTCCATTTTCAAACACGACTTACACTCTTCCTCGACAAGATGCCGCTAGGTGTAACCTATCACTCCGGCTTTTCTGTCACTATCTCTCAGAATCGTACCGGGAGGCCTCTTCTGCTGAGCTAGTTATTATGATAGGGACTGCAATCTGACCTAATGAAGATTCTTAGGCGGCACACTAGCCGTTGATGCTTGAATTGAAGCGCCCTTGCTATGATATCAGGTGGAAAAGATGAATATCGAAAAGCAGTCGTCTCGAGATTTTTCAATAAAAGGTTTTAAAGTATCTATTCTTTCGTCGATATTATCAAAATCAATTACTTTGCTCGCTCAGGTATTGGCTGTTCCGTGTATAGCTAGGAATCTCGACCATGATCAGTATACGCTATATGCGCTTTCGATTGCGATAGTAGGAATGGCTGGTATGGCAGACATCGGGATTGGGTCGAGTATAGTGAGTAGCTATAATCGATTGGCTTCTGAGGCAAGGGAGGGGATGGTGGCGACCGGCTTCGCCCTAGTGGTATTATTGGCTACTATATTTGTTATAGTGATATTAGTGTTTCAGGCTCATCGTTTCTCGGGCGAGTATGGGCGAGCGGCCTTCATCATCGCCCTGTTGGCTCTATATTTTCAGATAATAGCAAGTTACATTGCGCGCATTAATTTGGCTAATGGAAGGCTGTATCTAACAAATCTGTGGGCCAGTAGCGGTGGTGCCCTAAGTCTAGTGCTTGTGCTGACCTCATTGTCTCGCAACCCTACCGCTTATTGGGCGGCTGCGTCTACGGTAGGTGTTAGTACCGCATTCTTGTGTATCGCTGCTTGGCAGGTGCTGCGCAATGCTGGCCTAAGTGTAAAATTGCGAGATTACTATAGGCGTGAATACCTTAAGCCTTTGTTGAAAGATATGCTTCTATTTTCTTTGATAGCCTTAGGGGCCTATGTGGAAAGGGAGGGGGCTAAATGGTTTGTGGTGGCTTCTTCACCGCTGCAAATGCCCGGTCTTGCGATTTTGTTGCAAATAAGCCTGGTGCTAATGGGCCCACTTTCGATGGTGGCCCTGCCCCTTTGGCCTCTGGCGATTAACTGGTTGTCTAGGGGGCGGGGGCGGGACGCTTTGTTGCTGTGTCGCGTGATCACCGTGGGAGCTTCTGTATATGCTTTGATCGTCGCATTGATTTGGGTTTTATACGGCCAGGCTATAGTGCTGTCGGTTTCAGGTGGAAATATAGTGATAGATCAAAAAACCTCGGCGGGGTTCGCTGTGTATCAGTTTATATCTCTTCATAAGCATGTTCCTTATGCTATACTAATATCAACTGGGCGTCTGTGGCTGATCGCGCTCAGCTATGTGGTTGAGGCGGCGGGTGCCCTTCTTCTTTTTAGCACTTGGCCAGAGCTAACTGCTTCAGCGGTATTCTTTGGGCTTGCGTCTCTCAATATTGTATCCTTTTGTCTCCTATTCTTGCCCTCATTGTCAAGAGGGCCCTTTATTAAGGCTGGCACATAATGCACACTAAACCGCAGAAAGGTCGAAGGACTGAAGCGCTACCGCGTTCTTCGGCTGAGTATTTTACTCTTAAAAACATCAACTTCGCAGTTGCAGACGCTCTCAAGGTTGCGGCGGCGGAAAAACCTCATGGGCGCCCTGCGAAGGTTCTTGATGTAGGTTGCGGCGGCCAGCCCTACAGAAAGCTTGCTGAGCGGTCGGGCTATCAGTACTACGGAGTCGATATTTCAGCTCAAGAAGGGGTGGATATTTTTTGCACCGCCGCTCTCGATGTGGAGATTCCTATCGCGTTGCAAGATGCAGGGCCATTTGATTTAGTTATTTGCACTGAGGTGTTTGAGCATGTATTCGATCTCCACTGCGCGATGGCGAACTTGAAAAGGCTAACCGCATCAAATGGTTACTTAGTTGTCACTACGCCATTTATATATCGCCTCCATGAGGTTCCGTTCGATTATTGGCGGCCGACCCCGTTTGCGCTCTCTCGCCTCGCGAGTAATCATGGGTTTGATATTGTCAAAAGCCTCTCGTTGGGTTCTGCTGCGGATTCAGTTGGCTTAGTTTGCGGCTTGTATGAACCATCGCAGACTACCTCCAAGCTAAAGGGGCGAATGGAAAAAATCGCATGCAGAATAGTCGCTAAGCTCCTTCAAAATCTTAAGGTTGCCGAGACTTCAGGTAAAAGTGGAATGTTTGTCACCAACTACATGCTTTTAAGGCGTGACGATTCATGAGGATCGAAATTCCGATATTTACTGCTGCTGATTGGGCTTATCGCGGTCCTTTGCATGCAATGTTGCGCAGCATCGATATGCATGCTGTGTGTGCGTGGCGTGTGGTCGTTATAACTGATCCGTCGAGTTATAAATTATATCGCAGTGTACAGTATCCTGAGCTTGCTCGCCTGAAAGTTGATTTTGTCGAAGTTGACCTTTCGCTACTTAACGGACTGCCGGTCTACGGACATACAGGTGCTATGACGTATGCGAGATTGCTAGTCGGAACTGTTATAGGCAAAGAAATCAGCCGGGCTCTCTATATAGATGCTGACACGATGGCGAGGGGGGATATCTCGCCTCTCGCTGAAGCGGTTGCTGTCCAGCGGACTCCGCTCGCCGGAGTGCAAGAGTGCGGAACCTGTACAGTCTCTTGCGATGGCGGAGTTTTTAATTGGAGGGAGATCGGCATCTCCGCCCGGCAGCATTACATAAATGCTGGTGTGATGGGCCTTGATTTGAATCTGATTCGTGAGACGGGTATTTTTATAGAAGCTATTAACTACCTCCGAACGCATGGGCGTAGCACTGTAAGCTGGGACCAGGGTGCCATAAATGCCGTGAAGCGTGATAGGTATGCTCTCTGGCCTAGAACTTGGAATTTTACAACTGGGTATCTAAGAGCGAGCTTCCGTAGGCGGATGTACAAAATTACCGGTGAAAGGGCCCCGTCTTGGGACAGCGCGCTTATAGCGCACTTTACAGGGAGCGGGAGTTGCAAGCCTTGGCATGTTAACTCTATTTCGCCTTTTGCGCGTGAGTATAATCAGCTATCGGTCGGCATTCAGTTTGAGTGCGGTCGCAGGAGTGGATTGGAGGATCGATTTGGGGATACTTTCGCGAGATGTTTGCGCCGCGCTCACTCTTTCATCTTCCACGTTTAAGGCACCTGCAGGCTTGCATCGCGTCCGATGCGCTTAACTCTTATGGCGGTCTACTATGGACAACTACCAAATTGCTTATCTTTACGTTACTGTTGCAATATTGACTATAGGTTTAATTGGTAACGTTTCCATCATAAAAGCAAACTCCAGGCGGATCGCAGTGAGTATTGGTCCACTAGGGGGATACTTCTTGCTCGCCTTCTCTTGTCTCACGCAGGTTCTTTCATTGCTTTGGGTACTTTCGCTTGTGCCGCCGTTTTCCAACCCAAGCTTTTACCAGACCGCGGTAGCCTATTTTAGTTACGGCCGCAATTTTTCTGATTACCCGGCGGCGTCTATATATATTCATTTTACGACCTCGTTCCCGTTGTGGTTGTACGTATTATATTTGAGGTTTTGTAGGTCTATAGATGGCACTGCTCCTGCTTTCTCTATTGGTGAAATTGCGCGTATTGGCGAGAAGATAAAAGGCGTTCGGTTGTATCTGTATATGTTGGTCACGGTCGCTGTGGCTTTGCTCTACTTCGCTGGTAAGGGTTGGGACTCACTTGCCATCGCTTCGTCTGGCCGTTTCGATGGTCAGAATGTCAATTTGTTGACTAAATATACTCCGATATTGCAGGTGGTTATATTTCTTGGGTCGCTAGTGTCTTGTTCTTTGCTTGCGCTGCCTGGCGAGGGCTGGCTGAAGCTCCTATGTTGGTTGGTTGCTGCCCTTCCCTTAGTTGTCGCTCAAAGTCGTATGCTTGGCGTAACGTGTGTTGTTTTGATATTTGTGCTTTTTTTTAGAATTAAAATATCTATTGTGAGATATATTTTTCTTTTTCCTGCGTTAGTATTGGCATATTTGGCCTATATAGTGCCGCTTAATCTGCGTGGAAATGATAGCGTTGGCCTTTACTTCTTGGTCGGTACGTTGAATTATATTTGGGCTAACTTTGATCAACTTTTATCGCCGGAGGGAATTGCCCCGGTTGTTGCCAATCTGGGCATGGTCTTGCCAAATGTTTCCGAGATGTTCACTCATTCACTTTGGGGCACGGCTAATCCCGAGGAATTTTGGTACTATCTTTTGATGCTGAGCCCATTGCCAGGGTCGGTTGATGGCTTTGGGGAGCTATTTGATAAGTATGGAAAATTCCACAATGCTTACACCCCATTTAATACTTTTTCCGAGCTAGGGGCGGCTGACTTTTACTTGCCGCCGCTTGCCTTTCTTTTTGCGCTTTTTGCCTACATTATGATGTTTTCTATGAGGACTTACAGTGCTTTTTGGGATGTTGCAGGGGGCGTTTTGTGCCTAGGTTCAGCTTTTGTTTTTATGATCATGGCGTCGCAATATAATCCTAGGATATGTGTAAAAATTATAATGATGACGCTTGTTGGGAAGCTTATTATAAAATTTATTGTAATATTTAGTTCAGATCGCACATTTCGTGGCCGTTTTCGTGTGGTGGGGGCTCGGCGCCAATCGGATTTAATGTAATATTGGGTTTAATAGGCTTAATTTGGCTGTTTTTTGGGGGACATTCGGAAGGGTTGGGCCGCCACTGCTCCAGATTCTGTCCAGACGTGTTGAGGTGATCCTCCGTAATTGAGGTGTCGTAAGGGTAAGTTTGGTGCTGGTCACTATTTGAAGAACGGAAGGCATATAGAACCATAGTCGGTGATGAGCGCGGACAAATGATCTTGCCTGCGGGGTCATGCGATTATCGCGCTGGAAATTCCAACGCCTGACTCGACTCAACGATCCGGCGTGGGCATCGCCGGTTTCGGCCTGGGATCATTTCTGATGTCTCGCAAATTGCTTTTTCGCTTGATATCTTAGGTTTCGTCATTTGTCACCACAGGTGTCGACGTGCGGCTACCAAGAGCGTGCTGGCGGTTGTTCACCACGCTCACCCACAGACTGATGCGTCGGCGGCGACTATATACCGCTGACCCCACAAGTACTCGATCTTGACGTACCAGTTTAGGTGAGAGTCGTCAGGGGTTTGTCCTCCAAGTTGAGACGGGATACGGGTAGTTTTCGTAGTAGCGAGCGGTGATGGCGGCGCCAGTTATATCGCTGGTGAGGTGGATCCCGCCCGTTCGACAGCGAATCGGATTAATTAACGAGAGGCAAACGCGCGTGAGGTGCGTTGGCCGACTCAGAGGACAGGCGCCGAAGAACTTGCCGCAGGAAATCGGCCCGAAGTTGGACGGATGTATCCGCCCGCCATCGGTTAATAGCAAATGCGGCGGGCTGCCGGCAGACTTTCGTCGGTGTTTTTGAGTCGGCCATGCCGAATGCGCTGTTCGGCCCCTGGTCGTTGTAGAACAGCAAGAGGGTATCGAGCGTGGTATCCGCGTCGATCTGGGGGCGGTAGCTCTTCAGGTAGGCCTCGTTGCATTTGACCGTGCGCCAGATTCGCTTGGCGAAGACATTGTCCAGCGCCCGGTCGCGGCCATCCATCGAGATCTTCACGCCACGGCCAGGCAGTGGCTCCGAAAACTCGGCGAACGTGAACAGCGAGCCAAGAGGACGGAGTAGTAGTGCACTGGATGGGGTGCTGGTAGGTTTTTGCGTAAGTCCATTCGCCAGCATGGATTGGGTGAAGTGCTTGGCTTTGGCGTTGGTCTTCGGAGTGTAGGGTTTGGTGAAGAGATGTTTGATCGCAAGCGGAGCGCAAGCCTGCGGGAGGCGGCGTAGCGATAGCAGGTGCCGCTGTCGGTCATGATGCGCTGCACGGTGATTCCGAGAGCGTGATAGCGCGCGACGGTCTGTTCGATAAAGTCGACGGCGGTGGCATTACGCTCATTGGATCACACCGCGGCGTGACTGAGGCGAGAGATGGTCATCGATGCAGCTTGCAGGCATTCCCACCGGCCGCCGCGCAACTGATCGCGGCGGTCGCCGGTCGCGCGATGGCCGGGGTCGGCGATGCGACTAGCTACTTGGTATCCGGATGAAACGACTCTCCCGACCGGTCGCGTTTGCAGCGTGCCATTGGCAGCCGGGGCAGCGTACAGGCGCAGCGCCAAGCCAGCCTGACGAGCGAGCTATGCGAGACGTTGCGCGGGCGGAGTGGCGGAAGCGAGTCGGTGAGCGAGGCTTGGCTTGAGACGATGGCCACGCAAGATCCGGCTCAAAGTCGCCTCGGACAGCCCGGCCGCTCGCTGATCTCGGAGCAAGTCAGGCCGTGCTCACGTCAGTGCCAGAGTACCTGCCGCGCCCGGATGGTGACGCGCTTCGGACTGCGCACGGGCCGCGAAGAGCGGCCCGTTAGAGCGTTTCAAATAAAGGGATAGCCAAATCGGCAAACCAGCCGAGAGCGTCCTGGGGTGTAACGCAGGAGAGGGCATGCGCGATGTCGTTGGGGAGTCGGGGCGACTGCGGGCCTGGGCTTTGCGCAGGAGAGCATCTACATTGCTCCACATCATCTCTATGGGATGGAGGTCCGGGGAGTAGTCGGGCAAAAAGCGCGCCTCCGCGCTGGCTTGCCGGATCAGCGCGAGGGTCAGTTCGTTTTTGTGGGCCCTGAGGTTGTCGAGGATAACGATGCCGCCACGCCGGAACTCCGCCACGAGGATTACCCGTACATATGCTTGGAAGACCTCGATGTTGGTCGCTCCTTCGATGGTTACACACGCGGTGGTGCCGTCCAAACGCACCAAGGAGATCGCTGTGCTGGTGTGCCAGTGGCCGCCAGTAGCATGGCAGACCAGACGCTCGCCATTGGGAACTCGCTCACGCAGGCGCGTCAGGTTTGTCTTCGCCGCAAACTCGTCGAGGAATACAAACTAGGCAGGGTTCAGCCCGCTTTGGCCTCGCCGCTAACGGCTCCGCACCTTGGCGATGTACGGCCGGTTCTGTTCGGCCGCATGGAGCATCTTTTTTATGTCAGCCCCAGCCGGGCCGGCACCCGGTGGATCGCCCCTGTGGTGCAGTTTAGTTCCAGCCACTGCTTGGTCTCCATCAGCGTCGGGTCCGGCTCCTTCCCCATCAATAGTTTCATCCGCTGCCGTGGACGGGCTCCAGCTTCGCCTTAAGCTCGCCATACCGATACCTCGGGCGCAGGTCGCCGGTCCGTTCCTTTTGCACCCCAGCTTCTTCGCCAGCCCCATCGATACCTTGAAGCGTTTCGCGACCTCCTCCCTCGTTCCTTCCTTCGCTTCTTTCGGCGTAAAGATCCTCTCTCGGGTTCATCGGTATGAGATTCGTTATTCGCTATTCATTAACGTTTTGAGCAGCGGGTGCAACTTTATTCGAAACGCTCTATATGGCCGCGCCAGTGGTGCGATAACGCGCGACCCAATTGCGGTCTGTCCCTCCCTCTCCTCTAGCAAGGATGTCCGCTCGACAGGGGCATTCGCATGCATGTCGTTTCGAGTCCTCTTGAGGTGGATGTTTCATTTGCACGCCCATTACCCTCTGGCAGGACTCGGCGGGACAAGCTCCTGAGGCTTCACACCTAACTAGTCTGGCGTCCACCCGGCCTTGTCCACTTCACGCCCACCTCGGCTCCTGGCTTGCCCAAGTCGAACGCTGGTCTGGTCACATCAGCCACAATCCACTCGTCGTCGCTCCTTTACCAACAGTCAGTGGGATCCGCCATGAGATCGCGCCGCCGCTCAAGATTATAACACTCATCGCCGTTCTTTGGTTTGGGCTGCTAATGCCTACTCCTAGTCTCGCAAATCGAACACCTTTTACCACCTTGATTACGGGATTCCAAACTAGGCTGTGCCGAAGAATTTAAGGATGCGGCGCATGCTGGAGACGAGGGTGTCGATCTCCTGCTCGGTGTTGTAGACGTAGAAGCTTGCGCGCGTGGTGCTGGTGAGCCCGAGCTTGCGCATGAGAGGCTGGTTGCAGTGGTGGCCGCCGCGGAGGGCGATGCCATCCTGATCGGCAAAGCTCACGATGTCGTGCGCGTGCACCTCGGCAAAGGCGTAGCTCACGAGGCCGCCGCGGCCGCCGCGCGGGCCGATGATGCGGATGCCGGGGAGGGTGGAGAGTTTTTCGTAGGCGATGCGACCGAGCTCGTTGTCGTGGGCGGCGATGCGGTCGCGGCCGAGGGCATCGAGGTAGTCGCAGGCCGCGCCGAGCGCGATGGCGTCGGCGATGTTGGGCGTGCCTGCCTCGTAGCGTTCGGGGGCGGGCTTCCACTTAGCGCCGTCGTAGTCGACGCTTACGACCATGCCGCCGCCGGTCTCGGTGGGGGCGAGTTTATCGAGAAGCGTCCGGCGGCCGTAGAGGACGCCGATGCCGGTGGGGCCGCACATCTTGTGGCCGGAGAAGGCGAGAAAATCGCAGCCGAGCGCACGCACGTCGACGGGGGCGTGGCCGATGGATTGCGCGGCGTCGATCACCGTGAGGGCGCCTACGGCGCGGGCGCGGCGGCACAGTTCCTCGACAGGGTTGATGGTTGCGAGGGTGTTGGAAATGTGGGTAAAGGCGAAGAGCTTCACCTGCGGCGTGAGCAGCGTGTCGAGCGCCGCAAGATCCAGGCCGCCCTCGGCATCGGCCCCGAGCACCGGCACGTAGCGAAGTGTGGCGCCGGTGGCCTTGGCGAGCTGCTGCCAGGGCACCATGTTGGAGTGGTGCTCCATCTCCGTGGAGAGGATGATGTCGCCGGGCTTGAGGACGGCGGCGAAGCTGCGGGCGACGATATTGATGCCCTCGGTGGTGCCGCGCGTGAAGATGATCTCGGCCGGATCAGCGGCATTGATGAATCGAGCGATGCGGGCGCGCGCGCCTTCGTAGGCATCGGTGGCGCGCATGGAGAGCACATGCAGGCCGCGGTGGACGTTGCTATTGTCGCGCTCGTAGTAGCGCACGAGGGCGTCGATCACGGAGCGCGGCTTCTGCGCGGTGGCTCCGTTATCGAGATAGACGAGCGGCTTGCCGTGCACGGTTTGGTGCAGGATGGGAAAGTCGTCGCGGACGCTGCGCCAGGCCGCGTCACGAGGATCGGAGGAGGCGGAGGCGGACATCAGTCGGTGTGGCTTTCGGTGGTGGCGGGAGCCGGGTCGCCCTTGAGGGCGTTGAGGGTGGCGTGCCAGCCGAGGGTAGCGCACTTGATGCGAGCGGGAAACGTGTGGACGCCGGCGAAGGCGGCGAGATCGCTGATTTCCTCAGGGGCTTCGCCGGTGGTGACGATCTTGTGGAACTCCTGGAAGAGCGCATCGACCTCGGCGGCAGTCTTGCCCTTGACCTGGGTGGTCATGAGGGAGGCGCTGGCCTGGGAGATGGCGCAGCCCGAGCCGTCGAAGGTGATCTCGGCGATGCGGTCGCCATCGAGACGGAGGTAGACGTTGCACTGGTCGCCGCAGGTCGGATTGTCGCCGTGAGCGACGCGGTTGGCCGTGGGCAGCTTGCCCCGGTTGCGCGGGCGCTTGTTGTGGTCGAGGATGACCTGCTGGTAGAGCTCGGTGAGATCGCCGGACATGGGAGGAAGGGGGACTGTCTAACGGCTGAGCGGGAATGGCAACTCGCGTGAACGGGTTATGCCGCAGGCGACTGTGCTGGCTAGGGGATGGCGTACACCTCGACCAGCGCCTCGCCCGTGGTGTCGCCGACGCCGGCGACGCGCACGGTGTAGGCGCCGGGATCGAGGGTGACGAGGAGGGCGCTATCGGCGCTGCCGGAAGGAAGGGCGAAGGCTCCGGCCGTGCGAGCGGCTCCGGCGAGGTCCGCGCCCGAGCCCCCGGTCGTCCAGCCCGTATTGCTCGCGAGTGCCGTGGCCTGGCGGAAGAGGGTGAGGGTGGGGCGGGCGAGCGCGCCGGGCACGCCGAAGTCGCCCAGGGTGGGGCCGACGGCGCGGATGAGGAGCTGCCGGGGGCCGGAGCCGCCGACGACAAACCCCGGGGTGAGCGCCTTGTCGCCGACGCCGACGAGTGCGCGGGTGGAGAGATTGACCAGCCGGGTATCGGCCGTTTCCGGCTCGCTGTCGTAGACCTCGACGAGGGCGAGGCCGGGGGAGGAAGCGCCGCCGAGCACGACGGCGCTGTACGGACGTGGGGAGACGGTGGCGAGGAGGGCGGCGTCGAGGCTGGCGTCTTCGAGCGGAAACGCGCCGGTGCGGGCGGCGGCGGCGGCCAGCGCAGGCCCGAGGCCCGCGTCGGACCAGTTTTCGTTGGCAGAGACGAGCGCGTTGCGGCCGTCGTCGCGCGTTACGTGGAGCTGGAGGGCGGGATCGGCGAGCGGGCCGACCACGCCGAAGCGCGCGAGCCCGGGGCCGATGGCGCGGACAAGCAGGGGCTTTTCCGCCAGCCCGGCGACGACGAAACCGGCGATAAGCGTGCCGCCGCCGCCGGCCTCTGCGCGCGCAGAGAGATTGATGAGGCGACCGTCGCCTGAGGGCGCTGCGAGGCGCGCGCGATGGGCTGCGTCGTGGCGAAACATCGGCCACGTGGAGAACCGGGAGGCCGGCGCGCCGTTGCCGTGGAGGGCGTAGATGCGGCGATCGTAGGAGCCGATGTAGATGGTGCCATCCGGAGCGATCACGGGCGAGGAGTCGACCCAGTCGCCGGCGGAGAAGCGCCATTTTTCCCGCATGTCGGGCTCGAGCGCGACGATCCGCGAGGCGCCGGTGCCGAAGACGATGGCGCCATCGGCGCGTATGGCGGGAGTGGATACGATGGGGTCGCCGGCGTTGAAGGCCCAACGCGCCTCGCCCGAAGGCGAGAGGGCGTGGAGGTAGCCGCCGCCATCGCCGAAGTAGATGGTGCCATCGGGCCCGAGGGCAGGCGAGCCCTCAAGGGTGGCATCGACGGCGTACTCCCAGCGCCTGGCGCCGGTGGCGGCATCTATGGCGTAGAACTTGCCGTCGTTGGAGCCGACGTAGACGGCGCCATCGCGCCCGATGGCGGGCGAGGCGAGCAAGGGGCCGCCCGTGACGAAGCGCCATATCTCGGCGGCGTGGGTCTCTTCGTCGCGGACGGCGTAGAGTGCGCCATCCCAAGAGCCGAAATACAGGGTGCCATCGGGGCCGATCGCAGGGGAAGAGTCGATCCAGTCGGCGGCGGGATAAGTCCACTTGAGCGAGCCATCGGGGCGGAGGGCGTAGAAATTGCCGTCGCCCGCGCCGAAGTAGATGGTGCCATCTGCGCCGAGAGCGGGCGAGGAGTAGATGAAGTTGCCCGCGCCGGTGGCATACTCCCATTTTTTCGCACCGGTGGGCGTGAGGGCGTAGAGCTTTCCATCCCAAGAGCCGACGTAGATGGTGCCATCCGGAGCGATAACGGGAGAGGCATCGACCCAGTCGCCAGTGAGGAAGCGCCAGCGGAGAGCACCGTTGGGAGCGATGGCGTAGACGTGCTTGTCCTGCGAGCCGACGTAGAGCGTGCCATCGGGGCCGACGGCGGGAGAGGAGAGGATGAAGCCGGCAGTGACAAACGGCCCGGGCCACTTGAGCGAGCCATCGGCCTGGGAGCGAAGGAGCGGTGCGAGAAGCAATCCGAAGGCGAGGGCCAGGAGCGGGGCGCGAAGCGAGGACCTGGGGATCATGCGGTGAGGACGGTGGCGGCCACGGGGACGGCGAGGCGGAAGCGGCAGCCGCGAGGATCGCTCTTGTCGAGCGTGAGGAAGCCGCCGGCGTGCTGTGCGAGCTGGTGGCTGAGCACGAGGCCGATGCCGCCGCCGCCGGGCTTGGTGCTGGTGACGGGTTGAAAGACGCGATCGCGGACGGCAGGAGGGAGGCCGGGGCCGGTGTCGTCGACGGTGAAGACGACATCGCCGCCGACGCGCGTGGCGGTGAGGGTGACCTGGCCGCCGCGCGGCGTGGCCTCGCAGGCATTGCGGAGAAGGTTGTCGAGCACGAGCAGCACGAGATGCGCGCGGCGGCCCGGGAGCTCGGCATCGTCGTCGCGACGAGCGGAGAAATCGACGCTGCAGCCTTGGGCGAAAGGCCGGATCTTTTCCTCGGCGACGGCGATGAGCTCCGCGACGCTGATGAGGTAGCGCGCGCCGCCGGATTGCTCCTCGCGGAGGATGGCCAGCACTTCGTTGATGAGAGAGCGGATGCGCTGGGTAGTCTCCATCGCCGCGCGCCACTCCTCGCCAGCGGCGGGCGAATCCTCGGAGGGCTGGCTGGAGACGTAGCCCTCGAGGCCGTCGAGAGGATTTTTCAACCCATGCAACAAGTGCGCGGTGATGGCGCCGACGGCAGAGGTCTTGGCCGCGAGGCTAAACTCGTGGTTGGCGCGAGCAAGGTCGTCGCTCCGCGCCTGGAGCTCCCGATGCGCGGCGCGCAGCCGACGAAAGGCCCACCAGAGCGCCGCGAGCACGAAGGCCGCGCCGAGCCCGGCGGCGCCGCCGGCGCGGAGCCAGAGGGTGCGATCGAGCCGGCGAAACTCGGCCGCCATCGCCGCGCCATCGATCCAGTACTGAGCGGCGCCGACATGCTCGCGATCGAGCGGGTGGCGGAGGGGGGCGACGATCTCGAGCAGAGGATCGCCGCCCTCGGCCAAAAGCTCGGGATCGCCGACGCGCAGCGAGGCGGAAGCGACGTGAGGGTAGAAGCGGGCGAACGCTGAGCCGCCACGAAGCCGGGACCAGTCGCCGGGCGGGAGCTGCGCGCTCACGGGCATCGGCGCGGCATCGCGCAGCTCGCCCGAGACATCGAAGAGGCGCAGGCCGATGACGCCGCGCAAGCGAGTCGTCTCGAGCAGCAGGGGGAACCAGTCGGCCGTCTCGGCACCGAGGCCCGTGGCCGCAAACTCATCCTCGACGCGCCGCTCCTGCAGGCCGACCATGGAGGCGATGGCTTCGGCCTCGCGCTGGAGGATCTGGGCGCGGAGGTCTTCGCGCAGGCGCAGCGTGAGCGCGATCGCGACGAGCGCGAAGCCGACGGCGGTGGCGAGCAGGACGAGCACCGGAGTCGTGAGCCAGGGACGAGAAGCGGACGGGGCGCGCGGCATGACTCAGAAGGACCAATCGAGACCGGCGAGGGCGGTCTTTACCTTATAGCTGGTGAGGGGCACGTTGGCGCGGCTGCGCTCCCATAGGTAATCGGCGAAGAGCTGCGCGCGCTCGGTGAGCCGGCGCTCGACGCGGAGTTGGGCGAGGTACTCTTCCTTGAGGCGCTTGGGCGGGTTGATGCCGACATCGGCCTCCTGCGTGTCGTAGTCGTAGCGCGTGGCGCGCCCGATGAGACGCACGCGCCAAGGCTTGTTTTTCCACACGAGCTCCTGCCGCAGCGAGCGGCGACGGTAGTCAAAGTAGCGCTCGCCATTGTCGCGATTGTCGCCGGCGATGACGGCGGTGAGGGTGCGCCACTGGCGCGCCTTGTCCCACACGACGGCGAGGTTGAGCTCGCCTTCGCGTTGCGCAAAAGCGAGGTCGGTGCCGAAGAGCGGGCGGCCACCGGCGGTGAAGCGAGGGCGGTAGCGGTAGTCGCGCCGCAGAAGCTGGCCGGCGAGCGTGAGCTCGATGCGGCCCTCGCGCCAGGAGCGGCCGAGCGTGGCGCGGCCAAGCTGTTGCTCGTTGTCATCGGAGCCGTCGCGATAGCGATCGCGCTGGAGGGTGGGCTTCACCTCGAGCCACGCGTGCGGGAGAAAATCCCACCGGAGAGCGACGGAGACGAGGCCGCCTTTGACGGAAAGCTGCTCGGTGACCCGCTCGGCGCTGCTGGCGGAGAGATCGAAGACCTGATCGAGCTGATAGCCCTCGATCAGGGCCGCTGCCTGGACGGAGGGTGCGGCGTACCAGCGCGCCTCGCCGTGGGCGAACGCCTGGAGCTCGCGCGGGTTTTCCGCGGAGTCGTGGAAGCGGGTGTGGGCGACATTGGCAAATGCAAGGGACTCGAAACGCTCCGTGGGAAGCAGCCACCAGAAAATCTCGGCCTCTTGGCGGGTGAAGGCGCTGGCATCGGCGTGGATGGCGCTGAGGAGGACGTTTTCCTTGTAGCCCGCCGCGGTGCGGAAATTGCCGGTGAGCTCCCACGCGCGAGCGACGGCGGGCGCAGCCGAAGCAGCGTCCGCCGCGGCGACCGACAAGGGGCCGCTGGCCAGCAAGACTAACAAGAGAGTGCGCACGCCGGAACGAGCAGGAGACTCAGGGCTTGGTGAGCGAGGTGGTGTCGCGCAGCTCGCGGAGGCGATCGCGCACGAGGCGGGCGGTCTCGCGCTGCTCATCCATGCGCAGACCAGTCTGGGTGCGAAGTTCGGAGACGATGCGCTCGCGCTCGGCCGTGCCCTGGGTGGCGCGGAGCCGCGCGATGGCGGCTGCACGCTCGGCGAGGAGATCGGCGCGGGCCGTGCGGCCCTCCTGCACGATCGCGGTGGAGGCCTGGGCGACGGCGCGCGAGACATTGGGCGGGATGGCGTTGGCAGTGGAGAGGCTGGCCCTGGCGGTCTCGGCAGCGACCTGGGCTTGGCGAACGGCGTCGATGACGGCGGGCGAGGCGCCCTCGAAATTAGTGAAGCGACCGGCTTCGACGGTCTCCGGGGCCGCGGCTTGGGCGGGGGCAGGCGTGGGCGCGGTCTGCCCCGCGGCGAGGGGCGCGAGAGTGCAGGCCCCGAGAAGGCCGAGAGTGGAGCGCACGGTGGGTATCATGGCGGGAAAAAGGTGAGTGAGCTGCCGTTACGGGCGGGTGGTGGCCGCGCCGGAGTCTTCGCGTTTTTTCTGCATCTGCTCGCGGATCTGGCGGGCGACCTCGCGCTGCTGCTCGACGCGCTGCTGGTTCTGCTCACGGATCTCGGCGAGGATCTTGTCCTTTTCCTCGGCGGTCTTCGCGAGCTTGAGGCGCTCCTGGAGACGCTTCTCCGCATCGAGGCGCTCCTTGCGCTGGCGGGCAAAATCGGTGGCCATCTTCTGCGCGCCGCCAACATCGGCGGGCGGCGGGGCGACCTTCTTTTCGGGAGCGGCGGACTTGGGGGAAGCAGTGGGCGCAGCGGACTCGGTCGCGAAGGCAGGCGCGGCGAGCAGCGTGGCGGAAAGCAGGAGGAGCTTGAAGGACATGGCGGTCGTGGAGCCGTCTGGATACGATGCGGAAAACGGGAGGACGGGGCAATCCTTTGAGCGAAGCACAGAACTCCGGCGGCAGGGAGGGCGCGCGCCGGAGTGGGTGATATTACGCCGGGCCGGAGGATCAGTCCTTCCAGGTCTGGACTTCGGTGAGGACGACGCCGGTGGAGCCGTTTACCCCGGTGACGACGACGGTGTAAGCGCCGGGGGCGAGGCTCAGCTCAAGCGCGGGCTCGCGCTCGTGCGGCGGGATGAGGCTGTACGGCGGGGGCGGGGGAGCGATCATCGTGATCGCGGCGACACGGCCGAGCGGCCCCTGCGCCCAATCGTCGTTTTCCGCGATCTTCTCGGAACCACGGTAGACGGCGAAGCGCGGATTGGCCATCGCATTGGCGACGCCGAGCGAGGTGAGGGAAGGGCCGAGCACGCGCACCACGACGCTGCGGGGTGTATCGCCGTCGATGACAAAGCCCGTGATCTTGGCCTCGGCGCCGGTGCCCACGAGCCCGCGATCGGAGATATTGACCAGCGAGGCCTTGGGGCCGGTGGGAAATTCCGAGCGCAGCTCCATCTGAATCGGGTAGTCGCGCAGCCAGAAATTGGGGCTGTAGAGCGCGAGCTCATCGGGATTCTTCACGAGACGCTCGATGTCGGACGGGGCGCTATCGCGCGCGGGGATGACGACGGCGGGCTCGACCTCAGGGCGGGTATAGCGCTCGACTTTCTGCACCTCGGCGACGTGCCAGCTCCAGAGAGGAGCGCCGGCGGCGGAGTGGTTGCGATTGATGTTGTCGCTGCTGGCGCGGATGACGATGTGCGGGATGAGCGGGCGGGACTCGCGGCCGGCGGAGCGGTCGTCGAGATACTGGCGGACCTCTGCGATGCGCGCCGCGCCGCTGACGGGTACGACGTAGGACTCAGGCCCGGTGAGGCCGCGCTGGCCGACGGCCAGGAAGTAGGCCGTCTCGGCGCGGATATCGGTCACGGCGACCGTCTGGGCGGCGGCCGGACCGGCGGCTCCAGCGCCCGCGAGGACGAGGAGGAGAGTCTTGATGCGGCCGAGAAAGATCTGCCGAAGCGGCAGGGATTTTTTCAGGTTGGTTTTCATATCGGAGTGAGAACGGCTCCGAGTATTGCATGGCGGGTGCCATGACTGTTTTGGTTTATTATAGATAATTGATTTGTATATACTTATGAAATTACATGAACTTCCATGAGATCGAAGTGCGGGCGAGTAACGGGTGTATGCACCCACGCGGGGAAACGAAGGGGCGTGTATTCACCCTGGCGAAGAGCAAGGAGACAGCGGGAGCGGTTCTGAATGTGGAAGGGAGCGGCGGTATGTGGACTGCGGCACCACGGTGCAAGGTGGGTCAGGTACACGCGGGAGAAAAGGCGGGAAAAGGTCGGAAGAGCCCGGTAATAGAGGAGGATTTGGCGGAGAATTGAGCGCCGCCTCGCTCTCTGAGCCCGCTTCTTCGGCGCCTCGATTTGGGGACGGCCCACGCGCTCGCCAAGCTCCTTCAGGACAAGCTGCGCGACATGGTTGGAGGTACAGTTCTGCTTCATCAGCCAGCGATCCACCTGGGTCTGCTGCTCCGCGCTCAACTGCGCCAACGTGCAGTCACCCTGGACCTTTTTACGTGGACGGGGACGGATGGTGGTAAGCGTGAACATGGTGGTGCCCTCTCCTTGAGGGATGTCCCCAGGCGTCGTGCGCGGGGGTGGATGAAGCTTAGCGGAAAACCCGGACGGATGTAAGAGGGTACCGGGACTTTGTGAGCCGGCAGGGCTGGCGACAGCGGCGCGGGGGGGGCGGCGTTTATCAGGGGAAACAAATTTGCACTTGAAACTAAAACGATTTAGCTAAATACGAGGTCGGAACCCCTGCCGCGATGCCACCTCGTATTCTCCCCCACCGGACTGTGGATGCCCTGCGCTGCCTGATGCTTATCGCCGCGCTCTCGGGAATGACCGCAGCGTGGGCCGCGACGCCGCCGCCGGCCGCGGGGCAGGGCAAGCTCTCGTACAACGAGCACATCCAGCCGATCCTCGCCGAGTACTGCTTCCACTGCCACGGCCCGGACTCGGCCACCCGCGAAGCGCGGCTGCGGCTCGACCGGGCGGAGGATGCGACGCAGCCGCGCGGAGCGCGCGCGCCGGCCATCGTGCCCGGCAAGCCGGCGGAGAGCCTCGTGATCGAGCGGATTGTGAGCGAGTTTGAGGATGAAGTGATGCCGCCGCCGGGCTCGCACAAGACGCTCTCGCCTGGGCACAAGACACTGCTTCGCCGCTGGATCGAGGAAGGCGCGGAGTACGAGCCGCACTGGGCTTTTCTCGCGCCGAGGCGGCCGGCCGTGCCGGAGGCGCCGCTGGCGAAAGGATGGGTGCGCAACCCCATCGATGCCTTTGTGGCGGAGAAGCTCGCGGAAAACGGCCTCAAACCCGGCCGCGAGGAGACGCCGACGCGGCTGCTGCGCCGCGTGACGCTCGACCTGATAGGGCTGCCGCCGACGCCGGAAGAGCAGTTGAATTTTGAGGCAGACAGAGCGCCCGGCGCCTACGAGCGCGTCGTCGACCGCCTGCTCGCAAGCGACGCGGCGGCGGAGCACCTGGCGCGCTACTGGCTGGACGCCGTGAGGTATGCCGACACGCACGGCATCCACGTGGATAGCTACCGCTCCATCTGGCCGTACCGCGACTGGGTGATCGACGCGTACCGGCGCAACCTGCCTTTCGACCAATTCACGATCGAGCAGATCGCAGGCGACATGCTGCCAGGGGCGACGCTCGACCAGCAGGTGGCCTCGGGCTTCAATCGGTGCCTGCCCACGACCAATGAAGCGGGCGTGATCGCGGCCGAATATGAGGCGATTTACGCGAAGGACCGCGTGGAGACGCTATCCGCCATCTGGCTCGGTCTCACCACCGGTTGCGCGGCGTGCCACGACCACAAGTTCGACCCGGTGACGGCGAAGGACTTCTACTCGCTCACGGCGTTTTTCCGCAACAACACGATGCCGGTGATGGACGGCAATATCCCGGAGCATGAGCCGACCCTCCTCGTGCCGGCAGGGCAGGACAGGGGGCGCTGGCCCGGACTGCAAAAAGAGATCGCGGCGGCCAAGCGAGAGCTGCAGGCGCATGGCAAGGCAGCCGGGCCGGCCTTCTCGCGCTGGCTGGAGACGGCCACGCGCCTGGCGCCGCCAGCGCCCGATCCTAGCGTGAAACTGCATCGCCCGCTGGTGGCGCGGGATGAGGCCGCGCCGCAGGGCCCCTTTGGCCCGGCGGTGTCACTGGCGGAGGGCGGCGTCGTCCTGGGAGAGAGCTTTCCACTTACCGAAAAAACGGAAATGAGTTTCGGCTTTTATCTCCGCATCGAAGGAGCGCCGAGCGGCACGCTGCTGGCGGCGCTAAGTGACGGAGATACCCGCCAAGGCTGGGAACTGCGGCTGAAGGATGGGAAAATCGGCTACTATCTCGCCGATGGCGGCGCCGTGGTGGTGGAGTCCTTCGCGCGCACCGCGCTGGAGCCGGGCGAGTGGCACCATGTGCTCTTTTACTTCGATGGGCGCGCGTCGCGCTACCGCTTGATCGACGTGCTGGTCGACGGCAAGGCCACGGTGCCTGCGCCTGAGCCGCGCGATCTCTCGCGGGATGTGATGCCCACCGGACCCTTGACGCTCGGGGCGCGCACCGCGAAGAACGGCTCGACGGCGGCGGCGATCTCCGGCGGCGCGGCGTGGGTGCAGGATCTGCGGCACCAGGCGAAGATTTTCCGCCCGGCGGACACCAAGCCGATGACGGACGCCCTGGTGGCGGCGACGGCGCTCGCCAAGCCCGACGCCGAGCGCAAACCCGCCGAGCGCGCCGCGCTGCTCGCGCACTACCTGGCGACGGCCGACGGACCCGCGCTCGCCATCGCGGCGAAACTCGACCGCCTGCTGGCCGAGGAGCGCGCCATCGCCGAGCGCGGCGGCGTGACGCTGGTGATGAAGGAAAAGGAGAACTCGGAGCCCTTCGCCCACGTGCTCAACCGCGGCGAATACTCCCAGCCCGGAGAGAAGGTGCCGGCGGCGACGCCCGGCGTGCTGCCACCGCTTGGCGCAGGGCAGCCGGCAAATCGCCTGGGCCTGGCGCGCTGGCTCGTAGCGCCCGAGAATCCACTCACGGCGCGCGTGACCGCCAACCGGATGTGGCAACAGATCTTTGGCCTCGGAATCGTGGAGACGCCGGCGGATTTCGGCGTGATGGGGGCGCGTCCTTCGCACCCGAAGCTGCTTGACTGGCTGGCGGTGGAGTTTCGCGAGACCGGGTGGGACCAGCGCAAACTCCTGCGCCTGCTGGTGACGAGCGCCACGTACCGGCAGTCGGCCGCGGCCACGCGGGAGCTGCTCGAGCGCGACCCGGACAACCGGCTGCTCGCGCGCGGCCCGCGGCACCGCCTCGATGCGGAGGTGCTGCGCGACCAGGCGCTCGCGGTCGCGGGATTGCTGGTCAGCCGGATCGGGGGGCCGCCAGTGCGGCCCTACCAGCCGGAGGGCATTTGGGAGGAAGTCTCGATGAAGCAATCGACGACACGATTCTACCAGCAGGATAGCGGCGACAACCTCTACCGCCGCTCGCTCTATACACTCTGGAAGCGCACGGCCGCGCCGCCTGCGATGGAGATACTCAACGCGCCCTCGCGCGAGGTCTCGTGCGTGCGCCGCGATCGCACGAACACGCCGCTGCAGGCCTTTGTGACGCTCAACGAGACCGCCTTCGTGGAGTCGGCCCGCCAGCTGGCGGCGCGGACGATGCGCGAAGGCGGGAGCTTCGAGCTGCGGGCCGATGGCATCGCCCGCCGCGTGCTGGGCCGCGGGCTGAGCGGCGAAGAACGCGCCACGCTGCGCCGCCTGCTCGTGGCGGCTGAGGCGACCTACCGGAGCGACCCGGCCGCCGCCCGCGCGCTGCTCGCGGTGGGGGCGTCGCCGGCCGATCCCGGCCACCCGCCGGCGGAGCTGGCCGCGTGGACGTTGGTGGCGAGCCAGGTAATGAATCTCGACGAGGCCCTGACGAAATAACGCCCGCTCCCATGCATCTCCCCAACGACTGGCAGAACTCCCTGGAGCACTACAACGCGGCGCTCACGCGACGGCAGTTTTTCCGCCGCAGCGGCACCGGCCTCGGCTTTGCGGCGCTCGCTTCGCTGCTCGGCTCCCGCGCCCTCGGGGCGGCGGGCGGAGCGGGCGCGGCGCCATGGCTGCTCGCGCCGAAGGCGAAGCGCGCGATCTACATCTCGCTGATCGGCGCGCCTTCGCAGCTCGACCTCTTCGACTACAAGCCGGGACTGCGCCCGCGCTTCCGCGAGAATCTCAACGACTGGCTGAAGCAACAAGGGGAGCGGCTGACGGGCATGACCTCGAAGCAGGCGACGTTTCCGCTCGCGCCGAGCATCTTCAACTTTGCGCAGCACGGCCAGAGCGGCGCGTGGGTGAGCGAGTTGCTGCCGCACACGGCGAAGATGGTGGACGATCTGTGCATCATCCGCTCGATGAAGACCGACGCGATCAACCACGAGCCGGCCAACCAACTCCTGTACACGGGCTCGATGCAGAATGGAAAGGCCTCACTCGGCTCGTGGCTCTCCTATGGCCTCGGCACGGCCAACCAGGATCTGCCGGCCTTTGTGGTGCTGCACGCGAAGCACACGAGCCCCTTTGCGAATGTGCAGGCGATCTCCTCGCGGCTATGGGGCAGCGGCTACCTGCCCGGCAAGCACGCGGGCGTGGCGCTCCGGCCGCAGGGCGACCCGGTGCTGTACCTGAAGGATGCGCCGGGCGTGCCGCGCGAGTTGCGGCGGCAGATGCTGGATGGCATCGCGGACTTCAACCGCCGGAGCTATGAGATGATCGGCGATCCGGATATCCAGACGCGCACGCAGCAGTACGAGATGGCGTTTCGGATGCAGGCGAGCGTGCCAGAGCTCGCCGATCTTTCGGGCGAATCAGAGGCGACGTACGCACTCTACGGAGACGAGGCGCGGACCAAGGGCTCTTTTGCCAGCTCGGCGCTGATGGCGAGGAGGCTGGTGGAGCGAGGGGTGCGCTTCGTGCAGATCTTTCACCGCGGCTGGGACCAGCACGGGACGCTGCCGCGCGATCTCGCGGCGCAGTGCAAGGATGTGGACCAGGCATGCTACGCACTGGTGCAGGATCTGAAGCAGCGAGGTATGCTCGATGACACGCTGGTCATATGGGGCGGGGAATTTGGCCGTACGATCTACTGCCAGGGCACGCTCACCGAGACCGACTACGGGCGCGACCACCACCCAAGGTGCTTCACGATCTGGATGGCGGGCGGCGGGGTGAAGCCCGGCCTCGTCTACGGCGAGACCGACGAGATGTCTTACAACATCGTGCGCGATCCCGTGCACGTGCGCGACCTGCATGCGACGATGCTCCGGCTGATGGGGATCGACCACGAGCGTCTGACCTTCAAGTTCCAAGGGCTCGACCAGAAGCTGACCGGCGTGGTGCCGGCGAAGGTGGTGGCCGGGCTGCTGGCATAGCGCCACACGCCTGAGCCAGCGCGCGGCGGCTCAAGCGCCCTTCGGCTCAGGGGACTCGTCCGGGGCGTTCTTCAGCCGGTAGCGGATGTAGTCACGCGTGACGCCGAGGAGGCGGGCGGCCGCGGTGACATTGCCGCTCGTCTGGGCGAGCGCGCGCTGGACGAGCTCGTGAATGCCGGCCTCGAGCGAGAAGCCGCTCTCGGGGAAGACAAAGTCATCGCGCAGCCAGCGGGAGGCTCCGGGGGCGGCGCGAGCGGAGAGGGCTTGAAACTCCAGGCCCTCGGGCCCCTCGAAGACAAGAGCGCGCTCGATCTCGTGGGCAAGCTCGCGGACATTGCCGGGCCAGGCGTGGGCGCGGAGCCGGCGCCGGCCCTCGGCAGGTATCGACCGGGCGGATACGCCGTAGCGGCGGCCGATGCGGCGGAGCAGCACCTCGGCGAGGGCGATGAGATCGTCGCCCCGCTCGCGCAGTGGCGGGATGCGGACGCGGAAGAGATCGAGCCGGTGAAGCAAGTCCTCGCGAAAACGGCCCTCGGCGACGAGCTTGCGGAGATCGGCGTTGGTGGCGGCGATGACGCGCACATCGATCTGCTTGGGCCTGGTGGCGCCGACGCGGCGGATGGCGCGATCCTCGAGCGCGGTGAGGAGCTTGGCCTGAAGGGGGAGGGAGAGGCTGGGGAGCTCGTCGAGGAAGAGCGTGCCGCCATCGGCGGCCTCCATGAGGCCGATGCGCGCGGCCTTGGCATCGGTAAACGCGCCGCGCTCGTGGCCGAAGAGCTCCGACTCGGCGAGCGACTCGGGTAGGGCGGAGCAGTTGACCTCGATGCAGGGCCCATGGGCGCGCGGGCCGTGGGCATGGAGCCAGCGGGCAAACGTGGTCTTGCCCGTGCCGGTCTCGCCCTCGATGAGGACGGGTGGGAGCTGGGTCTGGAGCCGCTGGTCGGCGGCGACGATCTTGCGGAGCTGCTCCTCGACACCGGCGAGGCTCTCGCCGAAGAAGAAGCCGTCGCCGCCGGGGGCATCGGGGGCGGGCGCGGGAGAAGCGCCCGGCCCCTCGCGGCGAAACTCCTCGGCGCGGCGGGCGTGCTTGGCGCGGCGGGCGCCGAGCACCCGGACCGTAAGATCGGGCAGGTCGAAGGGCTTGGTGAGGTAGTCGGCCGCGCCCAGCCGCATCGCCTCGACGGCGCCGGCGACGCCCCCCTGGGCGGTCATGACGACGGCGCTGGTGGAGGGGCCGATCTTGTGCTGGCGGAGGAGGTCGGTGCCCTTGCCATCGGGGAGATTGACGTCGAGCACGACGGCGTCGAAATCGAGGGCGCCGAGGGCTGCGGCGGCCTCGCGTACGGTGCCGACAGCGGTGACGTCCGCGCCTTCGCTCTCGAGGTGGGAGGCGTAGCGTTTGCGCAGCAGTAGCTCATCCTCGACGAGGAGAAGGCTGAGGCCGGCAAGGGGAGCGGAGGACATGGCGTGCGGATTGGATGCGGGAGGGAAGGCGGGCGTAAATGAAAATGAGTCCGGTGGGGCTTGCACCGGGCGGGCGGGTGAGTTCCGTTTGGGCCATTATGCGTTCCGCTTTCGTGACCCTCGCGGGCCTCACCGCCCTCGCTTTAGCCGGCTGCCAGAAGGATGACATCGCGAGCTATCGCGTGCCCAAGGAGAAGGAGCCTGAGCGCAAGATGCCCAAGGACCATGTGCACGCGGGCGTCACGCCGGGGCAAGCCCCCGCGCCGACTACGCCTCCGCCCACGACTGCGCCGGCCGGCAACAGCATGGCGTCGACGCCGGTGGCGACGGCCTCGGGCAGCGGCCTCGCCTGGAAGGGGCCGGCGCACTGGGAGGAGAAGCCCGCGAGCGGCATGCGCAAGGGCACCTTTGTGGTGGCCGGGGACGGGGCGACCGCGGAGCTGGCGATCACGGCGTTTCCCGGCGATGTCGGCGGCGAGGTGGCGAATGTCAACCGTTGGCGCGGCCAAGTGCAGCTCGCCCCCCAGTCGCCGGAGGAAGTGCAAGCTGCGATCCAGCGGATCGAGGCCAACGGTCTGAAGATCGGCGTCGTGGACATGACCGGCACCGGGGCGGATGGGAAGCCATCGCGCACGATCGGTGCGATGGTGCCGCATGGCGGCGCGACATGGTTTTTCAAGCTCAGCGGCCCCGCGGCGCTCCTCGAGAAGGAGAAGGGCGCATTTCTCGACTACGTGAAGACGATCAAGCCCTCGAATTGAGCGGCGAGGCGGCGATGGGGCTCCGCGGACCGAGCGCATGACACGCAAGTTGCGCAACTGTGACGAGCGCTCCGCGCGAATGTGACATACGAGGCTTAGCGTGGGCGCGGCTCTGCTTCCGAGCCGCACCACATGCCCAAAGCCTTCCCTACCACGTTTGGACTACTCATATCCGCCTGTGCGCTCGCAGCGAGCGCGACGGGCGCTCTGGCTGCCACGGTCACGGGCCGTGTGCGCGACCAGGACTCCAATAGCTATCTGCGCGGGGCGACGATCAGCCTGCGCGGAGCGACGGCCACGGCCATCAGCGACTCGGGAGGCGAGTTTACGCTCACCCAGGTGCCCGCCGGGACGTATACGCTCGTCGTCTCGCATCTCGGCTACGCCGACGCGACGCAGCCGTTGACTGTCGCCGAAGGCCCGGCCACGGCGATCGAAGTCGCGATCAAGAGCGACGTGGTGCGCCTGGATAAGTTCGTCGTCGAGGGCGAGCAGGAGGGCCAGGCGCGCGCCCTCCAGCAGAAGCGCATGGCGGAAATGGTCGCCGACATCGTCTCGGCAGACGTGCTCGGCAAGCTGCCCGATGGCAATGCGGCCGAGGCGCTGCGCCGGGTGCCCGGTATCTCGCTGGAGATCGATCAAGACGAGGGCCGCTATGTGGTGCTGCGCGGGATCGACTCGGCGCTGAATAGCGTGACGCTCAATGGCCAGCTCGTCGGCACGCCTTCCGAGGCGGGCAACCGAGGAGTCGCGATGGACTCGGTGCCCGCGGAGCTCATCGCGCGGCTGGAAGTGGTCAAGGCGATCACGCCGGACATGGATGGCAATGCGATCGGCGGGGCGATCAACATCGTGACGCAGAGCGCCTTTGACCGAAAGGAGAGCTTCGTCTTTGGCAGCGTGAGCGGCTTTTACGACGACTTCAGCGACCAGATCAATCCGGGCGGGAGCGTGGTTTTCGGCGGCACGCTCGGCGCGGATCGCCAGTGGGGCATCGTCGCGGGGGTGAGTTACTCGCTGAAGGATTTCAAATCGCAGACGGTCAACACCCGCTCATGGTCGCAGGTCAACGGCTTCTGGGTGCCGCTGACGGAGCAGGCGTACGACTACGACGTCGAGCGCGAACGGCTGGGCGCCAACGTCGCGCTGCAATTCCGGCCCGCGGCGGGACATGAACTCGCGCTGCGCGTGAATCACAACGAGTTTTCCGACGCTGAGGGGCGGCAGAGCGTGCTCTTCGAGCATCGTCTCGGCACGCTGACCAACCAGACGGCGACGAGCGGCACCAACAGCCAGGGCCGCGCGAGCCGGCAGTACCGCGACTACAGCCAGACAGGCACGATCGATGCGGCGTCGCTGGATGGCAAACACCAGATCGGAGACAGCCGGCTGACGTGGCAGGCGGGCGCGAGCCATGGCGAGCGCGATGTGCCGACGCGCGTGGACTGGGAGTATCGCTCCGCGGCCAATGCCTTTCCCAATTCGTACAGCCTCGCGGGCGACGTGCTCGTGATCACGCCCGCGAGCGATGCCTACTACAATCCCGCCAACTACCCCTTCCGCCGGGTGCGCTTCCGCTCGGATATCGAGGAGGAGGATGTCTACTCCGCGCAGGCCGACTTGAGGCGGCCGCTCGCGATCGGCGAGCGCGGCGGTTACTGGAAGGGCGGCGTCAAGTTCGTGAGCCGGGAGAAGGCGGATGATCGCACCAATCGCAACTACACCCTCGCGGCGGGCGCGGCCAATGCCTTTACCCTCGCGGAGCCGGGGCTCGCGGGCGCGGAGCCGGCGGGATACTTCGATGGGCTCTTCCGCTTTGGCCCGACGCTGAATCTCGAGGCCAACAAGGCCTTTTTCGCGGCCAATCCCAACCGCTTCACGCTCGATACGCTCGGCACCTTTGGCGACTCGCTGTCGGGCGACTTCACCGCCAAGGAAGAGGTGTACGCCGGCTATCTGATGGGCAGCCTCAAGCTCGCTCCGCAGTGGACGCTGCTCGCCGGCGCTCGCGTGGAGAAGACGGAAACGAGCTACGGCGCCTACGAATTGCCCTCCGTCGGCGGCACGCTGACGGGCGCTTCGCGGTGGGTGACAGGCAGTAGGGACTACACCGACGTGATGCCCGGCCTGCACCTCAACTGGCGGCCGATGGACCGAGCGGTGGTGCGCTTGGCCTGGACCAATACCATCAGCCGGCCCAACTACGCGGACCTCGCGCCGCGGCGCACGTTTGACGCCATCGAGACCTCGGTCGGCAGCGGGATCTACACGGGCAGCGTGAGCACGGGAAATCCGGACCTGAAGCCGTACGAGGCGATGAACGTCGACCTCGCTTTCGAGTATTATTTCAAGAACGCGGGCGTGATTTCGATCGGAGCGTTTCACAAGAAGATCGACAACCCGGTCTTCGGCCGCAGCACCTTCGAGACGAACGTGACGGTCGACGGCCGCCTCTTCTCCACGCTCAGCACCTCGGCGCCCGACAATGCGAAGAGTGGCGAGATCACGGGCCTGGAGTTCAACTACCAGCAGTTCTTCAAGCGCCTGCCGGCGCCGTTCGACGGGCTCGGCATCAATCTCAACTTCACGCTTACGGACTCGGAGGTGACGACGTTTACCCGGGCGGATAAGCTGCCTTTCTTCAAGCAATCGGACCGGGTGGCCAATGCCGCGCTCATCTACGAGAAGCACGGTTGGGAGGCGCGCGTGGCTTGGTCGTTCAGCGACGATTACCTGAACGCGGTGGGCGCCAGCACGCAGACCGATATCTACGTGCGCGGGCGCGCTCCGGTGGATGCCAAGGTGAGCTACCGCATCAACCGCCATTTCCGGGTCTTTGGCGAGTTCCTCAACCTCAACGAGGAGCCGCTGCGGGAATTCACCGGCATTCGCGCCCGGGAGAATGACTTTGAGATTTACCGCTGGAAGGCGCGTTTTGGCGTGAACTTCAACTTGTAACTTGGCCGGAGGGGCGGCTCGCTGGAGCCGCCCCTCCCCGGTGCGTCAATCTGCCACTCTCGCTCATGCATACCCCCTTGTATCCACTCCCGGGTGATGCGGCGCTCACCCGCCGCTCGTTCCTCGCCGGCAGCGCCTCGTTTGCTGCGGCGGCGCTGCTCTCGACGCGCGCCGCGGGCGCGACGACGAAAGGGGTGGCGTTTGCAGCGTATCCCTTTGCCCTCGGTGTCGCTTCCGGCGATCCGCTGCCCGATGGCATGGTGCTTTGGACGCGGCTCGCGCCCAAGCCCCTCGAGACGGGGGGAGGCATGCCCGTCGCCCCGGTGGAGGTCGCCTGGGAAGTGGCCGAGGATGAGCAGCTGGGCCGCGTGGTGCAGCGCGGCACGGTCTCGGCGCGGCCCGAGTGGGCGCATGCCGTGCATGTCGAAGTCTCCGGGCTGCGGCCGGATCGCTGGTACTGGTACCGCTTCACGGCAGGCGGCGTGGCGAGCCCGGTAGGCCGCACCCGCACCATGCCCGCGGCGGACGCGCTGCCGGAGCGGCTGCGCTTCGCCTTTGCCTCGTGCCAGAAGTACGACTCGGGCTTCTACACGGCCTACGAGCACATGGTGCGCGAGGAACTCGATCTCATCGTGCACCTCGGCGACTATATCTACGAGAAGGGCGATGCGAAGGATGGCGTGCGCAAGCATGGCCAACCGGAAATCTTCACCGTCGACCAGTACCGCAAGCGCTACGCCGTCTACAAGGCGGACCCCGCGCTGCAGGCAGCCCACGCGCTGGCCCCGTGGATTGTGACATGGGACGACCACGAAGTGAGCAACAACTATGCGGCCGAGATCCACGAGACGCCCGGCAAATACACGGTGGCGGAATTTCTGAAGCGCCGGGCGGCCGCATACCAGGCGTATTTCGAACACATGCCGCTGCGGCGCGCGGCACTCCCCAAGGGGCCGGATATGCTGCTTTATCGCGGCCTCGGCTTTGGCCGGATCGCTGCTTTTCACGTGCTCGACACGCGCCAGTATCGCACAGACCAGCCGCTCGGCGACGGTATGAAAGCGCCCGACCCGGTGCTGCTGGATCCGAAAGGCACGATCCTCGGCCAGCGGCAGCGCGAGTGGCTCTTCAACGGATTGGAGCGCTCGGCAGCGACGTGGAATACGCTCGCGCAACAAGTGCCGGTGGCGCGCATCGATCGCCAAGCGGGGCCAGGCGAGGAGCTGAGCATGGACAAGTGGACCGGCTATGAGCACGATCGCAGGGCTCTTCTCCGCCATTTCCGCGACCGCAAGATTTCCAATCCCGTCGTCATCACGGGCGATGTGCACGCGAACTGGGCCAATGAACTCGCGACGGATTTCGACCCGATGGAGAAGCGCAATGTGGCGACCGAGTTTGTCGGCACCTCCATCAGCTCGAGCGGTGACGGAGTCGACAAACCGAAGCATCTCGCGCAGGTGCTCGGCGAAAACCCGCACGTGAAGTTTCACAACGCGGAGCGCGGTTATGTGCGCTGCGAAGTGACGCCCAAAGCCTGGCGGACGGATTTTCGCACCGTCGTCTACGTCACCAAAGCCGGCGCGCCGGTGACGACGCGGGCGAGCTTTGTGGTGGAGGCTGGCCGGCCGGTGCTGAATCGCGCATGATTGCCATGATCCGTTTTGCCTCCCTTCGTCGTGTCGCAGTCTGCGCCGCCGCGCTGTTCGGGTCGGCGCCCGCAGGGTGGGCGGCGGAGCTGCCGACCCTTCAAAAAGCCGAAGCGGCGCCGCCCGCGGCGCTCGCGAGCGGAGGCTGGACATTCACGGAGCTGCGCCGGTTTCCAGTGCCCGAGGCCGGGCAGGGAGTGGTGGTCGACGGCGACTATTTCTACGCGCTGAACAACTTCACCGTGGCGAAATACCGCAAGGCCACGGGCGAGCGAGTCGCCCTCTGGGACGGCGGCAAGGGTGGGCCCATCATCCATCTCAACGCCGGCATCGTGCACGCGGGGAAGCTCTACTGCGCACACTCCAACTACCCGGGCGTGCCGATGCTGAGCTCGGTGGAGATTTTCGACTTGGAGACGCTCCGGCACCTAGGCTCGCATAGCTTTGGGCGGATGGATGGCTCGCTGACGTGGCTGGACCGGCGCGAAGGGAAGTGGATCGCCTGTTTCGTGCACTACGCAAAAAAGGGAGGTGAGCCGGGCAAGGGCCCGGAGTGGACGCACCTCGTCGAGTTTGACGATGCGTGGCAGCGACTGCGCGGCTGGGCGCTGCCCGCCGACCTTGTGGCGCATACGGGCGCCAAGGGGTACAGTCTTTCGGGAGGCGCATTCGGCCCCGGGGGGAAACTCTTCGCGACGGGGCATGACGAGCCGGAGCTGTATGTGCTCGAGCTCCCTGCCGCCGGCTCGGTGCTGAAGTGGATCGCGACCGTGCCCATCAAGGCCGAGGGGCAATCCTTTGGCTGGGATGCGAGAGAGCCGGGGATGTTTTACTCCATCGGCCGGAAGAAGCGCGAAGTGATCGTGGGCCGGGTGACGGCGCCGTGACGGAGCGCTTCAGGGGACTTCGTAGATATCGACGAGCACCGCGCCCGTCGACGCGGGCGGCAGGCTCGCCGAGCCGGGCATGGGGACGAAGGCGGTGCTCTTGACCTCGAGGGTGTAGTTGCCGGGATTGAGCGCGGTGAGCGTGGCGGCATCGGTGCTGTTGGCCTTCAGCGGGAAGGCGCCGATCAAGGGGAATAGCGGGCCCAGCGCCGGGCTGCCGCTCGACCAGTTGAGATTGGTGTCGATCATGAAGCCATTGCCGCCAAGCACGGAGAGCCGCGGATCGCCGAGCACGCCGTCGCGCGGATAGCCCAGGTCCCCCAAGCCTGGGCCGACGGCGCGGGCGACCACCGTCCGCGGGTTGGGGCCGGCGACCACGAGGCCGGGCAGGAACACGTCGCCCTCAGTGTGGATCTTGCCGAGGGTGGTGAGTTGGGTGAGGCGGGTGGCGTTGCGAGTGACATCGTACACCTCGACGAGGCTCTCGCCGGTGGTGCCGTTGATGCCTTGGAGCCAGGCGACGTACGAGCCGGGGTCGAGCGTGAGGAGGAGCGCCGCATCGGGGGTGCCAGCCTGGAGCGGAAACGTCCCGAGCGCCATGGCGGCGGCCTGCAGCGCGTCGCCTTGTCCGTCTTTTTCCCAGCCGGAATTGGTGGCAAGGAGGGACTGGCCGCGACGCAGCTCGAGAAGCCCGGCGCTCAAGGGATTCGCAATGCGGAAGCGGGCGAGCCCGGGGCCGATGCCCCTCAGGAGCACGGTAGCGCGCTCCGGGCCGGTGAGCGTGAAGCCGAGCTGGATGATATCGCCGACGTAGGTGACGCGGGAGCGGGCCGAAAAGTTTACGATGCGCCCGGTGGCCACCGCGCGCGGCAGGGCGAGTTGGGCATCGAAAAATGTGCGCACCCGGTATGCAGCCGTGCTGGAAAGCTCCACCGACGCCTGGGCGATGCGGAGCTGCGCAGCGACATCGCGGGCGCGGTGGCGGAGGGCAGCGGGGAGGAGCGCGGCCACTTCATCGGTGTCGAGCATATCGGCTACGTAGTGGTTGGCATCGAGCACGCCGGCCTCCTTGAGCGCCGACCAGATGATTTGCGCATCGGCGGGGGTAAATGATGGCGCTGTTGCGGCGAGCGCCCGGAAGCGATCGGCCGGGAGGGGGCTGCGCGTGGTATGCACCGTCTCGATAGGCACGCCGCGGCCCGCGAGGAGCTGCTGATAGCGCCGAGCCTCGAGCGCGAGCGCACTCGTCTCGCCGCCCAAAAGGTACAAGTGCGGCACGCGCGATGTCGCTGCCAGCAGCTCCGTGCTGGCAGCGTGGACCAAGGCGACGCCGCGCACGCGCTCGCCGCCGGGCGCACTGGCGAGCTGGTGCGCGACGAGCGTCGCAGCGTTGCCGCCCGCGCCAGTGCCGAGAAAAAAGACGGGCTGCGTCGCCGTGAGGAGGCCATCGGCCGCGAGCCTGCCCAAGGCAAGGGAGTGATTTCGTGCATCGGGATTGTTGGCGAGAGTGGCGCCTGTCGACCACGCGGCCGAAGCGCCGCGCGTGCTGCTGCTCAATGCCGCCACACCGTAGCCGGCGGCGACGAGTTGGCGGGCGAGCAGGAGCGACTCCGGGCAGGAGAAGGCATCCATGCCTGCGCCGCCGGTATCATGGAGGAAGAAGACGAGGCCCTTCGCACCGCTTGGGACGTGGTAGTGCAGGCTGACCTCGCCCCCGGCAAAGCCATGGATTGCGGTAGGCGTCCAGGCAGGAGCGTTCTGGTAGGTGGCTCGCAGCGAAAGCGCGCCGGCTGGCACGGCGAAAGTGAGGTGGGGATTGGCCGCGACCGCCGGCGAAGACAGCGCGGCGAGAGCACCCTCCCAGCGGGCGAAGACTTCGTCTGCGCCTGGCGCATGAGCAAAGAGGTGGATCACGGAGCCGGCAGGATGAGCGCCACCTCCCGAGCCGCGTTCGACACCGAGGGCGACGGGTGCGCCATTGCCCTGTACCACGACGGTGGCGCGCACCGGGATATTGACGACACCTTGCAGGGTGACGTTGCAGGTGAGCTCCTTCAGCCCCGGAGAGCCGGGTTGGAAGGTGACGCTCGCCGCATCGCGATTGCCCACGATCGTGCCATCACCGCTGATGGACCAGCGAAACGTGCGATCGCCACTTGTCGCGGCAGTGATCGTCGCGGTAACGGGGCCGCTCCCCTGCACGACGGTGGGCGGCACGGTGATCTTACCCGCAGTGCTGGCGGCGACCATGGCGATCTCGGCATTGGCGCTGTAGGTCTGCCCATCGGCGGTGATCGTGACCGCGAGAAAGACGGCGCCCACCCGGTCGCCGATGAACTCGAGCTGCTGGCTGCGGGTCGAGCCTACGGCCCGGCCTCCGGAGATCGTCCAATGATAGGACGCGGTCGCGGCCGAAACGCCCGGAGCCACGGCGCTGGCGCTCACCGGCTCGCCTGCCACCGCGCCGCGAGCGACGAGGATCTGGGGTTGGTTGACCTGGCCGCCGGCGTCGCTGCCGGGCGGAAAGACGATAGTGCCGCCGTCACCGGGCAAGACGACACTGCCATCCCCGGGTATGACGACAGCGCCGTCGCCAGGGATGATCGCGCCGCCATCGCCCGGCAGGCTGCCCCCTCCGGGGCCGATCGTGATCTGTGCGATGGCGACCGTGACGGAAGCGAAAAGCGGAAGGCCGCGAAAAAGCAGGCGGCGAAAGCGGCGCTGGGAAAAAAAGGCGCCGACCACGCGGCGAGAGACGCGGAGACGCAAGGAGAGACGGGGAGAGCGGGCCATGACGAAAGGAAATTTCGCCATGAACCTAGCCTTTCCGCCCGAGGCCCGGCTTGCGTTTGGGACGAAGCCGCCGGTCGAGGTACTGAGTGCGGGGGAAAGCGGGGTGGAGCCTTACCCGATCAAGCGTAGCGCAAACGCTCCTGAAGCTCGCGCACGCTGCGCGTGAGGGGCAGGCGGAGATTGTTGGCGAGGACGATGACGTGATCCTCGTTGAACATCGGCTCGATCTCGCGGATGCGGTCGAGGCGCACGAGCGCCGACCGGTTGAGCCGGAAAAACTCCTGCGGCGAGAGCTGCAGCTCGATCGCCGCGAGCGTCTCCCGCACGATGTGTTTCTCGTTGCCGGTGTGGATCACGATGTAGTTGCCGGAGGCCTCGATCCAATCGATGTCGGTGACCTTCACAAAGCGTGTGCGATCGCGGTCGCGCACGGCGAGACGGGAGAGGTACGGGGTGTCAGCCTTGCGGGCTTCGAGGAGGGCTAGAAGGCGCCGGGCATTGCCCTCGCCATTCTGCTCCGCGAGCGCGGCGCGCGCCCGCTGCAGGGCCTCGTTGAGCCGGGCGGGCTTGATGGGCTTGAGCAGGTAGTCGAGCGCATGGATCTCGAACGCCGCGACGGCGTGTTCATCGTACGCGGTGACGAAAACGACGAGCGGCAGCGGCGGGCTCAGCCGCCGCAGGAGCTCGAAGCCGTCGATCTCGGGCATCTGCACATCGAGGAAAAGCACGTCGGGCACCCGTTCGCGCATGGCGGAGAGGGCCGCCGTGGCGCTGGCGCACTCGGCGAGGATTTCGACGTCGGGGTCGTTGGCGAGCAGCGTACGCACGCGCTCGCGGCCGAGCGGTTCGTCGTCGACGATAATGGCGGTGAGACTCATGTCGCGAGAGCGGGTGAGAGCGCGGGGGATTCTACATTGTTCCGCGGCGTGAGCCGGAAGGGCAGCACGACCTCGGCGCGCACGCCTCCCTCGGGCGGCGAGGAAAAATCGAGCCGCGCGGCCTCGCCATGGAGGGTGCGGAGGCGCTCCCGGGTATTCTCCAGGCCTATGCCACGCCGGCTGGTGCGGGCGGAGGCGGTGTTGAGCCCCACACCGTCGTCGGTCACACTGAGGCGCAGTCTATCCCCATCGCGCCGCGCCTCGATGGTGAGCGTGCCCGGCGCCACTCGCGGCTCGAGACCGTGGCGGATGGCGTTTTCGGCGAGCGGCTGGAGCACGAGCGGCGGCACACAGGCCGCCAGAGTCTCGTGCTGGATATCTCGCACGATGCGGAGGCGGTCGCCGAGGCGGGCCTGCTCGATGGCGAGGTAGTGCTCGAGGAGGGCGAGTTCATCGGCCAGGGTGACCTCATGCTGCGTGGTCTGGAGCGAGGCGCGGAGCAGGTCGCTCAGATCGCCGATCAGCCGGTCGGCGGCACGAGCATCGCGGTGGACCAGGGTGGCGATGGCATTGAGGGCGTTGAAAAGGAAGTGCGGCTGTAACTGAAGGCGCAGGGCATCGAGCTTGGCCTGATTGCGGCTGGCGACGAGAGCGAGGGCCTGCCGCTCGCGCTCCTTCGCATGGCGATAGAAGGTCATCGCGTGGGCTGCGGCGGCCACAATCACGTAGATGAGGAAGCCCACATTGGCGCGCACCGCGAGCGGCACCAGGCGCATGCGCCAGGTAGGCTCCGGCAGGCCATGGGCGTGGGTAAACAGGGGGCGATCGATGCGCACGCTATTCATCGCGGTGAGGCGCGTCGTGCCCGTATCGACGCCAAACCCCACGCCCGGCGCGACAATCTGGCCGGACATGGCGGTGAAGGGCAGAGTGCCCGAAGTGGGGGGCGTGAGTAGCGGAGCGGAGGGCTGGCCGGGCGAGGGATGGGGCAGCGTGGAGACGGCCTCCTTCGAGAGGATCTCGATGCGCTGGTTGTCGATCGTGTACACCACGCCGGGCTTGGAAACGACAAGAGGCACGCGTTGCGCGATCGATGAGACGGCAAACGTGCACGCGAGGCAGGCGGCGATGTGGATGACTGCACTGCGGGCAAATTGGCCGCGCATCACCGGAAAGCGGTGCGAGAGCCAGAAGATCCCGGGGGTGAGCAGCGCCCACGGCAGCCAGTTGACGCTCGACCAGCGGAGGGCATCGCCCCAGGCGTACGGCCCACCCACAACCAGCATGGCCGCGATGGCGACCGACAGCGCGATCCAGATCAGTGTCTGGAGCGCGAGCCGCGCGCCGTAGCGGCGGAGTCGGCCAGGGTCGGCCGGGTCGATTTCTGGAGTGAGATGCAACACGAGAGACAGCCCATAGCGGGCCGAGGCGGCAGGGTCGATGGTCGTGGGACGAAGCGGGGGAAAGTTGTAGTTGGAGGGCGGTGGCGACCCGCAATGTCCACTACAAGTTCCGGCGGGTTCATCCCTAAGCAGTTGGAAAATAGCCTGGTTGCCGGCTTGGTCGCAGCATGAGCTACCGGTTATCGACTAGTGACACCGCCCCGATCGGGGCGCCTTGTGAGATCGGCCAAGTCCCTGCTTTCGAGCCCGCCACGCCGCACGTGGGCGCACTTGCGGGCATCGTGAGCCGTGCGCAAAGCGGGGATCTGGAGGCCCAGGCGGAACTGGTCGCCCGCTATCGGCGCCGCGTTACAGGCCTCGTGCGCGGCATCGTGCCAGTCCGCAGTATCGTGGAGGATCTGGTGCAGACGACGATGATCAAGATGATCCGCCGCCTGCCGCAGTTGCGCAATCCCGCGGTCTTCGAGAGCTGGATGATGTCCCTGGCGAGAAATGGCGCCCTCGACTACCTCCGTCGCAGAAAATGCCAGCCCGTCACGGTTTTCGACGAGGTGGCCCTGCTTACCGTGCCGGAGACGGTGCCAGAGCGCACCGAGGCGGAGATCCTCGCGGCGCTCGAGCGTGCGCTGGCACAGCTCAATCCGCGAGACCGGCGGTTGGTGCGAAAAGTGGTGCGCGGCGACAGCTACCGCACGATCGCCGCAAGTGAAGGGGTGAGCGTTGCGATGGTGAAGATCCGGCTCCATCGCGTGCGGCCTTTTCTCCGGGCCAGCGTGGGCGGGGATGTCGGTGTGGAGACGCGCGCCGCGCGGGCCTCGCGCCCGCCGGAGTGAGTCCGGCGGGCTGCGCATCGGCGTGCGGCTATTTACTGCCGGGAAACACTCGCGCGATGGCCTCGCGGCGGTGGGCGAAGATAGACTCCAACTCGCGGCGAATCCACAGGGCATGGAGCAGATCCCCGAGCGGGCCCCAGCCCACCGCGTAGGTGATGCGATCGACCATCGCCACGCCGCCGCGGACGGGGTCGGGGGTGCAATGATGCTCGTGGTGCCAGAGCCGGTAGGGGCCGATTCGTTGCTCGTCGATAAAGAAGGCGCCTTCGCGGATGTGCGTGATCTCCGTGAGCCAGCGCGTGGAGATAGCTGGCAAGATGCCGATTCGATACTCGATGACTTGGCCGGCGTACATCTTGTCCGGCAGGGTGCCGATCGTCTCGAAGCGCATGCGGGCTGGTGTGATGGCCGCCAGATTGCGCGGAGTCGCGAAGAAGTCCCAGATATGGGCGGGGTCGCCGGCGACGAATTGCTCCTGATGCAGAGAGTGGATCACGGTTGGATAAGACGGGCGAGGGCCTCGCGGGCGCGAGCTTTGGCAGGATCGTCGATGCGCGCCCGAGAGGGGAGGGCCAAGCCCTTCTCAAATGCAGCGCGGGCTTTTGCGGCGTCCCCTGCCGCGATGTAGGCAAACCCGAGCTCGAGATAGTGCTGCAATTCATCGGGCTCCAGCTCGATGGCGCTTTCGAGATGATTGACGGCATCGCTGACGCTCGCCGCAGGCAGGCCGCCGTAGAACAGGCCGACCACGGCGCGCGAGGCGCCACCCAGTTTGGCGACTTCCAGGTGCCACCGCGCGAGGATGTGGTGGGCCCAGGCATAGCGCGGATCTAGCCGGAGCGCTCGCTCGGCCTCATCGCGTACCAAGCGCGAGTAGCGCACTTTTTCTCGTGTAGTGCTGGCTATGGCGAGCTTGCCATAGGAGATTGCCACGGAGAGCACGTAGACGGCGTTGCGCGAATCGAGCTCGACCGCGCGCTGCGAGTAGGCGAGGGCGCGTTGCGCGTAGTCGCGCTGCAGCTCGCGCGTGGGCTGCTCTGAGGAAAGGTCGGAATAGTGGCGGGCGATCCGCTGAAGCACTGCGGCATCGCTGGCTCCCGCTTTTTCGGCTTCCAGGTAGAGCTCCAGCGCACGCCGTGCATCGAAGGCGCGCTCCGCCGCCTCCGCCGCGCGCAGCCGATCCTCGCGGCCCGCGCCGGTCGCGTGGCCAGCCGCAGGGAGGCATAGGGCGATGAGGAGGAGGCGTAGCATCGCGCCTTGCTACGCATGGAGAGGCGTGTTGGGCGCGGAATTTTTTCGCCCGGAGTCGTTTTGCGCCGCGCAACCGTGGAGTGCGGGTAGGCCAGCCCTCGCGCGGGAAGGGGTGGAAACAGCCGGGAACTGTGCTAAGCTATCCGCGCATGAAGCCTGTTTCCGACCTGGCGATCAACGGGGTGGTGGAGTCGATACTTTATACAGATGACTTGGGCAGGGCATCGACCTTTTACCGCGATGTCCTCGGCCTGGAGCCGATGAAGGGCGATCCGGCGCGTTTCCAAGCGCTCGATGCGGGGGCTGGGCGCGTGCTCCTGCTGTTCAAGCGCGGTGCCACACTGACCGCGCAGCCCGTCCCGACAGGAGGCACGATCCCGCCGCACGATGGTGCGGGGCCCCAGCATATCGCATTTGGGATTTCGGCCGCCGATTACGAGCGCTGGCGGCAGCGACTTGCTGAGTGCGCCGTCGTGGTGGAGAGCGAGGCGACGTGGGAGCGCGGGGGGCGTAGCCTCTATTTCCGCGATCCGGATCTCCACCTGCTGGAACTGGTCACGCCGGGAATCTGGCCAAACTACTAGCCGCCCCGGCTGAGGAGCGACTACCATGCACACGGACCCGGAGGTGCGAACTTTGCGCGGGCTAGTGGGTTTCCCCATGGGATTTTCCTTCCCTTCGGGTCACGAGTCGCGCTGAAAACGAGTGCGTATGCGCAAATTCCCTGCCATCCCCCGGCTCGACGGTGGCCCCCAGACGGTGCTGCTCGTGGAAGACGTGGAGCGCTCGGTGGACTTTTATGCCAACAAGCTCCGACTGGAGCGCCGTGATGGCGATAGCGACCGCTATGCGGAGTTCGATACCGGCAGCGGCGGCGTGCTCGTGCTCGTCAAGCGCGAGGGCTCCATCGCGCCGATGGCACGGCCGGCCGCAGCCGATGCGCCGCTGACGCTGGCCTTTACCATCGACGTGCCCGCCTACGAGATGTGGCGGAAGTGGTTTGCCAAGGTCGAGGTGCCGATCGAGCGCGAGACGAAGTGGATCCATGGGGGTAAAAGCCTTTTCGTGCGCGATCCGGATGGGCGGCGGCTGGAATTCAAGACCCCGCCGGTGGTGACTCCCCCGCAGCCCACGGTGCTGGCGGATAAGAAGCGCGAGGAGTAGGCTTTCGGGTCGGCCGGCAGTTTCCGCATCAGGAAATCTCCCACCCTCGGCTGGGTTTTTCCCCATGGGATGTTCGGGAGCTGCTGCCCCATTCCGTCCTTCCCGGTGGATGGGAGTGGCGATTGTTTTGACTTCCCTGAAAGCGGCTTTGCCGCGCCCGCTCCCGTTTTCCAGCCGATCGCGACTTCCCTTAGATAAATTTCCCGTCCACTGCCGGTAATTTTTCGGAACTCGTCCACCCGTAATCCCTCGCCGCCATGGTATCGCTCATCGCTCTCCCGTCTCGCCTCGATAAACGCCAGTTGGCGAATGCGCTCTCCAGTCTGCGCAAAGGCGACTTCGCCGTCCGCATGCCATCGGGCATGGCCGGCGTCGATGGTCAGATCGCCGACGAGTTCAATGAACTCGTGGCGCTCAATCAAAGGCTCGTCGAAGAGCTCGAGCGCATCAGCCGCGACGTTGGCAAGCAGGGCCAGATCTCCCAGCGCGCTACGATCGGCAAGGTGAGTGGTGCGTGGCAGGAGGCAGTATCGTCCGTCAACTCGCTCATCAATGACCTTGTGCACCCGACGGCCGAGATGGCGCGCGTGATCGGCGCCGTCGCCAAGGGCGACCTCCAGCAATCCGTCGCGCTGGAGATCCAGGGCCGCCCGCTCGAGGGCGAGTTCCTCCGTATCGCGCGCACGGTGAATACGATGGTGGATCAGCTCTCCTCCTTCGCCTCGGAAGTGACGCGCGTGGCCCGCGAGGTAGGCACCGAGGGCAAGCTCGGCGGCCAGGCCCAGGTGCCCGGCGTCGCCGGCACCTGGAAGGATCTCACCGACTCGGTGAACTCGATGGCCGGTAACCTTACCGCGCAGGTGCGCAACATCGCGGCGGTGACGACCGCCGTGGCCAATGGCGACCTTTCCAAGAAGATCACCGTCGACGTGCGCGGCGAGATCCTCGAGCTGAAGGATACCATCAACACCATGGTGGATCAGCTCAACTCCTTCGCCTCGGAAGTGACGCGCGTCGCCCGCGAGGTAGGCACCGAAGGCAAGCTCGGCGGCCAGGC